>NZ_JAAITI010000004.1 GCF_013304735.1 Blautia luti
TATCTGGGCATGTTCGGGACTTACACCCGTTAGAGCGCGCCCATGGCGCGCAAACTCAAAAAATGCAGGTTCCAGAAAGAACCTGCATTTTTATTACCCTTACTACTCTAACAGACCACTGTATATATATCCGGTCTGTCCATCATAATCAACCTGTATCCAGTCGCCTTCCTGCCCCTTCTTCTCAACTTCCGTTCCTGCAGAAAGTCCACCGATAACCTCACCCTCTGAATCTGCTGAAGCACGAACATTACAGTCCTCTGTAACTGTAAGTACTGTTCCCACATCTGCGGAAGCACTTGCATCATCACCAAGTCCCTGAAGAAATTCTGCCAAGGCCGAATCACTCGCCTGCGCTGCTTCATAATCCGCTTTTACTTTTGTGATGAGATCCTGCACATCTTTTCCAGATTCCAGTTTTTTTACATAGGCACTGATATCTGCATCTTCATCAGCACCACCTTTGATCTTCAGGCTGCCGTCACTGTCCGTTTCTACATAAAACTGACTCAGCGCCGGAACCGGAGTCTCAATACCTGTACAGATATAATTAAAGACCACATAAACGACATACGAATCGTCCGTTAATCCTTTTTTCGCATAAACATCCTGTACTTCATACCCATCAATATAATCCCTTGAATTAATCTGTGACTCATCGGCCGGTGTAAATCCGTCCTCAATCGTCTTAAGTGTTGCAATGTCTTTTTCCCCAAAAGCTTTATAATAGCTTTGAATCAGCTCGGTTACTTCCGTGCTGGCTTTTTCCATGGTTGTCTCCGCATTCGTATCTGTCGCGGGACTGGCGTCTTTCTTCTCGTCTGTCTCCCCATCATTTGCCGGAGAAGAAGGATCATTTTCCTGGTTACTTTGGGCTGTTTTCTGATCTTCATTGGAATTCCCCTTCTTACCTCCAACACAGGCGCGGACGCCAAAGATCAGAACAAGCACGATCACCAGAATTGCTCCGCCTAGCATAAAATAGCGAAGGTTATCTGATAACCATTCTCTGAAATCATCCAAGTTCTTGTCCTCCTTATCATAACAACACGCCGGAACAATTCCCACTGTCCCGGGTAACACACCTGAAGGGAATCGAACCCCCGCACATGGTACCGGAAACCACTGCTCTATCCACTGAGCTACAGGTGCATAATGAAAAACATAACTTCTAAATCAGGTATGAAATTATCAAAGTAGGTTTACACTGTCTTTGATTTTAGCACAAAAGCCTGAAATTGTAAAGATTTTTTTGAACAGTGTACATTCATTATACATTTTGTGTTATTTCAGGCGCAGATTGCAATGATATCCACGCCTGAAATCCTTTATCTGTACTGCTCACATACAAAAATATAATACAGATCCACCGTATCCAGAATACGGTACCCTCCATTCTCCATATCCTGAAGAAATTTTTCATTCGGAGGTACCATAACTACATAGGTACATTCTGCAGTATTCGCCAGATCGGATACTGTTTTTCCATCCGGAATCTCGGAAGTAATCTGTTTATACAGATTTTTTATAGTTTTATCCGCAGCCCCATATCCTCTTCGTCCATATACCATTTTCAGTGACGGATCATAAACCCGGATATAAGATGCCGCATATTCATCTGCTGCAATTCTTACTTCCCTTTTGTTTCTGTCAGCATTGATTTTGTTGCAAATCATTGCAATTTCATCCGGAACCTGCCGATGGTTATAAACTCTTTCAAAATTCCCAGCTTTTATCATGCCTGTTCCGGAAATAACGACTGCCCCCACAAGAACCGCCGTCAGAACTGCCTGCAAAATTCCATTTTTCGACCTGCTCACAACTTCTGTAAAACCGCCTGCAATTACAGGTACTGTAGGCAAAAGCCAGAGAACTCTCCAGTATACGCTCTCTCCTATACAACGCATAATCACGCGTCCGGATACAGGACAGAAAAACAACCCCAGCAGAAGAACCGTATAAAAAAACAGTCTGAGTGCGATCCCTTTCTTTCTTCCCAGAATCAGTATACCAATTCCACTAAGCGCCAGCAGATATTGTACCCATCCATTGCCCCAGTACATATCCCATATGGTAACAGCCCATGTAACGATTTCTTTCATTCTCTTCTCCTATCGGATCACAATATATATTGCTCCCAGAATCAGGGATGGCAGACAGCACAGTGCCGTACATGCAGCTTTTTCAAGGCTTCGAAACCGCACCAGTCCCATCACCATAAGAACCACCAGCATGATACATGCCAGAATAATCCCCATGGAAGAAAGCAGACAACAGGAAATATCTGCCATCAGAAGCAAAAGCCACGTATATTCCCTTTGCTTCTCCAGAATAATGCAGCAACCCAGATACAGAAGCAATGGAAGAAAAACAGAAGCCAGGCAGGCTTTTCCCTGCCAGATACGAATCATCTGAAAGTTTTCTGAATTATAAATGGAATATCCCGAAAACCAGATCAATACTGCACAGAATATCATAAAAATTCCCCTGGCGTTCTTTTGTTCAGGGAACCATTTTTTTGCATACTGATATAAGACCACATAAGCCATAAAAATAAATACTGCCGGAAATATCATATGTGCCACAATCGCCGGATGAAATCCGCAGAGAGAACTCACCACTGCAAGAAACACCGGAAACGGCGACAGAACGTATCTGCTTGGCAGATGTGCATATGCATAACCGGTATATGGATTTATGGAAAAAATCGTATCTGTATGTACAGACGTTGTGGCAGTTGCCACATAAAAAGCATCGTCGGCATCCATATGTGCCAGAAATGATGCAACCGCCAGCTGAAAAATGATCAGCACTGCCGCAATCCAGAAATATACCGATGTTTCCATGTGTTTTTTTTCACCGTTTCCGGACATACGTTTTTCTCTGCACATAAAAATAAATCCTGCCACAGCTGCCACAGCCATAACTCCCGCAAAACTGTATTCCAGAATATGCAGCGAAAGTTTTGCCCACATCATCGGAAGTATCATCAGTTCCGCAACGGAAAACATCAGAAGATACCCGGCAAGAAGATACATGCCCATGGATTTCTTTTTACTTTTGTAAAAGACTGTCCCTCCGGCTGCCCACGGAACTGCCAGCAGCCACAAAGCTGCCAGCAGACATTTGATCACCATATTCATTTCTTCTCTCCGGCTTCCTGCTCAAGAATTCCCATCGCAACTTTTTCCGGAGTGATCGGGAGCTCTCTGACACGTACACCTGTTGCATTATAAACCGCATTGGCAATGGCCGGACAAGGTGTATCGATCACAAGCTCACCAATGGATTTTGCACCGAAAGGACCTGTCTTCTCGTAGCTGCTTTCAAACTCGATCCGTACCTTCGGAATATCCATACGGTTGGGGATCTTATACTGCATAAAGGAATTGTTACGGATCTTTCCCTTATCTGTATACTGGATATCCTCATACAGAACCATTCCGATACCCTGACCGATACCGCCTTCTGCCTGCACTCTGGCAAGATTTGGATTGATCGGGGTTCCACAGTCGATCACGCCCACATAATCAACGACATCGATCTGTCCGGTTTCCTTATCGATCTCCACTTCAGCTGCACCTACCATAAACGGTGGCGGAGAGATCGGAGAAGAATATTCTTTTACAACCTGAAGCTCACTGCAGACTCCACAGGTTGCTTTTCCTGCGATCTGCTGCAGCGTTACCTCTTTTCCGTCTTCTGTGCGGACTTTTTCTCCGTCAAAATCAGAATCCTCTGCAGATACCCCAAGCATCTGTGCGCCAAAAGCGTGGATTCTCTTTCTGAGTTCTCCGCATGCCTGGATCACGGCATTTCCGGTAGCGTAGGTTGTAGAAGATGCATAAGAACCGGAATCATAAGGAGAAATATCTGTATCCACACTGAATACCACGATATTTTTCATATCTGTATCCAGACAGTCTGCTGCCATCTGGGCAAGAATGGTATCACAGCCGGTTCCCATATCAGAACAGCCAAGTGCCAGGGTATAGGAACCATCCTCATTTAATTTAATGTCTGCTCCGCCGACATCGATCCCTGCAATAGATGAGCCCTGCATGGCCATGGCGATGCCGACACCCCGTACTTTGCCGTTACCCATATCACGGAACGGATATTTCTCATCCCATCCGATCATTTCCTTTGCACGGGCAAGACATTTATCCATGGTACAGCTGCCGTTGATCGGTACATCCGGATATCCCGGAAGTGCCTCTCCCTCCATTGGCATGTTCAGCTCACGGAATTTTACCGGATCCATACCCATCTTATGAGCCAGCTCATCTGCTGCGGACTCCACAGCAAAAATACCCTGTGTGGCACCATAGCCACGATATGCGCCAGCTGCCTGCATATTGGTGTAAACAACGTCATAGGCAAAACGGTAGGCTTCCGTATGACGATACAGCGCAATGGATTTATGGCCGGAAAGTCCTACGGTTGTAGGCCCATGCTCTCCATAGGCACCGGTGTTGGAAAGAGTATAAAGATCGATCGCCTTTACAATGCCGTTTTCGTCTGCACCCATACGGATATGGACTTCCATCTCATGACGCGGAGAAGACGCGATCATGGATTCCTTTCTGGAAAAAACGATCTTGGACGGACGCCCGGTAACCCATGTTACCAGTGCCGGGAAAACCTCACTGACAGAAGACTGTTTTGCACCAAAGCCGCCTCCGATACGAGGCTTGATCACACGAACTTTAGAAGACGGAATGTTCAGCGCATTTCCTACGATCCTTCGGATATGAAACGGGATCTGAGTGGAAGAAACCACCGTCAGTCTCTGAAAATGGTCCATATAACAGTAGGTACGGAAGGTCTCCATCATGGTCTGCTGATTTGCCTTTGTGTGGTAAACCTGGTCTACTGTATACGCACATTTTTCCAGCATGGCATCCACATCACCCACTTCTTCTACATTGGAGGAACAGAGATTACGCTTATTATCTCCACCGGCCGGGATCGGCATATACCAGTCATCCTCCGGGTGCACCAGAATGGGATTATCCTTGGCTGTGTGGATATCCAGAACTGCTTCCTCCACACGATATTTTACCTTAATGCGTTTCAGGGCTTTATCTACTGCCTCTTCTGTCTCACCGGCTACGATGGCAACCGGATCCCCTACAAAACGCACATGCTTATCTATGATATAACGATCCCATGGACTGATCTCAGGCGCTGTCTGCCCGGCCAGAGTAAATCTTTTGTGGGAAACATCCTCATAGGTCAGAACACAGGCAATCCCCTCGATCTTCTTTGCAGCATCTGTCTTGATCTCTTCCACCCAAGCATTGGCATGAGGACTTCTTAAGATCTTGACGATCAGGCAGTCAGAAGGTGCAAGATCATCGGTATAGACCGGTTTTCCGGTTACCAGCGACATTGCATCTGTTTTTGGCACCGGCTTGTTTACGTATTTCATTTTCCTTCCTCCTGTCCTTTTTTATAGTCGAGAAATTTCAGGATACTTCTGGTCTGTCCCACAAATCCCGAGCAACGGCACAGATTTCCGGAAAGATACTCCAGGATATCCTCTTCTGTGGGATCTTCCAGTTCCTTTAACATGGCAAATACATTCATGATAAATCCCGGATTGCAGAAGCCGCACTGCTCTGCTCCTTCATTTGCCATAAAAGCGCCGAATTCCTTTGCTTCCTCCTGCATTCCCTCCAGAGTCACGATCCGTTTCCCGTCTGCGCGGACAGCTAGCATGGAGCAGGACAGTACCGGACGTTCATCCATCAGCACAGTACAGAGACCACAGTTTGCAGTCTCACAGCCACGTTTTACGCTGTAACAGCTGTTTTTCCGCAGGAAATCCAGAAGCAGTTCATCCGGACGTACCTCTGCCTGCCGTTTTACACCATTCAGCCAGAAAGTGATATTCATTCTGCTCTCCCTCCGATCTCTTCCCAGGCTCTTCTTGTAAGGACTTTCACAAGAAGACTTCTGTATTCTTTTGAAGCACGCATGTTCTTGTCTGTAGAAACATGTTCCGCCGCATATGCGGCAAAAGATGCTGCTGCATCCTTTTTCTGCTGTGCATTCATCTGTACAAAATCTTTTAAGATTTCCTCTTCATCTTCCACGATCATTGCTTTTCCGGGTCTGGCCCCAATGACAGTTCTTGCTTTTCCGCCAATAAGAGCGGCCGCACAGGTGAGCACAGGAAAATCTGTGGAATTGTTCCGCTGACTTAAGTACACACTGTTCAGCGGCTGTTTTTTTACAATGATATTTACCAGGATATCGTTATCCTTTTCTATGGATGCAAACTGTGCCAGCGGAATGGTTCCGCCATTGTACAGCTCCACCCAGGTATCCAGCGCCAGAAACATGGTCAGTACATCGGAAAATCCGAATCTTCCGAAAATACTTCCGCCCACTGTGGCACAGTTTCGAAACTGCACACCCACAATGTGCCGTACACTTTCCCGGATAGCACCGTTTGTATAGGCATTCAGCTTTTTATGGGTTTCCAGCGCATGAAGTGGTGTCATGCAGCCGATCACAAATGCGTCTTCCGTTTCTGTAATAGTATCCAGCCCAAGACCTGACAGGTCAATGGCTGTCATGATGTTCCGGTTTCCCATTTTCAGCCAGACCATACCGCCCAGCACACAGGCTGTTCTTTTCTGGTTCAGTTCATATGCCTGTTCAAGGCTTTCTGCCTTTACGTAATTCTTTATCTTCAGCATACTTTATTCCCTTCTGAATTCTCATTCTCTTTCTTTACGGCTGTTTTTTCAGCCGAACATTTATTTTAACAGACTGTCAGCTAAATAGCTATTGTTTTTTTCTCTGCTGTTCTGACGCCGCATTAGACAGCGGTCTCCAGAACGATAAACTGATACGGTTTCAAAATGATCTCTTTTTCTGTGATCTCCACAGCTTTCTGATTATTCAGAAGCACCTCTTTTACTTCTCCCGGCAAAGATACCTTCTGTGACTGTGCCTGCATATTTCCCAGGATCAGAAGATTTTTCTCACCGTTTCTTGTATATGCGATCAGATTCTTCTGTTCTTCCTGATATGGAGCAAATGTTCCGTATACAAGCGTTTCTTTATATTCCGGAGCTTTTCTCAGTGCAGTCAGCTTTTTGTAGAAAGAAAGGAGGGAGTCACTGTCCGTTAACTGGGTCTCTACATTGATTTCCTTATAATTGGGATTGACACCAAGCCACGGCTCTCCTTCTGTAAATCCCGCATTTTTCTCTGCGCTCCACTGTACCGGAGTTCTGGCATTGTCTCTGGAAAATGCGGAAGCAGCATCAAGCGCTTCTTTTTCACTGCATCCGGCACGGAGCGCTACCTGGTATTCATCGATGGTACTGATGTCATCGATCTGGTCCATAGAAGTAAACTCCATATTCTCCATACCTATTTCCTGCCCCTGATAAATAAACGGAATTCCCTTCAGCAGGAAATAAACACCTGCCAGGAGCTTCCTGGAATCCGGACAGCGGTCTTCCGGAGAAATATAGTGACAGACACCTCTTGGCTCATCATGATTCTCAATAATGTTGGAGATCATACCGGTATCCCCGATCTTTTTCTGAGTATGGAAAATACACTTCTTGTACTCTTCCGGGGTCAGGTACGGTTTGGATGCATACCAGCCATCCTCGCTCTTTCCGTAACAGGTTTCCTCAAAATCAAACATAGACGAAAAGTATCCGTTTTCTCCGATGAAGTCTTTGATCTCATCTTCCTTTTCATTGAAGACCTCTCCTACAGTAAAAGCATCATAGGGATGAAAGCATTTTTCTGCCATCTCTCCCAGGAATTCTCCGATCCCTTCTGCCTCCTCCAGCATCCTTTCGATACTGCAAAGCCCGTCTGCACGATCGGCAGGATAATCGGAAAACGGAAGCTTCTTCTTGATATTGATAATAGCATCAATACGGAATCCTCCAAGCCCCTTTTCCATCCACCAACGGATGTTTTTGTAGACTTCCTCTCTTACCTCCGGATTCTCCCAGTTGAGATCCGGCTGCTTCTTGTGGAATACATGGAGATACTGTTTATCCGGATGTCCCGGAAGTTCTTCCCATACCGGACCACCGAAATAGCTCCTCCAGTTGCAGGGAGCCTTGTCATCCTTTTTGTCCCGGATATAAAAGAAATTTCCATACTTTCCGTCCGGATCCTTAATGGCCTGCTGAAACCACTCATGCTCATCGGAGCAGTGATTTACCACCAGATCCATAAGGATGTACATCTCTCTTTTTTTCGCTTCTGCGATCAGCCGGTCCATATCCTCCATGGTCCCAAACCGCGGATCGATCGCATAATAATCTGCAATGTCATATCCCTGGTCTGCAAGAGGAGATTTATAGATCGGGGAAAGCCAGAGGATATCTGCTCCCAGTTCCTTCAGATAATCAAGCTTGCTGATGATTCCCGGGATATCCCCGATCCCATCTCCGTTGGAATCATAAAAGCTCTTGGGGTATATCTGATATACCACCTTGTCATGCCACCATTTTCGTTCCATCGTAATTCCTCCTATGCCTGTTTGATCATGCAGTACTGCTTCAGATCAAATCCTTTTTTCTGTACAATGCCGTATAATTTAAATCCGAATTTCTCATACATGGAAACATTTGCCGGATTATGGGTTTCCAGAGAGATCATCAGCTTATGCCTGTCCGCATAATCGATCACCTCATCCATCAGCTTCTCAGCAAGACCATGATGCTGCATCTTCGGCGCCACAGCCAGATAGATCACATGAAGTCTTTCTGCTGTATGAAGCTGGGAAGTCCAGCTGGAATTCAGATAATCTTTTCCCTGGATGAATTTCCGCAGGGTCGCAAGACTTGGATCCTCTTTGATCAGATAGCCATCTGTTTTCAGAAGGGCAAAAAAATCCACCATCAGATTATGTAAGGCTGCTTCATGCTCCGTTCCGTCGGATACTACCAGGATGCTGTTCAGCTCACTGCTGTCTGCATAGATCTCACAGGTCTCAAAAAACTCCGTAAGATCACAGGTAAAAAGCTCCGGCATCAGACGTTCTCTGGTATCCCTGTCTGGGATCAGTGCATGATACAGAGGATCCTCCGAAAAACATACGGTCAATATCCGGATCAACCTGTCCAGATCTTCTTCTTTCACTCGGTATAAATTATGGCTTTCCATTCTTTCCTCCAGGTATGGTTTTATTCTGTTCCTTTTTCAAACATATCGCTGACCTCGCAGATCAGGTTTGTAAGTTTTTCCGCTGCGCGGATCAGATATTCAACATCATCCACATAGCAATGTTTCTGCCTATCCCAGGCTTCTTTCAGGCTCTGTTTTTCTGCCTCCAGACTGTCACCCGGTTTCTTTTCCTTCAGGCTTTCCACCAGATCATAAAGGTTCTCATGATGGATGATCCTGCCTTTTCCCCACATCAGACGGTCCGGAGACTGTTTCATGATATATTCTGTAAAATGATAAAAAACTTCCCGTTCAAACTGAAATGCATAACAATTATTATCAATACTGTAAAAGGATTCCAGCGCAGGCGCAATCTCTCCTTTTTCCAGATATTCCATGGCTTCTTTCAGTGCATAAAGATTGTTCTGTACGGCCTGCTGGGGAAAGATCACATTGTCATCCCAGTCCAGACGCACCAGATAATCCTGGGATTTCCGAAATACACCGAGAAGCTTTTCGGTGATGGCATCGGCTTTTTTCCAGTCACGTTTTTCTTCCGGAATGCTGTTGAAGCGGCGCACCTGCTCTGAAAGAATGGCAGCTGCTTTTTTCGCTTCTTCTGTTTTTTCCAGAAGGAGAACACCGTTGGCGCCGGTCTGCATACACAGATCCAGATCCAAGCTCTCAATACTACCGGCCAGTGCCCGTCCGAAATCCATCGGCGGCAGTGCAAGACTGTCAATAGCAAGAAGGAGCCTCAGATAAAATTCGTGGTGGAATTTATATACTTCTTCCTCATAAACATCCTGGTTATCATACTGGGAATGATAATAATTTTCCATAAACGGACCACCGCTGAAATCATTGACCATGGACGGGATCCCGGAAATCGCCATGGTAAAATCATCCGACCAGGTCTCAATGGGATACAGTGTAGTCATACCCTCCGGATAAATCCCCTCCGGCATCTGCACAGTATCCACGAAGCTACGCACAAAATCCGCATATTCATAGGTACATCGTATTGCGTCTCTGGTACTGTGTGCGTGAGCCGGAAGCTCGAAATTCAGATCTGCGATCACGTGTCCCGGCCACTCCGGTCTTGCCTCAAACACCTGACGATAAGCGCCTGTGGACCAGTCATATTTCGTGTCAGAAATCCCCCATTCTTCTGCTGCAAGCGCACATACTACAATGGTATGGCGAGGTCTGTATCCACCGCGGATCAGTGCCCGGGCAATTCTGATGATCATTGCTACGGCCGCATTATCGTCCTGAAATCCTTCAAAATAGGAATCATAATGGGCACTTAAAAGGATCATGGAATCGGAACTGGTTCCCGGGATTTTTCCTACAATATTATAGGTATACTGGTCTTTAATCACCTCTGTGTCCGCGTCAAATTCCACGGAAATCTCCGGAATCTTCTTTCCGTCCTCATTTTTTTCTTCCATCAGACGGCGGATCTTAAGAAAATCTGCTCTGGACATGGAAAAAGCCGGAGCACTGGAAGGTCCTGCAATGTCCTGTGCATTCAAAGCCGTATCGTCGATCTGTGCGTACCCTCTGCTCTGTACGGCAATGAGAGCTGCCGCGCCTTTTAAGTGAGCCTGATACACCGGATAATTGATCCACCACTCTTCTCTCTGGTTGATCTCGATAAGAACCAGCTTTCCTTTTACATCGATATTTTTATATTCGTCAGCAGTACCTTTTCCAAGATATACAAGGTCAAATTTCTGAAAGTCATCGGTCTTAAAATCCGTCTGGTATGCACCAAGCTGGATCTCATGCACGGTTCCCTCCTGGTCACGGTAGCGCATCACCGCTTTTTTAAATTCCCATGCATCCACACGGATCTTGTCTTTCTCTACCTCGGTGAGGCCTGCTTCTTTCATTTCTTTTAAAAGCATATCTCCGGTTTTCCGTTCTGCCAGGGAACCTGCGGTGCGGTATCCCAGAACCGGATTTGTTTTTTCCTGTTCCATGCGCTTGGCCAGATCATAGGATTCTTTTACATCCAGGCATGAAACACATTTCTCCACGATGTTCAAATTTACTGTCATCCCTTTCTCGGCAGTTCCCTGCCGGCAGTTCCGTCCTCCCGGCAGAGATATTCCTCTAACTGTTATAGATTATACCTTATCAATGTGCGGATTTCCAGATAAAAAAAACGCGATTTGTTCTGACGGAAAAATCCATCTCACAAATCACGTTATTATAATTTCTTTTTAACCGGAATACCGAAGCGCATCAATAGGCTTCCTGGATGCTGCCTTGTTAGCCGGATACAGACCAAAAAGCACACCGATCATCAGAGACATGGTGTTGGTGACACCGGACATGGCTTCCATGATCTCTGACTGATCCACAATGGAAAAAGCATCTTCGTCCTGCTCAAAGCGTTCCATCAGGAGCTCTGTAAACGCATTTTCTGCCAGGTCCAGATTACCGGTACCCACAATTGTCTTGGAAAGGTTCCCTTTTTTCGCCTCCGCCGATTACGTTTTCGCTGCTGTTTTCTGCGCCGGCTTCGTATGCGCCACTTTAAAATATCCCACAGTTCCCGCACCTGCCACACAGACAGTCGCCACCGGGATGATCACCATAAGCCTTTTACGCCGTCGTTTCATTTTCCTTAATCTCCAAATATGTTATGTATGTTCTCTCTGTTTTAAAAATATTTTAAAAGAAAAATGTGTAAAGACTTTGTGTGATCTGTGAAAAAGGTATGATATTTTTCACATGTAAATGCGGATAATTAATCATATTTTCTGTCTGTTACCGTCGTTTTTGTATATATTAAATATTATTTTAAATATTATGTATTATTTTCTGGTATTTTTTACTGAAATATGTTATAAAAGAAGTAAGAAAAACTACCGGAAATCAGATATTCCTGCTTCCGGTCCGAAATAAAGGAGGTATCTTTATGGCAAAACGTATTATCACCATCAATCGTATGTTTGGAAGCAACGGACGCCTTATCGGCAAGACTCTGGCTGAAAACCTGGACATCGGTTTTTATGATAAAGAACTGATCGACATGGCTGCCAAGAAAAACAATATCCCCTTCGACACCCTGGCAAAGGTAGACGAGAAAAAAGCCAGTCAGTGGGTATTTCCCGTTGACAGTGAGCTGCAGTTTACAGATAATTTCTCTTTTGTACCAATGAACGATGTGCTCTATGATCTCCAGAGAAAGATCATCCTGTCCCTTCCGCAGAGAGAGGACTGCGTAATTGTCGGCCGCTGTGCGACCAATATCCTGAAGGATAAATCACTTAAACTTTTTATCCATGCACCTTTTGAGGAAAGAGTTCAGAATGTGATACGCCGTACCGGCAGAGAAGAAGCCAGCGCACGGAAGCTGGTCAAAAAAATGGATAAAGAGAGAAAGGCTTACTATGAATACTTTACAGACAGCAAATGGCTGGATATGACACAGTATGATCTCTGTATTGACAGCAGCCGGTTTTCTATGGAGCAGATTATTGAGATTGTAAAGAGATGTCTTTAGGATTCTTTTTTTCTGAAAATTTTTTTCTGAAAAATGTTTTTACGCTTTGGAAGCGTAAGTGAAACCGCAGGGGGGGGAAGCACTCGTAGTTGCGAAAGGCCGTTTCCCCTCCCCTGCACCCCTTCCCTCTGGCCCCGCTAGAAATCGTACGTTTTGGTCATGTTACGTTACTGACAGGGCGATGGATTCTGCGTTTGTTTAAAACGCCAGGCTGTGCCGATCTCATCGGCATAACACCTTTCAACAAGAAGACGTATCCTTCCCACACCTCCAACTGCGGACGCTCAACTCATCAAAACGTAAGAACAGGACACCACGCGTCCGCTTCTACCTCTCCGGCTGAAACGTCAGCCGGGGAAGTGACAGTCCTCCGAGCTGCTACGGAGGAGGGGTGATGATGGTTAGGTTGCGGGAGACGGCGTTATTGCGGAAGGGCCCAGCTGTTTGAGCCGAAGGCGAGTTCTGGGCCCTTCCGCAATGGTTTTAGCCGGCTCACGGAACCTTAGCAGCATCCCCCGACGGAGTCCGGCCCGGAGGACTGTCACTTCCCCGGCGTCCGTTCACCAATATACCCCTTCAAAAACTCATATATATCCCCCTCCAACGGCGGACACCCCTCCACATAATTCTGAAACTTACAGGTACAGTGTCCCACACCAAGCACTCCCGTCTTACCACGATACCCCTGTCCGATGCAGATCTTTTCATCCAGCTTCTCAAAAAGCCCCTCTTCCTTCAGCATCTCCAATGCCGGGATCAGATACCCGTAGCAGGCACTGCAGGATTCCACTTCCTCCACGGCATCCGCAAGCTCCACAACCTTTCTGGATACCGGCATCCTCTGATCCGCACCATCCTCCAGAAATCTGACATCTGCTTTGGAAATATCTGAGCAGCCCACGCCAAGCTCACCTGCCAGCTTCACATAAGGAACCTCAGCTACCTCATAATGCATCATCTGACACACATATGCATCCACAAGAACCGGATCACAGGCAGCCATCACCCGGTTCATCACGACAGGATTTCCGCCATCCTCAAAATCCAGATCCCCGCAGATATTATCCACAACAATAAAGTCCTGCTGTATCCCCATATTCAGATGAGCAATGGGTTTATGAAGCCCCAGAGAATGAAACCGTCTCTTTTCCTTATTTGGGATCAACCCCTTCATATTCTTAAGGGCACAGGTGATCTTTGTCTGACAATGGCCTTTCAGAACCGGCACATTGATTAGAAAATCAAGCTCCTTTACCCGCTCACAGACATTCAGCTCCATTCCGCCGCAGTCCACAGAAATACCCTTATCCTTCTGCATATCCCAGAACGGCACCTGATACTCTTCCTCAAGCCTGTCAAAGCCACAGGTCTCAAAAGCCTCCCTTGTCTTATCTCCTACCCAGGATCCCTCCAGCATCACCATATCCCGGAAGCCATGCTCCTTCAGATACTCGATAATTCCTGCAACCACTTCCGGATGAGTCGTTGCACCCCAGGAAGCCTCTGAAGGAGAAACCAGATTCGGCTTAATCCCGATCTTTTTCTTTCTGTCCCCGATATGAGATTGAAGATCCGCTTTTTCCAGAAGCTCCTTTGTCATTCTTTTATATTCCGTACCACTGGTAATAAAAATCTGATTTTTATCCATAATTATCAAAATTCCTTTCTTTCTGCAATGTGAATGTTGATCCAGATCCACATCAAAACCCTGCAAAGCTTTTATCATCAGATAAGCCAGACAAAACAGCCGACAAATACAGCAGTCATCACAATCATAAAAAATACCCTCTCTACCGGTTTCCCGGTAAAAAGGATATTTTATCCGACACAGCAGTCTCGTATTATCTTTCGATCTTTGCCCCGTTCCACCATGGGAATTCTCGGTTCAGCCATTTTCCTGCAAGCTCACTCCATGGTTCACAGGCTCTTGCGATCCCTCTGCCGTTTTCGTTGGCAGTCAGCTCATTTGCCAGGCCGATCCCATGGGGTCCCTGCGGAAAAACATGATACTCCACTGGAATGCCCTTTTTATAGAGTGCCTGAACAAAGAGAAGTGTATTATCCAGCAGCACCGTCTGATCCTCAAAGGTATGCCAGATAAAGGTTCTGGGTGTATCTTCCGTAACCTGAAATTCCAGAGACATCCGATCTTTCAGCTCCTCATAACGATCTCCCAGAAGATTTCGAAAGCTTTCTTCATGACCAGCTTCCCCTGAAGTGATCACCGGATAATTCAGGATCATACCATTGGGACGGATCCTCTCGTTTTCCATTCCCGTGATTCCGGCAAGCTCCTCCGTATTCCAGAATACTCCCAGAGAAGCTGCCAGATGGCCACCTGCTGAAAAGCCGGACACAATGATCTTATTCTTTTCAATATGCCACTTATCGCTGTTCTCTCTGAGAAGAGCTACTGTTTTTGCCAGCTGACGGAGAGCCACCGGATATCTGGCAGGTGCCACACTGTAACGAAGCACCACTGCGTGATAGCCCATTCCCATAAACCGGACAGCAATGGCTTCTGCCTCTCTGTCTGAAGTCATGCAATAAGCTCCGCCCGGACAGATCACTATGACCGGACGCTTCTGTCCCGGATAGAGTTCTTCCGACTCCTGCCAGAAATAGGTCTCTATCCATGCCTCATTATAGTCCTTTGTTTTTTCTTCGATCACAATTCTTTCGTTGATCATTCCGACTTTCCCTTCTTCATTTCATTGCTTCCCTGATCGCTGCAAGAAGTTCATCGTACTCTTCGTAAGCAGGAACTTCCGGATGATCTGCACGGATCTGTTCTGTACTGCGGAAAAGGAAGCCTGCTTTGCTTGCCTGGATCATTCCGAGATCATTGTAGGAATCTCCGCTTGCGATAGTCTCAAATCCCATGGACTGCAGCGCCTTCACAGTTGTCAGCTTGGATTTCTCACAGCGCATCTTAAAGCCTGTGATCTCTCCGTTCTCTGCTACTTCCAGGGAATTACAGAAAAGTGTCGGCCGTCCAAGCTTCTCCATCAGTGGAGTTGCAAACTGTGTAAAGGTATCACTGATCAGTATCACCTGGGAAAAGGATCTCAGCTCATCTAGAAATTCCTTTGCTCCCGGAAGGGGATCGATCTTTGCAATAGTCTCCTGGATCTCTTTCAGTCCCAGACCATGTTCTTTCAGAATTCCAAGTCTCCAGTTCATCAGCTTATCATAATCCGGCTCATCACGGGTTGTTCTCTTGAGCTCCGGGATTCCGCTTGCCTCTGCAAATGCGATCCAGATCTCCGGTACCAGTACACCTTCTACGTCCAGACATGTAATATACATCTTTCATATCCTCCTCTTGATCCAACTTACCGTTGATATTTCACAGAGTCTGACTTCTTCCGGCTGTCAGAACTCTTTAATCTTTTAGCGCTTTACCCTGATATTACCATATGCTCTCAAGGTCTGTAAACAGTTTTATTTTTTCTTCTTTTCCGATTCATAGATTTTCAGCTCTTTCAGTGCTTTTTCCCCAAGAGGATACAGCATGAAAATATTAAAGATCGTCATCAGGCCGATTCCTACATCTCCCAGATCCCATACAAATGTGTAAGCCGCGATCCCACCGATAAACAGCATCACCAGTGCCAGCACCTTATATCCTGTCTGTGAACCCCAGTTATCACCAAAAAGATAAGCCACATTGCCTCTTGCATAAAACAGGATTCCCAGGAATGTGGAAAAGCTGAACATAAACAGTGTTGCAGCAATAAAGATCACTCCAAACTGCCCCATATGATAATGCATGGCAGTCTGAAGAAGTTCCATTCCGGAAAGCCCCTGTACCAGATCTTCCGGGGCCAGAAGCATGATCATAGCTGTACAGCTGCAGATCACGATCGTATCCACAAATACACCCAGGGCCTGGACAAATCCGGCTTTTACCGGACTGTCACATTCTGCTGCCGCTGCTGCACAGGGAGCGGAGCCGCTTCCCGCCTCATTGGAAAAAAGACCTCTTTTTACTCCGTTCATCAGCACGACGCCAAATCCGCCGGCAACAGCCTGACGAAATCCGAAAGCTTCTTCAAAAATCCGTTTAAATACTCCCGGCATACTTCCGAGATTTGTAAATATAATAAACAGCGTGATCACAAAATAAAGCACTGCCATCACCGGCACCAGAAGATCCAGAACTTTAACCGTTGCATTCTTCCGAAGCACGATCACAGCTGCGATCACTACCAGCACAATGGTAGTATACAGCGGCGGAATATCAAAAGCATTTTTGAAAGACGCCGTGACGGAATTGCTGATAACCTGACTGATCCCACACCAGCAGATCAGGCCGGAAATGGCAAACAGAACGGAAAGCAGAACCTTTTTTCGTTTTCTGCCCTGTTTTTCTTCCCAGTAGCGATGGATATAGTAGGCAGGACCGCCCCTGTATCCACCGTAAAGAGGATCCTTTTCTTTATAGAGCTGTGCCAGGGTTGCTTCGATAAAAGCAGTGGAGGAACCGATCAGCGCCGTGATCCACATCCAGAATACCGCTCCTGCACCTCCTGCCGAGATCGCAGCTACCACACCGACCAGGTTTCCCATTCCCACACGGGTAGCTGTAGATACGATCAGCGTCTGAAATGCTGAAAGATTATTTTTGTCACTTTTCTTTTCTGACAGGGCTCGTACCATATCCGGAAAAAGACGGATCGGCAGAAGCTTTGTCCTGATGGTAAAATAGATACCGGTCGGAATCAGAAGCAGGATCAGAAGTGAGATTCCCAGCGTACTTCCTCCCGGAAGCGGGATCCTTATCAGATCTCCCCACAGAAATGTATAGACCTTTTCGATCATTGTTACTATCATGTTACTGTTTCCTTTCCCCAATCACCCCATGTGATCGTTTTGTTCTCTTTTTCTGCCCGTTGTTTGTATTTATTTCTGCAACGTTTTAAACGGGCAAAGCGTGTCTTTCATTATAATAGCTTTCTGTTTGTATGTAAAGAAAAATCCCGAATCTTTCGATCCGGAATTTTTTTGTATTGGTAACTTTTCTGTTATTCGACAGATTTCTGGTATCTGTCTGTTTTTATGAGCATAGCTGCATTTTACTCTCAGCCAGCCAGGTGGAACATCTCGATCAGGAATATCCAGCTCATTCCATAGTATGTTATCACGGCTACAAGGTCATTCACCGTAGTGATTAGAGGACCTGAGGCTACTGCCGGGTCCACACCAACCTTTTTGAAAAACAGCGGTATGCAGGTTCCCACTGCACTGGATACCAGCATGGCCACCAGCAGGGATAATCCGATACAGCCGGATACCGCATAGGCAAATACGAGTGTTTTTCCTTTGAATAAGAAAATATACAATCCGATCAGTACAAAAGACAGAATACCGAGCAGACCACCGTTGCAAAGACCGATCCGCATTTCCTTCAGCACAAGCTCTGCTTTCTGTCTGCCCGTCAGCGTCTCATCCATCAGTACACGGATGGTTACAGCCAGGGACTGAGTTCCAACATTTCCTGCCATATCCAGGATCAGCGATTGGAAGCACATGATGATCGGCAGACAAGTAACTACTTTTTCAAACATTCCCACAACAGAAGATACCACCATACCAAGGCCCAGAAGAACGATCAGCCAGGGCATTCTTTTTTTCATGCTTTCAAAAAGAGGTTCTTTCAGATCTTCCTCTGCAGTCAGACCGGCCAGCTTTGCATAATCCTCTCCCATCTCATCGTCTACCAGATCGATGATCCCTGCGGATGTGATCACTCCAAGGAAACGATTGTCATCGTCCAGTACAGGAATGGAATCTTCAGAATAATCCTTCAGCCGTTCCATACAGTCGTCGATCTGCTCAGTACCATACACATATGGATAGGAAGTTACGATCAGCTCTTCCATAGGGTGGTCCTGTCTTGCTGTGATCAGATCCTTCAGATCCAGGGCTCCATAAAACTCCCCTCTGTCCGTCACTGCAAAGATCGTAGAAATATTATCATTATCTGCCGCCTGGGAAACCAGCTCACTCATGGCCTGCTTTACGGTCAGGTTTTCACGGATCACAATGCAGTTCGTTGTCATTCTGCTTCCGATCTCATCCTCATCAAAGGAGCGGATCATTTCAATATCTTTCCGCACCTGTTCATCCAGAAGCTGGATCAGAAGCTTGCGTTTTTCTTTATCGATCTGCTTTAAAACATCTGCCAGGGCATCGGTTTCCATTTTGGAAAGAATGGCTGCCGCTTTTTTTACATCCATCTCTTCCAGATATTGTACAGTTTCTTCTTCCTCCAGATATTCAAAAACATCTGCCAGCATACTGCTTTCCAGGATACGGTATAGTCTGCTGCGCTCCGCAGTGCTTAATTTTCTTAATACTTCCGCCAGATCGTTTTCGTGGAAATCCTGCAGCCTTTCACTTAAAACTGCCGGAGAAACACTGCTTCGGATCAGACTCAGAATATCTTTTGAAAAATCCTGATTTCTTTTTGTCATTTTCTCATCCTCCTCACATAGTTTCGCACAAAACACGCACACCAAAAACAGACATGTTAAAGCATGTCTATGTGCTGTTTGATTTTCGATTGTGTTTCCTTGGGATTTGATTATAAAGCGAAATGAATTTATACATGATCGCCTTACTGTAAGATTCTCAGAATGAGAAGAATGAAAAAGATATCTATTATAATCCTGCTACAATTATAATGTAATAATACCGTACAGATTCTGGTGTCACCTATATATCCTGTCATATATATCCTTCTGATATACAGACATAATATTCTCACAGACATTCTGTACACTTAAAACAGAATGGAACAGTCTCATCCCGCTCTGTTCTTTCCATCTTTCACTCTGAGAGCTACAACTTCGCCCATGAGAATCACAACTGTCCATTCTGTTCACCTGCCTTTTTTTCTTAATTCTTTTTATCAACCCGGCCATTATAACGTTCCCGGCCGGGTTTTGTCAACCGGATTTATGGTTAAATTTATTGTAAATCCGGGTAAATTTTTATGCTTCACAGAGGAGGATGTTTATGCAGCAGCATTTGCGTTGATCGTATCAATGACTTTTTTTATTCCAAGCCAAACACCCATATCTGTAAAGATTTCCGAAATGCTTCCACGATCCGTAAACGGAGATTCCAGCAAAACAGAAAGATCCTTCATCATTCCATTATGAACAATATACTCAATGATTTGATTTACAAAATAAATCTGCCTGCTGTCCAGATTTACATCCTCAAGATACTTTGAAAAAGCTTCCTTTGCTGCATTCATATCAAGACCTACCATTTCTCTGACAAATTCTCCCAATGGCTTTCTGCCAAATTCTGCTTCATAATCCTCTTTTGTACCAAGCTCGCTCCAGAGAATTTTTTCCAGTTCAGCTACATCTTTTTCTGTAAGTGACTGATTCTTTTTCAGCTTAGCTATTACATGGTTATCCTGATGCTGTCGGACATAATATTCTACTCGTACCTTGTAATTTTCCAGATCATTGTTTTCCAATTCTGCTTCTTTCCATTCCGTTGAAAGAATTTCGTCTGTAAAATTGGTCATATATTTATTCCTGCTCTTATCCGGAATATACTTCATAAGATCTCTCAGATTTTTCCTGATATTTTCAAATTCATCAATTCCTGCATTTTCCACATAATCTGTATGCAAAATCTGATCGATCAGCTCTGTCTGTGCCTGAATCTCCGGTATATTTGCCACTCCGGCAATTCCGGAAACCTTTTTTAAAAGATCTTTTCGCGCACTTGTATATTTCTTTCCAACCAGAGATGCAAGTTCTATTCCATACATAAGTGCATCAAAACGTACTGCTGTTACTTCATCACTTTCAGGCAAAATCAAGGGTGCAACCTCTTCCCGTACAAGTAAAGTATCTTCATAAGTAAGCATCTGATAGTTCGACTCTTCTGAATATAATTCTACATATTTCAAATGTTGGCGAACTGTAAAACTATCTCTTGGGAGCTCTTTTACTTTTTCAGTCATGTGCTTTACAAGTGCAGTCCTGTACGCAGTTAATTTATCTGTCTGATATTTAATATCCTGAAGCTTGTACGAAATCTCAAACTGAAGATTAAAAACTGCACTTTGCAACGCCATCAGATTTGCGCTTGCTTTTCCTTTATTCATTCGGAAAAACTCAAAATTTCCACAAAAATCAAAAATGTAAAACTTTTTCTTATCTTCCCCATCCAACAATCCCGGACATAGTCTTGTTCCTCGTCCGATCATCTGCCAGAATTTTGCTTTACTCATAACTTTCTTAAAGAATACAAGATTAAGAACTTCAGGTACATCAATTCCGGTATCTAACATATCTACAGAAATTGCGATCTGCGGTAGTTTTTTCGGATCTGAAAACTCATCAATTGCACTCTGTGCATATTTCATTCTGTTATCGATCACCATAGCATAATTCTTTAAATGCGGATATTCCTTATTAAAAATCTCAAGAATTTTTTCCGCATGATCATGATTTTTCGCAAAAATAATTGTTTTTCCAATCTTCTGTCCGTATTCAATTTTAATCCCATCTCTCATCAGGACATGAAGAATTTTTTTAATGGTATCTTCGTTAAAAATCCAGGTATTCAATGCAGCCGAATTTATCGCTTCCGGAAGCTTTCCATTTTCGTCTTCAAAAGTATTTTCATAGATTTCTTTATCTGCTTCTGAAAGTTCATCATATACAATTCCCTGATCAATAAATTTCACCCTGGATTCCACCGAAAGATAATCAACCAGATATCCATCCTTAACCGCCTGCGCCAGATCATATCCATAAGTGGGATCTCCGTTTGCCAGTTCAAATACTTCATATGTATTTTTGTCAATCTCATCTTTCGGTGTTGCGGTAAGTCCTACAAGCAGTGCATCAAAATATGTAAAAATATCTTTATATTTATTATAAATGGATCTGTGCGCTTCATCACAAATGATCAGATCAAAATGACCACTGGTAAAAACTTTTCCTTCTTTGTCATTTATCGTATCAATACAGTTTATCATGGTCTGATATGTGGAGAAAACACATCGCGACATATAATTATTCTTTTCTTCAACCAGATTTGTACAGGAAAAATCCTGCATCCAGTTTACAAAACTTCTTTTCGCCTGTGTTACCAGTGAATTTCTGTCCGCCAGAAAAAGTATATTCTTTACCCAGCCCGCATCAACCAGTACCTTGCACAAAGCCATTACTGTTCTGGTTTTTCCGGAACCTGTGGCCATAACAAGCAGGGCTTTTCTCCGATTCTTTTCATCAAAGCTCTGGCATACTGCTTTTATCGCGGCTTCCTGATAATAGCGGTCTGCTATCTTTTTATCTACAGAAATATTTTGGAGGCTTGTCCGCATACTCAAAAGGTTAAACCATTTCTCCAGATCCCGTTTGGAATAAATAACTGAACATTTTCTTTCTGGATATTGTCCGTCTATGATCCGGGTTTCAAAACCATTGGTAAGGAAAATTACCGGACGCCGTTCATATTTCTTTTCCAGCAGATCTGCGTAAAGTTTCGCCTGCTGCCTGCCCTCAGCAATATCCTTGCAGGTACGTTTTGCTTCTATAATTGCCAGAGGTTTATTCATATCATCATAGAGAACATAATCAATATGTCCAATCCCTGATTTATTCGGCATTCCTGTCACAGTCATCTCATTTAACCAGTCTTTTCCCTGTGTCCATCCTGCATCAATGAGCATGGAATCTATGTAAAGTTTTCTAGTTTCATATTCAGACAGATCCAGAGGTTTCGGAACATATGTCTGCTGCTGTTTCTCGTGGCGTGCGGACAGTTCTTCCCTGAGAAAAGTATTTTCTGCCATCAGTTTTTGTAGATCCAGTTCCTGCTGGGCAGTTTTTTCTTGTTCTTTCAGAAGTGTTTCCTTTGCTTTTCTGGCTGTTTCCCTGGATGCCTTTGCCTTCTCAATTCTGCCATCAATAATCGATTTGTCAAATGGATGTTCCTGATACTGTTCTCCATAACAATATGCAACGTAATCTAAAAAAATCGACAGATTTTCAAGACAGAGCATCGCTGCATCTCTGCCAGGTTTTTTATTGCTATGTGCCACACTATTTCCACATCTGCGGATATAATCCATCCTTTTCCAAAGATCCGGTCCCACTAACTGTCTGAATTCCTCTGTATTCATCAAAGTGTGAAGGTTATCCTGGTACGGAATCTGCAAACTGTTCTCCACAGAATACAACCATTTCACAGCAAATTCCATAGCCCGCCGGCTGTTAAGAATACTCGCATCCGGATCTGCCAATATGATCTTCTCCGCAGATATGGCAACATTTGCAAATGCAGAGAATTTTGATTCATTTTTTAAATAATCAAAGTTTGTTACCATTGTGAAACCTCCCTCTTTTACTTTCAATTTTTCGTGTGATTTATGAGGAAAACTCCAGGTTTTCCACTGTATCCGTGTGGTTTTTCCGTATTTTGTCATCACTGCATTTTTAGTTTTTCTGGCATATTTTTTCTCACATTCGTAATCTCTTTATTTAAATCTTTTATATATTCTTTACACACATCTATATATAACCCTGTTTTATATTCTGGTTTTTCCAAAAACTGTAATTCAACGGGATTCTTTGTAATCTCTGTAAGTAACTTTACAAATATACTTTTCAAATTATTTTGGCTTTCGTCATCATTAAGACATACTTCTGCAACTTCTTCAAAGCCAAACACTAAATAATCTTTGTTTTCTCTTTTCTCCAAATATACATTAATCACTTTGCTTTCCTGATTCATAAATATCCTTCCTATCATAAAATGCATTTTTACCGCCCTCAAGAGTATGCATACTTTCTTGAGTCCAGTTTTTAATGTCTGTTTCATCATCTATATTTCTAAGTTCATCATAAAAAGGATTACCAACATACGTTTTATATACTCCATTCTCATGAGTTCTTAATATACTAATATACGGAAGCGTACCAACTGCAATATTAGCATTATGTGTTGCTATAATTACTGTTTTTCTCCTTTTTGCAAGATCAGTTAATTTGGGAAGTATATTAGATGTTATATATGAATTTCCCATTCCCAATTCCGGTTCATCTAAAATATATACATCACTTTCTGAATCCAATAACTT
This sequence comes from Blautia luti, assembly GCF_013304735.1. Taxonomy (GTDB): domain Bacteria; phylum Bacillota; class Clostridia; order Lachnospirales; family Lachnospiraceae; genus Blautia_A. Next base: position 23,799 of record NZ_JAAITI010000004.1, read on the forward strand.
TTGCATCAATAGAATTCCACGTTCTCCATTAGACGGTTTGTAAATTTCTCCATTTTCTAATGCTGTTTCTTTAGACACTCCTATAAATGCGCCTATGTCTTTAATTCCATCATCATAGAACTCTTGAAACTTTGATACTTCTTCCGATATATTCTCCGCTAAGATAGCTTTCTTTATCCCCTCTATTACATGTTTACAATTTCTTAATATAGTTATTCCCTGTTTAAATTCATCTGTACGTGATTCTTTGGCTAACATTCTGTATCGTGTTTGAATGTATATATCACCTTTTTCCTCAAGGTTTCCCAAATATTCTTTTTCAACCTTGTCCGTAGCAGAAAATGCACTACATATTTCTTCCACATTTTCAAACAACTTAAACCTTTCTATAGCAAAATCATAAAACCCCACACTGCTAGGTTTAGATATTGTATCAGAACATTTATCCGCTATTGCTTTTATCTTATCAATGCTCCAGTTTGTAAGCTTAATGCTTTTATCACTGTTCCACATTTGCATTATTGCATCATTTATATTTTCACATAATTTTTCCAATAGCAACATTAAAGTTGTACTGTCTTGCTCATCCAAATATTTTCCTATATCAATTTTTTGAAATGTAGATTTTGTGAATTCTTTCAAATATTTATAATCTAATTCAAGTTTTCGCTCATATATTCCTTTCTCTATATGCACGCACTCTGTTATTTTCATTCTCCCTTTATTTTTATTGTTATCTTTTGTTTCCATCCAACTTATATATTTTTCAAAAGATGTTGGTAATGCCTCTTTCCAGCTATAAATGTCAAAGAACTGTTGTCCCATACTATCCAATCGAAGCTTCTCAGGTGTAGCTATTACATCATTAATCTTTAACATTTTTGAAAAATCCACATCTTTTTCACTACCTTTATAACTTTCCATTACGATTCCATTTTCAATATAATATTTCTTCAAAGATTCAAGAATTTCTGTTTTTCCCGTTCCCTTCTGACCGAAAATAATATTAATATCTTCATAGAAAGGTAATTTAAAGTTTACTCTTTTATATGGCGATACAGGAATCTCCTTTTTTCGTTTTTGATTGAGCAATGTATCTATTATTTGTACATCTTTTTTCGCTAACAAACAAAATTGCTCAAATGTTTGTACTGGTAATCTTATATCCGCAAACTTACTAGTTTCATACTTGTCCCAATCCTGTACATCACTTCCTATAATAACACTATAATCAAAATTGGAAAAAACTCCAAGACTTCGATAATCAGATGTTTCTTTAAATAACCGACTAGAATCGGGTAATAACTCCTCTAATTCCTGAATATCTTCATCTGAAAGTTTGGGTTCTTTATGAAAATGTGGTATATAAATACAATCACATTTTCCAAAGACTTCATACACTTTTTTTACACTAATTTGAAATGTATTTACATCTTCATCTTTAATCAATTTTTGTACTTGAGTATTAAACAGCTCAACATTTTTAGGATTAGCAATTACTATCAAATGACCTCTTTTACGATTTCCCTTTTGGTCTGCTTTTCCTAAAATATCAAGTTCTATTCCCGGCCATATGTCGCAATTTCCCGCCGTAATATCTTTAAATTCTTTGTACTGCTCATAATCAAATTGATTGTGATTTGTTATTGCAACAATTTCAACCCTCGCTTCAATAATCTTTTGAAAAAATTTGTCTTTGGTAACATTTCTTGTATACGCATCTCCTGTTTTTACCTTCTTTGTGTGACAATGTAAATCAATTCTCATAATTGCCTCCCATCTCAGGTATAAATTTTTTTAATATATCACCATACCCCATTCATCCCAAAATCCACCATTTTTTAACTTGTATATATTTTTTTGTGTTTCTTCCGATAATACATTCCATTCCCATGGTCTTGAATACCCACTACCGCTACTAAAAATATTTAACTTTCTCATATAAGTTACAATATCTCTTGCGCTTGGATATCTCCACGCAATCTTTTGAAGCAAATCAAAAACACATGCTCCCACAGGAGTAAAAAATTCTTCTTTATTATCTGATGCTATATACCCACTCATAACATAATTTCCTTTTAATCCTTTACCGTTATCATAGTTTGGTACTATCATCTTTTGAGATTTCCATACTCCTAAGTCAGCAACACATATGATATCTGGAATTTCCCTAGGATGTGTAACATATTTTTCATTATATTCCCAAATAGATTTTTCAATATTTTCTTTCGGATTCGAATTTTCTTTTTTCCATTCATGTGAATGTGCCAATAATCCATAATAAATTTTGCTTTGCAAATCTTTTCTTGGTGTTCCATTCTCATTAATAGCTAATTTTTCTATCTTCTTTGAATGCTCTATAAATTCGCCAATATGTTTACGCCTTAATGTAGTTTTACATTCAAATGCAGCCACTACTCCTCCAGATAAGTATTCCTTACAATTCAACAAGCTTTTGGGATAATCTGGTGATAAAACAATCACATCCACTTGCGGACTTGTTTCCCCTGAATCACTTAATATCCTTCCCTTTGTAACTATTTGAAAATAAGGTGGAATCCAAGATTCCAAAAGTTCTTTCCAGTTTTCTTCACCCTGATCCCCTGCAGTTCCTGGATCTTCATTTACTCTTCTACAAATTCTCATATATTCATCTGAAATATTCCTATTTGCCTTTTTAAAAAAATCAAATAAATCATGTGTCGAAGTACTCATATTCGTTTCCCTTCATTCCTGCTATACTTATTTTAATCATTATATATATTTTTTTATCCAACGCTTTTGCAATTTAACTTTTTATTTATGCAAAATCTATTTCCAAACAAATTATTTCAACAAACAATAAATTCGTACAAATGCAATCATAGCATTTTATTTTATAATTATCCTCATCAACCACAGTTATCAAAAATTCCTTGATAACTGACTTTTTATTTTATGTCTCAAGCTACGCCAGTATCTTTCTGTTATTTCATTTATAGCATTCTGTTTTCCCGATACGATTCAAATATATATGACGGATTTTCGTAATATACACTGCTGTTGTAGTCATCAATCTTTGCACTGATAAAGGAATTGTATACTTTTATTAAAGCATCTACGATCCCAATATTTTCATCTGTAGCAACCATTTTTATCAGCCGCTTATATACTTTTCCAATGTCCCAATGTGATGGAATGCTGTATTTACAATCACCCACATTGTCAAAATCTCCTTCTTGTATTCCTGCTTCTTCGATAAAATCAGCACTGACTCTGTCAATGTTGTCACAATGATATACATCTGCCAGATCATAAATTTTATCAAGTCTCTGCTTTCCAAGTTTATTTACAACATCTGCCCGTGTATTCTTTGTTTTCCTGGCAATGTAATCGATCAGGCTGCATGTGTAAAATAAATCGTTATCTTTTTTGCTTTCACGTCCTTCTCCTGCCATTTATAGCACCTCACAATCTCTATACTTCAGGCATTTCAATGATTCTTTGGAACAAAATGCTATCTGATGAGTTGGATACTTGAACTTTGCCAAAACCCAGAACTGTTCTCTGGTAATCGTACCGTCCATGTAATCAGAAACAAAATTATAAATCTGATCGTCTGCCATTGCACCGATTACAATATCATATTCATGGTCTTTCCCACTCCGACATGCAATTATAAAATCCAACCATTCTTCTGTCATATCTTTGAATTCTTTTATTTTCAGATTCGATTTTAAACGCACATCATAGACAGATACAACTTTCGTATCATATCTCCTGGCCCATCTTTGAGCCTGTTCTTTTATAATCGTACAGTAAAAACCAGTTCCAAAATCTTTTGTATTACGACCTTTTCTGATTTCCGGTTTCTCTACAGCCTGATATCCACCATGGTACACCGTCATTATCGCCATTCAGCTTCTCCCCTTTCTAGCCAAAGTATTGTTGCATCAGACTATCGAATAACTTTCGTGTTTCATCCAGTGCTTTTTGTACTTTAACTTTTGATTTGTTGACTTGTTCTGCAAACGCATAATATCTATCTTGTACTTCCATCGGTGGCTTAATTATTTGAAAGCCAGATACTATTGGAACATTAAGATTGGGCATTGTTTGTCCTACAGCCATATCTTCTATAGTTTTCTTAAATGATGGAAACGATATTATTTTTTGAATATAATCAGCAGTAACTTCCCCTTTAGTTCTGATAAGCATGCTTCCTGTTCCACACAAGAATCCATCTTCAGGAACAACTGCGCATCTACCCATTTCACCTCTTCTACCCATTACAACATCCCCAGTTTTTAACTGATACGCTGATAATTCTTCATATTTTTCATCAGAAATTGTAAGTTTATCATCTGGAGAAACCTTACCATCAACAATATGCGAAGGATTTAGTAACGGATGTCCACCATCAATATAATCTTCCTTATGTAGTAGCGAACCAAAAGGTCCAATCTTAATATCTGCCAAATCAGAAAGTGCAATCTTATCATATCCATAAGGATTAGAAACTGGATCCCCAAACATCTCGACAAATCGGGCTTTGATGAGGTCGTCTAATAACTGCAATTCCTGCTCTCTTAACTTTATAATTTCATACAATTTGTCAAGTTTATCACAAATTAAAACCTGTTCTGTCAAACCAATTTCTGCAACTTCATATCGTGATACATAATCATCAATTTTCAAATTATGGAGTCCCGTGGTTTTATTCTCAAATGCTCTTGTACCACCACGCTTATAATTTGCAAACAGCGAATAAAATACATATCTCGGATACCATATTTCTCGGTCTTTCACTCGAAGTAATCCTGTAAAATTGTTAAAAAGATATGTATTATCTTCACCGTCAAAATATATAACCCTGCCTACGGGAAACTTAACACTTCCACCAGACTTCTCAATAAGAATATCTCCTTTGCGTAAGTACTTCTCCTCAATATTTTTCTTAGTAATCATTCTAGTAACTACATCATTGTAATTTACCACGCCCTCATTGGTAAAATTGGTTGTTCTAAGTACTGGGATTCCGTCACCAGTTTCATCGTCAGTTCCCCATTCACCAGATAAAACTTTTCCTATTATATCAATTACTTTTGCCATCTACATCATCCCTACAAACCCGAATTTTCGAATCTGCCATCCTTTCTTCTATAATCCCAACAACCTCTCCAACTCATCCATTTCTTTTCCAATCTCCAGCTCCAATTCCCGGATATTGGCCATGATTTCTGATGTTGGCGGATATTCCACCGGAGTGTATTCGATTTCTTTATATTTATTAATACTGAGATCATAGTCATTTTCTACAATATCTTTTTTCGGTACCATAAATGACTGGTCTGTTCGTTTCCGTTCTGCTTCTTTATCAAGGTTTTTAAAACGCTCTACAATATCCGGAATGTCATTCTCTGTGACAGGAGTACGTTTATCGTCCAGGCTGAATCCGTCTGCTTCCATATCGTAGAACCATACCTGATCAGTTCCGCCGTGTTCTGTTTTTGTAAAAATAAGGATTGCTGTGGATACTCCTGCATAGGGTTTAAATACACCGGAAGGCATAGATATTACAGCTTCCAGTCTCTGATTTTCAACAATTTCCTTACGGATGGATTTATGCGCCCGTGATGATCCAAAGAGTACACCATCTGGTACAATACAAGCGCATCTTCCTCCAATTTTCATAATCCTCAAAAACAAAGCCAGAAATAAAAGTTCTGTTTTCTTTGTCTTACAAACCTTAAGAAGATCTCCGGAAACGGACTCTGCATCCAGGCTTCCTTTAAAAGGAGGATTTGCCAGCACAAGGGAATACTGATCTTTATCTGCATTCTGATCAGATAAGCTATCCCGATACTCAATATAAGGATTTTCTATTCCGTGAGTCATCATATTCATGGCTCCAATACGAAGCATGGTGCGGTCCATATCGTATCCATGGAACATATGATTCATGTAATGATCTTTTTTCTGCTTATCATAAAAAATTTCTTCTTTTCTTTTTTCTTTCAGATATTCTCCTGCTGCAACCAGAAATCCGGAGGTTCCACATGCCGGATCACAGATAATCTCATCACTGGACGGATCCATCATCTCAACCATCATCCGGATAATATGTCTTGGTGTACGGAACTGTCCATTCCGTCCGGACTGGGCTATTTTAGAAAGGAGATATTCATATACGTCTCCTCTGACATCTGCTGTCTGGATTTCATTCATAAGTTTGTAAATTTCATCCAGAGAATCCACCACTTTGGATAAAAGGAGTGGTGTCGGAAGTTTAAAGATCGCATCGTCCATATATTTGGAATATGCACTGTTTTTATCATTATGAAGATTTTTTATAAACGGGAACACCCATTCCTGCATGATTATATACATTCTGTCTGCCGGAAAATCATGGAATACGGACCATTTCAGCTGACTTCCGTCAATTGTTCTCTCACCTATTTTTACTTCTCCGAAAAAAATACTCTGAAATGGCAAGCCAAGCATTGCACTTTCTCTTGCACGCATATTATCGGAATCATCCAGATCATGAATAAACATCAGGTATGTAATCTGTTCGATTACTTCCAGTGGATTGACAAGTCCTCCTGCCGCAAATATATCCCATAAACCATCTATTTTGTTTTTTAATTCACCAGTGATCATTTTTTATCTCCCATCTATTACTCATTATTCCAGGTATATTTCGTATACCTTCCGCCGCCGATTTTTAAAATTTTTTCTGCTGTCAGTAATTCTGCCAGTGTTCTCTGTATCGTTACCACACTAATATCCGGACACTTTTCTGCAATTTCCTTTTTTGTAATTGTTCCCAGAGTGTTTTTTATAATCTCTTCTATTCGCTCCGGTTTTGATATATTCTGCGTTATCAGCAATTTTATTCTTGAAGAAAACTCTCTGTATGCTCCTACGATAACACCAAGCATATATTTTACAAATGGTGTATAATCATTCTTATTCTCATACCAGTTCTCAGAACTTTCCCTTAAACATTCATAGTATAATTCCTTTGAATTTTCTATCATTCTCTCGATACTGATATATTTTCCCACAATATAGCCAGATCTGTACAAAAGTAACAGTGTAAGTAAACGGCTCATTCTTCCATTGCCATCATTAAACGGATGTATGCATAGGAAATCCAGAATAAACATTGGAATCAAAAGAAGCGGATCTATTTCTCCTGTTGCCATTGCCTCTTCAAATGCTCCGCATAGTTCTTCCATTGCTTCCGGTGTTTCCCGGGCCGGTACTGGTTTAAACCGTATTTTTTTTATTCCCTGAGAATCTTCTTCCTCAATGACATTATCTGCAGTTTTATATTTTCCTCCAATATTGTAGCTTTCAAATTTATACAAATCTCTGTGAAGCTGTAAAATAATCGCAGACTTTGGTGGGATATGGTCATGGCTTTCATGAATTGTATTCAATACATCTCTGTATCCGGCAATTTCCTGTTCATTTCTTGTCCTTGGCCTTGTTTTGTCTTTTACCAATTCCCGCAATCTGATGTCTGATGTATAAATACCTTCTATTTTGTTGGAACTTTCCGTACTTTGAATTTTAGCGATTTCAACTAATTGTGTAAGAGTATCTGCTTTGGCCTCAATAAAAAGAGTTTGTTCTCCCTTAAATTCATGTATCTGTGTCAGATAAGATACAATTTCAGGAGTCAACAGACTTTTCCACTTTTCCTGATAATCAAACCGTCTCATATATTTTCCATCACCTTCTTTATCACTCTTTTTTCGATTTTATTTACTTCAAGTATATAAATCAATTTTATCATTGTCAACTTTAATTTAATCATTTTCGTAAGAATGATTAAATTGAAAGTGAAATGATAAAATTAAAAAGTCCAACAATAAATGCTTCTGCACGGATCTTCAGCATTTACTGTCGGACTTTTATCCTTTTTATTCCTTTTTGAAATATATCACAATATCATATTGTAGAGCAAAAGATTATTCTGCGTGGTCTTTCAGGTACTCTGCACGCCCCTCTTCGTATAGATTATTTCCCTCGCTGTCAATGATAACTACAAGCGGCATGTCTTCCACATAAAGCTTGCGGAGTGCTTCTGCTCCAAGGTCTTCGTAAGCGATAAGCTCTGCTTTTTTGATGCATTTTGCAAGAAGTGCACCTGCACCGCCGATGGCTCCGAAATATACGCCGTCATATTTTTTCATTGCATCTACGACTTCCGGAAGGCGGGCACCTTTTCCGATCATTCCTCTGGCACCTACGGACATCATGGTCGGTGCATAAGCATCCATACGGCCGCTGGTTGTAGGGCCTGCGGAGCCGATGACTTCGCCTGGTTTTGCCGGAGTCGGACCTACATAGTAAATGGTAGCATCTGTAGGGTCAAAAGGAATTTTTTCTCCTTTTGCAAGGGCCTCACACATTCTCTTGTGACCTGCATCACGGGATGTATAGATGGTTCCTGTCAATAAAACCTGGTCGCCTGCATGGAGAGTTCTTGCCAGCTCTCTTGTCAGAGGCAGTGTGATCTTTCTTCTTTCCATATTAAAGCACCTCCGTTTTATGACGTGTTACATGGCAGTTGATGTTAACTGCACATGGCATACCAGCGATATGAGTAGGCATAGTCTCAATGTTCAGACCGATAGCTGTGGTCTTTCCGCCAAAGCCCTGAGGTCCGATACCAAGCTTGTTGATCTTCTCCAGCATCTCTTTCTCAAGATCTGCATAGTAAGGATCCGGGTTCTCTGTATTCAGAGGACGCATCAGCGCTTTCTTTGCAAGAAGTGCACATTTGTCAAAAGTTCCTCCGATACCAACACCAACTACCATAGGCGGACATGGGTTCGGACCTGCAGTTTCTACAGCCTCAAGAATGAAATCCTTGATTCCCTGAAGGCCTGCAGATGGCTTGAACATACGGATCTGGCTCATATTCTCGCTTCCGAAGCCTTTTGGTCCTACAGTTACTTTCACCTGATCTCCAGGAACGATCTCTGTATAGATCATAGCCGGTGTATTGTCACCTGTGTTTCCACGGCGTACCGGATCCTTGACAACGGATTTTCTCAGGTAACCTTTATCGTATCCGCGGCGTACACCTTCATTGATGGCATCATTTAAATCTCCGCCTGTAAAGTGGACATCCTGACCAATTTCAAGGAATACGCATGCCATTCCGGTATCCTGACAGATCGGAACATTCTCACTGTCCGCAATATCAAAATTCTCGATAATGTTATCAAGGACACCTTTTGCGATCTCGCCGTCCTCGCAGGCACGGCAGGTTTTGATAGCATCCTTCACATCTTCCGGGAGATGTTCATTGGCTTCGATACAGAGTTTTTCGATAACCTCTGTAAGTCTGCTTACTTCGATTTCTCTCATAATAGACTCCTTTCGCTTATCTCATATGTTTTTATTATCATAACATATTTTTAACTTAACGTTCGTGGCGGGCATATTTCGGCAGAAGCATAGGAGATACGTCTCCTGTATCAACTCCTGCATTTTTCAGTTCCTCTTCATATTTTCTGATATGATCCAGATTCATAGTTCCAAGCTCTACCTCTTTGCATTTGGCAGCTGCTTTTTTACCTGCATTTCGTCCGAATACAATTACATCAAGAAGAGAGTTGCCCATCAGTCGGTTTCTTCCGTGGATTCCGCCTGCTGCCTCTCCTGCAACCAGAAGGTTCGGGATTTCTTTTGTAAAGCCGTCTCCGTTGATCTCAAGTCCGCCGTTCTGATAATGAAGGGTCGGGTAAATCACGATCGGGACTTTTCTCATATCAATGCCGTAATTCATGTACATACGGAACATGGCAGGGATCCTCTTTTCGATAGTTCCCTCACCGCCCAGGATCTCGATCATCGGAGTATCCAGCCATACACCTTTTCGTCCACCTGGAACTTCAACGCCACGGCCTTCCTCACACTCGCGGATAACACCGGAAGCATTTACGTCACGGGTTTCCAGCGGATGGATATAAGCTTCTCCGTTTGCATTTACAAGCTGTGCACCAACGGAACGAACCTTCTCTGTTACCAGGGCACCAAGGATCTGTGACGGATAGATCGCACCTGTTGGATGATACTGGATAGAATCCTGGTAAAGAAGGGAAGCGCCCGCTCTGTATCCAAGTACGAGTCCGTCAGCAGTTGCTCCGTAGTGATTGGAGGTCGGGAATCCCTGATAATGCATTCTTCCTGCACCACCGGTTGCAATTACAACTGTTTTTGCTCTTGCAACGGAATAGTCTCCGGTTTCCATGTTGAGAAGGACTGCACCGGCAGTCTGACCTTTTTCATCCTTCAGAAGTTCTACAGCGGATGTAAATTCCACTACCGGGATCTTAAGATTTAAGACCTCATCACGGATAGTACGCATGATCTCTGATCCGGAATAATCCTTTGCAGCATGCATTCTCTTTCTGGAGGTACCGCCGCCATGTGTAGTGACCATGGTTCCGTCTTCTGCTTTATCAAACTCAACACCAAGGTCGTTGAGCCATTTGATCGCATCCGGCGCCTCCATTACCAGTCTTTTTACAAGCTCCGGTTTTGCGGCAAAATGTCCGCCTCCAAAGCAGTCCAGATAATGCTGTACCGGGGAATCATTTTCTTTATCTGCTGCCTGGATCCCGCCTTCTGCCATCATGGTGTTGGCATCACCGATACGGAGCTTTGTAACGATCATAACGTTGGCACCTGCGTTGTGGGCCTCTATGGCACAGGAAGATCCTGCTCCACCACCGCCGATGATCAGTACATCTACATCATAATCGATTTTTGTAAGATCGATTTTTTCGTTGAGCAGACGGCTTTCTGAATGGAGCATTTTTGTCAGTTCCAGTGGTGCTTTCTGTCCCTTGTTCGGTCCTACCTTGATCTCTGCAAATGCATCCGGGTTATAATCCGGATGGAATTTTTTGAGAAGAGCATCTTTCTCATCTGCACTCAGACGTCTTGGCTCTGTTGCCATACGCTCCGCTCTTGTAGCCTCTACCTTTTTGATGGATTCCATCATATTTTCTGGATATGGTGCATACATGTTTTACGCCCTCCTACTTCTCGATTTCTCTGCTGTTGTAAAGTTCCTGCATCTCTGTGATCGGCTTCTGCATGATCTGCTCAATCATGTCATCAAATTTACCTTCGTGGATCTCTTCCACACGTTTCTCCAGATGCTCGCTTTTCGGCGCAATATATTTTCCGGTGAGACGTCTTGCCAGAAGGCCTACCATCGGATGGGAAATTCCTGCCGGACATCTTACGGAACAGCAGCCGCAGCTTACGCAGTCAAAGGATTCCTCTGCACATTTTTCAAGCTCGCCTCTCTGAGCATATGCAATATACTGCATGACATTTAAGTCCTGTGTACAGGCCTTTGTGCAGGCATTGCATCCGATGCAGCTGTAGATCTCCGGATAAAGCTCCATCATTACCTGCTGGTTCGGCTTAAGATCTTCTATATTATAAAGTCTCTTGTCTGTAGGGAAGAACGGGATACTTGCCACATACATTCCCTCCTGCACCTGTGTCTGACAGGCGAGACAGGTTTTCAGCTCATTCTGTCCCTTGATCCTGTAGATGGTCGCGCAGGCACCGCAGAATCCGTGTCTGCAGCCGCATCCTCTTTTTAATGTATAACCGGCATATTCCATAGCTGTCATAATGGTCAGATCACCGGGAACGCTGTATTTTTTACCGAAAAAATATACGTTTACCATATTATTTTCCATTTGAGATTACCAGTCCTTTCTTTTACTTATTCAAACCGTACACCGCAGTGCCAGGCTCGATTCCGCTTCGCTTCATCTCGCTTGAGGGCGTTCGCCCTATACAGCCGCCGATAAAAACAGCTGCTTACATGCAAGCATGACGCATCTGTTTTTATCAACGTCTGTGCACTGCTCATTGCTTATCAATACTCATTAGGCAGTTCATCAACCTCATCACACCTAAATACCGGGCCGTCTTTGCAGACGTATTTGTCTCCGATGTTGCAGCGGCCGCATTTTCCGACACCGCATTTCATACGAAGCTCCAGTGTGGTATATACCTGATCTCTGGAGAAGCCCAGCTCTTCCAGTCCTGCCAGAACGAATTTGATCATGATCGGCGGGCCGCAGACCAGAGCGGTCTTATTGGTATCAAAACCAATCTCCTTCAGATAATTCGGAACAAATCCTACATGACCGTCCCAGCCTTCCTGCTCGCGGTCAATGGTAAGATATACATTTACACCTTCTGTTTTCATCCATACTTCCTGGATTTCCTTAAGCTGCACCAGATCATCTGCGGAACGGGAACCATAGAGAATATCTACTGTTCCGTAATCCTCACGGTTATCCAGCACATAATTGATCACGGAACGGAGAGGTGCCAGACCGATTCCACCTGCGATGAACAGGAGATTTTTTCCCTTTAACTTATCTTCCACCGGAAAATGATTTCCGTATGGTCCGCGGACTGCGATCTCATCTCCAACCTGAAGGCTGTGGAGATGATCGGTAAGGGATCCGCATTTTTTGATGCTGAATTCCTGATAATCCTTTACAGTCGGAGAAGAAGTAATGGAAAACATACCTTCACTGACTCCCGGTGCACAGACCATGGCACACTGTCCTGGCATATGCTCGAAAAGCTTTCCACCCTCCGGAGCTTCCACACGGAAGGTTTTTACATCCGGTGTCTCCTGACGGATATCTGTGATCACGCCAACCTTGGGGATCAGCGTATCCAGTGTATAATTTTTATGACAGGTACATTCACTCATTCTTTTCACCTCCCTGTTTTTCAAAGGCCTTGATAACTTTTACGATATTTAAAGATTCCGGACATTTCTCCACGCAGCGGCCGCAGCCAACACAGGAGAACATGCCGTCATTATTTAACGGATAATAAACAAGCTTATGCATAAATCTCTGACGGAATCTCTGCATCTGGCTGGTACGGTTGTTTCCGTGAGCCATCATGGTAAAATCAGAGTACATGCAGGAATCCCAGCAGCGGTAACGGTGAACACCGTGCCCTGTGTCGTAATCCTTAATGTCATAGCACTGACAGGTCGGACATACGAAGGTACAGGTTCCGCAGGCAAGACAAGGCTTGTACAGTTTCTCCCATACAGGAGAATTGAAACGGTCCATGTATTCTTCCTGCGCCCATCCTTCCAGTGAAAGATGTGTATATGGAAGAAGCTCGATAATATCACGGATCGCCTTCTTCTCCTCTTCTACCTTTGTCTCATCAGCATCTGCCAAAAGCTCCTTCACAGCTTCTGTCAGAGCATTTCCCTTTTCTGTGAGAGGCTTCCAGAAAAGCTCTCCCTCGATGATCCAGGCTGCAACATCTGCTTCCGGATCTGCGGCATCAATGCCAAATACTTTACAGAAACAGCTTTCCTCCGGTTCATGACAGGCAAGAGCTACGATAGTTCCATGTTCTCTTCTTGCCTGGTAAAAAGTATCCACCGGATCCCCAAGGAACACATTGTCGAGAACCTTCACACCCTGTACATCACAGGCTCTCATTCCGAATACGACAAAATTCTGGTCTTTCAGCGCCTGAGGTTCAATGCTGATATTTTTCCCATCTTTTTTACAGGTATAGAGATTTTCACTCTGTGGAAAAAAAGCATCCTTCGGTGATTTCACGGTTTTCAGTGTTTCAAGGGAAACTTCTGCATCCTCGCTCCATGCCTTGAAGTTCACCTGCTCACTTACCTTTACCGGTAAATATAATTCCTGGTCTGCGGCAATTTTCCGGAATAATGCCGGCAGATTTTCTACTGCGATCTTATACATACATTATCCCCTTTCTGCCACGATCCCTGGCTCTACATCCTCAAAGGTAAAGCTGGTAAGCGGACCCTTTGACTCCGCATCCTCGCCTGCCTGATACTCACCGTAAAACGCATCAATATCCTTGATAAACTTACGGTTAAACAGATGAAGGGGAATTCCCTGCGGGCAGACTCTGCTGCACTCACCACAGTCCGTACATCTTCCGGCTACATGGAAGGCACGGATCACATGGAACATTTTTTCCTCAAAGGAATCCACATTTGCCTTCTGGGCGCTGTCGAATTTGTTGCTGTCAAAAACGCATTTGCGGCAGCTGCAGGCCGGACATACATTACGACAGGCATTACAGCGGATACATTTACTCAGCTCGCTCTGCCAGAATGCAAATTTTTCTTCCGGACTCATCGCCTCGATCCGCTCAACTTCTGCGAAACGGTCAGCGTCCTTTGTCTCCTTTGACTCACCGATCAGTTCATCGTAAATTTTATGCTCTTTTCCTTTACATACATGGCAGCGTTCCAGCATGGCATCTTTGTATGCACAGGTTTTTTCTCCGTAAACAGTATCCACAGTCAATGTCTCTGCATCTCCGGTAATCTCTGCTCCGGAAATTCCCCGGATACCCTTGATCCCCATTTTGCGAATCTTTTCAATATCCAGCTTTCCTTTACAGCCAACACCTACGATATAGGCTTTTTCTCTGTCTACACGATGCTCTTTCAAAAGCTGGTTAAAGCTATATGTATCGCAGGGCTTCAGACAGACCATGGTTTTTCCTTCCAGCTTGGAAGCTTCGATCATATATTTGCTTAAATTGGCACCGCAGAATCCATCATAGACAAAATCCTCCAGAGATTCCGGTGTTTCAAAATAGGCTGGTTCCGGATTAAAGGCAAGATCTCCGGCTTTCCACCCAAGAACCCGGACTACCGTGCCATCTGCAAGCAGTTCTTTTGCACGTTTTATCAGCTCCTGCATCTTATATCCTCCAATCTCACGTTTTTACCAAGTGAATGGATCTTCTCAACAAACTCATTCATAGTCTGTGAAAATTTCACGCCCTCTGCGGCAGATACCCATTCCACACGTGTTCTTCCGTTTTCCACACCAATATAATCCAGCATTGAAAACAGAAGGGTCATACGTCTTCTTGCATAATAGTTTCCGGTACTGTAATGACAGTCTCCCGGATGGCATCCGCACATGATCACACCATCGGCTCCTTTTTCAAAGGCACGGAGGATGAACATGGGATTGACACGGCAGGAACATGGAACACGGATGATCTTTACATCCGCCGGATAGCTCAAACGGCTGCTTCCTGCAAGGTCTGCTCCGGCGTAACTACACCAGTTACAGCAGAATGCCACGATCTTTGGTCTGAATTCTTCCTTTGTTTCTATCGACATATTGCATCCACCTCCGCGATAATCTGTCTGTTGGAGAAGCCCTGAAGGTCCATGGCTCCTGACGGGCAGGCTACTGTGCAGGCACCGCAGCCCTGGCAAAGTGCTGTATTGACAACCGCAACTCTTCTTGTCTCACGGATACCGTGATCGTTGACCTGTTTCTCCTCATAGGAAATCGCTCCGTAAGGACATACATTTGCACAGGTAGAGCATCCGTTACAGAGAAGCTCGTCGGATTTTGCCGTACATGGATTGGTGGTCAGCTTATCCTTTGCAAGAAGCCCTATGGCCTTTACAGCCGCAGCTCCTGCCTGGGCAACTGTCTCCGGGATATCCTTTGGTCCCTGGCATACACCGGAAAGGAAAATTCCTGCTGTCGGTGATTCTACAGGACGAAGCTTTGCATGGGCTTCTGTAAGGAAATTGTTGGTGTCAATACTTGCAGTAAGCATGGTAGCGATCTTACGTACATCCGGATTCGGTTCAATGGCTGTTGCAAGAACTACCATATCTGCTTTCTTGAAGATCTGCTTATTATCAAGAAGATCCGAGCCCTGAACAAGAAGTGTTCCATCCGGCTGCGGAATTACTTTTCCTACCTGACCTTTGATGTAGTTTACGTTATACTGCTCAACTGCTCTTCTGTAAAACTCATCGAAGTTTTTACCAGGTGTACGGACATCAATATAAAATACCGTCACATTGGTATCCGGATATTTATCACGGATCAGCATGGCATGCTTAGCTGTGTACATACAGCAGATCTTGGAACAGTATGGCTTTCCACGGTCATCGGAGCAACGGCTTCCAACACACTGGATAAATACGATCTCCTTCGGTGCTTTTCCATCGGAAAGGCGCTCAAGATGTCCTTTTGTAGGTCCTGCAGCATTCATGATACGCTCCAGCTCCAGAGATGTGATCACATCCTTGCTCTGGCTGTATGCGTATTCATCATATTTGTCAAGCTTGATGGTATCAAATCCGGTTGCCACCACGATTGCTCCGTATTTCTGTGTTACGATCTCATCCTGCTGATCGTAATCAATGGCTCCTGCCTGACATACTTTGGAGCAGACACCACATTTGCCTGTCTTAAATTTCAGGCAATGCTCTCTGTCGATCACAGGAACATTTGGAATCGCCTGTGCAAACGGAGTATAAATAGCTGACCGGTTGTTCAACCCTCTGTTGAACTCATTTGGGATCTTTTTGGAAGGACATTTTTCCTGGCAGACTCCACAGCCTGTACATTTGTCCATGTTGACACTTCGCGCTTTTTTGCGGATATCAACAGTAAAATCTCCTACAAAACCTGCAACTTTTTCTACTTCACTGTATGTATAAATATTGATCTTTTCATGAGCTGCAGCCTCTACCATTTTCGGGGTAAGGATACATGCGGAACAGTCCAGAGTAGGGAAGGTTTTGTCAAGCTGTGACATTCTTCCGCCGATACTTGGCGTTTTTTCCACAATATCAACTTCATAGCCTGCATCGGCAATATCAAGAGCCGTCTGGATTCCGGCGATACCGCCTCCGATGATCAGGGCTCTCTTTGTAACCTGGCTTTCTCCCGGCTGAAGAGGAGCGTTTAAATTTACCTTTGCTACTGCTGCTCTTGCAAGGATCACTGCCTTCTCCGTAGCCTCCTGCATATCCTTGTGGATCCAGGAACAATGCTCACGAATGTTTGCGATCTCCACCATATATGGATTCAGGCCGGCCTTTTCCGCCGCTTTGCGGAATGTAGCCTCATGCATACGCGGAGAACAGGAACAGACAACCACTCCTGTGAGATTTTTTTCACGGATGGCTTCCTGGATCCTGGACTGTCCTGCTTCAGAACACATATACTGATAATCTTCTGCATGGACAACTCCTGGCTCTTTTGCAATGATCTCCACAACCTTTTTCACGTCTACCGTAGCGGCAATATTACTTCCGCAATGACAGACAAATACACCGATTCTCTGCACTTTCTCACCTCCTGTATCTTCTGAACGCACTTACAAGCAGCTGCTGAGGAAGCTCCGGATCAAGAAGCTCCGGAATTTCATTTGGTGAAAGATAGTCTCCGCCTTTTTCCCGGACAACCAGCTGTCTTGCCCCGTCAATGATCTTTCCGGGTTTTACGTCTCGCGGACAGCGCTCCACACAGGCAAAACAGGAAAGACATTTCCACAGGGATGCTGAATTTACAAGTGCTTCGATATTTTCATTGATCACGTAGGACACAAACTGATGAGGCTTGATATCCATCTCGTCAAAGGATGGGCAGGTAGCAGAGCATTTGCCACACTTCATACATTTCAGAGGATTGGTCCCGCTGATCTCCTTTATTTTTTCCGCAGCAGAATGGTTATCTCTCATTTTGCCACCTCCTCTTTGACGCCAAGGGCTTCTGCCAGAAGCTCTGTAAAATAGTAAACCGGCAGTCTGTTTCCGGCATTTTTATTCAGATTATATTTGCACAGTGGACAGGCAGTGATCAGCATATCTGCGCCAAATCCGGCTGCACTTTCTTCGATCTTTTCACACATATTCTGTGACATTTCTTTTTCTTTCAGGGATATATATCCTCCACAGCATTCATTTCTGTAAGGATAGATCACAGGCTCAGCGCCAAGGGCACGGATAAAATCCTCCATGATCCTTGGATTTTCCGGATCATCAAATGCCATGATCTTTCCAGGTCTCAGAAGCAGACATCCGTAATAGGCTCCGATCTTCTTTCCGGTAAAAGGATTTACTACTTTTTCTTTCAGTTTATCAAAACCGACTCTGTCCCGGAGAACCTCCAGATAATGGAGAACGGTTGTCTCTCCTTCATAGGGAGCTTCCAACTGCATATAATTGTTGGCTCTGGTCCGGATATCTTCCACATTTTTCATATCATCATTGACACGCTTGATCACATGATGACAGGCTGAACAGATCGTCACCAGATCCTGGCCTTTTTCTTTTGCCTGGTTTAACGCACGGACGGAAGAAAGCTTTGTTGCGATCTCGTCTGTGCCAAGCGGATAAACACCACCACAACACTGCCAGTCCTCGATCTCCTCAAGCTCAAACCCAAGGGCTGCGGCACTGGCTCTGGCATACTCATCCAGATCTTTGGCCTTTGTTCTCAGGGTGCAACCCGGATAATAACTGTACTTCATACTTTTCATTATCCTTTCTTAGTCTAAAATCTGACGGTTTAAATGCATCTTTTTTATCTAAATATTGTTTATTTTTTAACAATATATACATAAAAAAAGGAAACCTGACTAACACTTACTTGAGATTTTTTCTTAAAAGTGCTCAAATAAAAGAGGTAAAACACTCTTCCTCCGCAATTAAGAAGTGTATTAGCTCGATTTCTTAAACCATCATAACACGATATTCTTATTTCTACAAGTCATTTCCAGTAATTTCTTGTGTTTTTTTTAACACACTTTTAAAAATTCTTCTCATTACTGACACGGTGTTGTAATTTCCTGTGGCATAAAAAAGCTCCGGATTTCTCCGAAGCTTTTTTAATATAATCTCAGTCTATCTGACTCATCCGGCCAGATTACCCGGCTTTAGACCAGGTGACTGTTTTCTTTTTCAATCAGTAAATAATGATCGGGTATCCCGCATCAATCGTCTCATAGATCAGTGCCGCCTGATCCTTTGGCAGGTTGATACATCCGTGGCTTCCGTTGGTCTTATACCGGTTTCCCCCAAAAGAAGACTGCCAGGAAGCATCATGAAGGCCCTGTCCGTAGACAAAAGGCATCCAGTAATTGACCTTTACATCATATCCATATTCCGCGCTGGTCAGATTAAAAGGACTTGCCTTATAGGCAATGGGCCATGCACCACGGTATGTTTCCCGGCCCTTCACCGGTTTTCCGCTGACAATATCCGTTTCTGTCACAAGGTTTCCATCTTTATAAAGCCACAGATGCTGGGCATCCAGGCTGACTTCTATGTAGCTGCCTGCAAGATCGTCAGTTCCGTTTCTCTGATAACCGGTTTTGCTGTAAACGGGATCACGGGTAACTGCAGTACCACTTTTCAGATCTTCCACAAGCTGTGCGTACTCTCCGTCCTGGTCGATCCGGTATCCATACTCATTCCCCTCAATGGTCACGTCCGTTCCCGTTGAGGTATGGAAAGTACGGGGAACATAAATGGTATTGTATTTGTTGGCAAGATCGCTGATATAGGTTTTGATGGCATCTTCATCCAGAGTCAGGGTCTCACCTTCCACTTTCAGCCAGGAACTGATGGTGTCTGCATCCAGCACAACCGTTTCACTTCCAAATGTGTATGTAACTGTAGTACTCCGGTATTTTTTCAGCTGACTGTTCAGACTTGTAACTTTATTTTCCATATCTTCTGTTGCTGTCACTGCCGGGCTGATATATACATGTTTGTTCAACGGGATTGTGATTGTATCTCCAAGAAGAGCTGTATCAAATGCCGCATTCAGATTTGTGTCCACGGTGGTCTCCAGTTTATCCGGATCAATCTCCGTGCCCTGTACCTGTTTCACAAGGATGAATTCTTTTTTCTCCTCATTGTACTGAATGGATGCATCGGTGGAAGATTTTCTTTCTTCCGTTCCGAAATTGGAAAGATCCAGAGCCTGTTTTTCCTGCTCTTCATCTTCCTCGATCTGGCATTCCAGATTTACGTTTTCTTCCTTTGGAAAAATCTTCCGGTTCTCTTCTCTCTGTTTCTGAAGGTCTGTAAGCTTATTCAGAAGATCTTCCTCATTGAGGCTGTACCCCAGATCTTTGAGCGTCGTGCTGTAAACCTCCTTGTCATTTTCCTGAAAAGATACCGGCCGGTTTTCAAATTCCGCAGCAATTTTTTCTTCTGCCTGCTTTGCGTCCAGCCTGGAAACCTCCACTCCCCACACGGAAATTTTCCGGCCCAGTGTGTTGTGATCTGCCATGTATGTGTAGCCAAATAACCCGGCCACAGCCAGGATTGCTGCGGCAATACAGATCCCAAGTATGATCTTCAGTGTCTTTTTACTGATGGTTAATTTTTTCTCCATACCCTTATCCCTCGAGTCTTATGTATTATATGTTATGTTGTCACATTGGCTGTTATTATAATACAACGAATCCCCCTCTTCTGTAAAAATGATTTATCCAGGATCCGCCTGAACCGGTAAAAAAGACAGACTGCCGCTCCTCGCGAAAATCTGTCCTTTCATACGTTTCTTTTTTATGTTTCTGTCAGCAGTATTTTCGAACGGATCTTCTGCTGCTTATTCCGGCATTACGATCTTACCTGCGATCGCACAGGCTGCTGCAGTTTTCGGAGATGCCAGATAGATCTGAACCTTGGAAGTTCCCATACGTCCCAGGAAATTACGGTTGTTGGTTGCCACAACCTTCTCCCCGTCTGTCAGGATTCCGCCGGTTCTTCCACAGCAAAGTCCGCATCCCGGATGTGTGATGATGGCACCTGCCTCAGCAAGCGTATCCAGAATACCAAGTTCAATGGCCTGACGGTAGATCTTGCGGCTTGCAGGAGTTACGATCAGTTTTACAAAGTCTGCAACTTTTTTGCCCTTCAGGACTTCTGCTGCTGCCATCAGATCTTCCAGACGTCCGTTTGTACAGGAACCGATAAATACCTGATCGATGGTCTCACCCTGAAGCTCGCTGACATCACGGATCTTGTCCACCTGTGACGGACAAGCCATAACCGGTACAAAATCCTCTGCCTTATAAGTCATGGTCTTCATATAAACGGCATCCTCATCGCCTACAAGACTCTTCTGGAACTCATCAAGCTCTGTCTCACAGTAAGCAGCAGTCTTCTCATCCGGTGTGAAAAGTGCACATTTTGCACCTGCCTCGATCGCCATGTTTGCCATGGTCATACGACTTGCCACAGACATGTTCTCAATGGTGCTTCCGGAAAATTCCAGTGCACGATAAGTCGCACCATCTGCACGAAGGTCGCCAATCAGGCGGAGGATGATATCCTTGGACATCACATTCTCCGGAAGTTCTCCGTCGATCACAACTTTAATGGTTTCCGGAACTTTGATCCACATGGTTCCTGTTCCCAGGATGCTGGCCATCTCTGTATATCCGATACCGGAAGAAAATGCACCGACACATCCGTAAGTGGTAGTGTGGCTATCTGTACCAAATACGATATTGCCAGGTTTTACGTAACCGGCCTCTGTCATCAACTGGTGGCAGATACCGTCACTTCTGTGCACGTTTTTCATACCATATTTGGCTGCAAAAGCATCTCCCACATGGAAATGTCTGGTGTCGTCCTGCTGGCTTGCAGGTACAAGATGGTCATAGATCAGAACAACTTTGTCCGGATCCCAGAGTTTCTGAAAGCCCATCTCCTCGAATTTGTCCGCTACAAACGGAATAAAGATATCATGGATCATCACTCTGTCAACATTGACCGTCACGATATCGCCAGGCTTTACTGCTTTGCCTGTGTTATGTCTGATAATTTTCTCAATGATCGTCTCACCCATTATTTCTCTCCTTTCCGTCTTAGTCCAGACCGTTCAGTTTACGCATGGCTTTTACAAGTCCGCCAGCCTGAATAATATCCATCAGATTCTCCGGAAGAGAAGCAATCGGGTACTGTTTTCCGTTATGGTCTACATGCTCGTTCATCACAACTGTAACTTCATCTCCCTCTTTCACATTGTCGTGAAGATCCGGCTGTTCGATAAGAAGAAGGCCGTTGTTGATGGAGTTGCGGAAAAAGATCCGGGCAAAAGATTTCGCAATAACACACTGTACGCCCAGTGCTTTAATGATCTCCGGTGCCTGCTCTCTGGAGGAACCGCAGCCGAAGTTCTTTCCTGCTACAATAATGTCACCTTTCTGGATCTGTCCTGCCAGCTCCGGGCGAAGGGGACTGAATCCGTACTGTTTCATATCGTCAATGGTTTTCAGCGCCAGATACTCGGTCGGAATGATGATATCGGTGTCAATATCATCGCCCAGTACCCACACTTTTCCTGTAAATGCTTCCATATGTATATTCTCCTGTTTATTCCTGAATATCTTTTCTGAGGTTTTTATACTCTGTCTGCAGTTGCGATCTCACCTGCAATGGCAGATGCGGTAACCGTTGCCGCAGATCCCAGATAAACCTTGGAGCTCGGATGTCCGGCACGTCCCTTGAAGTTACGTGTTCCGGTGCTGATAAGAACCTCGTTCTCACCGATCACACCCTGGCAGCTTCCCCAGCATACACTGCAGTTCGGGTTCATCACAATAGCGCCTGCTTCCATGAAGATATCGATCAGGCCTTCTTTTAATGCCTGGCGGTAGATGGTCTGGCTTGCAGGAACGACCAGGAAACGAACGCCTTCTGCAACTTTTTTACCCTTGATCACCTCTGCGCCTACACGGAGGTCTTCAATACGGCCGTTGTTACAGGAGCCAAGAAATGCCTCGTTGATCTTGATGCCGCAGGTTTCCTCAGCCGGAACTACATTGTCAACGAAGTCCGGTTTCGCTACAACCGGGCGTACTTTGGAAAGATCGAAGGTGTACTCTCTTGCGTAAACAGCATCCGGATCGCTGTGATATACAGCTTTTGGTTCACGGCCATGCTCTTTCAGATATTCCAGAGCCTTGTCATCTGCCTCAAAGATTCCAGTCTTCGCACCGGCCTCAACAGCCATGTTGCAGAGAGCCATACGGTCGCTGATGCTTAATGTTTTGGCGCCTTCGCCGGTAAACTCCATTGCCTGATAATTACATCCGTTTGCTCCGATCTCTCCGATAATGGTAAGGATTAGATCTCTTGCATAAACACCCTCAGGAAGTTTCCCTGTCAGGTTGAATTTCACAGTTTCCGGTACCATAACCCAGGAAGTTCCGGTTACCATTCCATAAAGAAAGTCTGTACATCCTACACCGGTACCGAAAGCGCCAAGTGCTCCATAAGAACAGGTATGGCTGTCTGCACCAAAGATCAGCTGTCCCGGACGGACATAATTCTCGATCATGATCTGATGACACACGCCTTTTCCTTCCCAGAAATCAATGTTGTTCTCTCTTGCAAAATCTCTCATTTTTTTCTGGGATGCTGCTGTTTTCGGGCTGTCAGACGGTACATTGTGGTCTACGATAAATACCAGTTTCTTTGTATCTGCGATATGTGGATTTTTTAATTTGTTGTTGTACATGTCAACAGTCAGATGTGTGGTTCCGTCATTGCTCATCAGATGATCCAGCTGGACCGTATAGATATCTCCAGGTTTTACGCTGTCCACACCGGCTGCTGCCGCGATGATTTTTTCTGCGATCGTCATTCCCATCTCTTATTCCTCCTCACGGTTCAGAGAAGCGATAAGTCCTCCCTGATTCAGTATATTCTGCATGTATTCCGGCAGTTTTGTGCAGGAATAAGTCTTTCCGTTGGCAACCGCTGTTCCCTCGGACATATGAAGCTCCATGGTATCTCCGGTCTTCACATCATCCGGGAGGTCCTTACAGACAATTGCCGGAAGTCCGATATTGATGGCATTGCGGAAGAAAATACGGGCAAAAGATTTCGCAATGACTGCCTTTACTCCAAGTGCCTTAAGAACGCCCGGTGCCTGTTCTCTGGAAGATCCGCATCCGAAGTTCTCTCCTCCCACTACAAAATCTCCCGGTTTCACCTTCTTGGAAAAATCCGGATCCAGTGACTCAAATGTGTGACTCTTCATCTCATCCAGATTCGGCAGAAGCAGGTACTGGGATGCAATGATCTGATCGGTATCGAGGTCATTATGAAATTTAAAAATTGTTCCCTTATCCATAAAACAAGTTCCTTTCTGATTGTTATCCATTTCCGGGTCAACATTCCTCTGTTACCCTTTTCGTCCTATATTCTAACACAAAACGTCATATAATTAAAATGTATATTTTTAATACTTAATATAACTTTAGGTTATAAAGTCATTTCCCTGTGATCAGCGCAAAATATCCCCACTCCCACAGAAGCTCTTCAAAACTGTTCTCAAGATATTCCCGGATATCGTCTTCCTCATATCCGGTCATTCTGGAGATCACTACCATATAATCCCGGAGTGTTTCGTAGGGAAGAGATCCCCGTCCCTCTTTCTGCCACCGGAGAAAAACAGCCTGGCGAATGGTGGCATATTCCATACCGATCCACTGCATATGAACCAGGGCATCTTCCAGATCTCCTTCTGATGTCAGAAGATCCGAATATACTTCGTTGGTAAGAAAGCTTCGGAGAAGATTTTCATATGCACGAAGTTCCCGGTAAAAATCCTCCCAGGCTTCCGTCATTTCCTCTTCCTCATACTCTTCCGATAATTCCTCCGCCAACTCCGTCACCGGCTCCAGATACTTCCGGTAAAGTCCCTCTTTCCGGTAATTTACAGCCAGGTCCTGCAAAAGTTCATTGCATTCGTCCATAGTATCCAGAACAGGCAGGTCTATCTCGCTGATAGCTCTTTCCAGCTGGTGAATTGTCTTCTCTGAAAAATAATCTTCCACAAGCTCTGTGGTAAGCGGCGTGTTCCGGTGAAGTTCCTTCAGAACATAAAAACTTTCAAGAAGGGTTTCCTCCGGTGTTTTTTCAGTATCCATTATAAGATCCATAACCTTCCGGCGCACAAGAAAAAGCGGCTGTTCCTTTTCTTTTGGAGTTTCCGGAAAAGCGATTCTTTTCTTCTCCTTCCAGATGTCCAGGACAGCCGGGCAACAGGGCATCATGGTCGCTTCCTTATGATCCTGAAATTCATGGATCTCCCTTGGAAAAATCTGGCAGGTCTCTGAAAGCATCGAATCCCCATAAGCACTTACCAGATAGCACAGTCTGTTCTTTGCCAGGAAAGGACAGTCGTGCTCTTCCGTCATCTTCATGATCCGGCTGCCGTCCTTTTTCATGGTATAGGCCTGCAGGCAGCTTCTGTGTCCGGGCACCTCTGACGGCGGCTGGATGGTTTTCCAGTTTCTGTAGGTTTCATCATCTATGTTGATCTTCCATTCCCTGCAGCAGCTGATGGTGCATTTGTCTGCAATACAGGTAAATTCGTCGTAATAATCAGGTTTTAATAATTCCATGTTTCCTCCATATTCTTTATTTTTCAGCTCCAATGTCTCCTGTTTGCAAAATGGACATGAGCTGACATGTTTTATTTTTCCCCATAAACACAGAAAAGCGGAATTCTATCCGCTTTCTCTGATATTCTGTGTATTCGTTTTTATTCTGCATTCTCTCCCAAAAGTTGTCTGTGCACCTTCCGCCTTACAAACCAGAAACAGGTCACCTGCATGATGATCGTAAGGATCCATGATGCCGGATAAGAAATAAACAGTACTTTCAGTGATCTGTGAGCCGGGAAAATTCCGAAGATCCACACAATTCGAAGGCCGACCGTTCCGATAATAGACAGGATCATCGGCACACCGGAGCGTCCCATTCCACGCAGTGCTCCCGGAAACAGATCCATCTGTCCGCAGAGGAAATAAGTAACTGTGGTATAGGCAAGGATCTCCATTCCGCACTGGATAACCTCCGGATCTTCCGTATAGATTTTCAGAAGCTGCGGGCCAAAGAAATATGCTCCACATCCCATGGCAAAGGACACCACAAAGGACAGGATCAGACAATCCACCAGCACCCGGTCCATACGTTTCGGTTTCCGAACACCGTAATTCTGGCTGGTAAAACTCATACATGCCTGGGTAACCGAATTCACGGACACATACAGAAATCCAAAAATATTATTGGCTGCTGTATATCCTGCCATAGCAATGGAACCAAAGGAGTTTACAGAAGACTGAAGAAGTACATTGGAAAAATTGATCACTGTACTCTGGATCCCGGCAGGCAGTCCCACCTGGAAGATCTGCTTCAGGTACTCTCCCTTTATGGACAGTTTTGAAAAACGCAGCTGATAGCTTCCCTCTGTCTGATACAGACACCGAAGGACAAGAATGCAGGAGATCAGCTGAGAGATCACCGTTCCGATTCCCACACCGGCCACGCTTAAATGACACACGATCACGAAAAACAGATTCAAAAGCGCATTGGCACAGCCGGAAATGATCAGAAAGACCAGCGGCCGCTTGGTATCTCCCACAGCACGCAGGATCGCCGCACCATAGTTATACAGCATAAAAAACGGCATTCCCAGGAAATAAATACGCATATAAAGAGTAGAAAGATCGATCACATCGTCCGGTGTATCCATCAGTTCCAGGCAGATCCTGGCAAAGAGCACTCCCAGAAATGCCATGATGACCCCGCTGACCAGAGCCAGTAAGATCGATGTATGTACTGTTTCTGACATTTCTTCATCCTTACCGGCAGCATAAAATCTGGCTGCCAGCACATTGGCACCAAGAGAGATCCCGATAAAAAGGTTGGTAAACACATTGATCAGTGCGGTAGTGGAGCCTACTGCCGCCAGTGCCTCACTTCCGCTGAAACGTCCCACTACCACGATATCCACTGCATTGAACATCAGCTGCAGGATACCGGACAGCATCAGCGGCAGTGAAAACGAGATCAGCTTGTCCATGATCGACCCATTGCACATATCGATCTCATACTTGTTTTTTTTCACGATTTCATCCCCCATAATCATACTTACATAAAAATATTATAGCACCTTTCGTCGAAAAGCTACAATGAAATATTTTCATGGAGAATATGCAGCGGCTGCATAAAATACGCAGCCGCACAGTAACGTGTGTTTATCATTTCACTATCTTTCCAGGAGTCCTGCATCACGAAGGTTTGCAAGAAGTGCATTAAAATCCTCCACAATATCATCTACGCTTGTTGCATTTCCCACAGCAGCTGCCGGAGTTACTGTTCCAGCAGGACCGGTGGCTCCCGCTGCTCCTGCTGGACCAGTGGCTCCTGTTGGGCCGATTGCTCCCGCTGGGCCAGTGGCTCCGATTGCACCAGCCGGACCTGTTGCTCCCACCGGACCGATGACTCCCGCCGGACCCGTTGCTCCTGTTGCTCCCGTCGGACCTGTTACTCCTGCCGGACCCGTTGCTCCCGTATATCCCTGTATTCCCGGTTCCCCCTGCGGCCCCTGAGGGCCCATAGGACCAGGGACTCCCGGACAGCCTCTGGGGCCGGTTGGTCCTGTAGGTCCCACAGGGCCTGGGCAGCCTCTTGTTCCACATCTGTCACATCCACAGGAACTATGATTTCCATAACAGGACATACAGGACAAATCCTCATGACTGTCCTGCTGCATTTCCATTTCCTTACGTTTTCGATGCCTGAACAGCATTCTTCGATCACCTCATAGGAAAATAACTTTCCCTACAGTATATGACAACAGCTTTTACCTGTGCATAGGATCCCCGCAAGCCTGTACCCTGCCAGGAAAATATAATAAATATGTCTTTCTTTTTATGCCAGACCATATTTTTCCCGGAAATATTTCTGGTCATACAATACTCCCGAATCTTCCGGCTTCAGCTCCATTGCTTTCTTATGAAAAAAGAATGCCTGCTCCGGACATCCCATTTTATCATAACAAACGCAAAGCTGCATATATGGCACAAACCCATGATACTCAGCCATAAAAAATCCACCCTTTTTCTTATCTGAAGGCACAGTAAGCGCCTGCCCGTACCAGTAGGCAGCCTGTCTGGGCAGCTCTCTTTCCAGAAAGATCTTACCGACCTCACAGCAGATTTCCGCCCTCGGCACATCCATAGTCAGACTGTACAAAAAAGCTTCCAGTGCGGACTTTTTCTCTCCCATTTTCCGGTAGCACTGTCCAAGTACAAAACAGGCATCGATCTTATTTTCCAGCCATCCGGACGGATTTTTCAGGAACTCCACCAACACAGCCTCTGCCTCCGGATATCGCTGATGATAATACAGTTCTCTCCCATAATAAAGCTGATGTCTGGGTTCCAGCTTTTCTCCTCCTGCCAGCATTTTTTCATAAATGCGGAGATTACGGTCCGGATCACCTTTTCCACATTTCCGGTGCCGGATCACCACATCTGAATAGATGATGTTTCCCTCCGGAATCACAGTTTCATGAACTGCCCCATTCCATCTGAAATTTCTGGATGTTTTCATTATCCGCTCCCGAAAATAAGAAAATGTTGTTCTCCCGCTCTGGTCAAACCCTGCCGCATATTCCATCATTACAACATCTGTTCCGGGATCCAGAGCTTCTTTAAGACTCTTCAGTTTTTCCAGATTTTCTTCATTCAGGACATCATCCGCATCCATCCACATCCAGTAATCGGTGCGGACTTTTTCCAGAAGAAAATTACGCGGAGCAGAAAAATCGTCACACCAGGGAAAATCATACACCAGCGACGTATACTGCTCCGCAATCTCTTTTGTTCTGTCTGAAGAACCGGTATCTGCGATCAGGATCGCATCCATCACCTGAGAAACCGGCTTCAAGATTCTCTCAAGAACTGCTTCTTCATTTTTTACGATCATACAGAGACTGAGGGAAATCATATTTCAGGATCCTTCGGATTTTTATAATATTTATGCCATTCCCATCAGTTCTATACCTTCTGTCAGTGTACAGCTTCTGCTTTCGGATAAAGCTGAGCTCATCCTCATCTCACCAACTGTGGTATATCCTCTATATGTTCTGCAAGATGATCTGCCCCGTTCAGCTCCCCTCTCTCACCATATCCATACAGGCATCCTATAAATGGGCTTTTGCAGGCTCTGGCACATTCCAGATCCTGCCTCCTGTCTCCGACCACCAGATAAGGACCTGTATATTCCCGAATGATTTCCTGCACAATCTCTGTCTTTGGACGGAATCCATACGATTCGCAGTCATAAAAATGATCGAACCATCGTTCCATCCCAAATTCCTTCCAGTGCGCCTCACGATAGGAAGCTTTACAGTTGCTTAAGATCACAAGATGATATCCCCGGTTCTTCAAGGCTGTAAGCATCTCCTCTGCTCCCGGATACCACACAGCCTTATGTTTCCTGATCTGTCTGACCATCAGGTCTCCTACCATCCTGCTTGCCTGCTCTTTATAGCTCTGATCCAGCTCCGGCAAAAATGTATTCCACATCTCCTTACTGTTAAATCCCAGCCAGCCGGCAATTTCCGATGAGCTTATCTCCCGTTCTTCTGCAGCCTTCTGCTCTGTCAGCCACTGATAGGTTTCACGAAATGCCGGTTCATAGATTCCAAGGGTATGATGGATCGTTCCATCATAATCGAATATGATCGTTTTTGTCATCATTTATTTTCCTGTCTTTTAGAGCTGCTTCATCAGATTAACCATCTCGATCGCAGATAACGCACAGTCATAGCCTTTATTCCCGGCTTTGCTTCCTGCACGCGCAATAGCCTGCTCGATATTCTCAGTCGTGATCACTCCGAATAAGACAGGGATCCCTGTTGCAAGTTCAACCTGTGCGATCCCTTTGGCAGATTCATTGCACACCAGATCATAATGTGAAGTATCTCCACGGATGACAGCTCCCACGCAGATAACTGCATCATATTTTCCTGACTGTGCCATTTTCTGTGCTGTAAGCGGAATCTCAAATGCTCCCGGTACCCATGCTGCAGTAATATTCTCTTCTTCTACACCATGTCTTACCAGTCCGTCGACTGCTCCTCCCAATAATTTATTCACAATGATCTCATTGAATCTCGCTGCCACGATACCAACCTTCATTCCCTCCGGTGCTACTACTTTTCCTTCTACTAAATTGATCTGTCTCATTTTTTCTTCCTCCTGCTATTTGCTGTTTTTTATAAATTTATTTCTTTAAAAATATGACCCATCTTTTCCTGTTTCGTCTTCATATATTTCCGGTCATATTTTTGTACCGGAATCTCCAGAGGTACTCTCTCATTGATCTTCAGCCCGAATTCACCAAGCCCATAGACTTTATCCGGGTTATTGGTCAGTAATCTTAATGATTTCACACCAAGGTCTGACAGTATCTGTGCCCCGACCCAGTACTCTCTGAGATCCGGTGCAAACCCTAACTTCACATTAGCCTCCACGGTATCGTATCCCTGTTCCTGAAGCGCATAAGCTTTGATCTTGTTGATCAGTCCGATTCCTCTGCCTTCCTGTCTCATATACAGAATGATCCCTCTGCCTTCTGCCTCTACCTGGCGCATCGCTGTCTGCAGCTGCAGGCCGCAGTCACATCTGAGCGATCCGAATGCATCTCCTGTCAGACACTCCGAATGTACACGGCAAAGCACATCCTCACCATCTCCTAGATCACCTTTTACCAGTGCCAGATGATGCTCTCCTGTAATGTCATTGATATAGCCATACATTTTAAAATCACCGTACTGCGTTGGGAGGTTTGCAGCTGCTTCCTCCTTTACATGCTTTTCATGTATTCTTATATAATCCTGCAGATCACGGATCGTAATAAATGTAAGGTTATACTCTTTTGCCATTTCCCATAGCTGTGATGTACGCATCATAGTGCCATCTTCTTTCATAACTTCACAGCACACGCCGCATTCTTTCAGTCCGGCAAGTCTCATAAGATCTGTTGTTGCCTCCGTATGGCCATTTCGTACCAGAACCCCGCCTTTTCTGGAAATAAGCGGAAATACATGTCCCGGTCTTCTGAAATCCTCCGGTTTTGACTGATCATCCACACACTTCATAATGGTATAGGAGCGTTCTGCCGCAGAGATACCGGTGGTTGTATCTGCGTGATCCACTGCCACGGTAAATGCTGTACTGTGATTGTCCGTGTTCTCAGCAACCATCGGCGGAAAGTTCAATCTCGCCGCAATTTCTGCACTCATCGGTGTACAGATAAGACCCTTTGCATAAGTCGCCATGAAATTAATATTTTCCCGGGTCGCAAACTCTGCCGCACATATCAGATCTCCCTCATTTTCTCTGTCCGGATCATCTGTGACCAGAATTATTTTTCCTTCCTTAAGATCCCTAAGTGCCTCTTCAATTGTGTTGTACTGATAATTTTGTGACATACTGTATATCCTCCTGTTCTAAAACCCGAATTCTTCAAGAAACTCCATCGTAATTCCGGATTCTTTTTTCTCTTCTTCGTTTTTTCTGATGCCAAGCAATTTTTCTACATATTTTCCGATCACATCATTTTCCAGATTAACCAGATCCCCCGGCACCTTTTCCAAAAGGGTGGTTTCTTCTCCTGTATGTGGAATGACCGACACCTGAAAACCAGCTTCATCAACCCTTGCAACTGTCAGGCTGATCCCATCAATACAAACGGATCCTTTTTCCACGATCAGATGCAAGATCTGTGGCGATGTCTCAATTGATACCCAGATGGCATTTTCTTCCCGGAGCATGGAACGTATCACTCCAGTCCCATCAATATGACCGCTTACTATGTGTCCCCCGAACCTGCCATCTGCAGCCATTGCACGTTCCAGGTTTACCTGGCTTCCAGCTTTACAACTGCCAAGACTGCTTCTTCTGATCGTCTCTGCCATCACATCGGCAGTAAATCCGTCCGGCTGGATCGACGTAACTGTCAGACACACACCATTCACAGCAATACTGTCACCGATCCTTGTCCCTTCCAGGACTTTCCGGGCTTTCACTGCCAGGATCCCTGATTCTCCTGTCAGCTGTATATAACGGACTTTTCCTTTCTCTTCTACGATTCCTGTAAACATGATTCCTCCTGTTTTTTCTCACACACCTGACATCTTATCCGGATGTCCTCACCGATCTGGCAGATATCTGTATATTTCAGTTCTACTGCTTCAGACGGGAATTCAACTCCGATACCTTCTACCGGTGTCTTCCCGGCCACACCACCAAACAGCTTTGGTGCCACAAAAGCCTGTACTTCCTTTACAATTCCGGCTCGCAGGGCACTGTCATTTAACGTACCGCCTCCCTCCAGGAGGATGCTGTCAATACCCCTGTTTCCAAGATCTGTCATCAGCTTTTTAAGGTCTATCTGATCCTTTTCATCCGGACAGTAAATGGTCTCAACTCCCATAGTATGTAATATTTTTATTTTTTCTTCTGTATTTTTCTGATCTGCATAAGCCACGATCGTCCGGTACTTTTCCGCACTTTTTACGATCTGACTGTCCGGCGGGATCCTGAGCTTACTGTCGCACACAATCCTGACAGGACTTTTCCAGCCTTCTACCCGGACGTTTAACATCGGATCATCTGCAAGCACAGTTCCAATACCTGCCATGATCCCCATGTACTGATGCCGCATATGCTGTACTTCTTTTCTTGCCGCTTCTCCGGTGATCCATTTTGATGCTCCTGTCTTCGTTGCGATCTTCCCATCCAGTGTCATGGCATACTTCATCACCACGTATGGGGTTTTCGTAGTAATATAATGGAAAAACACCGGATTCAGCTGATCACATTCTTCTCTCATAAAATCTTCAACTACTGTTACACCGGCTTCCCTTAACATCTGTACACCTTTTCCTGCCACTTTCGGATTCGGATCTCGGGAACCGATCACCACTTTTCTGATCTTCTGTTCAATGATCGCTTCCGTACATGGAGGTGTTTTTCCATGATGACAGCAAGGCTCCAGCGTAACATAAATCACCGCACCTTCTGCTGGTTCTGTAAGAGAAGCAATAGCATTACGTTCTGCGTGAAGTTCTCCATACTTTTTATGATAGCCTTCCCCGATGATCCTTCCGTCTTTTACGATTACTGCCCCTACCATCGGATTGGGATTCGTCCAGCCTTCTCCTTTTTGGGCCAGCTGAATCGCCCGAAGCATATATTCCTGATCCGTCATTTTTATTCCTTCTTTCTTATTCCTGTTCTTTGCCTGGTACGCCAAGGCTTTTAGACCTATGCAATCGGATTCACAGACAAGTGAGTGGTATATTTATTTCGAAAACGATGTGCCAAATACAAAAAAAGCCTGCAGAAATATCTGCAGGGGGGGAATTGATCTGTTACATATGATCAATAAATGAACGTCTGATTATTTCCTACATAAAAAGCTCTGAAATGGATCACCATCTCAGAGCTCTGATACTACATTCATTCATACAAAAATCAACTGTACTATCATCTTCTTCCATCCAGACTATACTGTCGGCCCCGGAATCTCACCGGATCATGCCTTTCGGCTCGCGGGCTCTACCGCCGGTAGGGAATCACACCCTGCCCTGAAGATATCTTTTTATTTATTTTAATACTTTATCTGTTATTTGTAAAGCGGAATTTTTATTTTACTCATTCCATGCGGAATATTATCAGTGAACGGTAACGAAACTAATCACTAATCCGCATACTATACTCATCTTTTTTTGTATATAACCAATTCAGGATTTTCACCGTCTTTCTCATATGTACATATCATAATAAAATCCATATTTGCCAGAATACCGAAGTATCTGTCCCCTCCGAATTCAGATTCCATTTGATTTCCCAGATAAGTTTTCTGGTCATCCAGAAATTTCACTTTTTGTCCATTTGGCAGTGCATATTCCAGATTTACATATTTACCTACAAGTGCATTCAGTCTGTCTACCCTTGGAAGTCCATCTATATGTAAATCATTTATTTCATTTATCAATTGCTTTTTAAACTCTTCAAACTGCCCATTGTCACTAAGTTCATCATATCTTTTCCAGTAATCTAACTTTGGAAGCATTTCTTTCAGATAAGTGCGTGCCTGTTCTTCGGTAAAGCTTTCATTTACCATATTCTTTACACAAACATCAATCAATTCATCCATATCATTATATGTGTATGTTCCATCTGCATAGCACCATTTACAATACTCCTCATTTAATGCGCCATCCTTATCACGTCCCAATATGGAATCATCATCAATTGGCATCCCGCAGCACTGACAGATCAGCTTTCTCGGTTCTCCCAGAAGCGTATTGATCGAGACATCAAATTCTTTCGATAAGAGCTTAAGTGTATCAGTATTCGGAACGGTATCTCCATTTTCCCAGCGTGATACAGCCTGTCTCGTTACCATGATTTTATCTGCCAGCTCGTCCTGTGACATTCCTCTTTCCGTTCTAAGTTTTAAGATTACATTTTTTGTTTCCATAGCCGTCACCTCCGTTATCCTATTATAAAGATAGATCCATGTTCTGAAAAGCAACTTCCTGTTACTATAGTCTATCCATATTTTATAATGTAGTATATGAAGTGGATAATATAAGAAAAACCCTTGAAAATACTGGATTTTCAAGGGTTTTATGGATCTTATTAAAGATATGCAGATAACAGATTATTTACCCATCTGCTTAGCAACTTCCTCAGCGAAGTTCTCTTCTTTCTTCTCAAGACCATCGCCTGTCTCGTAGCGAACGAAGCCTTTGATCTGGATCTTAGCGCCGTTCTCTTTTGCTACCTGCTCTACGTATTTGGCAACGGACTGTTTTCCGTCCTCTGCTTTTACGTATGTCTGGTCAAGAAGACAGATCTCTTTAAGCTCTTTCTTGATACGTCCTGTGATCATTCCCTCGATAACCTTAGCCGGTTTCTGGGACTCCTTCGGATCGTTCTGGATCTGAGCCATAAGGATCTCTTTCTCATGCTCGATGTAGTCAGCGCTTACTTCCTTGTCGCTTGTGTACTGCGGTTTCAGAGCTGCGATCTGCATAGCTACGTTCTTAGCCATCTCTTTAACAGCATCGTTAACAACATCTGTCTCAACGTCTACAAGAACGCCGATCTTTCCACCCATATGTGTGTAGGAAGCGATGAATCCGTTCTGCTCCTCAACCTGAGCAAATCTACGGATGTTCATGTTCTCGCCGATTACTGCGATCTGAGCTGCAAGAGCCTCTTTTACAGTCTTAGTTGTATCAAGTGCCCATGCCTCAGCAAGGAAAGCATCGATATCAGCTGCTGTTGTGTTAAGTGCCTGTGCTGCAACATCTGCAACATAGCCCTGGAACTTCTCGTTCTTTGCAACGAAGTCTGTTTCAGCATTAACCTCAACAACGACTGCTTTCTTTCCATCCTCTGTTACCAGAGTTTTGCAAAGACCCTCTGCTGCGATACGGCTTGCTTTCTTCTGTGCTGTAGCAAGACCTTTCTCACGCAGGAACTCAACTGCTTTATCCATATCGCCTTCTGTAGCTGTAAGAGCTTTCTTACAATCCATCATTCCGGCGCCGGTCATCTCTCTTAACTCTTTTACCTGTGCTGCTGTAATAGCCATTGTTCGTTTCCTCCTGAAATATTCTGTTTATACGAATTATTCCTCTGTAGCTGCAAACTCCTCAGACTCAGCCTCGATCTCGCCATCTGCCTCTGCAGTTCCCTGCTTAGCCTCGATAACAGCGTCAGCCATCTTGGAAACGATGAGTTTTACTGCACGGATAGCATCGTCATTTCCCGGGATCACATAGTCAAGCTCTTCCGGATCACAGTTTGTATCGCAGATACCGATAAGCGGGATTCCCAGTGTATGAGCCTCCTGTACGCAGATTCTCTCTTTTTTAGGATCTACGATAAAGATAGCATCCGGGATTCTCTTCATCTCTTTGATACCGCCAAGGTTCTTCTGAAGTTTAGCAAGCTCTTTGCGAAGCTCGATAACTTCTTTCTTAGGAAGTACGTCGAATGTTCCGTCAGCTTCCATTGTCTCGATCTCTTTCAGTCTTGCGATACGGCTCTGGATTGTCTTGAAGTTTGTAAGCATACCACCAAGCCATCTCTCATTTACGAAGAACTCTCCACAACGCTCTGCCTCTGTACGGATAGCATCCTGAGCCTGTTTCTTAGTTCCTACGAAAAGGATGTGTCCACCGTTGGCAACGATATCTGCTACTGCATTGTAAGCATCGTCAACCATTCCTACAGACTGCTGAAGATCGATGATATAGATACCATTTCTCTCTGTGTAGATGTACGGAGCCATTTTAGGGTTCCATCTTCTTGTCTGATGTCCGAAATGAACACCTGCCTCTAAAAGCTGCTTCATTGAAATAACGCTCATGTCTTTTCTCCTTTTTGGTTAAATTCTTCCGCACAGGTCGCCTTCTCTCTGGACCCATCCTCACACCGTAGGGCACCATCCTTATAGAATCGCCGTGCGTGCTTATTTTTGCAACTTCTGAATTATAGCATAGAAAATCCCCTTATGTAAAGGGGATTTTTCCAATTTTTTTCTGTTTTTCAGCGGTTTCCGGCAGACTTCAGAAGCTCCAGCTCTTTTTCGGTGAGCGAACGATATTTTCCTGTCGGAAGATCTGAAGGAAGCGCCAGCGGCCCCATGGATAGTCTTTTCAAATAAGTTACTTTTTTTCCCAGTGCCTCCATCATCCGTTTTACCTGATGGAATTTTCCCTCGTGGATGGTAAGTCGGATCTCAGATTCCCAGTTCTTACCGGCTTCTGCAGATTCTGTACCGGACTCCCAGGTAGAAAGGATCTCCAGCCTTGCCGGTCGTGTAAGATCTTTTTCCCCGATATCCACGCCTTCTGCCAGCTTCACGACATCTTCTTCTGTCACTTTCCCGGATACTTTTGCATAGTAGATCTTATCCACATGCTTTTTCGGAGAAAGAAGCTCATGTGCAAGAGGACCGTCGTCTGTGATCAGAAGGAATCCTTCTGTATCTTTATCCAGACGCCCTACCGGAAAAAGTCCCTTTCTTCTGTCTTTTTCTTCAATATAGTCGAGAACCGTTTTATCTCTGGAGTCCTCCGTTGCGCTGACACAGCCTGCCGGCTTGTTAAAAAGATAGTATACATATTCCGGTGCAGCATGGATCTCCTGCCCGTTCATAACCACCTGATCTTCTTCCGATACTTTCAGCTCCGGTTTTTTCGCAGTTTTTCCATTGACCTGCACCTGACCCTTCTGTATGTATTTTTTTACCTCGCTTCTTGTACCTGCGCCGGCATCTGCCAGAAATTTATCCAGCCGGACTGGTTTTTCCATTAATCATTTACCTCCCATTCTGTTACATGGGCTGCCTTTGCATCTGCTCTGATAAAATCCGGGATCTCACCGGCAAATGTCATATAAAGTCCGGAATCCCCGCCGGTGCTCTCCTGTCCTTCCAGAACCACTTCCATTGTGACATCTGCATTCCAGATAGTCCATCCGTTTACCAGCTGTGATGGACGGATACATTTTTTCAGAGCTTCCAGCTGTTCCTTTTTATCGTAACGGACTTTATAACCGTTCTCTGTTTCTTCAAGATCCGAAAGGGGCTCAGTGTCGGAAAAAGCTTCATCATCTTCGCCGGCAGCTTCGGAGCTGAAGTAATAAACATCAATATACTCAACAGACAGCTCATCCATGGAAAGAGGATATCCTGTTTCTTCCAAAATTGCAAGTGTTCTCTTATATGCCGGATACACCAGAACGGAGGTAGACACCCTCTCTCCTTCCTGAACAGCCGGTACATTCATTCCCCATTCATCCATGTATCCTTCTGACGGAATTCCCGCATAATCGAACATCAGCATTGCACATGGCTGGTCTTTTACTGTCTGACCGCCGTTTTCCAAAATGTCCTTTCTCAGCGCCTCTGCCAGTGCCTGACGCTTCTCTGCATTTTTCTCAAATAAGGAATGAATATCTCCGTCACAGAAAATACCGGTGACCTCTTTCAGATACTGTTTGTCCAGCTGGAAAAATGAATATCTGTCTTCTTTCCATGTCTGCTCGTCATACAAGGCTTCCATAAGATTCTGCGCCTGTGCAGAAGATACACTATAGCTTCTGCATACACTGAATCCTTGTTTATTTATGTAACGCACATACATGCGCCTTCCTGATTTTTTTCCTTTTTCATTCTGAAGCCTGATATCCTTCAGACTGTTATACAATGCTTTACTTTTCATCACCGGCTGATCCAGCAGACCGGAACTATTGTCTGAGGTAGCAGTATACCGGATCTTATAGATTCCATTTTCTTTTTTTTCCACATTGCAAAGCTGCTCAGTATATGAGAGATTGCATACATTTACCACAACTCCCTGAAGATTGTCATAAGCCGGAAAATATCTGTCATATCCCAGAAGATCTATTTTCATGGTCAGCGCACAGATCGCCACAACACCTCCAAAGATCATAAGCTGCACTTTTCTGCGGAAAAATCTGCGAAAATCCATTTCGTAGATCACTTCCAGAACTCCATGGACCAGGATCGTTCCCAGTATCATTCCGAAGATCCACCATGCTGTTTTGGATGAATCTTCCGGGATCATATAAAAGATCAGACCAATCCCCAGTCCGGATGGTATTGTGATCAGAGCACTTAAGACCGGTTCCATCCAGGTATATACCAGTGCTTTTCCGGTATTCTCTGATTTTCGCCTGCAAAATGCCATCCAGGATAATACTGCCATAAGCAGCAGCACAAAGATCAGTATCAATAACTGTTTTCCATAGTTCCCGCTGCTGTATTTATCCATAAAGCTTACGATCACCATAAGGGGAGAGCCCAGGTCCCGCACTGCTGCCAGGATCCCGTAACAGCCTTCGTACCAGGTATCAAAGAATAAATGTCCGCTTATCTGCAGCATCGCTGCCAGAATGATACTGTAGGTAAACAGCCCTGCCCATGCAAGTGCTCCCATCAGCATGGTACCGGTGCAGGCGATCACCAGCGCTGTGGAGAAATATACCAGCAGATACATCAGGAGATGGATCACCAGCAGTATCAGCGCCTTTTTCATGATGGAAAGGCTGTAATATCCTCTGGCTGCCCCGATGCATACCGCAGCAAATTCCATGATCACATATGGTACCAGATAATAAAGAACAGCCAGGAATACTCTGTGCAGAAACAGTGCACTTCGCTTTACCGGAAGGCTGTGATAGAAATCCACTTTTCTCGGGGAATACAGATACCAGAAGCCGCTTACTGCTGCAAAAAATGCTGTTACCGCAGCCACAACTGCTCCCATTGTGAGAAAGTCACTGCTCCACAGGCTGGAATACAGATAGGAAAGCTGACTTTGAGTATAACTGCGCTCATTCCATTTTCCCATCAACATAAGTTCCGCTACCGGAAATGCCAGGAGAAATGCAATCATGGCAAATGCCGGGATCCACCTTTGTCCTTTAGAAGAAGATTTCATATATTCACTGGAATAAATTTTTGACTTCATAGCCTGCCACCTCCGTTTCGCTGATAAATATTTCTTCCAGAGTCAGTGGGAGCACTTCACAGAAAAGAGGATTTTTTGCCTGTATCTTCTCCATGATCTCTCTTCTTGTTCCCCTTGCAGTAATAAGCAGCAGGGAGCCCTGATGCTCTGTTTTCAAAACATCCAGCTCTTTCTTTAATTCTTCTTCTTTCTTTTTGTCAGTAAGTACACACTGGATCTTATGGATGTGGAATTTCATATCCTCCAGATCTCTGGAAAGGAGAATTCCTCCCTGATGAAGAAGCCCGATGTGATCGCAGATATCTTCCAGCTCACGGAGATTGTGGGAAGCGATCACCGGCGTAAATTCACGACTCATGATCTCCGATGCAAAAATGCTTTTTACTGCCTGGCGCATTACCGGGTCCAGACCGTCAAAGGTTTCATCACAGAACAGATATTTCGTTCCTGTACTGATTCCCAGGATCACCAGAAGCTGTTTCTTCATTCCTTTGGAAAAAGTGTTGATTTTTCGTTTTCCATCCAGATGAAACTGCTTCATCATTGTCTCAAAACGTGCCTGCTGAAATCCCGGATAAATACACCGGTAAAATTCTGCCATGTCCAGAGCATTGTAGTTTGCCGGAATATATGCATCATCAGGGATGTAGAAAAAATGCTCTTTGATCCGTTCATTTTCAAAAACCGTTTCTTCATCCATCAGCACTTCTCCTCTGTCCTGACGGATGATCCCGGCCATGATACGGAGCAGAGTACTTTTTCCCGCACCGTTGGAACCGATCAGTCCAAAAACCTCCCGTTCCCCGATATCCATGGTTACCTTATTTACTGCCTGTATCTTGCCAAAAGCTTTGCTGCAGTTTTTTATTTCAATCATTGTTTCCCTCCTTATAGCATGAGCGGATCACACCGATCATTTCTTCCTCCCCTACTCCCAGAGCCATTCCCTTTTCTGCGATCTCTTTCAGCTCGCTTAAGGTTTCTTCCATACCAATCTGCCTGATCCTGCTGCTGTCTGTAACAAAACTGCCTTTTCCCTTCACCGGGCAGATCAGCCCCTGCTGCTCCAGTTCCATATATGCCCGTTGGATGGTATTGGGATTGATGGATAATTCCACGGCCAACTGTCGCACAGACGGCATCTTGGAAGATGGCTCCACAGCTCCTGACAGGATCAGCATCCGGAATTTTTCTACAATCTGTTCGTAGATGGGACGCCTGTCCTGATAGTCCAAGAATAACATACGACGCTCCTTTCTCTGTAATCCGTGTATTAAGTGTATTAATTCTTTTAATACACTTATAATAGCACGGGATAGAAACATGTACAAGAAATGGTTTCTTAAATAAATATAAAATCTGTATAAATTTCCCACCCGGCAGAAGTATTCCCGTATACTTTTTTATAAAAAAAGAACCTGCAATGGTATCACTATGTTGTGATCCCACTACAGATCCTCTGTAAAAAACAATTATTTACATTTCATCTTTCATTCCGCCCGATCCAGGGACAGACAGCTATCGAACATCTACAATCTACATCCGGTTAACAGTTAAACAGCCCGGTAACCTCTCTTTTCTCCCCGGCGTGCAAAATACTGGTATCCTCCGATCATCACCACTGCAAAGACACCATAGATTATCAGAAGACTTCCTGCTCCTGTTTTTTCTACCAGGGTCTGAGCATATTCGCTGAAAATAAGTATCCAGGTATTGGCTCCGATATGCATCAGCACACTGGTCCACTTATTGCCGCCCATCTCCAGGAACCACGCAAAAAGTCCTCCCAGGATAAACGCATATACAGCTTGCAGGACATTTCCATGGTAGATTCCAAAAAATGCAGCGGAGATCACAGCAGAAACCAGTACGGAAAAATGATCCCGAAGTCTCAGATAGACCAGCCAGCGAAAGATCAT
Source organism: Blautia luti (assembly GCF_013304735.1). Taxonomy (GTDB): domain Bacteria; phylum Bacillota; class Clostridia; order Lachnospirales; family Lachnospiraceae; genus Blautia_A. The sequence continues at coordinate 64,963 of NZ_JAAITI010000004.1, forward strand.
TTCTTCCGCAATTGGTGCTACGATTCCCATCCAGAAAATCATCATAAAAAGACTTTTCCCTGAAGTGATCTTCGTCATAGTCTCTCCATAGCTGGATGAGATCCAGTTCTGCAAGATCGCCACCAGCACATTGGCATACTGGGCAAATCCGGCTCCTGCCGCAAGAAGAAGCAGCATTTCCGGGACAGAAAGCCTCTGCTCTTCAATGGAAGTTAAACCACCGATCAGCCTTCCTATACAGTCTTTCCGGTAAAAATATACTGCCGGAAACATAACCAGCACTCCCGTAAGTCCTGTGATTACCAGAGTATAACTGTAATAAGATTCCTGTGCATTGCTGACATGATTCACCAGCCAGAGAAGCACGGCACTTCCAAGGATCTGTCCGATCAGATAATGGATTCCTACCGGATAAAGTTCCCTCCACACCATTTGAAAAATGTTCTGTCTGTGCAGAGGGGTCAGTCGAAAAAATTCAGAAGTTCATCTGCGGAAGCTACGATCTGAAGGGGCTGTGCCGCCTCCAGCTCTTCTCTGCTGCCATATCCGTAAGATACAGCCACACACTGGATCCCGCATCGTCTGGCGCCAAGAATGTCATGCTCCCGATCTCCCACCATGATCACCTGGTCACGATGATCGGAAAGGCTCATTCTTTCCAGCGCTTCCTCGATCACCTGGGATTTGGAAACTTTCGGACCGTTGAGGTCCGTTCCTGCGATCACCTCAAAATAACGGCTCAGATTAAAATGATCCATGATCTGTGTCACGTAAAAAGTAGGTTTCGCAGACGCCACAGCCAGCCGGTAGCCACGACGTTTCAGCTTCGCCAGGGCATTTTCCACACCCGGATAAACGGTGTTCTCATACATTCCTTTTTCTGAATACCGTTCTCTGTAATATTCGATTCCCTTCTGTGCTGTCTCTTTATCAAATCCTGCATATTTCATAAACTGATCCAGAAGCGGCGGTCCTACAAAAACTTTCAGCGGCTCCAGATCCGATGCTGAAACTCCAAGTTTCTCCAGTGCATACTGTACAGATTTCGTAATTCCCTCTCCGGATTCTGTCAGTGTTCCGTCCAGGTCAAAAAAGATTGCTTTATACATAAATTCCTCCTGTTGTGCAAAAAATCAGTAAGTATGCCTATTGTATCACTGTTTTTCTGTTAAGTCCATGCTTTCATGGTACAGCTTCCCGGATTTCACAAAACCAAGAAGTTCTGCTTTCCAGGGCTTTCTGGTTTTTTCCGGCAATTTCGCCAGGAGTTTTTTCCCATACCAGTAAAAATCACATTCTTTTCCGTTGATACGAAATGAAAGAATCTGGAAGGGAATATCCGGTCTGATCTCTATCTGAACCCTGTTACCGTCTATTTCTGCATGGATCGTCGGTGTTTGTTCTTTTTCCGCTTTCTTATCCGGCGTTTCTGCTGGTTCTGTCTGGTAGTAGGATAATGCCGGATTCTGGTCTTTCTTTTTCCTTGATGCGCCTGCTGTTGGCTTTTGAATTGATTTACGAACTGATTTTGGAACCGGCGTCGCAGATAGAATTGCTGACGATGTCTGTGTGGGAACCGGTGGTTTTGTTGGCATTGGTGTTTTTGTTGGTGCCGACGTTTCCGTAAGTCCTTCTGCCGGTGTGTTAACTGTATTTGCTTCCTCCTCAATGGTTGTCCCCGGATTTTCATTTTCCTGGATATCCGGTTCCTGAAATTCATATCTTTCTCCGTTACCACCGGAATTTTCTGATGCAGTATTTTCGTTTTCCATGGATTTTTCTTCCGGAGAATATACTTCTTCTGCCTGGAAATCCGGGTTCCATTGGTAAGAATCCTCCTGTTCATTTTCTGTCACTGTCCCGGTATTTGGATCTTCTCCCGTTTTTTCAGTATCCCGGTTACTGTTATCATTTTCTGTTCCTCCATAACTTCCTTCCCAGTCTTCCGGCAGCTGCCCGGCTCCTTCTCCCACATTCATATCAAATCCACCGGTATCAAAACTATCCATCCCTGACATATCAAATCCATAAACGATGATAGAGCTGACCATCCAGCTGCATAAGATCAACAGAGCTAATGCAGCCGAGCAGCATTTTTGCCGTTCATTCTTTCGTCTTTTTCTCATTGATCTCCTCCCAAAGTTTCAGATTCCTGCTTTCACCTTTCTCCAACAGCTCTGCTTTTTCTTTCTTTTTATAATCTTCCCACAGTTTTCTGCTGGCTTCTTTCTGACCGATCCGAAGTAAAAACATTCCATACTCTCCGTAGGCCACAGGATATTCCTCATCATACAGAAGAATATTTTCATAATACAAAGCCGCTTTCTCCGGTTCCTGCAAAAGCTCCGCATTCCATGCCAGCAACAGCTCAATACGGCGCTGCTGTTCTTTTTCCCTGTAATTTCTGTTTAAGTTCTGTAGTTTCTTTTCCGCTGTTATGCAGTACCTTTTCCGGCTCCTAGAGTCTTCCGGATACTGTCTGGCTTCGTAATACAGGTCTGTTACTTCTGAGAGCGCCACAGAAAACGCTTCCTGTTTCAGTAATCCCGCTGTCAAAAATAATACTCCTATCAGAACCCCGGCGGCAACCACTTCCAGAAAACGTTTTCGCCAGGTAACTGTCTGATATCGGTTTTCCAGTTTCCGGATCCTTTTCTGAACTGATGACATATCCGAATATCTGTATTTTTCCTGTTTTCTGGTACATCGAAACAGAAACCAGAAAAATTCCGGATATAAAAAGCACTGCCATTTCTTTTTTCCGCAAAGTTTTTCCATGGTTTTCCCCAGGGCATAAATATCGCTCCTCGGACTTAAGTAACCCTGATATTGCTCCGGTGCCGCATAGCCTTTCGTTCCTTCACAGATCTGTTTTCTTTTTCCACGATCAGACATGGCACTTCCCAGATCGACCAAATACAGATGTCCGGTTTCAGAGATCATCAGATTATCCGGTTTCAGATCTCCATAGCAGACCGGCGGTTTCCGGCTGTGGAGATAACCCAGTACTCTGGCAATCTCTTTTCCCCTTATAAGCGTTTCCTGTATGGAAAAAATTTTTCCTGAACAAAGAAGTTCTTCCAGTGACTGACCTTTGATATATTCCATGATCAGATAGCAATATTCTTCTGTTTCCATATAATCCACAATCTTTGGGATCGCAGGATGTTCCAGGCGTTGCATCAGCATGGCTTCTTTTTTCTTTGCGAGGGGGATTTCCTTCACAGCACGAAAAATGCCAAGTTCCATATCTTTCGCCAGATACAGGCTTCCGCCTCCGCCATGTCCAATCCGTTCTATAACGCAATAACGTTCTTTCAGGACAGTTCCAATCAGACAGATCACCTTCCTCTCATTTCTGCCAGATACTATTTGTAATTATATTTCTTATTTGTTTGGGATCATCCGGTGAATTCCGGTTTCAGAAAAAATAGAATCAGATAAATAACTGCAAACAAATATATAAGATCCATATTCGTTCAAGATGGATTTTATTATAGCATGTCACATTCCTTTTGCAAAGAGCTTTTGCCCAATAAAAACAGAGTAAAAAAACAACCCGCCGGATACCGCTGACAAAAAATTTCTTCCTGTCCCTGTATCCTGGCGAGTTGTCATTATTTATGATGCTTATACCTTAATCTTTAAAGCTGTACCTTACATACGGTCTGGTGCAGAGAATCCAAGAAGGTCGATGCTTGTCTCAAGCACTCTTCTTGTAAGCTGGAGAAGCTGAAGGAAAGATTCCTTCTGTGCCTGATCCTCTTCGCTTAAGATCTTTGTCTCATGGTAAAAGCTGTTAAATGCATTGGATACCTCGTAAATATATGCACAGATCTTATGTGGTGCTTTTTCTTCAAAGGCATTCTCAACCATTGCCGCAAAGCCGGAAAGCTGGAGCATCAGGTTCTTCTCGCTGTCATTGACTGCCGGAAGGATCTTGCCCGCGCTTAAATCTCCACCCTCCTGTACATAACGGTTCAGGATGGATTTGATACGTACGATGGTATAAAGGATGTACGGGCCTGTATTTCCCTCAAAGGAAGTAAATCGGTCAACATCAAAGATATAATCCTTAGTTGCCTGGTTGGAAAGATCTCCGTATTTGATTGCGGAAAGTCCTACGATCTTGGCAGTATCCTTGGCATCTTTATCTTTTACGCTGCGGTTCTCCACGATCTTGCGGTACATTTCTTCATCAATATCTGCGATCAGGTTCTCCAGACGCATAACACCGCCTTCTCTTGTCTTAAACGGTTTACCGTCTTTTCCGTTCATGGTACCGAAACCAAGGAAGGAAAGTTTGGTCTCCGGATTTACAAGACCGGTCTTTCTTGCACAGCGGAATACCTGGATAAAGTGAAGTTCCTGACGCTTATCAACAACGTAAAGGATCTCATCCGGCTGGAAGAGCTTCATACGCTCTACGATCGTAGCAAGGTCTGTGGTTGTATACAGGGAAGCTCCGTCAGATTTCAGAAGCATGCACGGAGGGATCTCCTTGGTATCGCTCTCTTCTTTTACATCTACAACAAGAGCTCCCTGATCCTCATAGGCGAACCCACGTTTCTTCATATCCTCTACCATATCCGGAATGTACGGCTGCGCGTCGGATTCTTTTTTCCAGAGGTCAAATTCTACGTTCAGATTTGCATAATTTCTCTTAAGGTCTGTTACAGATACGTTCATAATGTGATTCCAGAGAGCCATGTATCCAGGTTTGCCCTGCTGAAGAAGATGGGTTGCCTCCAGTGCTTCATTGCGGTAAGCCTCGTCCTCTTTGGACTTGCCGCTGGCACATGGATAGATCTCTTCCAGTTCGCTGATGGTAAACGGTGCTTCTGTGGGATATTCCCCGGTAAAGCTGTCATCAAAATATACCAGCTCCGGTTTCCGGTGTTTCAGCTCTGTGATGATCAGTCCCATCTGAAGGCCCCAGTCTCCAAGATGCACATCGCCGATCACCTTGTGTCCTACAAAACGTCCGATACGCTTGATGCTCTCGCCGATGATCGCAGAACGGAGATGTCCTACGTGAAGGGGTTTGGCAACGTTTGGTCCGCCGTAGTCGATGATGATCGTCTTCGGGTTCTTGGCAGTTTCAACGGAAAGCTTCTCATCTTCTGCCATCTTATTCATATATTCCGCAACGAATTCCGTCTTCACATCCAGGTTGATAAATCCAGGCTTTACAACTTCTGCTCTGGAAAAGATCTGGCTGTCTGAGAGCTGCGCTACCACATCATCCGCAATCATAAACGGAGCCTTGTGGTATGTTTTGGCTCCAGCCATGGCACCGTTACACTGATATTCGCATAAGTCCGGTCTGTTGGAAACAGTAACTTTACCGTAGGACGGATCGTAACCTGCTTTTTCAAATGCTGCGGAAAGTTCTTCCGCCATCTGTTCCATAATCTTCTTCATGTTTCAAACTCCTCATATCTTTGTTTCTGTATTTTATGCTTATAATGTCACTTTTCTTGAGCATGCAACTGCAAGGGCACCGTAACCGATATGGCAGGCAACACTTAAGGAAAGGGGATCCATATGTATCTCCACTCCCGGGAATACTTCCTGGATCTCTTTTTTAAATTCTTCTGCTTCTTCCAGATTACCTGTATAAGCAGCCTGCAGACACATCTCACCATTGGATACATATTCCTTAAAACGTGTCTCCCAGTCATTCTTCATGGCTTTCAGCATGGCACGTTTGGCCTGCTTCTTGCCACGAACCTTGGCATAGGCATCCAGTTTCTCTCCCTGGATCTGCAGTACCGGTTTCAGGTTCAGAACTGTTCCGATAGCTGCTGCCGCCGGTGTGATCCTTCCGCCCTTTTTCAGATATTTCAGGGTATCCAGTGTGATATAGATACTGGAATCAAATTTCTGGTCTGTAAGGATCTTCTTGATCTCTGCTGCGCTTTTTCCTGCCTCTGCGAGCATCTTTGCATCCATTACGGACTGTCTCTGTGTTACGGAAATCCTCTGATTATCTACTACCTGAACACGGCCGTTATAGTCAATGGCAAGTCCCATTGCGGTAGAACAGGATGCGCTCAGTCCGCTTGACATTGGGATGTGAACGATCTCTTCATAATCTCTCAGAAGCTTATCCCACAGATCACAAAGATCTGCCGGACTCGGCTGAGATGTAGAAATCGTTTCATCCTTTTTAAGCTTCTCATAAAACTCTTCCTGTGTGAGAGTTACACCTTCAAGGTACATTTTTTCATTAATATAAAACGGCATCGGAATCACATAAACGCCAAGCTCTTCGGCCTGGGCCTGTGTGATACCACTGTTGCTGTCTGTTACAATGGCGATTTTGCCCATTATCTATTCCCTCCTGGTTTGTTATCTCGGCGGTCTAAAGAATTAATACATCAGCCCCTGATGGACTAATTCTTTAAACCGCCCTAAAAAAGCCATAATTGTAGTGTATCATATTTTTTTCTATATCACAATTGGAAATTTTCCATGAGTATTTTCCATAAATATTCCGTAAAAAACAGCTGCCATACAGATTTTGATGTACAGCAGCTGTCACATTATTTATGGAAAATATCTTTATCCATTTATGATCTGTGTCTTATTCCATTTCTCTTACGATCTTTCTGACCGGAAGCACAAAGGTCGGAGATACAGAAAGCTCGTCCAGTCCCATTTCCACAAATCTCTCAGTAAGAGTGGTATCCGCACCAAGCTCACCACAGATTCCAGCCCAGATGCCTTCTTTGTGTGCATTGTCCACAACCATCTGGATCATACGGAGAACTGCCTCATGATGAGAATCATAAATGTTATCCAGTTTCGCGTTCTGACGGTCGATCGCCAATGTGTACTGGGTGAGGTCGTTGGTTCCGATACTGAAGAAGTCAACTTCTTTTGCAAGAAGGTCACTGATCATAACAGCAGCCGGAGTCTCGATCATGATACCCTGCTCCACATCATCGCGGAACGGAATGCCCTGCTCGGTAAGCTCTGCTTTCACCTCAGCTACGATGGCCTTGATCTGTTTTACTTCTGTTACGGAGATGATCATCGGATACATAATGGAAATATTTCCGAACATGCTTGCGCGGAAAAGTGCACGAAGCTGTGTCTTGAATACTTCCGGGCGGTCCAGACAGATACGGATCGCACGATATCCCATTGCAGGATTCTCCTCGTGTGCCATGTTGAAATAATCGATCTGCTTGTCTGCTCCGATATCCAGAGTACGGATAATGACTTTTTTGCCGGCCATGTTCTGTGCTACAGTCTTATAAACCTGGAACTGCTCTTCCTCTGTAGGGTAATCTTCTTTTTCCAGATATACAAACTCACTTCTGAAAAGTCCGATACCCTCTGCATCATTGGCAAGTACATTGGCAACATCACCGGTACTTCCGATGTTTGCGTAAAGGTGGAGTTTCCGTCCGCTCTTGGTAACAGTTTCTTTTCCTTTCAGTTCCTTGAGCATTGCACGCTGTGCAAGTTCATCTGCACGCAGGTCTTCGTATTTCTTAAGGGTCTCCGCATCCGGATCAACGATCAGATTTCCGCTCTTTCCGTCTACGACTGCCATTTTTCCGTCCATGGACTCGTCGTATTCGATATTGATCAGTGCCGGAATGTTCATAGTTCTTGCAAGGATCGCGGTATGTGAGTTGGAAGAACCTTTTCTTGTAACAAATGCAAGTACCTTGCTCTTGTCCATCTGCACGGTCTCACTTGGTGCAAGATCTTCCGCAACTACAATCACCGGTTCCGATGCCTCAAGATTTCCGTCACCGTGACCGGAAAGTACACGTACCAGACGGTCGGAAATATCCTTCACATCAGCAGCTCTTGCCTTCATGTAATCGTCGTCCATCTGTGCGAACATAGATGAGAAGTTGTCGCCAGTTGTTGCAACCGCATATTCTGCGTTTACAGACTCTGTACGGATAATGTTGTGGATGGAATCCAGATAGTCATCATCATCAAGCATCATCTGATGAACTTCAAAGATTGCCGCTCCGGACTCTCCAACTTCCTGAAGAGCCTTGTCATAAAGCTTCTGAAGCTGTGCCACAGCCTGCTCCTTGGCTGCCTCCACACGCTTTACCTCTTCTTCCGGATCCTCCACGTGAACACGTTTTACACTGGTGTCAACTTTCTGAAGAATTGAGATCTTACCGATCGCAATACCGGAAAATACAGATTTACCTTCCAAAACCTTCATGAAATTATCTCCTTCTGTTTTTATATTTGCCCACTTATGAGGTATTATAACACACAATCCGAAGATTCTGCCATGCTTTTTTCGTGATCTTTAAAAAACCTGTAAAAATTCTATTTATGCTTTCTTTTTTTGCCATATATACAGCAAAAGTGACAAAACAAACGCTGCCGTTCCGCGAAAAATGCCTTGTATCCGTTCTGCCTGGATGGCTGTCTTCGGAAATATCAGATACCACTGTATCTTTTTTCCGGAGTCTTATCAGAAAAAGGGATTCTTTCCAGCGGCATTTTCAGTTCCAAAAAGTTCCTCTGCCTTCATAAATCCTCCGTCCCAGTAAAAACAGATATCTGTCTTATTTTCCTGTTTCCGGACTGTTTTTAAAATTTCTTCTGCCCGATCCTGATCCGGATAACTTCCTTCCAGAAAAACGGAAAGAGAATTTTCCCCGGGTATAGATATAAATTCCCTTAATCCATACAGAAAACACAATCCGGCAAGCAGGCAGACGGCAAGCTCTGCTTTTCTGTTTCCGATAATGGTCCAGGCATTCCGAAAACTTCCAGAGAAGATGTTTTTCGCCGTTTCTACCGAATGGATTCTTCCAGAAAAGATAAACAACATTTTGGCCTTGGACTTTCCATCGCCCGGGAGATTGTTTCTCTTCATGGCGGAACTATTGCGGTTTCCGAAACTCCTGGCGGCGGCGCAACATTTACCATTGTTCTTCCCATAAGTTTTCCAGCATAAAAATACAGCACATGCAATCAAAAAAGATTTTTTTATGCATGTGCTGTATTTTTAATTCTCTGTATTATTCACTGCGAAGGGCATCAATAGGATTCAAATTGGCAGCTTTCACAGATGGAAGAAGTCCGAAGATCAGGCCGATCAGCATGGAAAATACTACTGAGCCGATAATAGCCGGAATACTGATAGCCGTCGGTGCCCCGGACACCTGGGCCACCACCTTTGACAGTATAATTCCAAGAACTACTCCTATAATTCCTCCGATACTGGTCAGCACCGAAGCCTCTGTCAAAAACTGTCCCAGAATGACTTTTTTCCTTGCCCCGATGGCTTTTTTCAATCCAATCTCACTGGTACGTTCTGTGACAGATACCAGCATAATATTCATAACACCGATGCCACCAACCAGAAGAGAAATACTTGCAATCCAGATCAGCTGCTGATTGGTACTCTCACTGAGTTTCTGGAGATTTTTAACTTTCTCCATGATATCTTCCGCTTTATATTTAAAATTGGAATTGCTTTTTTCATTCTGGATTCCTGTATTTAAGACATCCTCTGCAGCCTTTCCTACAGAACTCATATTATCCGTACTGTCTGCACGGACAGTTACATTCTGTGGCTGATCAAATTTGAACACAATAGGCCAGGTAGTATCCGGAATCATCACGCTTCCCATAATTGTCTGGGAATATTCCTCATATTCAGAAAGCGTATTGATCTTCGGCATGTTATCCTCGCTCTGAGTAATCACTCCTACAATAATATAAGGCTCTGATCCCACCTCAATGGTTTTTCCTATAGGATTCTCGCTTCCGAAAATATTCTGTGCGGCATTGGAATCCACAAGGGCAACCTTCCGGTAGCTGTCATAATCTTTCTGCACAAAACCCCGTCCGGACTGAACCAGATATCCCATCGTCTTCAGATAGCTGCTGTCGATCCCGTACACAGTTCCACCCTGAAAGCTTGTGTTCTTATAATAAACACTTGCAGACTGACTGCTGTAATAAAAAGTGGAACTGATCACATGATCCAGATCCGCAATCGCTGTTTTCTGAGAATCGGAAATCACCGGCGGAGTAGCGGAACTTCCGTACGATCCGTAATCCATATCGTAGGTGCTGTCTCCATCATAAAGCAATACCTGTACCGTATTATTTCCGGAACCAATCAGATCTTCTTTAATCTGTTCGCTGGTTCCCTTAATCGTAGATACAATTGCAATAATAGATGCAATACCAATAATAATACCAAGCATGGTCAGAAAGGATCTCATCTTATGTGACCATATTCCCTGAAAGGCCAGGCGTATATTTTCAAGCATGAAATTTCTCCTCTCCGTTATTGATTATACATATCATCCAATGTCACTTCTTTTGTTTTGGCACCTTCCGTAACTGCATCGCCATAAGGAAATGCCAGAAGATCATCCGATTTCAGTCCACCGGTTACCACTGCATAATATCCGCTGTTTACAATACTTCCTACGGTAATCTGCTGCTTTTTCAGAGTTCCCTTAACATCTTTGTAAACATAACTGTTTCCATTTTCCGTCCGGATAAAGGCTTTCATTACAACCAGACTTCCCTTGGCTAGTTTATTGGATTTCAGTGATACCGTTACATAATCCTGATCTGTAAACTGCAGTGACCGGTCTGTAATTTCTGCATTAAAAGTATAATAAGATACATTCGGGTTGGAATCTCCGCCATAGTAGAAATAACTGGATGATTCTACCGGATAATCCGATACATTCAACACTTTTGCCTCAAAGCTTCCCGAGTCATAACTGGTACACTGAAGAAGTGCTCCTTCCTGCATCTGATCCCTCATCAGCTCACTGACTGTTCCGGTTACATAGAAGCCATCTTTACTTTTTACTTTCAAAAAAGCATCTCCATTGTAGGAACCTGTCGCCTCATCCCCGATATAAGCTACGGTTCCGTCCAGCTTGCTCGTTACCAGCTTATTTTTTACTTTATTTTCAAGTTTGGTGATATTCAGATTATTTTCCTCGATATCCAGTTTCAGGCTTGCAATCTTGTTCTTCTGGATCTTGATGGCATCCTCTCTTGACATAGTTGAGCTATCTGTACTGTCGTCTCCATCGCTGCCGTCATCTGGAATTTCATCATCTGTGGTGTCATCATAAGTGGATGCTCCATCCAGCGTAAACTCTGTCTCTGCATACATATAAACTGGGTTTTCCAAAAGGCTTCCATCAATCAGATAATAGCCGGTACAGGAAAGTTTTCTATCCTGAAAATCAGCAATGGTATCATTTTCGTGAAATTCCAGCTGAAACCAGCTGCCACCTTCCTGCACTACTCTGGTTCCATCTGCACTGTAACCTGCCATCCGGTTAAAAAACGAACCCATAACTGTAACCTTGCCTTTTGCACTGCTTACAAGAAAAACATATGGATCCTCTTCTGTTCCTGTTCCTGTAAAAGGCTGTGATGTATCATCCAGTTTCTGATAAAACTCCGGTTCTCCGTCTGTAATTCCGGGAATTTCCTGTTCTGTTCCGTTCCCATTGGGATCAGGAAGTTCATCTGGTTCCAAAGTAGGTGTTGGTGTAGGGGTAGCTGATATTGCAGGTTCATCCGGATTTTCAGTCGGATTTTCTCCGTCTGTAATGTCATCTACCTCCGGATCCTGATAAGACGGCTCCATAATCAGCCCATCACCCAAACCGTCAGAACCGGATTCTGTACTTTCTGATTCCTGGTCTGCACTGCCGGCAGACGGAACCTCTTCTCCCTGAACATCTTCTATCTGCCCGGAAATATCCTCTGTAGAATCAGATTCTACATCTGTAAAAGCGCTGAGGAGCAATGGCTGAGTCGCAGCCGCCAGATAACTGCCAGTTCTATTCTCTGCTGCTGATCCTGTCGTAGACTGCATATCTTCATCTCCATTTCCGCTGGAAGAAGGATCTGTCGAAGACATTTCATCATCTCCGGCACTGCCGGTATCTCCTGTGGAAGCGTCCAGTTCATCGGTACTGTCTGTACTGTCCTCAATAGGCCCGCCATTCTGAAGACTTGTGAGACGATTCTGTGCTTTTGTAAGATCCTGTTCCTGTTTCTGGAGTTTCAGTTTTGCAATATTCAACTCCATTTCCACAAGTGTCATATCAAAAGAGATCAGATTGTCTCCTTTTTTTACATCGTCTCCCTGAGAAACATAAATTTTCTCAATGATCATATCTTTATCCATGTTTATATTCTGAGAAACATTTGTGGTGATGGTTCCATCCAGTGTTGTTTCCGAATACCAGTCCGTCAGGAGGTTGCTGACGCTGGTTACCGGCACTTCTGTCACCTTATTTTTTTTCACATGCTCAAGTCCTGTGTAAATTCCTCCGGCTGCCAGTGCCACAACCAATACGCCAACAATAACTCTTTTCACCACTTTCATGCTATCACCTCTTTTCCTGCAGCTCTCCATCCCGAATTGTGACAACTCTCTTGGCATGTGCCGCAATTTCCGGATCATGCGTGATCATCAGTACAGAAACTCCCTCATCATTCAGTTTCTGAAAAAGTTCCATAACCTGTGCACCGGATTTGGTATCCAGAGCACCGGTCGGTTCATCCGCAAGAAGAAGCTTCGGATTATTTACAATTGCTCTTGCAATGGCAACTCTCTGCATCTGTCCACCGGATAACTGATTAGGTTTAAAATTCACCCTGTCCGCAAGACCCACACGTTCCAGAGCTTTAAACGCCCATTCTCTCCGCTCTTTTTTGGGAATTTTCGCATAATTCAGCGGCAGTTCCACATTGGTCAGTGCGCTCTGTCTCGGAAGAAGATGAAAACTCTGAAATACAAATCCAATTGTTTTCAGACGTAGATCTGACATTTCATTTTCCGAACACTTCGCAATGTCTTCCCCATTCAGAAGAAACGAGCCTTTTGTTGGCTTATCCAGACATCCGATGATATTCATCAGAGTGGTTTTTCCGGAACCGGATGGTCCCATGATCGCCACATATTCTCCCTCTTCCATGGAAAAATTAACATCTTTTAATACGGGAACCGTCATTTTCCCCTGCTGGTAATCTTTATATATTCCCTTTAAATCCAAAATCATTCCGTCGGCGCTCCTTCCATCGGGACAAGATCATCTCCCGAAGAAATGTCATCTGTTACATCTGTCATATCGCTGTCCTCAATCATCTCCGGCTCAGCTCCGTCACTTTCCAGATCACTGTAATCTTCTCCGCTTTCATCCAGAGAATCTTCTTCATCCGAAGTATCCCACATGGCAGATGTTGTCTGATCAGCAGTTCCCTCCACAGCAGACATACCTTCTTTCAGTTCGTCTGTCGGAAATGCGATTTTATCTTTCTCAGTAAGTCCATCGGCAATTTCATATTCCGCAAGATTTTCGTCATACTGTCCAAGCACAACATCCCTCTTCACCAGTTTATTTCCAGCATCTGCAATCCACACATACGGACTGTCTGTATCTGCATCCACAATAAAATAATCATTCAGCCAGATACCTACTTTATTGTCATCCTGTCCTTCATCCGGTTCAATATAAACATGCTGGCCAAGCATCAGACCGTCAGAGGAATCCAGATTCACATAGAACGGATATGTACTGGACGAAGTCTGATCATTGCTGGTACTGGACATTCCATACATTGCCATATCCGAACTGTTATTACTTGCGGAATTATCCATATCCACAGAACCCATGGTTCCCTTCCATGTCTTGGACGAATCAACTCTGGAGCGGATAATTACCGGCGTTCCCTCTATGATGGAATCCCGGTTCACCTCATTTACCGTTCCTTTCACGCGATAGGCTCCCGTACTTAAAATTGTGATAAATGCATTACTGGAACTGTCTCCAGAACCGGAATCACCGGAATCGGAGGATCCCTCTGTGAGCGTATCATCTACGCCATCGGAATCATCTCCGCCCATCTTCGAAGTATCTATCTTCTGAATCACACCATCAATTTCACTGCGAACCTCTGTATTCTGTGTGGCCTGGGAAAGTTTTTCAATTTCCGCCTGTTTACTCTTCTGATCATATTCATTCTTCTTGAGATTCATTTTCTGAGTTTCAATTTCTATTGTATAAGAAAGCTGATTGTCTGCTGTAGCTTTCTTTTTCTCAGCTTCCAGAGTTGTAATCTGATCTGAAATACTTAAAGCCTCATTTTTAAGCCGATCCAGTGCCAGCTGCGCTTCCTGAAGGCTCTGCTGAATGCTTCCCAGATCATACTGAAAAAGAAGCTGGCCTTTTTTTACTTCCTCACCGGTTTTTACCTGTATTTCTTTTACTTTCCGTCCGCTTTCGATCTTTACCTGAACGGTTTCCTGCGGTTCCACTACACCAGCGTAGCGATTTTCCACTCCGGAGTCCATCTCTGAAAGCTTACTTATCTTTGTTACATATACAGTATCACTGCCACTTTTGGATCCTGCATGGTGTGTATAATAATACCAGCCGCCAGCTCCAATCCCCGCTGCCAGTATCAGAATCCCAAGGGCAATTAAAATACGTTTCTTCATATCTGTCCCCTTTTCCCAGCATAATGTGGAAACTACAAGTTACCTAAAATATCATAGCAGATTGAACCGAAAAAGAAAAGTCTTTGCGGAAAACGATGCAAATTTCACAAATTTTTCACTGTTTTTTTATAAAAATCGTATAGTTTTAAGGGATTTTTGACTTTTGATGCGATATCTGATAAAATGAGATGTAAATTTTTTTGAAAGGAAAGAACGATATGAAGACAGTGAAATACCTGCTGGCTTTCTTTTTTGTTTTTTTGGCAGTTTCTGTATGTGGCTGCTCCTATTCGGCAAAAACATCCGCAGAGAAAGCAATCAAAAAAGATCTGGATCTTCTGAAAAATCTGGATTCTGAAACAACCATGAAATACATATCGTACCAAGAACTGTTCCCGGATTCTGATGATAATACAGAACTTTCTGATGATATAAAGGAAGTTTTTTCTCTTTTTTTTCAGAATTTTGATTATAGAATTCTGAATGTCTCTACAGATCAGAATCAGGAAACCGCTTCTGCCCAACTCCGGCTTACCACTCTGGACGCTCAGGCTCTTGCCAGGGATTTTGTATCCCAGAGCCTTCAGGACGAAATATTAAAAGCCGCCTCTGGCGATGAAGACACAGAAGAAAATGAGAATTCACTGGAACAGCGTTATCTCCGGCTCCATAAGCTTCTGAAAAACAATTCCTACAAAACCGTAGATCGTAACGCTTCCATTCAGCTGATTAATCACGGATCTTCCTCCAATCCAAACTGGGAGATCACACACAGTTATTCTCTTGAAAATGACCTGGTTGGTGGTCTGATCACTTATCTGTCCGATCCGGATCTTGTACCACCCGACGAAACTCTTGGCGTTTATCTGAAAACGCTGCAGGAAATGGATGTGCAGCAGATGTCCAATTATCTTGGACTGGATTCCATTCTGAATACTTCCGATCCTGCAAAAAATACAATTGCCTCCGCACTTATGGAGCAGTTTCATTCCTGCTTCAATTATAAAATTACCGATACTTCTGTTTCCGGTTATCTTGCAGAAGTTCAGGCGGACCTGACTACTTTTGACAGTGATTCGATCCTCTCTCAGTATGAAGAAGAACTGAATACCTATCTTGCATCAGCAGACGCAGTTATAGACGGTTCTCAGAAACGATATAACAAATCTCATGAACTGCTTCTTGACAGTATAAAAAACAATACAACTACAACCACGGTTAATGCAACTTTTCATCTGACAAATGACGGTGTCTCCTGGAAATTGCAGGATGCCGGCACAGAACTTGGAAATGCTATTTTCGGAACACTTACCGCTTCCCCGGTCCCGGAAGATGCTGCCGGCAATGAAAATGCTTCCGATTCTGATGATAATGAATAAAAATCTATTCTACAAATAAAAATGCCCATTTAAATTTTGTTTCCGCCTGACAGGCAGCAAAATCCAAATGGGTATTTTTTAAACTCCGGATATGATCTTTATAAAAAGCAGTGCAAGGACTATAAGGATAATCGGCCGGATAATCCGGCTTCCGTTTTTCATGACCATTCCCGCACCGGTATAATGTCCGGCAATGGAGAATACAGATGCTGCGATCCCAAGCATGATCACGATCTTTCCGCTGAGCAGAAATACGGTAAGAGCTGCTACATTGGAAGAAAGATTGGTGACCTTCATGGTACCGGACGCTTTTGCCACGCTCATTTTTCCAAGTCCTGTATACAGAAGCAGGAGAAAAGTTCCTGTCCCCGGGCCATAAAAACCATCATAACAGCCCACAGCAAGAGAACATATGGCACAGATCAGAATCTGCTTCTTTCTGGCGATCTCACCGCCTTTTTCATCCATATTCTTCTTACGAAGCACATAAAAAGCAACAACAGGAAGAACCGGGATCAGCATATAGCGCAGGAGTTTATCACTGGCGATAAGGGCAAGATGAGCGCCTATAGTAGATCCCAGAAGAGCCATGGGAATACAGGGAATAACAAGGATACAATCCACAAAATTGTTTTTACAGAGGCGGATGGTAGAAATCAGTGTTCCTGTGGCCGAGGACAGCTTGTTGGTGGCAACGGCATTATGTACGGGAACTCCGGCCAAAAGATAAGCAGGCAGGGAAATCAGTCCTCCCCCGCCTGCTACAGCATCTACAAATCCGGCAAGAAATACAAGTGGACAAACGATCAGAAATGTATAGATTGTCGGCTGCATGATATTTTATTCTTCCTCTTCTTTCTCCGGCTCAAGGTCAAGGCCAAGCTCATGGAGCTGTGCTTCGCTTACCTGGCTTGGTGACTGAGTCATCAGACAGGAAGCATCTTTTACCTTCGGGAATGCGATAACGTCACGGATAGTATCTGCCTTTGCCATAAGCATAACAAGTCTGTCAAGACCGTATGCCAGTCCAGCGTGAGGCGGAACTCCGTATTTGAAAGCGTCCAGAAGGAATCCGAACTGCTCATGTGCAGCTTCTTTTGTGAATCCAAGTGCCTCAAACATTCTCTCCTGGATATCATCCTGATGGATACGGACACTACCGCCACCGATCTCATTTCCGTTAAGAACGATGTCGTATGCTTTTGCACGGACTTTTCCCGGATCTGTGTCAAGAAGCGGCAGATCCTCTTCCATAAGCATAGTGAACGGATGGTGCATCGCTGTGAAACGGTTCTCCTCCTCGCTCCACTCAAGAAGCGGGAACTCTGTTACCCATACAAAACGATACTCGTTCTTGTCAAGAAGATCCATCTGTTTTGCAAGCTCAAGACGAAGGGCACCAAGTACATCATATACCAGCTTAGTCTTATCTGCCGCGAAAAGAAGCAGGTCTCCCGGCTTACCATCCATGGCTTTTACAAGGGCATCCATTTCCTCATCCTTCATAAATTTGGCGAAGGAAGATTTTCTGGTTCCGTCCTCTGCGATGGCAATGTATGCAAGACCCTTTGCACCATAACCTTTTACAAACTCAACAAGTTTGTCAATCTTCTTTCTCGGCATTGCACCCTGGCCTTCTGCATTGATACCACGAACACTTCCGCCGTTCTCAATAGCACCTGTGAATACACCGAAACCGCAGTCTTTTACGATATCGCTGACATCATGAAGCTCCATGCCGAAACGCATATCCGGCTTATCAGAACCGAAGCGGTCCATAGCTTCCTGCCAGGTAATTCTCTGGATCGGAAGTTTTACATCGATGTCCAGAACTTCTTTGAACAGGAATGCAAGATATCTCTCATTAACATCGATAACGTCGTCTACGTCTACGAAAGAAAGCTCCATATCGATCTGTGTGAACTCCGGCTGACGGTCAGCACGAAGGTCTTCATCACGGAAGCATCTTGCGATCTGGATGTAACGGTCAAATCCGGAGCACATCAGAAGCTGTTTGTACAGCTGCGGAGACTGTGGAAGTCCATAGAAGCTTCCCGGATGAACACGGGATGGTACCAGATAATCTCTGGCTCCCTCCGGAGTACTCTTTCCAAGCATTGGTGTCTCAATCTCAAGAAATCCCTCGTTTGTAAAGAACTGTCTTGTAAGCTGGGCAACTTTGCTCTTCATCATGATATTTCTCTGAAGATCCGGTCTTCTTAAGTCAAGATAACGATATTTCAGACGGATCTCATCTTTTGTCTTGCTGTTCTCCTCGATCGGAAATGGCGGTACATCTGCCTCAGCAAGAACACGGAGAGATTTTACACGAAGCTCGATCTCGCCGGTTGCAAGATTCTCGTTTACAGCTCCTCCACGTTTCTCTACAGTACCGGTTACGGCAATGACAAACTCACTGCGAAGTTTGCCGGCTTTTGTAAAGCCTTCCTCGTCAATGCTGCCATTTTCAAAAATCAGCTGCATGATTCCGGAACGGTCACGAAGGTCTACGAACACAAGACCTCCTTTATTTCTGGCTTTTGCCACCCATCCCATTAATGTTACTTCTTTTCCGACCATCTCTGTGGTCACTTCTGCACATCGGCAGGTTCTGTGCAGTCCCTGCATGCTTTCAGCCATCTCTTTATCCTCCTCAATTTCAGTCTCTATTGAAAAACTCTACAAATTCTGTATAACCATCTGCTGCCAGCTGGTCTTTCTGGAATTTTTTGTTCTTCTTCATAATGGAGATATTGATCTGTGTACCGGCACTTCTCTCCTCTGTTGCCTGTTTCAGGATATTCAGAAGCTTGTCTGCCGACATATTTTTCTCGATCAGGTATGCTTTCTTGCCATTCTTGGTCGGGATCTCATAACCTCTCTCAAGAAGAAGCATAACGATTCTCTCAAATCCGATGGAGAAACCGCAGGCACAGGTATTGTTTCCTGTGAACTTACCGATCATCTCATCGTAACGTCCGCCACCGCCGACGCTTCCGCCGAACTCATCCATGGAGATCTCGAAGATCGGACCTGTGTAATAGGACATTCCACGTACCAGCGTCGGGTCAAAGGACATCTTGAAATCTGCTGTTTTTACAGATTCTACCGTATTGATGATAGTCTCAAGATCCTCTGCGATACCAGCATCCAAAACATCGGAAAGTTTCTCTTTAATATAACGGACACCCTCAACATCGTTGGTGATCTCACGGAAAAGTCCCAGATAAGTGTCAATGCTCTCTTTTGCAAAGCCCTCTTTCTCAAGTTCCTCAGCAACGCCCTCAATACCGATCTTATCCATCTTGTCAAGGATGATGAATACGGTATCAAAGCTCTCTGCCGGGAATCCGCTGTACTGGGCCATTGCCTTCAGGATTCTTCTGTCATTGATACGGATGGTAAAGTTGTGGAAATCCAGTTTTCCAAGAAGTGTTGTTGTTGCAAGTACAAGCTCAATCTCAGCCAGGTAAGTCGGCTCACCTAAGATATCGATATCGCACTGCATAAACTGACGGAAACGACCTCTCTGCGGACGGTCAGCTCTCCATACATTTCCCATCTGAAGTGCCTTGAATGGAGCCGGAAGCTCATTGGCATTATTGGAATAATATCTGGAAAGCGGTACAGTCAGATCATAACGCAGACCGGAATCTGTCAGATCATTCTCTGTTTTTGCAGTATCCAGTTTCAGTTTCTCACCTCTCTTCATGATCTTGAAGATCAGTTTCTCGTTTTCACCACCCTGCTTGCTGCAGAGATTCTCGATATGTTCTACACAGGGAGTCTCAATTGCGGAAAATCCAAACGTTCCGTATGTCTCTCTGATCATATTCATTACATAGTTACGGATTGCCATTTCCTTTGGTAAAATGTCCTTCATTCCTGTAACCGGTTTCTTCTTTAATGCCATAGTTTCCTCCTTTATGAATCACCCTCTGAAATGCAAGAAATACCTGCATATCAAAGTTTTTAATCTCATCGATCATAAGTTTTAAGACCTCATCGTTCTCAAGTGCTTTCCGGTAAGGCCTGTCCATGCTTAATGCTGCATATACATCACACACTCTCAGGATTCTGGCACCTATGGGAATTTCTTCGCCGCTTTTGTTACTGGGGTAACCACTGCCATCAAAATTCTCATGGTGATAGAGAATACTTTCCAGAATATAATCCGAATATCCCTGATCTTTCAGGATCTCATAGCCCAAAGTAGAATGCATACGGACGTACTTCAGTTCTTCAATGACCATCGGATTCTGTTCCTGTCCGTTGATGTATCCTTCCAGCTTCAGCTTGCCGATATCATGGAGCATTCCGGCAATGGCCAGCTGATAACACGCTTCCTCACCAAGGCCAAGCTCCTTCGCCACATCATAGGCAAGATTGCTGACAACAACTCCATGTTTCAGTTCTGCGGAAAGATCCATCTCCAGAATCCGGTCCTGCGTAGTCTCATTTATCTTCTGTACGCTTTTCAAGGATCTGTCTCTCCTTTCCGTCTACAGCCATTTTTCAATGCCTGTGCGTTTTCTCTCGATCATCTCATCAATACGTGCGATATAATTGGTAACATCTTTTACATTCTCCACACGCTCGATCCTCTGTCCGTGATCAAACACCAGCTTGGAGGAACCACCTGCACCCAGCGCGATGATCGGCTGCTTTTCCTCCATAATCAGTATATTGTAAATCCCTGCTTTGTCAACCTCAGAATAACCCACATTCTCGAAATTTCCCTTCATATTCTTCTGTCTGTACAGATAATAAGGACCCATTCCCATCTCATAGGCAGTTTTCATGGTCAGATTCATGATCTTCTGATTGTTTTCAAAAGTCATCTCCTGATATTGATCGCGGAAGATATTCAGTCTTGCCGCACGCTTCACAGCAAGGGAATGTACCGTCAGGCTGTCCGGCCCGAGCGCTTTTACCTCGTCCAGTGTATGCTGTACTTTTGTGATATTCTCACCTGGGAGACCTACGATCAGGTCCATATTGATATTATCAAATCCGGCTTCTCTTGCCAGATGGAACGCATTTTTTGTCTGCTCTACGGTGTGGCGTCTGCCGATGATATCCAGAGTCTCCTGATTCATAGTCTGTGGATTTACAGAAATCCTGGTAACCGGAAATTCCCGGATCGCCTGAAGTTTTTCCAAAGTGATACTGTCCGGTCTTCCTGCCTCAACTGTAAATTCCTCCAGTTCCTCGCAGGGGAAATATTCCGTGATCGCGCCAAGAAGCCGCCGAAGCTGATCCGGTTCCAGTGTGGTCGGTGTTCCGCCGCCAATATAAACTGTATCCAGTTTCCGGTTCTTCATCATCTGGGAAACCGCCTGGATCTCTTTGATCAGTGCATCCAGATAGTCTTCTACGTATTTACGCCATCTCTCCAGGGGATAGGAACTGAACGAACAGTACAGACAGATACTTGGGCAAAAAGGGATTCCCACATAAAGGCTGTAACCGTTCTCATAGTCAATATTCTTCAGGATATCCCGCTCACGGTTGGCAATGGTAACTGCAAGCGCTGTTTTCTCCGGGCTTACCAGATACTGTTCTTTCATATATCTGGCGATCTCTGTATTCTTCATTCCGGACTCCAGCATACCCATGGCCATTTTTACAGGACGGATGCCTGTAAGATTTCCCCAGGGAAGAGTCTTTCCTGTAGCACTGGAAAGCATCTGATACAGGGCATATTTGATGGCGTCCTTATTTTTTCTGCGGGTATCATGGGCGTCATCGCAAGAAATAAGGGCATCCGAAGCTTCTCCACTGGATTGCCCTTCCGTCACAGCCCCATGAGCTGTTTTTTTCTCTATTCCGTTATCGTAACTGATGGTATAACCTTCTTCATCACGGGAAACCCGGAAGCGGATATCATAATCCGCATCATCTTCCTCATAAAGAGAAATGATCTCATTTCCGGGATAAAACGCTTTGATCAGCTCATACACATCATGTTCAAAATCTCTGTTCTGAAACAAAATGCCAATCTTATACAAATGGATTATACCTCTTTTCGTAACCAATGGTTGTGGATGTGTCATGTCCCGGAAATACTTCTGTATCCTCCGGCAATGTATCCACAAGCTTGTGAAGGCTTCTTACGATCTCCGCGGAACTTCCGCCTGGAAAATCGGTCCTTCCAACAGAGCCACAGAACAATGTATCTCCGCTGAAAAGCACGCCCTCATCCTTAATATAGTAGCAGCAGCTTCCCTTGGTGTGTCCCGGTGTATGGAACATCTGGATAGAAAATCCGGCTGCTTCAAAAATCTGACCGTCATCCAGAAGGACATCTGGCTTAATGGAACAGGATCTTCCATAAACAGCAGTCATATTTACTGTGGGCTCAGCCAGCATCGCTTCTTCCTGTCTGCAGGCATAAACCGGGATCTGATATTTTTCCTTCACTTCCTTCACAGCCATGATGTGGTCAAAATGGCCATGGGTCAGAAGGATTCCCACCGGTTTTCCCTGCATAAGGGCTACCTTCTGAAAAACCTTCTCCGCATAGTCTCCCGGATCTACGATCAGCAGCTCTCCGGTTTCTTTATTCTTCAGAAAATAACAGTTGGTAAACACCTGTCCCAGCACACACTGCTGCATTTCAAGCTTACTCATAAAATTTCCTCCGTTTATCGGGTCAGCCCGTTGTTCTTTCTACATCAAGAACACTTTCAACCTGACGGATCTTCTCGATCAGGGAATTCAGTTCCTGTTTGCTGCATACATTAAAGGACATGGAGATCGTCGCACGTTCCTGCTTGTTGGTACGGCTGTTGATGGAACGAAGATCGATCTTCCGCTCTGTAAAGATCTTGGAAATATCTACCAGAAGTCCGGTACGGTTGTTTGCGTAAACCTGGATCTCTGCCTCATATTTCTCAGAATCAGCCTTATCCGGCATCTGCCACTCTGCCTCAATGAGACGTTTCCGGTCAATCTCCGGCATATTAAGGACATTCACACAGTCTGTACGGTGAATGGTGATTCCTCTTCCTCTTGTGACAAAGCCCACGATCTCATCTCCCGGGATTGGACTGCAGCATTTGGAAAAACGGACTGCAACATCGTGGATGCCTTTTACCACAATACCGCTCTTGCTCTTGGCAATGTGCAGTTTCTCCTGTGACTCGGAAGCAGCTTCCAGAACCTGCTCATCCGTAAGGTTCTTCTTGTGCTCCCGCTCATAGGCTTCTACCAGTTTATTGAATACCTGGCCTTCTTTCAGGCCACCATGTCCGATGGCTGCCAGTACGGAATCCCAGTCGCGGAAACCGTATTTATGCATTACGGATTCCATATACTGCGGCTTGGTGTACAGGCCTGGTTTAAATCCTTTGGTCTTGGCATACTGATTCAGCATGTCCTTACCTTTCAGGATGTTATCTTCTTTCAGTTCTTTCTTAAACCACTGGTTGATCTTGTTCTTGGCCTGTGTGCTCTTTACGATCTTCAGCCAGTCACGGCTTGGGCCCTGAGAATTCTGGGATGTGATGATCTCAATACGGTCGCCGTTTTTGATCTTATACTCAATAGGAACCAGTTTACCATTGACTCTGGCGCCTACCATCTTATTTCCTACTGCACTGTGCACGCTGTATGCAAAATCGATCGGTGTGGAACCATTGGGAAGAGTCTTAACATCACCCTGGGGAGTGAAACAGTAAACACTGTCTGCAAAAAGATCCAAGTCGTTTTTCAGAAGGCTCATGAACTCCCGGTTATCGGACATATCGCGCTGCCACTCCAGGATCTGACGCAGCCAGTTCAGCTTCTCTTCCTCGCTCTTGCCAGGTTTCTTGCCATCGGAAGTTTCCTTATATTTCCAGTGGGCTGCAATACCATATTCTGCGGTTTTATGCATTTCGAATGTACGGATCTGGATCTCGAAAGGCTGTCCGTTGGGGCCAATCAGTGTTGTATGCAGAGACTGATACATATTGGCTTTCGGCATTGCGATATAATCTTTAAATCTGCCCGGGATCGGCTTGTACATCTCATGGATAACACCAAGTGCTGCATAACAGTCTTTTACGGTGTCCACAATGATACGCACGGCAAACAGATCATAGATCTGATCAATGGTCTTGTCCTGGTTAACCATTTTCTTATAAATACTGAAGAAATGTTTCACACGGCCATCCACCTGCGCCTTGATGTTGGCATCTTCCATGTGCTGCTTTACCTGCTTCACAATAGAATTGACAAACGCTTCTCGGGCACTTTTTCGAAGAGCTACTTTTTCTACAAGGTCATAATAAACATCTGGTTTCAGATATTTAAGTGAAAGATCATCCAGCTCTACCTTGATCTTGGAAATACCAAGACGCATGGCAATGGGAGCATAAATATCCATGGTCTCTCTTGCCTTCTCCTGCTGTTTCTCCGGTCTCATATACTGCAGGGTACGCATATTATGAAGACGGTCCGCAAGTTTGATCAGGATAACGCGGATATCCTTAGCCATTGCAAGGAACATCTTTCTTAAGTTCTCAGCCTGAACCTCTACTTTATCTTTGGAATAGGACAGCTGTCCCAGCTTAGTAACACCGTCTACCAGAAGTGCTACCTCCGAACCGAATTCCTTTTCCACTTCTTCATAAGTCATCCAGGTATCTTCTACTGCATCATGAAGAAGGCCTGCCACAATGGTCTCCTTATCCAGCTCAAGATCCGCAAGGATGATCGCTACACAGAGAGGATGAATGATATAAGGCTCACCGGATTTACGTTTCTGATCCTTGTGTGCCTCACTTGCCACTTTATAGGCCTTTTCGATCATGGAAATATCTGTGGACGGATGATATTTCTTCACGCTTTTTATCAGCTCCTGATAAAGAACTTCAGGGCTTGTAAAATCATGCATGGATTTCACCGCCGCGTCTGCCTTCCGGACAGATTCCATTTTTTCTTTTTCTTCTTCCTTCTGTATTTCAATGTTCTGTTTTTCCGTATTTTTTGTCTCTGCCATTAAATCCCACCTGCCTGTGCACAATTTCATACTGCCGTATGACTACAACAGCTCACATCCCCTTCCACCGACAAAAAATTACTTTCCGTCGTAACAGATCACAGATGCCACATCATAACCTTTCAGACGTTCACGTCCTTTCAGGCCTGCAAGCTCCATGAGGAAAACAACTTTCACAACGATGCCGCCAAGCTCCTCCACAAGCTTGATGGCCGCTTCCACGCTTCCGCCTGTAGCGATCAGGTCATCTACGATTACAACCTTCTGTCCTGGCTTGATAGAATCCTTATGCATCTCGATTGTTGCACTTCCATATTCCAGATCGTAAGTTCTGGAAATAGTCTCACATGGAAGTTTACCTGCTTTACGTACCAGAACGAATGGTTTATGGAGATTGTATGCGATCGGCATACCAAAGATAAAACCTCTGGACTCAAGGCCTGTGATCACATCGAAATCCACACCTTTCAGACAGTCCTGCATGGAATCGATCGCAAGCTGTAATCCATCCGCATCCTGGATGACACTGGTGACGTCACGGAAAATAATCCCTGGCTCTGGAAAGTCCGGGATACTTCTTACATATTCTTCTATTTTTTTCATAATAACCTCCAATGGTTTAATTTGTCAATCAGATGATAGATAGTATAGCACTTTTTCTGTAGGGAATCAATGTGCAACCCGACAGAACTCGCAGAATTCCGACAGGCTTTGGATTGCATATTGCCCAGTGTTCGTCCGACTTTCCTGTTTTCCGGTCAATTACAAACTGTCAGGATCTGTATTTTCGTCATGTCGGCATTCCTTCTATTCTATAAGATAATTTCGGATCACGATCTGTAAAGTCTCTCTTCCCTGGTATCTGTTGATCTCCGGATAATAAGTTACCGCAACGGAGCTGCTGTTTTTCACCTGATTTACAAATTCATCTGCTTCTCCGAAATAGACCGCTTCCATCACACAGCCGGTGCTGTCTGAGAGCTGAAGTTTGGCTACATTCCTATTTTTGCCAAGAACACGGCTGCTTAAAACACGAAGTCCTTTCTGAGCAAAAATCGGCTTGGTATTTCCTTTTCCAAAAGGTTCCAGCAGGGATATCTCTTCCACAAGTTCCTTATTAATATAGGAAACCGGCATCGGCACATCAATAATGATCTTTGGCATCAGATCTTTTTCTGTCAGTGTACAGTTTTCGTTTAACCGTCTGCGGAATTCTTCCACATTTTCTTCTTTGATAGATAATCCTGCAGCCATGGGATGACCGCCATACTGTTCCATCAGATCCCCACATTTTACCAGTTCTTCAAACATGGAGTAGCTTTCTATGGAACGGCCACTGCCCTTTACCATTGTTTCCCCTTTTGTCAGAACAAAGACCGGTTTATTGTACTTTTCCCGGATACGTCCTGCGATAATTCCGGCAAGGCTTTCGTGACAGTCCGGTAAATAGATCACAAGAACACGGTCCTGTCCGATTTCTGTCTCTTCCACAATACGGATCGCTTCTTCTTTTCCTTCTTCGGTAAGAGCTTTTCTGCTCTGATTCAGCGCAGTCAGATCACCGGCAAGTTTTGCTGCTTCCTCTTCCGTCTCCGCACAGAGAAGTTTCAGGGAGCGTGCAGCGGTATCCAGTCTTCCGCTGGCATTGATACATGGCCCCAGCACAAATCCTACATGGTAAGCGGTAATCGGCCCGTCCTCCAGACCGTTGGCACGGATCAACTCCCGGAGACCTTTGTTGGAAGTGTGGGAAAGTCTTTTCAGCCCTTCTTTTACGAGAATACGGTTTTCTCCCTGAAGATCCATGACATCTCCTACTGTGGCAATGGCCCCCAGTTCCAGAAAGTCCTCCAGCTCTTTTTCCGGAATACCGCAGGCTTCATAGAGAGCTGTTACAAGCTTCAAGGCAACCACTGCCCCGCAGAGTCTTTTTTCCGGATAGTTACAGTCCGGCTGTTTTGGATTTACAATGGCGTCGGCTGACGGAAGGATCAGCTCTCTGCCGCTTTCTGTTTCTTTATAGGGAATCTCATGATGATCGGTTATGATCACTGTCATTCCTTTTTCCTTTGCCATCGCAATTTCATTGTATGCCGCAATTCCATTATCACAGGTAACAATTATGTCAATCCCGTCGTTCACTGCTCTTTCGATCAGATGCTCGTGGATTCCATATCCGTCAGCCACCCGATCCGGAATGTATGTATCTGCCAGTGCGCCTACTCGCTTCAGTCCTTTAATCAGGATGAACGTGGACACTACACCATCAATATCATAATCTCCAATAATACGGATACGCTTTTTTTCTTTTATTTTATTTCTCAGGATCTCCACTGCTTTATCCACATCTTTCATTAAATGCGGAGAAGCCAGTTCTTCTACTGTTCCGTGAAGGTATCTGCGAATTTCCTCTCTGTCCTGTACATCACGGTTCCGAATCAGTCTGGCGATTACCGGATCGATCCCGAACTCATTTCCAATTGCCGCAAAATCTGCCCGCTTTGCAGCAACAACCCATCGTTCCATGTTGTTTCCTCCTTGATGCTCTGCCGCTTTCTTCCTTCAAAGCGACACAATAACAGTATTGTACCCCATAATCCCATATGGCTGCAAGTTTTTTGTGCCGCATAAAAAATGCCACAAAAAAACGTTCCGACGGGAAATTATCTTTCCCGGTACGGAACGTTTCTGTTATCTGACAGTTTTATTCAGATTTCTCCTCATTATTCTGCTGTTTTGCTGCTTCCTGCGCTGCAAGGCGGTCTGCAACTCTTTTACGGTTTTTCTTCTTTGGCTGCTGCGCTACCGGCTGTCCGGATGGCTGTTTTGCCTTTTTCTCAGATTTCTCAGGGGAAGTCTTAACGGATGCTGCTGCAGCTGCCGGTGCGGCAACGCGATTCTTTCCGAAAGTCTTCATGGTGTACCACAGAGCACCTGTGATGCATACAGAAGAATATGCTCCACCGATGATACCTACCATCAGCGGTGCTGCAAATTCTTTAATTGAGGAAACACCCATTACATAAAGAATTGCAACCATTACAAATGTTGTCAGGGATGTGTAAATGCTTCGTGTCAGAGTTTCTGTAACACTGGTATTTACGATCTCTTTCAGTTTCTCATCCTCAACTTTCTTTCTGCCTCTCATATTCTCACGGATACGGTCGAAGATGACAATAGTAGCATTGATGGAATAACCTACGATCGTCAGCATACACGCAATAAATGTATTTCCCACAGATGTTCTAGAAATAACATAAAACGCAAGTACGACCAGGACATCATGAAGAAGTGCAAGTACTGCACTGCTTGCAAAGCGGATATCCTTGAAACGGAACCAGATGTAAAGAAGCATGAAGATCGCAGCTACGATAACCGCTACGATAGCGTCTCTTCTCATCTCATTGCTGACAGTAGCGGAAATATTCTCCGATGTGATCAGACTTGTATCTACATCAAAATTTTCCTCCAATGCCTTATTCAGTGCTTCTCGTTCCTTAAGATCCAGAGAACGTGTTTTGATCACTACCTGATTGGTTCCCTGCACCTTGGTCGGCTGTACATTCTTATCACCTGTCACTGCCTCAACAACCGGTGTTACCTCAGAGTCGATCTCCTTGATATCCATCTCTTTGTTGAAGGTTACATTGGTAGAAGTACCGCCGGAGAACTCCAGACTGTAATTCATGGCTTTATCACCGATCACATTGCTGTGGATCAGCATTCCCACAGGTCCGCAGAGGATCAGGATAATGGAAATGGTAAAGAAGATCTTTCTCTTTCCAACAAAATCCACAACCTTACGCTCTTTGGCAACGCCGTAGAATTTCGGATCACGGACACCAACTGCGTATACTGCATTGATCACAAATCTGGACACAACCAGTGCTGTAAACATGGAGATCACGATACCCATTGCCAGTGTATAAGCAAATCCCTTAACGGAACCGGAGCCCAGCCACATCAGCACGCAGGCTGCGATCAATGTTGTAATGTTTCCATCAAAAATAGCGGAAAACGCTTTGCTAAATCCACTCTTGATCGCTGCATGGACCGAAAGACCTGCCGCGATCTCCTCACGGATTCTGGCGTAGATGATAACGTTGGCATCCACCGCCATACCAATGCCCAGAATGATACCTGCAATACCCGGAAGCGTAAGGGTGATATCAAAGGCATTCAGTGTAATCAGCATTAAGGTTGTATAAAGAACCAGTGCAACAGATGCAACCAGTCCAGGAATACGGTATGCAATGATCATGATCAGCATAACGATTACAAGACCGATTGCTCCGGCTTTTACACTTGTAGCAATAGCTTCCTCACCAAGCTGTGCAGCTACTACGCTGGAACGAAGCTCAGTAAGCTCAAGGCTTAAGGAACCGATTCTTATGTAAGAAGCAAGGTTCTGTGCCTCTTCGGTACTTGCCATTCCGGTGATCTGTGCTTTTCCACCGGAGATCTCCTCATTTACATTCGGAGCACTTAAAACCTGATTGTCATATACGATTGCGATCTGCTTGCCAACATTTGCTTTGGTAGCTTCCGCAAATTTCTTTTTTCCATCTTTTGTAAGAGTCAGGCTGACTGCGTATTTCTGGGAGCTTGTGGATGAATCCTGATAAGCACCTCCCTCAGCATCTGCAACGTCTGTACCTTCCAGTACAACAGAGCCGGCCTTCTGGATATCCTCAATGCTTCTTGCAAGGACATATCCGCTCTCGCTGTTTCCTGTTGTAAAGTTCTGGTTTCCGTCTGCATCTGTCTGATCAATGAAATACAGGGAACCTGGTTTTCCAAGTTCCTCCAGGATCGCATTTGCATCTGATACTCCCGGAATCTCAATGGTAATACGGTTGGAACCTTCCTGATACGCCTGTGCCTCAGTACTGTACTGAGAAACACGCTGCTGCATCTTGTAAACAGTATCGGACATGTCTTCCTTGCTCGGATTGCTGTCCTTAGCCTGGTATGTGATGCTGACACCGCCGGCAAGATCAAGTCCGGTGTTGATGTTCTTAGCCGAACCTGTACCTGTAGGGCCAATGCCTACCGCAGCCACATAGCAGAAGAATACTGTGACAATTGCTGTCAGAAGCAGCACTGCAATTCCTCTACTTTTCTTCATTTTCTTTTTCCTCTCTTATTCCGCCAAAGCGGCTTTTATCATGATAGCGCACTCCACACGCTTCCTCTGGAGTTCGCATCCGATCTTATAATTTCCCCGGATATCTCCGCCGAAATGATAACCATTTGCCGCACAGCCGCCGCTGCAGTAGAATCTGGCAAAACAGTCTTTACAGTCCGGTTTTGTGTAGACGTTACATCTTCCGAAATCTTTTACGATTTCAGGTTTTGTGATTCCCTCGTCTACATTACCCATGAGGTACTGCTCCTCACCGACAAACTGGTGACATGGATAAAAATCTCCCCACGGTGTGACAGCCAGGTACTCGGTTCCTGAGCCACATCCGGAAAGACGTTTGTATACACACGGACCACCGGTAAGGTCGATCATAAAGTGGAAGAAGTTGAATCCTTTTCCCTCTTTTTCTCTTTTGATCATTTCTTTTGCAAGAATGTCATACTGTTCCAGGATCTGAGGAATATCCTCCTCACGGATGGCATACTCTTCTGTATCTGCTGCTACAACCGGCTCCACAGAGATCTGTTTGAAGCCAAGGTCAGCCAGATGAAGAACATCCTGGGAAAAATCAAGATTATGATGGGTAAAGGTTCCTCTTACATAATACTTGTCCTGATTTCTGGACTCCGCAAATTTCTCGAATTTCGGCATGATCAGATCATAACTTCCTGCACCTTTACGGAACGGGCGCATGTAATCATGGACTTCTTTTCTTCCGTCCACACTTAAAACTACATTTCCCATCTCTTTGTTACAGAATTCCATAACCTCATCATTTAAAAGAACGCCATTGGTTGTCAGTGTGAAACGGAATTTCTTATTATGAAGCTTCTCCTGCTCTCTTCCATATTTCACAAGATCCTTTACAACCTGCCAGTTCATAAGCGGCTCGCCACCAAAGAAATCCACTTCCAGATTCTTTCTGGAACCGGAATTGGCGATCAGGAAATCCAGTGCCTTCTTTCCAACTTCAAAGGACATCAGCGCACGTCTTCCATGATACTCTCCTTCTTCCGCAAAACAGTATCTGCATGCCAGATTACAGTCATGGGCAATATGAAGGCAGAGAGCCTTTACAACGGTCTGACGGTTCTTGGTAAATTCGTCAATGATATTCTCATAAATATCCTTTGTAAAAAGCATTCCCTGTTCCTTTAGCTTCTTACATTCAGTTACTGATGTTTCCACATCTTCTTTCTTAAAACGGTCGCCAAACTTATTGGCAATAGCATCCGCTTCCATGCCTTCTTCCAGATACGGCAGTACCTCGTAGGTTACTTCATCTACAAGGTGGATACAGCCGCTGTTGATGTCCAGCACGATATTATATCCATTACTCTGATAACGGTGAATCAGACTCATCTTCCCGCAATCCTTTCTAAAAATCTTTTATAACCCGACAAAACGCGCCCTCCGGCGCGTTTTGCTGGATACCTGTTACTTTCAGATAAAACAAGTGAAGCAGCGGGTCTCCCGCTGCTTTCCACTCATTCAACGGCTGCTTCTTATTTATGCTCGCAGCTCTGGTTTCCTACTGTACAGGAAGTCTTGCAAGCAGACTGACAGGATGTCTGACATTCGCCACATCCACCCTTCTTAACCGTGTTCTGAAGGTTCTTTGTATTTAATGTCTTGATATGTTCCATGATATATCCTCCTTTATGTATTCTATTCTCCGCCTAGTATAGCATAAAATTGTCGATTTTCAAAGCATTTTTTTGCAAGCTTTTACGACAGCATTCCCCCGATGGCCCCGCCGCCCAGGCACATAAAAAAAGTAGTCACTGCATGAGCAAAAGTCATATCCCATTTTCCCTGTGCCAGAAAAGATACTAAAAGCAGAAGAACATAATAAGAAAGGCCTGTAACGATTCCCCACAGGTAACGGTTCTTACGCATAATTTTACCGGCTGCCAAACCTCCGGCCAGGCAGGATGCCACATAAATAAAAACGGTTCCCGCAGCTGCCGCTCCCTCTCCCAGTTCAAACTGAAAAAGAAGAAAAGCCAGTAACAAAAGAAAAATTCCTGTCAGTCCGTAAGCCAGCAATAGTGACCATAACACTGTTTTTACACGCATAAAAAGCCCTCCCAGTCTCATTATACGGGAGGGCTTCTGCTCTTATTCTTGTTATTTATTTCTTTCTCTTTTTAAGAAATACCACCACGCCGGCTACAACTGCCGCTGCCACAAACAGGATCACAAACGGAAGAATCTGTGTCGTATCTCCGGTATTTACCTGTTTCTTGGATTTCGCCTGTGAAGACTGATCTTCGGACTCACTGCTCTCCGTATCGTTCTGTGAAGAAGAGTCTGTCAGCTCTGCAGTTCCGGAAGACAGATCTTGGGACGTATCCATTTCATCTGTACTTTCACTGCTGTCGCTGGAGGTATCCACAGAACTGCTTGCTCCTGTATCTGAGGATGAAGTATCCGCTGCCGGTGTCACTGTCACACTGCTGTCACTTCCAGCATCCGGTCCTACCAGAGATTTACTTCCTGCAATACCGAACGGGCTGAAGGAATGTGTACTAAATGTCATGGTATCTCCGTCAACACTTGGAATGATCGTTTCCATAGCGCCATTGTCAAGAAGGTGCTCAATAGAATATGTATAGCCTGCTTTTACCGGCACGGTTACGCTGATGTACTCACCATCCGGAATTTTATACTCTGTATTCTTCTGTGTATCCCAGAGCTCAAATTCATAGGATTTAAAAATAGCCGCATCTTCTTCGTTTGTGAACTGATAATCATCTCCGCCGGAAACACGGAACTGTACATACCATGGAAGATCTATACCGGATACTGTAATTCCATCACAGGTATGATTCTGCTGTGCAATCGCTTCCATCTCTGTCTCTGTAATGTCTGTAGCTGCATTCTGTGGACGTTTATCTTCCGGCTCATCTTTTCGGTCAAAGATATTATCTGTATTTTCATCCGGATTTTCCGTTATTTCCGGAATCTCTGTTATTTCAGAATTGTTCTCTTTTTTATTATTGTCAGTGTCCTCTGTATTATCGCCTGTATCACTGGCTGCCGGTGTCACAGTTGTCTCAGCAGTTTCTTCCTCTTTTTCTTCTGTGTTCTGGCTGTCATCTTTCTGAACCGGTGTTACCGTAATATCCGGAACTTCTGTTACCTCCGGATCTTCCTCATTCTTATCCTCCTCAGCCGGATCTTTCACATCTGTGGAAGAATCTGAATTTTTGTCTGTACTGCTGTCAGCGGAAGAACTGTCACTGGAAGAATCCTCCTGATCTGCATTCTCATCCTTACTGTCCTGCTGTGTCTCTTTGTCAGAAACATCTTTGCTGTCTTTATCACTGTTTTCTGTGTCATAAGATTCATCAGACTGAGAAGAATCTTTCTGTTCATCATTATCGGTATCTTCCGATGCGCTGTCCAGGCTGCTCACAACAACTGTCACATATCCGGTAAGAGTCCCGGACGCACTGTCCCACCCTGGAAGTCCGGAAAGATCTGCACCTGCGGAAGGTTTAAATACAACTTCACAGGACTGGACCCGTTTCTGTGGGACATAAGAACCATCAACCCAGGAAAGTGTTCCATATTCATTCGATGGAAGTGCGACATTCGCCAGAGCTGTAGGAGTGTCAATCGTAATATTATCCGGAATCATGGCTCCTGTCTCAATCCCGGAAGAACTGCCCGCATATGTCGGAAAAGCCTGTCCACCGATTAAAGTCATAGACAACGCCGCTGCCGCCAGTATTGAAAAGCTTCTGCCAAAAGTATTCTTTGTATTCTTTTTCATAATAATCTGCACCTCTATATTCAAAATCTTCATTTTATATCTGATTTTTTTCTGAAAATTCTTCTATATAAAATATCGAACGCATTTATCACGCGCCCGAATCAATATTTCTCCAAAAATTAATATCTTGTTAATCTTTCGTAACAGATATTTCGTTTTTTCGTCAAAAGCATTATAACACAATTTTTTTTTTTACGACACCCCCAAATTAATTTTTTTTAAGCATCAGTGAAAACTGTTTGATTATTCGTGTTATTTCCCCCATTACCTCATCAATTCCTTCATTTGTCTCACTCCATGTGCTTTTATCTATCGAATCCACACAACATGGAACTACAAAGAATTTTGTATCCGGATACAGCATTTTGTAATACATCAGCGCACGTCTTGCATGACAGGTTTTACAGCAGAGAATCGCCTTCTGAATATTCAGCTGTTCTCTGTCTGTTACCTGTCTGGAATAAATTGCATTTTCATACGTAAATGTATCCTGATCTTCTTTCAGAATCATTTCTTCCGGTACTCCGTTTCTCATAAGAACATCCCTGAGAAATTCCCATTCCGTCCCGTATGTTCCTCCATAACATTCCTTTTTATCCAGCACCCCGGCAAATTTTCCCACAGTAATGCTGTATCTACCACTTGGCAAAATCTTCTGCGCCAGTCCTTTCCGGTACAGTTCGGCCGCTTTTTCTGCCATCTGCGGATATCCGTTTCCCGGAACAAAAATTATGTCCGCTTTTTCCGGCAGATCCTCCACAAATATAAAATCTTCGATCTGTTTCAGAAATTCCTCATACATTTTGTGCGTTTCCTTCCTTATTTGTGTATTTTTAACGGAATCCTAACGCCAAGCATTCATTCCGCTTTTTTCTCATACCATATCAGCTGTATCATAGCACTCTTTTTTATAATACGCACCAGCAGATTGTAAAACTCACATCTACGATCCTATTCCCGGCATTATTTTGTTACAATCACAGTACTATATCCACTGTCTCTGAGACGCTGTTCCATATTCACTGCATTTCCAAGCTGCATATATGCGCCTACCTGAACTTTATAGAGATCATTTTCTTTCAGAATAAAAGCCGGAAATCCCTGGTCCGTCAGCTGGTACAGCATCCGGTCCGCATTTTCACGATTACGAAAAGCGCCTGTCTGTACACGGTAATACAATGGTGCATCTACGGTTTCCTCATCCAGAGTCCCAAGAATTGCATCTGCAATACTTCTGGCGATTTCTTCGAATTTCTCATCAAAAAGCTGATTGTCTTTTTCTGAATTGATAAATCCGGTTTCTATCAGAAGTGCCGGCATTTTTGTTCTGCGAAGTACAACAAGTCCAGGACGTTCTTTTACTCCCAGTTCCTGAAATCCCAGTTCACCAAGAGCGCCTTCGATGTTCTGCGCCATCTGATACTTGATTCCTTTTTTATCATATACCAGAACCTCCACACCATTGTATTGCTCAGATTCCGGACTGCTGTTTCTGTGAAAAGAAATAAAATAATCCGCACCAGATTCATTTGCCAGCCTTGCTTTTTCAAAAGGAGTCTGATAAATATCAGTAGTTCTTGTATAAACTACATCCACTCCCTTATCCTCCAGGATTTTTCCCACAGCAAGCGTGAGTTTCAGATTATCGTCTTTTTCTTTACGCTCTTTATAAACAGCTCCCGGATCTTCCCCGCCATGACCGGCATCCAGAATAATCTTATACGCCATATTTTTCTCCTCGCAATACCTTCCGTCATAATAGGATATGAAAATATTTTTTCTCTGTGCACAATTTTTCTTATCAACGTATTTTCACGTTAATTCTTCTTGACTTTTAAGCGTTAAAGCGTTATACTAACACAATCAGTGTTGCATTTATAAAATTAAAAAATGCAAAAATGCAATTATATCGTGAGGAGGAAATGAATATGAAAAAGCGTGTTTTAACAGCTGTACTTACCGCAGCTCTCGTAACCGGAACCTGTGTTGCTACTGTAAGTGCAAAAGAAGAAAAGACTTATACCATCGGTATCTGCCAGCTGGTTCAGCATGACGCTCTGGATGCGGCAACCAAAGGTTTTGAGGATGCCATCACAGAAAAGATGGGGGATTCTGTAAAATTCGACGAGCAGAACGCACAGGGTGATTCCAATACCTGTTCTACTATTATCAACAGTTTTGTTTCTGAGGGAACCGATCTGATCCTTGCAAATGCAACTGCATCTCTTCAGGCTGCTGCTGCTGGAACTTCCGATATTCCGATCCTTGGAACAGCCGTTACTGAATATGGTGTAGCTCTCGGAATCGATGATTTTGACGGAACTGTAGGTGGAAATATTTCCGGTACTTCTGACCTCGCTCCACTTGATGAGCAGGCGGATATGCTTCATGAGCTTTTCCCGGATGCAAAAAATGTCGGTCTTCTCTACTGCTCCGCAGAGCCGAATTCCCAGTATCAGGTAGATACTGTTAAGGATGCTCTCGAAAAACTTGGATATACCTGTGAATATTATGCATTCTCTGATTCCAACGACCTTTCTTCTGTTGTTACTACTGCTGCCAATGACAGTGATGTAATCTATGTACCGACAGATAATACCGTTGCTTCCAACACAGAGATCATCAACAACATCTGCCTTCCGGCAAAAGTTCCGGTAATCGCAGGTGAGGAAGGTATCTGCCAGGGATGTGGTGTTGCAACCCTTTCCATTAGCTACTATGATCTTGGATACAAAACCGGTGAGATGGCAGTCAGCATCCTTCAGGATGGCGAGGATATCTCCAAGATGGCTATTGAGTATGCACCTAAATTCACAAAAGAATACAACAAAGATATCTGCGACGAGCTTGGCATTGAAGTTCCGGATGGATATGAAGCAATTGAGACAGAAGAAACAGCTGAATAATCGGTAAAAAACCTATTATACACTGATGCAGCGAGAAGGGTTCTCCCCTTCTCGCTGTTCGTGCATAAAAAAGAGGAGGATATTTAACATGCAAATTATGAGTTTATTCACTGCACTTCCCGGAGCAGCCGCACAGGGACTTATCTGGGGAATCATGGCAATCGGCGTATATATTACGTTCCGTATTCTTGATATTGCGGATCTTACCGTAGATGGAACTTTATGTACCGGCGGTGCTGTATGCATTATGATGATGCTTAGCGGACACAACGTATGGATATCCATGCTGGCTGCAACAGGTGCCGGACTTCTGGCAGGATTTGCCACCGGTATTTTTCACACCTTTATGGGGATCCCGGCCATCCTTGCCGGAATCCTGACACAGCTTTCCCTTTATTCTGTAAACTTAAAAATCATGGGAAAAGCAAACCAAGCGATCAATGTTGATAAATTTAATCTTCTGGTATCTCTTCGACGTGTTAAAGGTGTTTCCTTGACACAGAACACTCTTTTTATTGTAGCCATTATGATCGTTATTCTGATTGCGATTCTTTACTGGTTCTTTGGAACAGAGCTTGGCTGTTCCTTACGTGCTACCGGATGTAATCCAAGCATGTCCCGTGCACAGGGTATCAACACCGACCGTAACAAAGTCCTTGCTCTGATGCTTTCCAACGGACTGGTTGCTCTTTCCGGAGCTCTTCTTACACAGTACCAGGGATTTGCGGATATTAATATGGGACGTGGTTCCATCGTTATCGGTCTTGCTGCCGTTATCATCGGTGAAGCAATCTTCAGCCGTATTTTCCGCAACTTTGCACTGAAGCTCTTAAGTGTTGTATTTGGTTCCATTCTTTATTATCTGGTACTCCAGGTTGTTATCTGGATGGGAATTGATACGGACCTTCTGAAAATGCTTTCTGCCCTTGTTGTTGCACTGTTTCTTGCATTTCCATACTGGAAGGGCAAATATTTTACAAAAGCCAAACAGGGAGGTAAATAATCATGCTGAAATTGATTGATATACATAAAACATTTAATCCGGGTACTATCAATGAAAAAGTTGCCTTAAATGGCGTGGATCTCCATCTGAACGAGGGCGATTTTGTTACTGTTATCGGTGGAAACGGTGCCGGTAAATCCACTATGCTGAATGCAGTTGCAGGTGCCTGGCCTGTAGATTCCGGAAAGATCATCATCGGTGGAACTGATGTCACAAAACTTTCCGAATATAAAAGAGCTGCTTACCTTGGCCGTGTATTCCAGGATCCTATGACCGGAACCGCAGCTACTATGGGTATCGAAGAAAACCTTGCCCTTGCAAAACGCCGTGGAAAATCCCGTCTTCTCCGTCCAGGTATTACCCGTCAGGAACGGGAAGAGTATCACGAGCTTCTGAAGATTCTCGGTCTGGGCCTCGAAGACCGTCTTACTTCCAAAGTCGGCCTTCTCTCCGGCGGTCAGCGCCAGGCTCTGACTCTTCTGATGGCAACCTTAAAAAAGCCTCAGCTTCTTCTTCTGGATGAACATACCGCAGCTCTCGACCCAAAAACTGCTGCCAAAGTCCTTGAGATCACTGATATGATTGTAAACCGCGATCACCTGACAACCATGATGATTACTCATAACATGCGTGACGCTATCACTCATGGCAACCGCCTGATCATGATGTGGGAGGGAAAAATCATTCTGGATATCCAGGGTGAAGAAAAGAAAAAACTTACCGTTAAAGATCTTCTTGATAAATTCGAAGAAGCCAGCGGCGAAGAATTTTCCAATGATTCCGCTCTTCTCAGCTAACATTATATATTAAGAAAACCAGGTTGGAATTTTGTTTCTGCAGTAAATTCCAGCCTGGCTTTTTTTATTCCAGTTCTACCGAAAACTCACCGGTTCTTCGGCTGTACCGATAAATAGAAGATGTCAGATAATCTTCTGGAGGCGTTGCTTTTTTGATTGTGTCCATAAGAACATCCTTCAGGTCTTCCGGATAAACCATGTCCGCACTATGTACCATCACTTCATGAACACTGGTAAATACAAGATACAGATCCGCTTCCATCAGCTCCGCAAGACGTCTCGCCACTCCCGGAAGAAAAATTGCAGCTGCACCATTGGTGCGTTTTTCTGTACTGAGGCAGTTTCCCGCAATTCCTTTATTTGGCTGATAAGTTTCCAGAAGATCCATAAAATTATCTCCTGTATAGGTTTTATCAAACAACATTTTTTCCCAGTGGTAGATTCTGGGCGGACTGATAAAATAGGTGTTTACAAGGGCAGCCTCAAAAACAGCATCCGGATCTTTTCCCCACTGTTCTGGAAAATGTTTCTTAATTTTCGTGCTCAGGATATAGCCGTCTTTTTCACCTGCCAGATAATACAGAACCAGTGCAATATCTCCGACCTGATGATAAATCGTGTCTTTTAATACCTCCCCGTTCCGCTCTGCACTGAGAAGACGGATAAAAAGTTTTCCTTTGATTTTTTCATAGTCTTCCAGATCATTTATATCGCAGACCACACTGGTTTCATCTGCTTTTTTTATCTCACAGACACAGTCATGGACAATATTATTCAGGTTATGCTCCTGACAATATCGTTCATAAAGTTCTTCTGTATGCAGACCACATATCTTTTTTGCTTTCTCAATATGTCTGCATTCCACAAAAAGCCTGTCCCCTGTACATCCATATTTTTCCCCTTTTTTCGCAAAGTAAATCTCATCTTCTTCCAAATCCATAGCAGCAAGAAGAAGCTTTCTCAGTTCTGTGACAAAAGTTTCATAGCCTTTTTCCATATTAAATTTTCCTTTCTGTGAGACAATGCGGACGAATGTCCTGATTAGAATGAGTATTTTACTTAAAATACTCCCTGTAGAAAACAGATTTCTCTGCCAGATTTGAGTTGTCTGCTGTATGAAACAGTATAAAAGATGTTTCTGTATTTGTAAAGAAGTTTTCATCGACAGAAAAAGCAGCTTCCGCTGCTTTGTACTGTCAGATTTTTGATATCCTTTTGGATTTTATGTCTTTATTTCCGTATTCAGCGATAAATTTCTCCCTGTTCTGTCAGATATTTCAGAAATCCATCACAACCTTCCATTACATCCTCATAAGTCTCATCAAAATTTCCTGTATACCACGGATCTGCGATGTCTCTTCCAGTTCCCGCAAAAGTAAGAAATTTATAAATCTTTCCTTCCGGATCATTTCTCAGCATCCGGTTCAGATTCCTTATATTTGCAGTGTCCATACCAATAATATAGTCGAATTTATTATAATCCGCCCACGTGATCTGTTTCGCTCTGTGCGGAACCAGCGGGATTCCCACTTCACGAAGTTTTTTTACAGTTCCTCTGTGAGGCGGATTTCCAATCTCCTCGGTACTCGTCGCAAAACTATCAATTATAAACTGCTCTTCAAGACCAAGCTCCTTCACTTTGTAGGTAAAAACACTCTCGGCAAGAGTTGATCTGCATATGTTGCCGTGGCAGACAAATAACACTCTTATCATTGCTTAAAACTCCTTGAAATGCTGTATTTACGCTGTTTACAGGCATTTTCCGATAATCTTCAATCCTGTCATTTTCCTGTATATCACAGCATAAATTCGTATATTTTCTTATCCAA
This sequence comes from Blautia luti, assembly GCF_013304735.1. GTDB lineage: Bacteria > Bacillota > Clostridia > Lachnospirales > Lachnospiraceae > Blautia_A. The sequence goes on from NZ_JAAITI010000004.1 coordinate 105,284, forward strand.
ATTTAGTAACTTCTTAGTAATAACCAGCCTGGAAAACAGGCTCTCTAAGAACCTTATAATCAGATTATTTTTAATTCTTTTTTCTATTATTTTATCATACTATGCCAGTTTTGCAATCCTATTCATCTCTTCTTTTGCATCAATTAATCCCAGATGCGTATATACATTTAACGTAACCCCTATATCAGAATGTCCCATTAAATATTGGAGTGCTTTCGGATTCATTCCAGCTTTCGCCATATTGGAACAATATGTATGCCTGCATACATGTGGATGTGTCAAGTATAGGACAAAAAAAATTTTATTTTTTTCTGCCGAAGACTATCTGACGCTTCCATCAGGTAGTCCCAGCACCTTGATTATCTTCTGATAAGTCATTCTTGTCCTGCTCAAGTTATCTCTGTTCCGAAAAAATATCGTCAAAATTCCATTCGATTTCAATTTCATCCTGACTATGAACACGGATCACCTTGATAATCTCACGCAGCTTCTCTGTATCGAACTTCTGAATTCCCAAGAAATCTTTTAGTTTTATTTTATCAGAAAGTTCATTTTGTTCAAGAAGCTTTTTGCTATTCTCCGCATCTTCTATCTTTCGTTTTATTTCATCCAGCTGTACACTTATCTTTCCAGCTCTCTGCTTATACGAATCACGATCTATACGACCATCTTTGTAATCATCATAGAGTTTCATCTTTTCCGAGGTCAACTGTCGGTTCTGTTTTTGCAATTCTGCAGTATTAATCTCTTTGTATTCGCATTGCCTTTTGGAAGATATTTTCTTTTCTTTTTCCAACATTGACGCTGCATACTGATGGACAAGCCCAAGGATATTTTCCTCCAGCAGTTCCCGCTGGAGCACCAGGCTTCGACACACAGGATCTCCATTGGTTCGGGCATCTGAACATTTCAGCAAATGCTCTGTTTCTTTTAGCAGAGAATGCCCGCAGTTAGCACATAGCAACAATGCCGGCTGTTTTTTACGTCTTTCCAGAATAAAATTGGTGCGTGATTCCGCAACACTTCTCTTCTTTTTCGGATGCATTTCATTTGCTTTTTCAAACAATGCCCTGTCTATAATTGCCGTATGATGATTTTCCAGGCGAACCCATTCTGTTTCATCATTCAGAACTGCTTTATGACCGGTATGCATACTGCAACGTGTTTTTCCCCAGATTCTGGTTCCAATATAAATCTCATCCCGGACAATTGCCGCTACTGTCGTAGGGCTCCAGTGTTTCTTTTTGATCGTGTCAAACCTCTGGAACTGCACCTGGTCCCCTCTTGATAATTTCTGCTCATCACAAGTGGCAATCGCCTGTCTGTTCAATTCCCTTGTAATATCTGCAAAACTTGTTCCTTCCGCTGCCATTTTAAAAATCATTTTCACAACTTTTGCAGCCTCCGGATCTACTTCCAGCCTTCCATCTTTTCCTTTTTTATAGCCATATCTGGCATTTACCGGAAGGCGTGTACCATTTCTCGTTCTTGTCTGCAATGCTGATGAAATTTTCTTGGACAAATCCAGGCTATACATATTGTATACCAGATTCTGCAATGCCACATTCATTCCACCAGTCATTCCGCTGCTTGCTGCACTGTCATAGCTGTCATTAATCGAAATAAATCGTATCTGTAGAAGTGGAAAAATATATTCAATATAAAATCCAACTTCCAGATAGTCTCTTCCAAATCTGGAAAAGTCTTTTACAACTACACAGCCGATTTCTCCGCTTTTCATGTCATCCTGCAGCTGTTGAAATCCCTGCCGTTTAAAATGAGTGCCGCTGACACCGTCATCCACATATTCCAGGATAGCAGCCTCAGCTACACCCAGCTGATCAATCACAAATGATTTTAACAGAATTCTCTGAGAAGTTACACTGTCGCTCTCTTTTTTGGCTCTGCCATCTACATTGTCATCTTCTGCGGATAAACGGATATAAACAGCTGTTTTTCTATGATCTGTCATCTTGACTGCGCCTCCTTCTCTTTCTTTAATTTCTGTAAATCTGCAAACTGATCGTCATATACCAGCTTGATCTCATAATCATACTTACCATGGATAATAATTGAATCCACAAAGGCATCTGCCATTTCTTTTGTCAGCTTACGCTTTGACATATAAGTATGTATCACATTTCCCCAGCCTTCTTCAATGTGGTAATCCTGGGAATACCGAACCTGTGCCGCCAATACTGTGTCCAGACGGCTCTTGATATTCTCAATTTCATTGGAATAGATCCGAGAAAACTGTATGTACTCTTCTTCTGTAATCAAACGTTCCGAGTAATCTTCATATAAATCCGATTTACGCTTACTGATACGGCTTAGTTCCCGTCGAAGTTTCCCCACCTCTTTATCCAAAAGCAGGTACTCTGTCTGATTTTTGGAAGCTGCATTCATTTCCTGAATCATTTTTTCTGTATCCAATACGGTTTTCATATGCGTTTGGATCAGGCGAAGAACATCGTCATCCACATATTCTTTTCTGACTCTGTGCCCTTTGCATTGCTTTCCTCCGGATTTATGGTTCGTATTGGCTCCGCAGATATAAAAGAATGTGCCATTTCTTTCTCTGGACAACGTCATGCGGTTGCCACAGCCTCCGCACCATATCTTTCCTGTATAGAAATTATGGTTTCGAATAGCCCCATTGTTCTGCTGATGTTTCTTCTTATAAGCCTCCGTATATTCCTGGATTTTAGATTGTACCTGTTGAAACAACTCTCTATCTATAATCCCTTCATGCGTGTTCTCCACATGCACCCATTCACTCTCTGGTCGGTTTCTCTGTTTATTTCCCCGGAAAACACTTTGCTGATATTTTCCAAATACAGAATCACCTGTGCAATGAACATCCTGAAGTACTCGCTTCACTTCATAATTGTTCCAGGGTTTTGACTCCGGAAGCGGCTTTTCACCAGTTTTATAGAATTTTCTCTGTAAAGTCGGCGATAAAACTCCATCTTTATTGAGCTGTCTTGCAATATCACTATAGTTCCTGCCATCCATATACATAGAAAATATACTTTTTAGATGTTCTGCAGCTTCTTCATCAACAATCAGCTGATGATGGTCTTCTTCTGACTTTCTGTAACCATACGGTTCCCAGGCACTTGTAAATTTTCCTTTTTTCCAAAGTGCTTTTTTTGCGCTGCTACTCTTTTTGGCAAGGTCTTTCGAATAGAACTCATTGATGATATTCTTAAGTGGAACTGTAATATCTACACCCTCTCTGAAGGAATCGAAATCATCTGTCACAGCCAGGAATCTTACATGGAAAAACGGGAATACTCGTTCAATATAATTGCTGGTTTCGACATAATTTCTTCCAAGTCTGGACAAATCTTTCACAATAACACAGTTGATTTTTCCATGCTTGATATCTTCCATCATCTGTACGAATCCGGGACGGTCAAAATTTGTACCTGAATAGTCTGAGTCCTTATAAACTTCCGCAACCGAAATATCTTCCGTATCTGCTACAAAGTTTTTCATCAATTCCACCTGGGTTTCTATCGTTCCTCTTTCTAATGTTTCTTCTGTTTCCATTGAAATTCTGGCATACAATCCTGCCCGGAACGGTCTGCTTACCTCTGTCTGGACGGTTGCACTGCTGACTACTTCCGGAATGTTTTTCCTGCTCTTTCGTGCCATTTTATACAACCTCCTTTACCTTGACCTGCAGATTATTATCATTATCTATTACTGTATCAACTCCCATAGCGGGTAATTGATTCAGCAATGTCTGATAACAATCATCAAAATCAAAAGTGATCTCTATATTCTTTTTATCATATACTCGGATTTGCCTGATCAGTTCTACCACCACAGTGCGGGACAGTTCTTCAATATTCTGATATTTCGCAAAATAATCCAGCCAGGTATTTGCATTGTCTGCTTTTTCCAGCTCACTATCCATTTCTTTCTGGATCGCACGGATACTCTCTTCCGCATTTCTAAGCCTCTTTCCATAGGCTGCATGAAGCTCTACATAGTCTTCTTTTGATACAATGCCCTCTTTCATGTCCGAATAGAGCATCATTCGTAACTCCTTGCAGCGTTCTGTCTCCTGTTTTTTCTTCTCCAGCCTATCCTGCAGCTTCTTCATATTGATTTCCTGAAATGGCACAGTACCAATAAATTCCAGGACTCTTTTCAGGTGCAGGATATTCTGGATATGCTGTTTCAGCATCACCAGTACGGCATCTTCCAGATCCTTTTCCGGTATTCTATGACTGGAACAGCGTTTTGTTTCTTTATTTGTGGAACATAAATAATAAGCATATTTTTTTCCTGCCACAGTAGAAACTTTTCTTGTCATAGGTGCACCACAATCCGCACATACAGCAATTCCGGATAACAGATATACCTGCTTTTGGTCAGGTGAAGTACGTGTATCCATGCCCAGAAGTCTCTGCACAATTTCAAAATCACGGTCACTCACCAGTGGCTCATGGTTTTTCTCAATCCGGATCCAGTCATCTTCCGGTTTCACATAAGTCTGCTTCACTTTATGGTTCGGTGTTGTCCTTTTTCCCTGCACAAGATTTCCGATATAAACCTCGTTTTCCAGTATCCTGCGAACCGTAACGGAACTCCAAAGTGCCTGTTCTTTCTGCCGGAAACCTGTTTCATAACGACTGCCGCTGCTTATTTTATACTCAAATGGGGAAAGAATACCCAGTTCATTTAAACGATTAGCGATCGCATCCTGACTCATTCCCTGCAGCTTCATCTTAAAAATATCCTGTACTACACTGCCTGCCGATGGGTCAATCTCTAATTTATGCTTATCTGTCTTTGTCTTCCTGTATCCAAATGCTACAAACGGAGTCACGCACTCGCCTTTTTTCCTCTTAATCTCAAGATTACTCCTGATCTTAATAGAAATATCACGACAATAAGCATCGTTGATTAAATTTTTAAATGGGATAATGATTTCGTCTGCCTGATTCTTTCCCTTAAGACTGTCATAATTATCATTGATGGCAATAAAACGCACACCAAGAGCCGGGAATAATCTCTCGATATACTTCCCGGAATCAATATATTCCCTTCCAAATCGTGATAAATCTTTTACCACTACGCAGTCTACAATCCCACGCCGGATATCTTCCAGCATTGCCTGGAATGCAGGGCGCTCAAAATTAGAGCCTGAGTAGCCATCATCAACTCGGACTGAAACAACTTCAATATCTTTTTTGTCTTTCAGGAAATCCAGAATCAAAGCTTTCTGGTTAGAAATGCTGTTACTTTCCAGTTTTGCTGAACTGGAAATATCGCCATCTTCTTTAGATAATCTGACATAGATGGCGGCATGATAGATTTTGTTGATATTCTGATACATATCTTACCTCCTTTTATTACGTCAGAAAATCCATGTAATAAAAGGGGGCTGCATAATTTGTCCTTACCGACATTCTAACACAGTCCCCTCAATTTTACCAGTACTTTTTCAGACACTCAGAAGCATACTTTTTCAGACACTCAGAAGCATATTCTCAAATGCCTGCTCCATAGATATACCGTTATTTGCAAATCTGACTTTTACTTTCATATTACCGATCCGGACCAGATAAGGATTTCCTACTTTATTCAGAAAAATATCTCTCCGTTCCTGAAGCGGCTTATTTCTGTCTGCTTTTATCATCCGTAGATCAGTCATTTCATTGATATCCACATCACTGAAATCCTGATCCAGATAATTTCTATATTCCTCTGCTGTCATGCCCTTCTCCTTCCATTCCCATCTGAATCCGTACTGCTTTCAGTACCCGATCCAGGCTCCACTTATTTACTCTTCCGCATTTCTCAATAATACATTTTGTAGAAATGCTCATAACCTGTTCAGCCAATGCCAGGCTTCCTTTTCGGATCCCTGTCATATCGTACTTACTGATAAATACATGTGTTGGTAAATACCGCTTCTTATATATTCTTGACGTCAGCGGAACTACTGTAATGACTGAACTGTATGTATTAGCTTTGTTGTTACTTACCACGATCACCGGTCGTACTCCACCCTGAACCGAGGTTGTCGGAAACATACCGAGATCCGCCCATAAAATATCTCCTCTTCGAATCGTCACTTGTCATCTCTCCAATCTTTTTTTATTTGTAAAGCATTCATAGCGCTATATTGGCTCCACAGGAATACGGCAGAGTTCCTTTCCAAGATAGAAAGCTCTGCCGCATAACCTCTATAGCCAATTTGATTATTAAACAGTGCTCGCTCGATTCTATTTATCCTCGATATCCCGAATCGTTACTCCTGCATCTGCAGGAAGGGAATAATAACCTGTCCGAATGCTATACTCCGGACCACAACCCAAAAACTCTCGTTTCCAGGCTCTGGCAGTTCATAGGTTTACCAGTTACAGACTTCTCAGGGTCTGCAAGTGTATCGCATCTCACACATGTCATCGCATCACCAGCCTGCCGACTGGCTTTGGTCAGTGCTTTTTCGCAGCATTATTAGCTCTAAAAATGTTTTTACGTCTTTTAATCCTATAGCGGCATCTTCCTCGTGCTCACTGTATGAAATGTCACGTCAGTTATTATTGGATATTCAGTTATCATGGTTCATTTTAGGAAGTCCTTTAACTTCCTCTAATTACTAAAGTCAAATGACTTTGGCAGATGCAAAAGATTTTGAAAAATTTTTTAAAAAAATTTATTCATATACATTTCACGCATCTTATTAAGAGTGGATTTCAACTTGTATGACAGCATCTGTCTGGAAATCCCCATAATCTCCGCCATCTGTGTCTGTGTCTTGTTTTCAAAGAAAATACCATAAATAATCATGCGTTCCTCTGAGTTCAGTTGATTGATCACTGTGTGAATATCCTGCTGTTCCATTTTTGTCAGTACACAGTGCTCCACATCACAGTTCAGATCTGGAAAATCCTCAATCATGAAGCCTTCTCCATCAATGGACTGACCGCTGTAAGGTACTTCTCTCAGCATCTTATCCACAACCTCACCCAGTTCATTCTTAATCTCAACTTTTTTTGCCTTGCTGCTTCTGTAAAAATTATTCATCGCATACGCAACTTCTTTTGTAATCTCGATCATTTCTCCATCAATATTTGCGTAATACTTTCCTTCGTAAAAATATGGGTGTTCAATATACATATCCGTTCCTCCTGAATTTGAAATCTTGTTGCTCGTTTCAAATTCGGAAGGAGGACCTTTGTTTAGGATCATGCCTGCTCCGCCTTCATCCTGCCGGGACACATCCGCAGTTATTGGCTGATAAATTCAGGCACGAAAAAAAGCCCCAGTAGTTTTTCTTAACTACTGAGGCTTCTGTCTCTTTCTTGTATTCAGTTATCTATGCCCTCTTTCATCAGCATAATCATTGTATCAAGATAAAGTTCACAAAGTATCCGCAATACGTTCCCATAAGTTCATGTCATAACAGAAATCGTACATATTTCGGTGTTAAAAGTTCACCCTGCTATTCTTTTACTTCTTTTCCATCTATATAGAGTTCAAATATATCAGGATTATTGACAACATCATAATCCTTTCCATATTCTACAGGTCTGTATTCGACTGTCATCACCGACGCTCCGTCTTCAATATCCTCTTTCCATAGATATATATTCATACCAAGGCTCGTCGCATATCCTCTGTCCGTAGAAAACTTTATCGAATAAAAGAACTTTTCTTTAATACTAATCCTATCCGATACCAGTCTTTTCCCTTTCTTGCAAGCAGTAATCCCAGCCCAAACTTCTGGTACATAATCTGCACAATCAGAGATACTTCATAAATTCGTTACTATTTTTCAATTATAATACTCTGATAAAAATATCGAGGACCTCATTTTCAGAGGCCCTCTTAATACAAACTTTCCATGAACATCTCGAGCTTAAATCCAGAAGCAGTTATCCTGATATGTACATTAACAGATCCTGTGTATAATATTGTTAACTTCCTGATGAATTAACTCTCGACTGTACGAGAACCTTATAATAATGGATTTGTGACTGTTTTATAAGTTAACTCTCGAGAGTTAATTAATTCTCGTGTCGTTAACGATATAACACGCACAAACCGCATAAATAAGCCATTTATTTGGAACGAGAGTTAATTTTACAGGAAGTTAAGAAATATACTATAAATGAGCAAATTTGAAAAATTGCACAAAATTATCCTGCTAACTTCATAAATGCCTTAAAATCATTACTTCCTTTTGCAAGTTGGAAGAGATACTGATACTTTTCTGTCTGAATAATGCTTCCAATCCGGTGGTAGCCTTTTTCAAAAGAACAGAATTCACCAGTCCCTGTCACACACATAAAATGTGCCATTGACATAAGAAGCCAGTATCTTCGGACTCCCTGTGCAGAACGTATCTGATAGCTGTCCAGTGCCAGTTTATTCTTACACTGGCGAAAAAATACCTCTATCGGTCACCGGCAGACATAATAAGACAGTGTTTCGTCCAATGATAATGAAACGTCTGTACTGAGAAAAGCACGCAGTGCTTTTGGATTTCCAAATGCTTTTTCCGGATAACTTAAAAGAACTACGGCATTTTCAATACCGTTGAGTTTTCCCTCATAACGATACACGTAATATTTTTGTTTTTTCACTGTCACAAGGCGAAAATTGGAACGTGTGGACGTTAAAAAAGCAGCAAACTCATTAAGTTTCTTTTTGAATCCAAATGGATAAAGCATCCGGTTTGTTTTCAGTGCACCTATGGTATGAAATCCTCCGGCTGCGAAAGTGTTGATTATTTTTTCAGAAGTATACCAGCAGGAAAGCATAACAGCAACTGCCTGGTGTCCGTAATCCTGTTTCCCCTTTAAATGGGATTGGTGAAAGTACGCGTCTTCAATTGGATGCAGAGCCTGTGACGAAGGCTTTGTTTTTGAAGCTGTCGTATCATCTACAATACAGAAAAAAGGCTTTCCGGTGCGAGCTGCTTCTGAATAAATAATCTCTATAACAGAACGTTTTAACGTATCTGAAAGTGAGGAATCATCCCATTTTCCTGAATTAAGGAAATGTGCGATCGTAGTCCTGTGACAGGAACTGTTTTTAGCAAAGTCCGTGGTTTTCCCATGGTATCCTAAAAGAAATATGCTGATCAGAATGCTCATAAGATGATTTATCACTCGATTGGAATAAAATTTGTATAAGTTTAATTTCTTAAGCTGGTTGTATATGAATGTAGAATGATGTATAGTATTTGCGAGAGACACCTTCTTTCGTAAATGTTGCAAATGTTTGTTTAGGTACTTTCATTATACAACACACGGAATCAAGGTGTCTCTCTTTTATGCAAAATCACGAACTTGCTCATTTATAGTTAATTATCTGCCTACAATTCTATCAAAAAAAGTAAAAAATACTTAAATTCGGAACAGATTACATTAATGGCTCAATATATCCTAGCTTTATTGCTTTGTTATAAGCTTCAACTGTATTAGATACTTCAAGTTTATCATAAATATTTTGAATATGGTTATATAATGTACGTTCACTTATAAAAAGATTCTTTGCTATTTTCTTCTTTATATCCCCCTTACAAATTGCTCGTAATATTTCAATTTCCCTCTCTGTTAATACCTCAATATCTGGAATTTTATTATAATATGTTTTATTACAAAGAACTCTCTTTAATCTTTCTACTAATTCCTCCATAGAAACAGACTTATTTATAAAATCCGCAGCTCCTTTGTCAAATGCCATCTTTTTGTATATAGGCATATCATACGAAGAAAGTATAACTACTTTTGAATCTGGATTAATTGATAATATATCTGCCAATATTTCAAATCCATTCTTTTCAGAACTATTCTTTAAATTTATGTCCAATAGAATAATATCAAATTCTTTTTCTCGAAACGTACGGAAAAAATCATTCTCCCTTTCAACATAGTAGCAAAGTGATACAAATTGACTCTCTATCAGTAATTTCTTTAAACTCTCTCCAAATAATCTATGATCATCAAATAGTAAAATTTTCACTAATCTACCTCCAGCTCGACACTAGACCATAAAATGCCATTTGAATAATTATATGTCAATTTCCCATTGTTTGCCTCTACAAGCACCCTCAAAAGTAGCACACCACCTTTAGACTTGAAAATATTTTCATAATCTATTGCACTCGCCCCATCACTCTTGCAGTTAATTATTAACACCATATTTTCGTCCAATTTTATTTCGTATTTGATATAAGTCGCATTGGAATGCTTAAAAATATTGTTAATCAATTCCTTACTAATCTGTAACAGCATTTCTAAATGCACTTTATTTTTTAGATATTTTTCTGCTTTTTCATTTATATCAATTTTTAATTGAACTTTCTTATTTGGATATATGGCTTGTATAGAATTTAACATATTTTCTAAATTAATATAGGCACCATATTCCAGAAAAATATTTGCCGAATAAAAATTCATCATTTTCCTTGCACGATCTTCCAGATTTAATAAAACCTTTTTCGATAGCACAATATCCGGTTGTTCTAATGCTAATAAATTGTAAGATGCTCTGATATCCTGGACAATATCATCGTGAAGTATTCTTGAAAAATTCTCTCTTTCAGTATTTATATACTTTGTTAAGAAAAAAAAGGAACTTATTTCTCTATAAAATTCTTGCCTATCCTCTATATGTATCATAGTTAATATTTCAAACAATAGCATAAAAACCTGGAAAATCATATTAAGGCAAAATGAATCCCAATCAAAAATATAAGATATATATACTACTAGTGGTATCCATAAGGTTAAAATATATTTTGACTTCTTTGCAGAAGTCGGAAGTATATGTACATATTTGAAATTTATCCATTTATACTTAACAAAAATATCTACCGCCATGCCCAATACTATCATAAACGAAGAAAAAAGGACAAACCGATTAATGTAAAAAAGCAATCCCAAAAAATAAGAAATAAGAACAGTTATTTCTTCCTTATATCTTTTCCTGGCTAATAAATTCCTTGCCTTATACAATAAAAATAATACAAATGCGATTTCAAAAATTATAATACCTGTTCTATGTATCATGGAACTACAGAATAATATAGGAACTGTATAATCAATACTATCCACTATATCTGTTTTTTTTTGTGATGTCATAATATATACATATAATGCACTAATAAAACAAACTAACAATATCATAGATAATGCATTTATCTCTACAGCATCATTTGTAATCAAATTAAATTTATAAAAAAAACTCCACATAACAATTATAGCTATATGGAGCAGAATATATATGCTGTACTTACTCTTCATACTCTTTTTCACCCACATCACTGAAACATCATTTACCGTATCTAGTAGTATGCCATTACAATTCTCTCTTTAGTGGCCATTCGCAGAACAAATACACTAACACACAAACTTATTACATACTTTATTATAACAGTTAAAATAAAATTATTGCTCCAGGAATAAAACATACTCTCAATAATTAAAATAAAAAAATAAAATACTGATATACGCAAAGAAATTCCCTTATATTTATTCATATCTCTTATAACCAAAATAACTGCATTAATAATTATACTGCTTAATAAGGTAAATGTAAAGAAATCAAGTATTTGGGCAACATCAGGTGATCCTATTTTGTATATAGTAATACCTAACAGTGGCATAAGAAGTAAGAGAGTTGATATCCACAAAGAAACTGTATGATTAATAAGGATAGATTGAAGCCTAGTCCCATTTGCAATCAACCACTCTATTCTTCTTGTGATTTTTTCCATTTGTAGTAAATCTTTACTTAATTCACAGGCAAATATAATATATAAAAAAATATACCCCTTCCAAAGCATATCAATATAAGTATATGAGCCAATTATTTTTTCCTGCCCTTTACTAAATAAGGTTAATATACCAAAAATAATTGCTACTAGACTCATAAAAACAAAATTACCTGTTAAAATTTTTTTCACATGAATCCTAATAATAGTCAAATCCATTGTCCAACACTCCTTACAACACTTTCATTGTCTAATTTAGAAATCTTTCTGAAAGAAATAACAGCTAAAATTGTCGCACCAATTATATTCAGAATAATAATAAAAATATACATACTAATATTTAAACCTGATACAAATTCAACAATTTCATTCGCACACATAGCACTAATATAAATCAGAAAAAAATTTCCAAAAAAGACCATATTTTTAAATAACTTATATTTTTCTACAGAAAATGTAATTGTATTGAAAAATAGAACTTCAGTGTAACTCATTATTACTGTCGATATAAAAAAGGCTATAATACCAAAAAATGAAATTTTAAAATCTATGAGATAATAACCTAATACAAATATAATAAAAGGAATTATAATTGATGCTTTTAAAATTTGTATTGTGTAGGCCTTAATAATAAACTTTAAATCAATCCCTGATGCTAAAAAAAACTCCATCCGTTTACTCATTTTATCTTTCACTGTCAAATCTATTATTATAGAATTTGCCTGAAGAAGAGTACATCCTAAAAGAACTACAAAAAAAACTAAAATAAGATAATCTGTTCCTTTTGAATAAAATTGATCCTGTTGAAATACAACCAACATCAGTGTCCCAAGCACTCCTACTCCTAACATATTAAAAATTGTAGATTTACTCTTAAATATAATATAAAAAACAGCTTTTTTAATATTATTCATAATCTCCACCTTCTTTTATAAATAACTCTTCCAGTGTTGTCCCTTTTATGTTATCTATATCCTCATTGAAAACAACCTTACCATTTTCAATCATAGTGACATAATCTGCACTTTTCTCAATTTCACTTAAATCATGAGATGTAATCAATATTGTTTTTCCTTCTTCCTTTAGTTTCTGGATAATCTTTCTTATTTCAACACGAGACAACGGATCTACCCCTGATGTTGGCTCATCAAGGTAAATAATCTCACTGTTGATTAGTATAACGATTAGAATTGACAATTTTCTTTTCATTCCTTTTGAATACGTACTAACACGTTTCAATAAATGTTCTGTAATATTTAATGAATCACTATATTTCTTATAGTCCTTTACGTAGTATCCAAAATACAACCCAAAGATTTTCAAGTTCTCCAAACCTGTTTTATCCTCATATAAATAATCATTCTCAAGCAACATTGCATGTTTACCCGATACAGATATTTTTCCTTCATCTGGTTCGTATAATCCGGTGAGTAAACGCAATAGTGTAGTTTTTCCTGCTCCATTTGCTCCTATCAAGGCATGGACAGAATTTTTCTTGACAGTAAAATTAAAATTTTGAAATAATTTCTTACCATCAAACGCTTTTGAAAGATTGTAAATAGAAATAATATTTGTCATTATATTAACAGCCTCCTAAACTCATTTGGTATATATTGGGAATACCATGCACAATTTTCAAAGCCTTTTTCTTTAGCAGCTACTAACCCACGTATTATGCAATAACTACAAAAGTACTTTTTTTCACACCCTGAGCATTCTTTACTTGTATAATCTGGAGCTTGTATACCACGAATCATATTCATTAATTGATAATTATTTGAAAACAACTGTCCGATATCCTCTTTAAATACATTTCCCAAAGATTTAATCACTGTCTGGTTATCCATTGCACAAAATTTGATTTCTCCCTCTGGCGTTATTGAAGGATTCGATGTAAATGCTCCACAATTCTTTGCGTTGCTATTTCCGTCTTTAATTTTATATAAAAACCCTTTTCCATATCGGGTATTAATGTTTTCTATTACTTTACCAACCCTTTCATGTTGTTCTAATGTCTTTAAAAGCAAATTATTTTTATCCTCTAAATCAGCTCTTCCCATAGGAGTAATTGCTGATATACCATAAGTTTCGATACCTGCTTCTTTTACCCATCCTGCAATATTTTCAATTTGGTCAATGTTTTGCGGTGTTACCATTGTAACAACTCTCATCAGTATTCCTGAATTATTAATTCTCATAATTGTGTCTTTAACACGGTGAGTAATATTGGGTATTTGTGTTCCCATAAACCAATTTATATAATCATCATTATCTCCGTGTAAATCGATTTGTACAACTGTCTGCTCCTTATGTTCTGCAATCAGTGCGAACAATTCTTTATTCCAAAATAAACCATTCGATAGTATACTTACTAATGAATAGTCAAGATTATACGCTTCATTCAGGATTTCTAAAAACCTCGGATGACACGTGACTTCTCCACCTGTAAATTCTACTACTCTTGTCCCTGCTTTACGTGCATCCTTAAGTAACTTCTTTATTTCCTCTGTATTATCTTTAAATGCATTCGTTGCACAATATTCTCCATAACAGTGCAAACACTTTGCATTACACCTATGTGTAATTTCTACAGAAATAGCTGATGGATACTGTGTTTTTCCATTTCCAAGTATTGGTATTTCTATTGGATTTGTTTTTTTTAAATACTCCACAGAAATTCCTGGATTTTTCTCCAATTCATTCAAAAAATTATTTAATTTATACTTAGCCTGTTCTTTCTTCTCTAAATGACAACTGATCATCATGTCAACTAGATCATCAAATGTTTTTGTCCCATTTAGGTTACGTATAATTTCTAAAGCATCTTTGTTAATGCGATACAATGATTCACCCATCTTTTCATAACGGTTATTTATTACAAGAATATAAGAATCTCTTTGTCTTTCTATTGCTTTTACGTTAATTAATCTCAGATACATACCTTCTCCTTATTGTTGTTTAACCTACAATATAATCAATCTTATTTCTATTATCATCTGTAATTATTTTATAGAAAGAACAGGAAGTGAGAATTATTACTATCTAGCGGTAAAATCTCACTTCCAGTCTTCTGCTTGTTATGATTTATTACTCAGAAAAATCCAACAAAGCCTGCTGCACCCGCTGCAGCAATTGCGGATGGTCCACAGAACATACACCCTGTACATCCTGCACATAATTTACATCCGTTTCCCATTGGTGAAATACTAGGATTCATGGCATTTCCTCCTTATGTATATTCTCGACTTTGTTATCGAGTGACTAAATTATATATTAGCTTTACGACATTTACATGAGTAATTACTGCAATGTTCTTAGATTATGTCGATTATGCCATTAAGCTTAATCATTAAAAGCTTTATTTACTACTATAAATATAATATTCCTATTTCCATTTATTCCCCTCTAAATTCAAGATCATATCTTTGGAATGCGATTTCGAAATCTTTACGTCTTCTTCTTGCAACATTTATTTCTTATCCATTTATATTTATTGTTCCTTTTTTATAAGAATCAACATTCATTAAATTTACAATGCCGCTCTTACTAATTCTTATAAATAAATTTCTATCCAACATGTCTTCCAGTTGCACGAGTGAACAATCTCTTCGCATTGTTTTGCTTCCTAATTTCTATTCACATCAATTCTGAGAAAGCACTTTTTCTTTGTGTTCCAATTTCTTAAAAAGAAGCTGCCAGAAAATCATATCTTCTGGCAGCTTCTTTGAAATTCAGTATTTGTTAATGTGCAACACTCATGCTCTCATCAATCCATTTCTGTACGACATCGACGCCAATCTTAACGGCTTTAGCAATCTTGTCAGCAGGTAAACCCATCTCTGCAAGGGCAATCGTTGTCTCTTTTGCTTTTTGCATTTCACCGCTTTCAATACCTTCACTGTAAATCTGTTCCATCTCACGGCACATGAATTCCACCCCTTTCTGTGTTTCCTTCAATTCGTATACTCTGTCAGCAAGTATCTTACTGTGCATATCTTCTGCATTCTTACAGTGAAGATCATGCATCAGTCTGCCTAATTCTGTATCCTCTTGTTTCTTAGAATTTACATAGATAATATGAGCTTCATCCTTAAAATTCTCACTGACTTCTTCGATTTTCCTGTCTATATGATAAATCGGAAGTCCGTATCCAAGTGCATCGTCTCTGGTGATAAAAATCACGTAGCTTTCCGGAAGGTCATCAAAATCCTGTCCTGGATTTAATGTGTTCATATCCATCAGACCACTATGATACCTTGCTCTTTTGGGAGATGCCCCTTCGTTGTCCTGTTGGATTTCTACATCCATCTGCTTGCCTTCAGAATCTCTGGCAACACAGTCCAGAATAGCTGAACGCCCCTGCAAATTCTTATAGTCTTTCTGCAGAACTTGATCAATCACTTTCAGATCCTTTTTATTCATAATTACCTGCAGAACATATTCTGTACATTCCCGTTTCTTGAATACATTCCGCATAAACACATCGCTCATGATGGTAAGGTCTTTTAAGATACCCTTGTATCTTTCGTAACGTGTTTCCAATTCTTCTGTTTTCACGATTTCTTCTTTCGCCACGTCCATTCTCGCCTCCATTCTTTGCTATGTCAGGATAGGTTCCTAAATGTCTCCTATCCCAATTTCATCTTAACATCAAAATCAGCTTTTCACAAGCCACTATTTTATCCTACACCACTTGAAAACAATAATTTCCAATCAGTTTCATCCAACTATTATATTTATTCTTTTCACACACCTTTCGGCAAATTTCATTTTCCATCAATACACAGAACATCTTATCATAATCAAATGCCCAAACAGCACCATTCACATGGTTTTCCACTGCTTTCTGATCTATGCTTTTCAAGCGTGTGACCATTTTCTCAATTTCTCCATTTCCCAAGTTACCGATATTTTTGCAGATAAACCGAAAGAAATTCAACGTTGCATATTCGTCATGCCAATGGAACTCTTCTGGATTGTTTTTAATTTTACTGACTCGCTGCTGTTCTTTGATTATCTGAGCAGCTACACCTTTCATTGAATCTTCGTATCTCATATTATTCACCTACTCTTCCTCAACGCCCAGTGACGGTTTAAATCTTTTATCCTTTGCCTGCGGTACCACGATCTCATAAAAATAAAATCCTAAATACCCAAGTGCCTGCTTCTTCATTTTATAAAAAGAAGTCCTGCCTATTCCTAACTCCTGTTGTACTTCCACATCTGTCTTATTATAATGACTGCAAAAACAGGAATGAAGGATTTCACTGAGCATCACACCATTCGGTGCATAGAACTTCACCAAAGTCATTCCCCGATAGATCATGTCCGACAATCCATAAATAATCATCAGATTATTCATCTCCCGGTGCATCTTTGGCACATTCAGCTGGTTGTTATAAATGCTCAGATAACTCAATGCATATGCCATATCTTCATTGATTTTCTCCTGGCATTCCATATCCAGTTCTTCTAACACAATCTGATTTTCCAAAATCAATTTCTGATAGCTTGTCATCAATTCTTTAATATCAGTATAATGTCTTTCGATTGTAACTTCCAGATAATCCTGTGCATGACTTGCCATCTGGAAGGTAATTTCTTTCATTGATTTAATTGCATAATCTCTGTCTGTCATCAGTTTCAAAATCTCCTTATCATCATCACACTAACTGGCGGTCTTTCAGACCAGTTCGCTTTCCCCATGATTTTGATGGGAAGCAATTACTTACTACAACTTGCAGAAGCGGATATCCAAAAGGCATTGTGGGAGCTGCCTTTGCTGACCGGAATCCATCTTCTTATGTAAAACCTGCAGGAATATAAAGGGAAAGTGACTATCCCTGCCGGTTAATAATCCAAATAATATCGTCTATACCAATCTCTCCTTATGCTGTTTTTCTCTCCATAAACCATTTATCCACTTCGTAAAACAAGTGGCTTTCCTGCCCTTGTATCATACAGGTGTACATCATTCCTACACCGCCTGCCTTTCTGCTGGCGCATCGCTCGATTTTCAAAATTCTGTCAATGCTATACTTTCTTCCATCCTCCCATGTAAAAAATATGGGAACCAGCTGTCCGTCTTTCCGAAACTCTGCCACTACATCTACATATACTTTGTTCATGCCGACACCTCACTATAAAATCTCAATTGCTCTTGGCGATGCCGGGATTCTGCGGATATATCCATTTAACTCCAACTGCTTGATTCTGGAAAATGCTGATGATGTTGATTTCACCCCGATCAATTTTCCAAATTCCCGTACTGTCGGCGGATATCCATGCTCCTTCGTATAATCCAAAAGACACTGATAACTTTCTTTCTGTTTTCTGGTTAATGTTTTTTTCAAATCTATCCCTCCAATTACCCATGAAAATAACTGTGTGGATGGATCGTGTGCGTACCAGCGTCTAAGTGGGATAAGACTTTATCTTGATACATTGCCGCTCGCTGTATACTGAAATAACCAAACCGTCGTCTGATCTCATCTACAGTACGATCCAGCTTCTCTAACTTTTCCTTTTTCTCCTGATTTCCAAATAAATCCAACTGCACGGGAATATCATCTAACACAAGATCCGCAGCTCGGATTCCCAGGCTTCTAATGGGATGTTCCCATTTATAATTATCTTTAAATAGCTGAAATGCTGCAGTTACAATCTCGTTTGTAATATTCGTTGGCTGTCGTAAATGTATCTGTCTGGAAAAACTATACAATCCATTATCTCGAACTGTAATTTCTACTGTTTTGCATTTAAATCCATGTTTCCGCAATCGTGCAGCTACACTTTCTGCCAATGCTATTTGAATGATCCAGACATCCAGATCATTTTCCAGATCTCTCGGTGTTGTAGTGCTATTACCTATCGACTTTACTGGTGCTTCATATCCTTCCTTGCAAACCGGATCTTCATCCCAACCATTTGCGAAAGCCCATAATACATTTCCTATTTTTCCCAAATGGCTCTCTAACAACTTTTCGTCTGATTCCGCAAGTTGCCCAATTGTCCGGATTCCAAGTTTTTGCAATTTCTTATTTGTCTGTCTTCCGACATAAAGCAAATCTGTCGCTGGAAGCTGCCATATCCTGTCTTTATAATTTTCTCGATTAAACTCTGTGATTGCATCCGGCTTTTTATAATCTGAACCAAGTTTCGCATAAATCTTATTCCAGGAAATTCCAATACTTACCGTTACACCCAGTTCGTATTTAATCCGATGGCTGATTTCTCTTGCAATCGTCATTCCGCTTCCTTTCAAATTTCTGCTGTCCGATACATCCAGCCAGGCTTCATCAATTCCATATGGCTCGATCTTGTCCGTATACTCCGAATAGATTTCTCTTGCCATCTGTGAAAATCTCAAATACAAATCCATCCGTGGTGGTACAAATATGATTTCCGGACAAATCTGTTTTGCCTGCCATAATGCCATTCCGGTCTTTACACCTTTTTGCTTTGCAATATAATTTGCTGTCAGCACAATCCCATGTCTGGCTTCCGGATCGCCACCGACTGCCAGCGGCATTCCGGTAAATTCCGGATGATGCAGCATTTCCACACTGGCATAAAAACAGTTCATATCACTATGCAGGATCACACGCTCACTCAAACTTTTCACCTCCCAGCTGTTTTCTTCAACATGATGTCTTATCAATTTTTGTATGTTTAGTATATATCGACATTCCGGAGATAGTCAAGTAACATCTTGGTTGTATTTTCTCCATTTTGGAGATTATTGTTGATTTTATTTCTAACATACGGTATAATGCATATAGAAAATTCAAATAGAAATGAGGCGAACAAATGCGTGATTTCGGGGAAATATTAGCAGAAAATAGAAAAAAGAAAGGATACTCTCAATCAGATCTGGTAGACCTGCTTTCTCAGGAAGGTATTCAGGTCACTACAAAAGCAATCTCCAAATGGGAGACCAATGCACGAGAACCAGCTTTACATGTTTTCCTGACACTTTGCCAGTTACTTGATATCGAAGATATATATGAATCCTTCTTTGGAGAAAACCCATATAACATTATGAGTGGATTGAATGAAGAAGGCAGAAATAAATTGATTGAATTTGCTGATATTTTGAAAGCTTCTAAAAAGTTTTCTCCACTGTCTGCAAAAATTATCCCATTCCATCATCCTGTAGAAATTACATGGGAACCAGTTTCTGCTGGTACTGGAAATTACCTGGAGGATTCTGTAAAAGAAACCTATGATGTAGGACACCTTGCTCCTGAGCAGACTGACTTTGGTGTACGGATTTCCGGTGACAGTATGGAGCCAGTTTATCATACAGATGATGTTGCATGGATTCAGAAAAAAGATTCTCTTGCTAATGGTGAAATTGGAATCTTCTATCTCAACGGCAATATTTACATCAAGGAATTACACGATGAGCCAGATGGTGTTTATCTGATCTCTTTAAATCAAAAATATCGTCCTATCCAGGTTTTGGAATCTGACTCTTTTAAAGTTTTTGGAAAAGTAATCGGGAAATGCAAAGGTGCAGAAATTCCGGGATTTCATTAGATTTCAACAGCAGGTTCATGATCCTGCTGATAACAATAAGCAAAGGAAGTGATTGAATGGCAATCAATAATACATTAAAAGATATTCGTGAAGAACGGAATCTCATTCAAGCAGATTTGGCTGAAGCCATAGGTTCCTGCAGCCAGACTATAGGCCGCATCGAACGTGGAGAACGTAATCCCTCTCTTGAGATTGCAATCCGGCTGGCCCATTACCTGAAAGTGCCTGTAGAAGATATTTTTCAAGTTGAAGACTGAAGCATAACAGCCGAAAAACCGAGGAGTAAAATCCCCGGTTTTCCTTTTGCTCAAAAATCACTGTAAACCACTTACATTTTCTTCTTTTCCGCCTGCTCCGTCAATCAGGTCATAACTCATATCTAAAAAGTCCAGTACCTTTGCTTCGCTGACCGAACCATCCAGTAAAATCGTGATCCAGTGCTGTTTATTCATATGATACCCAGGTAAAAATCCATAAGTCTGAATAATCATATTTGTCATGTCCGGATCACACTTTACGTCAATGATATCAACCAACTCTCTTCCTTCTAATCCCAGTTTCGATTTTTCAACCGTCATGATCACTGCATACCATTTTCCATTTTTATGTCGGAGTACTGCACTGTCCGGTAGTTTACTCCATAGATATTCCGGAAGTGTGCCATACTGTTTCTGCACATATTCAAATATTTCTTCTTTCTTCACAATCCATTCAACTCCTGATTCTTCTGATATCCTGTCCATAATCTTACCACATTTTTGTTCCCTATACTACCTGTCAAATTCTTTTGCATTTTCCCGGTTCTCCTGACTTTAACTAATAGAGGGATAAAACAGCAAGGACAGGAAGTGAGGATACACTTCCGGAAAATCCCAATTTAGGGTACCCTGCCCTGAATTGAAAAACGCTGAAAGCAACGATACTACTGCCCTCTCAGAAAGGAGAAACTGCTAATGGCTGAAAGAAAAAGAAACAAAGAAATTCATTTTTATGTCACAGAAGAAGAACGAAAGTTAATCCGCAGGAAGATGATAGAATCAAAAACCAAGAACATGGGAGCTTATCTGCGTAAGATGGCAATCGACGGCTACATCGTCAACACAGATACAACTCCTCTGAAGAAACAGTATGAGGAAATGCACAAGATTGGCATAAATATCAACCAGATTGCAAAAAAGGTAAATACCACCGGAGATCTATATCCGGAAGAAATGCAAGAATTGAAAGAGATGGTGAAAGAACTATGGCATATATTAAGATCTTCCCCATTAAAGTAACAGACAAGAAAGCTCTGGACTATATCACGAATCCAGACAAGACTGATGAAAAACTGCTGGTTTCCAGTTTTGGCTGTTCCCCGGAAACTGCTGATCTCGAATTTTCCATGACTAGAGAAATGGCAAAAAAGAATGGAATGGACAAAGGTAATAACCTGGCATTTCATCTGATCCAGTCATTTAAACCTGGAGAAGTTGATGCCGAAACTGCCCATCGCTTAGGACAGCAATTTGCAGCCGAAGTACTGAAAGGAAAATATGAATACGTGATCAGTACCCATGTTGATAAAAAGCACATTCATAACCATATCATCTTCAACGCTGCAAGCTTTGTTGATCATCACAAGTATGTTTCCAATAAGCGGAGCTACCATAAACTCTGCAGAATCAGTAATCGTATCTGCCTGGAAAATGGACTTGCCACCAGTATGCCAACCGGAGAAAAAGGAAAAAGCTATAAAGAGAACATGGAATATCATCGTGGCACCAGTTGGAAAGCCAAGCTACGTGTTGCAGTTGATAAAGCAATCTGGACTTCCATCAACTATGAGGAATTTCTACAAAAAATGCAGTTAGCTGGATATGAAGTCCGGCAGGGAAAGCATCTTTCTTTCCGTGCACCGGAACAAAAAAATTTCACTTATATGAAATCTCTGGGAAGTTATTATACGGAAGAAAACGTCCGCATCCACTTAGCTAAAAATCGTAGCAAAGTGAAAACTCCAAAACATCTGTCCAGAGAAGCTCGCCTGTATATCAATATCTCCACGTATGTAACGACTGGCAATCGAGAAGGATTTGAACATTGGGCAAAACTCAATAATCTAAAAGAGGCAGCCCGCACCTTCAACTATCTTTCAGAAAATAACCTACTGAATTATGAGGATTTCAGGCAGCATGTTTCTGATGTTGATGCTTCTGTTAAAGCGGCTGATCAGAGAATAGCACACATCACCAGTGAGCTAAGCACGCAGAAAGTCATTCAGAAACACTGTGATTCTTACCGGCTCTGCCGTAAAGTGATAGAAGATTGCAAATCTGCAAAAAATCCAAAAGAATACCGTTCCAAGCATCTGGCAGAATACCAACTCCACGATTCACTAAAAAAAGAGCTTCAGGATCTCGGTGTTACCAAAATCCCTAGCTCTGAAAAAATCCAGAAGCGGATTGAAAATCTTGAATCTGAACAAGCTGCTACCGTCCGGGAAAAACAGAAATTACAGAAAAAGCAGAAAACACTGGATATCATTCAGCAAAATTTCTCTGTGCTGCTCGATGCTCCTGAAATCAATTCAGACTTACTTCCGGCAAAACGGGAACCTGTTTCTGTCACAAGAGATAAATAAGATTGCACTGACAACTCAATTATTCTCTTCCAAATCTTCCCAAGGTTTCAGACCCATTTCCTCCCAGGTGACACCATACGGTGCACCTCCGGAGGTATAACCGGCAATAACGAAAAATCTGTCATCTTGCAAGATTTCTTCTTTAGCCAGATTATCTCTTGTTTCTTGTTTCCGTCTTGCTCGCCTCTGCTGCTTCTTTTGTTTCGCAACAGCTGCTTTTTCTTCCGGCGTTTTCTTATGTTTTTTTGCCATAAGTGTTTCTATTATAATTCCATTCTGAATGTCTCTCAGGATACGTTCTTCATAACTCTTTTCACGCTTTTCAACAATTTTATAAAATTCTTCATATTCCGTTTTAGGAGCAAGCGATTGAACTGCCGTAAACAAACTTTTGCATATATCATTCATTTCAGTAGCATCCGGCATTCGCTGATTCTCAAGATAAAACTTCAAGTGCATTTTGTATGTTTTATCTGCTATTGCACTCTTCTGTTTTTGTTTTAAGTCTTTATAGCTTCTGTCGTTCCTCTGCATCTACAATTCCTCATCTGCCTTCTTTCTCCCGTGCCATCAAAAGCATTTTTTCAAAAGACTGAGCGAATCTTTCATCATCTTCCTCCGTCCGCTTCTTCGGTCCCTTGACATGACATTTACGGGAACTTCTTCTGGCTTTTTTACTCAGGTGACGTTCCATTAGCATCTGATCAATATTATCATCCGTGTACCATTTACCTGATTGATGAATAGCATAAGCACCTTTTCCCAATGCCATTGCAGCCACACCATAGTCCTGTGATACGACAATATCTCCTTTATGGCAGATACTAATCAGTTTATAATCTACTGCATCTGCTCCTGCACCGACAACAACAACTTTACTATAAGTCGATGACAGAACATGGTTTGTATCACACAACAACATTACCGGAACACTATTATCTTTTGCAATCTTTTCAATGATCGCAACCACTGGGCAGGCATCTGCATCAACAAATATTTGCATCTTTCTATTTCTCCTCTGAACCATTATAAGAATAAGCTCTGCTGTTCGTATTCTGCCTCTCGTTTTAGCTGAACCGGTACCTGATGCAGAATTTGCTCCATTTTCCTGTCATCGAACCAATCTTTCAGCTGTCCTTTTTCCAATATCAGCGGCATACGATCATGTACTTTTATCATAGATTCATTGGCTGCTGTAGTCATAATCACAAATCGTCGTTCATTCTCAAACCAATCACAGAAGCCAGCCATATACAATACTGGTGCATCATATCTGGAAAATGTATTTTTCTCTTTTAACCGATTCCATTCATAGAACCCACTTGCCGGTATCAAAATGCGGTGATAGAGGATTCCATTTCGAAAAGAAGGTTTGTCCATAACAGATTCTGCTCTTGCATTTATAACCAGATTCTTTCCTTGTGACAATGGATATCCCCACTTGCAAACATCCAGTTTCAATCCATGTTCTGATTTTTCAATGATCGGTGCTACATTGGTTGGAAAGATATCTCCTGCAAAATGTTCCTGCCGGATCCGTTGGTCTATATCATGCACTACTTTTTCGATTTCATCTGCCATATCAGAATCAATATAATATCTACCACACATAATACTTCCTTCACTTATAGATTCTATTTCATCAAATATACATCATTTATTTCTAGGCACTTTAAACTCAGTTAATCTATAATTTTGAATCCACCCCATACATTCTTCACCATCTTCATTCTCCCAAATTATCTGTCGCCACTTTTTATATTTATCTATAATTCTAACAACTTTCCCTTCCTCAAGCTTTTCAATTACAATCGAATGGCAGTCATGCTTCAGTCGTACAATAGATTCTCTATTAACGATTCTATATTTAGTCGTATTTAGCTCCTTCGCATCATATCCCATTCCAACGATGTAATAATTATTGACTTGTTGTGTATAATTGTAATTATTTATCGTTGTTGCTGAAGAATTCGTAACTCCCAAAACAACTGATATAATCGTAATAATAAAGTTCAGCCATTCTCGTATTTCTTTAACATCTATCGTTCGTTTTTCTTCTATTGGCAAATTCTGCTTCTCTTTATTTATCGAAAGATTCGTTGCTCTTTCATATTCCGATGCAATAGTTTCTGACACCGTATCAATATCCCATTCTTCGGATTCTGAGAAAACTTGATCGGTAACTCTTCCCAATAAATTTATATGAGGCTTCTGGCATAATGGTGGAAGCCTAACACCATAAATTAACAACACCATATTGAAAAAACACTTGTGTCCTTTAATGTATTAACTGCGAAGAAAAACACAAAAGGAGTATTCACAAGTGGCTTCAGTTAATACATTATGCAAAAGTGTCCTTAATGTCAAGAACACAGTTATAAAAAATTGTAATCTTTACTCTGATAAGAATGGAGTTAAACATATTCGTATCCAAGCAAGACCTAATAAATGGCACGAGAACGACTGCCCATTCTGCCATAAATCATGCCCTGTTTATGATAAACATTCCAGTAGTATAATGCCGAGATATTACGAAGATAACTCGTAGAAAATGCAAAGTCCAGTCGCAAGTTTAGACACGATATTGCTCTTAACAGTCGTATAAAATCAACATTTGCAGGGATTTATCAAATTCCGACATACCGTCTTAGAAAATGAATAATCCCTCGCAATTCATTATGAACTACGAGGGACTGCTTACTGACTGTTAAAGCGGTAGCCGATCTCACGAACACTATCTATGGAAAAGTGAGAGTTTGTATCACAAAGTTTTTTACGAAGATTCCGAATGTGAAAGCCTACGGTATCCTTTTCATTGCCTGCTGATATTTCGCCCCACACCTTATCATAAATCTGCTCGTATGTAAGAACACGACCTTTATTGGCTGCGAGCAAGCAGAGTATATCGTACTCTTTGACGGTCAGTTCAATTTCCTGACCGTTATTGATAACTCTGCGCCGGCTCAAATTGATTTCTAAGCCGGAAAGGGATAATGTCGGCTCATATGAAATCTCTAATTTTTCAAAATCAGGGTGCTGTTTTACAAAAGCCAGCATATCGTCAAAGGCTGTTGAGTCTTGTGCTTTGAACTCCATTATTACGATTCGTCCGATATTATCACCCCCCTTGGTTAGTTTTTTTGTCTTGGACAACATAAGATTTATTGCGTGAGATAATACGATTCATCAATCGTTTTCAGAATAAAATTCACATCGTCATAACGAGAGGAATCGGACTGAGAGCCTAAACTGCATATCAAAAACTCTTTTCCGTGCTGCTGATAAAGCACAATCAAGTTATAGTCGTCAGACAGAGAGCCAGTCTTAATTCCGCATACATTTTCGTTGTAATATTCGGATGTCGGATCAAGGAAGGCGTTTGTATTCTGCCATATTTGTGTACTGCCATCAGGCAGTGTTGCCGTATAAGTGTTTTGAGATACAATTTCTCTAAACCACGAGTATTCCAACAACCGATATACTACTTCTTTCAAATCTAA
This sequence comes from Blautia luti, assembly GCF_013304735.1. GTDB lineage: Bacteria > Bacillota > Clostridia > Lachnospirales > Lachnospiraceae > Blautia_A. The sequence continues at coordinate 131,697 of NZ_JAAITI010000004.1, forward strand.
AGTGGTGGTAAGTGCCTCCATATCAAAACCACTCGGATCATATAAAACTGTGTCTAAGTACCCCTGCTGTTGCAAATGCAGGTTTAAGTTCTCCATGAAAATCCTCACACGCTCTTGACAGCTTTCTGCTTGCGGCGAAAGTAATCCTCCACAATAATCAGCAACCACATAAGCTGCGTCATTCCCTGACGGTACTAACATTGCCGCAAATAGATTGTGTAAAAAGTATTCTTTTTCCTTGATTTGAGCAACAGACGAGCCAGGTTTCGTGAGTGAAATAGCACCATAGTCTGCAACAACGATACTATCAAGGTCTGCTAAAGTTGACGCATACTCAATAACAAACAGCTTGGCTAAACTTGCAGGAATTTGTGGCTCGTTCTCGTTTTTTGAAACAAATATTTCATCATCAGAACAATCCACCAAAATCAGCGATTTTGCATTATAAGAGTCAGGAAAATCTTCTTTGTAGAGAAAACCATTTATTTTATTCTTTACCTCTCTGAAATTTTCCGGCTGCATTGCCCACGGCACAAACATTATACCTATGCCGATACAAACTACAAGCAAAAACAAAAATACTCCAAATCGTTTTTTCTTACGGCGTTTTCTCTGCATATATGTGCTCACCTCCCAACACCAAAACTCCTATGTGCCATTTTTAATCGGCATAATTTGCCTGAATACACTCTGTAAATCCAGACGGATCTCCCAACTTAGCTTTATCAATATTATCACGAAGATATTTGCGTGTGGCGTCATCACAGCGATCTGTTCCCATATAAGGCATATCAAAGGCTTTTTCGAGTTCAGCTAAGGCTTTTGCCGCCCTTTCCGAATCCGTATTGTAAGTATCAAGCCATTCCTGCATCCAAGAATATTCCCAAAGGTTAGATGCTCTTGTATCGCCATATCCTATCTGAAAAGACGCTCCCGTATCTTCGCCTTCCAAAGCATCAGGCGGCGTAAAGCCCTCCGGCCAATTCAAACTCTCAATGGTCGTTAGGTATTCTTCTTCAATGGTAGCAAAGTCCGTGAAACCTCTTGTGTTTGTGTCGGAGTCCGAAGAAGTGGAGCAGCCTGCCAGCATAATCACCAGCAAAGAAATCATAACACACAATAACAGTCTGTACGGTCTTTCGGATTTTGAGATTGTTCGTTTCATTTTGTTTCCTCCTTGAATTGAGTTTTATTATCTAAGAGCCAATGCAGGCTCTAATTTTGCTGCTTTCAATGCTGGTAATAATCCGCCCAATAATGCTGTAAGCACAGACACAGCAACTGCAACAACAGCAACGCTGATTGGATAACTCGGTGTTCCCACCGGGGAATCCACAGGGAGCAACGCTCCAATACAATGCACCAAAATCAGCGAAATCAAAATAGCTGCAAAGCAAACGAATATTGATAAAATCAACTGTGAGCCTAAAACCAATGCCACAATATTTGTTCGTGAAGCACCTATCGCTCTGCGGATCAGCAACTCATGTGTGCGCTGTTCCAATGAAGATAGTCCGATATTGATCTGCCCTAATACGGAAACAAACAGCAACAAAAGCGAAGTAACCAAAAGCCCTAATTGCAGTATGGACAATACCGAATCATAGGTATCTCCAATATCACTCCGCCCAGCACTTTCCCAGTAACCGCCAATGGTATCAGTCAAAATGTCGCCAAGGGCAGAATGTATCTGTTCGATTGTCAGTCCTGTTGTGGGATGCCAATACACATTTGCATTTTGTACTTGCCACATTGCTGGTGCGAAATTGAGGATCGCCGCAGAATCCGCATAGATAGTCGGAAAATCCCTGCCATCGTTTACTACTCCGACAATATTGAATGGGGTTAACGAAAGTGTGCTTTTTACATTTCCTGCAGCATAGGGCGAATCATTAAAATAGTTTTTAGCTTCTTTGTTTATGACCACTTCAAGCGATCCGCCCTCACTCGAAGGCTCTAACCATCTACCGGATGTCATTGGAAGATTATAGACTTGACTATATGCCTCCGTGGTGCAAACTAAATCAAAAGCCATCAGGTTTTGGTAAACATCATTCGGCGGTATTGGCGTTAAATCTTTCATTGGTGCAAATCGAATATCTTCTCCCATAGAAAAAGTAACAGCGGCTACATCATCAATGGCTTCAAATCTCTGGAATAATTGTTCCATTTTATTTCTATCGTGAAAATCGGATTCCGTTATCACGAATGAGTAAGTAGGTGACCAGCCATATACCTGTGCGTTTACGGAAATCAAATACTCCCGTCCAAGCGTACCAACTAATACCGATCCAAGCATTGCGATAATGCCTACAAGCATTGAAACACTTGTCAGAATACTTCTAAGTGGAGACAGACGAAGGTCTTTAAGTATCATTTTTAGCACAAGTTATCCTCCCTCCATCCATTTCAAAAATCGTATCACAGGTATCTGCAATATCAGGATCGTGCGTAACCAACAGCAGCATAATTCCATTTTCTTTTACGACGCTGTGCAACAGTTCCATAATCTGCGTTCCCGTCTTTTTATCCAACGCTCCCGTAGGCTCATCACATAAAATGGCTTCCGGAGATACTGCAAGCGCCCTTGCGATTGCAACTCTTTGTTGTTCACCGCCGGACAAATTGATTGGGTAATCATTTTCCTTGCTTTCTAAGCCGACACTTTTTAGCAAGCCTGTAATTATCTCGTGACGCTGTTTGGCGGTAAACGACTTTTTGGCATAGAGTAGGGGTAATTCGATATTTTCCCATACCCGCAAGTGCTTAATCAGAGAGTAGTTCTGAAATACAAATCCGATATTATTGGCTCGCAGTATAGACAGATCACGGTCTTTCAAAGCAGAAATAGATATACCATCATAAAGGTACTCGCCCTCATATTCCCGATTTAACAAGCCAATAATGGATATAAGGCTTGTTTTGCCTGAGCCGGACTTTCCGACAATGGCATAACTGCGCCCTCGTTGCAATTCCATATTAGCGTTGGTTACTGTTGTCAGCATATCGCCATTATTCAATTTGACGCTTGCTTTCAAATCCTTTATTTTGATTAAAGTCTTTTCGGAAATTCCTTTCATTTTATCAAATCCCCCTCGGATCAAGGTTTGGCGGAGTAGCAGAAACTACATCGCCCTCCTCTAAGCCGGACAGTATTTCTATATTGGCTCCGTCTGTCACACCCAATGTCACTTTTGTTTCCACTCTTTCTCCATTCGGAGTAATTACAGTAACCAATCCCGTCCCTTGTCTACCCGCTATTACCGACAGCGGCAATATAAGGACATCATTTCTCGTTGTCGCCGTTATGACTACCGTTGCACTTTGCCCCGATTTCACATCGACTGTTTGACTGATCAAGCATTGCAGAATGCCCTCTTGCGGCACGATTCCCGTAAACGCATTTTCATCTGCGGCAGGCGACACCACGGCAATCATATCGGTTGGTCCTACACCATCATATACTTGAAATTTTGCTTTCAACTCTGCATACTCCGGTAAGGTACTCAAAAAATTATCTGCCTCTACATTGAGGGCAAATCCTGTATAATGCACTATCGCTACGGGATAATTACTCGGTACGCTTTCATTGGATGGGGCAATAGAGGTAATTGTACCATCCACCGGAGATTTCAATTCTTTGCCGTTCACAGTTCCAATAATTTGCCCGGCAGTGATTTTTTCTTCTAATTCTACCGCTGTATTAAATATGCCATTTTCGGGTGAGGAAATAATAAACGGTACTGCCGGAACAATAGTCGTTTGCGTTGAAACGGTTGGAGTAATTGTCCCTCGTACAACTGATACCGTTTTTTCTGCGGATGTTGCGCTATCTGTAAGATTGTTTTCGTCTGTCTGCCCAATTGCAGAGCAGGCAGATAGCGTAAATACAAGAAACAAAATAGAACATAGCAGCATTTGTTTTCTTAGCAACTTCATCATTCCTCCTTATGCTGTATCACAAAAAATACGAGCCTCTATCTTGATACTTTTATTGTACCAAAACAGAAGCCCGTATTTTCTTGATTGCTCGTAAGGTATTCCTCTTTTTTTCTATGCAAATTCTTACAATTTTCCTACGCCAACGGCAAAGTAATTGAAAACTTGTTTTGATCCTCTTGGCTCTCTGCAACGATTGTACCATTGTGTAGTTCAACAATCTGCTTTGCAATCGCCAAACCTAATCCAGCTCCTCCACTGCTTGTACTTCTCGCTGCGTCAAGCCGATAAAACTGCTCGAAAATCCTGTTTAACTTTTCTTCCGGCAGAGTATCGCCGTGGTTACAAAAAATAATGCTGACCGTATCTTCCTGACATTGTGCGCTGATCGTGATATCCGTATTTTCAAAACTGTAGATAACCGCATTTCTCAAAAGGTTATCAAAAACACGCTGAATTTTGTCTGCGTCACATCGAAGCATTATATCATCATCAACACAAAGATTACATTGCAAATTCTTTGATTTGAGCATAGGCTTAAATTCATATACAAGTTGCTCCAGCAGGCGAGTTAAATTGATTTTCGTGTATTGTAATGTAATATCGTATATATTGAATCGTGTTATCTCGAAAAACTCGTTAATCAGATCCTCTAACCGTTCTGCCTTACCAAGAGTGATTGAAAGGTACTTTTCTCGAAGTTCCTTTGAGATTTGCGACTCATCACGCAGTAAAGTAAGATACCCGATTACAGAAGAAAGCGGTGTTTTCAAATCGTGTGCAAGATACATAATCAGGTCATTTTTTCGCTGCTCATTTTCTTTTGCAAGCCTTGCATTACTTTCAGCCTCTTGTTTTAACTGATTGATGTTAGCGGCGATTTCACTCAACTCCGGGGACATTTCAATGTAACTGACATTCTGATCGAACATTTTTCCTGTCGCAGCCTGTACCTCGTACACATAGGCGACTACTTTTTTCAAAAGTAGGTATGTCATGTATATAATACAGCCACCCCACACGATTACAGCCACTATATAAAGATATACTGTTCTGTAATACAAGTAATAATACAAAACATACTTGCGGAGAATTTCCTCTGCCATAATTCCTAAAAGAAAAGTACCGCCAAAAATAAGCACAGAGCAAATCGCACATTGAATTACATACCCTTTGAACAAGGTAGAGAGCAGATAGTTTTTTTCTTTTTTATTCAATTTCATACCCTACCCCCCAAACAGTTTTAATGAACTTCGGATTTTTTGAAGGTTCATTCAATTTTTCCCGAAGCCGCCCAATGTGCGCCATTACCGTATTGTTACTGTTGCGAAGATACTTTTCTTTCCACACGGCTTCAAATAATTCCTCCGAGGCGACAACTTTACCCTGATGTTCGCACAGATACCACAGAATAGAAAACTCCAACGGAGTCAAGGCTATTTCTTTGCCATACAAGTAGCACTTGTGGCTGACTCTGTTTATCAGTAGACCTCTGATGTCATACTCGTCTTTTTCTTCGGATTGGCTCAAATTAGGACTGTTATAGCTCTGATAACGCCTTAATTGCGTCTTTACTCTTGCCACAACCTCTAAAGGATTAAACGGTTTCGTTATATAATCATCCGCACCAATCGTAAGCCCCATAATCTTGTCGCTATCCTCAATTTTGGCGGTAAGCATAATAATAGGGAAGTAAAACTTTTCCCGAATTTTTTGGCAAAGTCGAAAACCATCAATATCCGGCAGCATAATATCAAGTATCGCTAAATCAATCTGCGACTGTTTGATACATTTCATCGCCTCTAACCCATTATAACATTTATATACTGAATAACCATCGTTACTCAAATACACTTCAAGCAGATCAACGATTTCTTTTTCGTCATCCACAATTAAAATCTTCTTGTTCATTGATCCTACACCTCATTTTCGGGTACGGCTTCCATTATGTCGCCAAAATCACACTCTAAGTATTCGCATATATTCAACAGCACGGGAAGGGTAACATTTTCATTTTTTCCGAGTTTCGCAAATGTACTTTTGCTTGCCCCGACCGCTTCTCGTAATTGACTCTTTTTCATTCCCTTGTCAATCAGAAGTTTCCAAAGTTTGTTGTACCGTACTTTCATTTCCGCACCTCCACCCAAATATAGTTTGTATTATAGCACTTTGAGAGTGAAATCGCAATTATTAAGTCTGTATTTTGAGACTTTTAGTTTTCAAACCGGCACAATATCTTTCTGATATGTAATCCAACCGCCTGCAAAATGCAGGCGGCTTGTGTATTTTAATAGGCAGGTGCGCCGTAGCCAAGAATCTCGTAATAACCGATAGAATACTCATTGACTCGGCAACTGTCGCCGGAGTTGCCCTCGACCGTATAAACCTTGCCGTTTTCGACCTTTTGAACAATACCCGTATGGTCGGATAATCCATCCTGACCACTTTCGTCTGCCCAATCGAAGAAAATAATCATTCCGGGGGCAGGCTCGGCGCTGCCATCCAGCCATTGTCCACGATCCTTAAACCATTGTACTCCGTTGACACAGCCTGCATATTTTGGGATAACTCCAGCGTCGATATAGCCGCACTCGTTGGCACACCAAGATACAAAGCAAGCACACCATTCTACACGGGAGTTAAAACCGTACCACGACCAATACGGCTGACCGTCCACATTGCCAACCAGAGAGAGTGCAACGGTCACGATCTGTCCGTCGCCGCCTGTAATGCCGTAAAGCACCTGTGACCAAAGGTAATTGTTTTCATCTGCAAGCAGTTCAGCGAGGTAGCCTTTCTGTTCTTCGTTAAAACCATATTGCGCCGCCATTTCCTCGGCAGTCTTGTGGCTGACGGTAATATACAGATAGGTTTGTGTGACCGTGCTTTCAGTTTCCACGATATTACCGTGTCCGTCATCGGTTTCGGTAATAACTGTTTCGGTCTTGCTCTCTGTTCGGGAAGATATTTGATTCATCTCCCAAAAGATGTCTTTTAAGAGTTGCTTTTTGCCATCGTCCATTGTGGCAACCTCTTGGGGGTTATCTTGATCCGTATTCGTTTTTACAGAGTAAACGGCAAGCACCTCTTTCCAAACGGCTCTGCTGCCACTCATTTCAAGAACATCATAGGATACCGAGTTCTTTTCCTCTTGCAGCTTGGTATCGTATTCGGTATTGATTTCCTGCACAACGGTCTGCATACTCATTCCAGTGCCGGAATCTTCGTCTGAGAAGAAAATGCCAAATACTGAGCCGAGGATCATACCAATCAGGCAAATCACGATAATAACCAAAACCGCCACCCAGCCGCCTGCGGCGATAGCGGCAATCAAGGCTTTCGTTCCGGCAATAATCGCTTTAATGGCAAGTGCGGTCGCTTTGGCAATCGCCTTTACCGTAACCACGGCGGCTTTTGCCGCAGCCCTTGCCGCTTGTGCTGCTCTCTGTGCAGTTTTAACCGTAATGATTGAATCCACCTAAAAATCCTGGATTGCTATGCCCCCGCTTATGCCCCTTGTCATCATAATGGTTTAAACCGCCAAAGAATCCTGGTCGACTCTCACCTACTTTATGCCCGTTATTGTCATAATGATTCATACCACCAAAAAAGGAAGGCGAACTATGTCCGATTTTCTTTCCATTTGCATCATAGTCGTTCATACCACCAAAGAATCCTGGTCTGCTCTCGCCTACTTTTTTCCGTTTGCATCATAATGGTTTATGGATCCAAAGAATCCTGGTCTGCTATATCCTTTTTTACTCATAATGTCACCCTCCTGACTCTATTAGCCTCTTGTTTGATCTCAGAATAACACACTTTTCTCATTTGGAAGTCGCATAACAGGCGACATTCTTTTATCGCATTTACATTCATTATACCATTTATAATTCTTCCGACAATACGCAATAAAGCCGGAAGCCACGTTATCATCCATGACCTCCGACTCGTTCTGCTTATTCTACACTGTCCTTACACCCAAATCAACTCCTCTCTCCGTTTTATCTTTTCCCTGCTTTTCTTGAATAATCCTCTTATTGATCTCAAGCCGTTCATGAATGGATAATTTCTTATCTTTTCCATCTACCGCCTGCTTCTGCTGTGCCGGTTTTCTATCTGTTTTTCCTACATCCTTAACAACTTCATTCGCTTCGGTACTTGTTACCCTCTCATCTGCTCTTCCTTCATATCTTTCTGCTATCTGCTGTTCTCGTCTCTCCTTCACACCTTTTTCCTCCAGATTGCAAAAACTCTGCAGATACGGAAGCACATGATTCTGCATGTCTGTCAGATCTTCCATATACTTTTGGAACTCTTCACTTCCTTTGCCTTTCTGGTAATTGATCCAATACTCATCTGTAAGCTTCATTTCATTATCATACTTCAACTGACTCACAATACCGCCATGTCCATTTCCAATATCCATTGACTTCTTAAAATGATGCAGCATCTGTTCACCTTTTTCCGCATAATATACAGTCACATATATCTTTGCAATTTTTGTAGGTTCCTCTGTCTTCGGATCACGTTTTGCATACCATTCTTTATCCATTTCTGCTGTTTTTGCATCCAGCTCAGACAGCTTCTGACATCTTGGATTCATGAGATCACTTTCTTCACAATAGTTTACATACACCATTGGTTCCATATCCTTTGGAAGTTCAGGTTCATAGGCTTTCAGTCTTTCAATCAATACTCCTGCACGAACAGACAGATCGCATTCTTCGTCTACAATATCCTTCAGATATGAAATATAGGAATGAATATTTCCACTTCTCAAATCCAGCATTACTTCCTGCACCGTATTTTCTCCCCTCTCCACATTATCTCGATACTCATACGGATCAAAAGCTTCTGCAATCTCATCCAGTGCCTCTGCCAGCTGTTCTGTGGTCATTTTCTCAGGATACATTGCTTCTCGAACATCCCTCATCGGTACATACTTGTAGTCCGGCAATGCTTCATGAATTTTCTCGATCCCTTCCCGTACCAGTGCAAGTTCTCCATAAAATCGAACATCATCCATCAGATTTCCGAATACGGTATTCCCTTTAACGATCGCAAATTCGGCTTCATCATAGTAACTGTCTTCCGGATCACGATAAATAATTCCCATTGAGCATCCCAGATACGCAGTTTTAGGATTCTCCCTATATTTTTCATAGACCGCAGCAATCTGATTAACATCGGTACTTTTTTCATAAGCTCCCATATCATGGAACTCATCACATTCTGTGGCGAAATATTCCAGATAAGGCTCTTTCTTCGGTGGCATATTATTAAGGACGTTATCAATCATGTTATAATTCGCCTCTTCCAGTTCCTCCACCTTTGCCAAAGGCTTATATTCGCCCTGGCTTTTCTGAATCTCTGCCATTACAACTTCATCCATTTCTTCTACTTTTTCCATCAACTGATCATAATCTCCACGGATGCGTTCTCCAGTCCAGCCTTCGTCTTCCAGAAGTTCCTCTGCCGCTTCTTCAATAGAAATTTGATCATTTTCATAGACGCCACCATCCATCAGACGAAAATCTTCATCGTAAAACGAATAATCATATCCTTCTTCTGTTCTCTGAATAGCAAAGTAACGTTCTCCTACCTCATATGCCAGTTCACTAAGAACCTGTTCTTCCAGATTCAGGAAAGAATCCAGCTGTTCAAAACTGATACTGTCTACAAAATGAGCGGTTACTTTTTCCCCGTCATTCAGAACTATGATATCACTGACAGACAGGGAATGCCCACGGAAATCTTCCGGTCTATCAATGTTGAACCTTTCAAAAATATCATCCAGTGACATATTTCCCGATAATTCCCCAACATAGACCAGCTTATAATCTTCTTTTTTTATCTGCATACCATGACTTTCAATAAAGCGCATATTCATAAATGCATAGTTTTCGCCCGGTGAATCGTCCTTGATCTGATAAATACCAAAGGTTCGCCTTGTTCCTAACAACAGGTTTGCCTCTTTCAAAGACTGAATCTGCGGATATTTCTGCATTTCCCATTCCAGGTTACGGAAACGCTCCAGTTCTGTCATAGACATCTGATAATGCTCCGGTCCTCGTTCAATTTCCATGCGTTCCGTGACATACATTGGTGATGAAAAATTAGTGATCAGATAGATATCTGCTCCGGCATCGTATAATTTCAGTGCTTCTTCCTGCTCGTCTTTTACATTCGTACAAACGCTTATAAAGTGTATTATTAGTTCGTTTTATATGTGTTTTGTGATTGATTATCCGCACAATCCGATTCGTTCGTAATGTTTTTGTAGCCAAAATGTAGCCACTGTTTTTATTCACCTCATTTTTATTTAATGTTTAATAACAGTACTCCTTATCTTAGATTTTTATAAAGAAACATTTAATTTTGATAGTAAAAACAAAAATAAAAACATCAAAATTCCTCTAACAGTATCTTCTATAAAATCCTTCTTCTTTGATTTTGCAACATTATATCTATTAAATAAACTAGTAATAGCATAATATCCATCACTTTTTATTATAGGCAAAAAATTAATCAGTATTGTAGAAATAATGGCATAATTATACTTATTTAAAGAAGGGAAAAAAATAAAACAAATCAATACATAAATACAATTCATAAAATTCCCTGCTAGATATACTGCTATCCTTTTATATTTAGGCAGTAAATAACTATCTGATGTATCCACATAAAATGCTGGATAAATAAAATAGATTTTAAAACCTATTTTTATTTTTCCACTTTTATAAAATAATTTAAGAAACAAAACATGCCCTAGTTCATGTATAAATATATTCGCAAATAAAATTATGTTTGCAATTATAAAATTAGAATCAATAATAACATACTTTTCATGGAAGAAATACATTACTATTGTCAAAGAAATGATACCCACCATAATTATTGCGTATATTGGATTTTCTTTAATTTCTTCTCGAAAAATCAATTTTTCTTCATCACATATCTGAATAAAATCCTTTTTTTTCATTTTATAAAAGTCATTTTGATATTTTAGAATATAATCATCAGCAGATTTTCCAACTATAATACTATTATCTTCATTTTCTAATATTTTCATAATAATTAACAGAGGCTAATAACTGTAAAAACCAATCGTCCTTAAACAAAAATTCACAAAACTCACAAGGACTAGCTAATTTATGCGGATAATCAATTTTGTTATCTTCAAGCAATTTTATAAATGGTGTAAATCCTTCTGTAAATACCGTATTTAAAACATAATTACTTTTGATGTCTGTAATTATTTCTTTTAAACTGTTTTCATTCAAGTTACCCATTTGTAAAATAGTATTTTCAATAACCTGCGAACAACATGGATAAACTTCCAATCTAGGATTGATTAATATATTAGGTTCAATACATCCTACACATCTTAAAACATCATTATCTGAGTCAAGTAATTTTATATAACTATTTTCTTCAAACAACTTTCCTGATCCAGTTGCAATTACTGGCTGATAACAAAACTTTGTATAATATGCACTTTCTCCCAATTGATTTAATATATCTCCCGGTGTCATCGAATCTTTTAAAAAACATCCAACTACATCCGTTGAAATATTATACGATTTTGCTACCATAATAATATTTTTCAAGCACTGTATATCAATAAAGGGCATATGAAATTCATCATAACTCAACGATATATACGAAAGTTTTGTCTTATATTTTTCTATGAATTTTTCAACATCTTCTATATTTTTTCCCCAAAAACCATTAGTTTTAATCGAAATTTTTACATTTCTGTCGAAAGGAAATTCCATAATTCTATCTATTAACGCAGGATATAACATAGGTTCACCACCAGTTATACCAATATCAGTTATCTGTTTACATTCTTTAACATCATTAAGAATTTTATCCAATTCTCTTTCTGTTAAAGTCTTTCCTCTCACTATTCCACGACTATCACAGCACATTTTACAATGTGCATTACAATTCTCTGTTAACAATATAGCTAAATGACTAAATTCCATTCTTTGCCCACCTCCTACGTAAACATAAAACAGCCATAACACAAATTAAAAATACTATCAAATCATATACATAATTTCCAGCAATGTAGTGTAACAAACTTGTTATTTCAATTTTCCCATCCAAATAAGATATTAGATGATGATAGTCCGTTGTTGATGCATCATAATATGCAAAATACTCCATAAAAGGAGAACCAGCTGAAACTACTATTCCTGCGATCCACAAAAAGAAACTTGAAAAAAATGCAACCAAAAAATTGCTAAATATAAATCCTATTGTCGATATGATAAGGGTATAATAAATCATTACCCCTTCTATTTTTAGGAATACCACTGGCAACATTCCTAATTTTGCATATGGTACACAAACCAAAATTGAAGAAAAAGCACTGCCAATTATTGTTGCTAATAAAATCATGCCAACCTTTGTCAAATAGTATCTTAACTCTGAAAAACCTAAAGTTTTATAAAAAAATATATTTTTTTCTTTATAATCCACATAAAACTGCATTATTATAAAAGCCGAAAATAACAATGTTCCAAATTGCGTATAAACAGTATATACACTTTCAAACATATCTTGGAAAGTCACATTTTGAACTTTGTCTATAGTAACCAATAAAATGTATCCTAGCAAAACATTTAATAAGTTAATCAATGTAAAAATTACATAAAATTTGTTTCTTACAGCCCTTTTCATTTCTAGCTTCATTCTAACCATCACCCCTTAATATAAGCATTTACAACTTTCTCTTTAGTCATATTTGACAAAATATTTTTATTTTCTATCAAATAATATGCACCTTCAAGATATTCTATATCTGTCAAATTATGAGTAATGTTGATAATAGTTGTATTACTCGTTTTGATGTATTCATTCAAAAAGCTATATATATCAAAGCAACTTTTTTTATCCAAAGCATTTGTAAATTCGTCTAATACTACAATTTCTGGCTGTGTCGCTAAGAAAAATAGTAATTTAATTTTCTGTTTTTGCCCATCACTTAAATTTTTCATCTTATTATCAAATGAAATTTCTTGTATATTCAACTGTTCAATCAATTTTTGGGCAACTGTAACATTAAATTTACGTTTAGTCACATCTATAATGTCTTTAACTTTTAAATCTGATGGCAAATTAGTATAACTTCCTATAACACAAACCTTCTTATTAACACCTTCTATATCTCCATCAAACTTCATTGCTCCAACAAGTGCTTTTGCTAAACATGTTTTTCCAGTCCCATTTTTTCCTAAAATATGATTGATTGTTTTTGATTTAAAATCTACATTTACATTTTCTAACAGGCACTTTCCTTTTATTGAAAGAGAAAAATTTGTAAGCTTCATATTTTTCGCCAAACAGTATCAAAATACTTATTAAAGTGGAAATACCTCTAAACTCCTTTTTAGAGAATTTAGAGGCATTTCTTCTACGGTTATTTATGATTTACTTCCAACAATCGTAGCCTTACCTGATGAACGGACAAAATACCAAAGGCTCAGAACTTTTTCAAGTTTAAAAGAATTCAGCTTTTTTTCCAGTTCTTTTTTGTCTTTGTCATCTGTTGCTTTAAAGTCATTAATACGCATTTGGCTTTCCTCCTTTCTTCATATCAAGCAGTATAGCACTCTTGTTTAAAAATTCAATATCTTTTTCGTATTTTTTATTGTTTTTTCATATTTTTTCCAAAACAATTTATTATACTTTATCTTCCTCTATCCATAGATTTTTTCTTAACTGACCGTTTTGGTTGCTGTCTGCCTTCATGCTGATAGCGGTGCAGTTTTTCCAGTACGCTTGCTTTTTTCGGCTGTTCTAACGGATTTTCTTTCTTCTGGTCCGTCTGATTTTTCCATGCCCGCAGTTCTTCATTGTATTCTATAATCAGTTCTTCTGCCTTGTTATAAACCTTCTGAAAGGATTGCACATTTGGATACCCTTCACGTTTTACGATCTGCTCCATACTCCTGTGCAGACGCTTTTCCAAATCCTCTAACAATTCAATTTTCCCTTCCAGAGATTTTCTCTCTTTGCCTTTAAATAGTCCTCGTAACTCTGACAGTTGCTTTTTCAAAGAAGAAATATCCTGCTGTGTGCGTTTTATCTCTATTGACTGTCTCTGCAATTCATACATGAGCTTCTGCATATCTTTCCACTCCTGCAAGTCAATCTTGGGTACAGGTTTAGGCGGTAGCTTAAATTTGAAAATTACTTCCTGTAAAAAGTCTTTCGCACCTCGGATAATCTGACGGAACATATCCGGCAACCAACCGTATGCCCTTATAGATTGCAGCGTTTTATCTGTGATTTTTTCCTGCTTGATCTTCAAAATATCTTCTTCAGGAACACCTTCAACTAATGCCACATCAACTGTCCGATTCCATTCCTGCCTTGCCGCATTGTCTGCCTTTATCTCCTCTGCTTTCGGATTGTTCTTTCCAATTTTCTTCGTTGCTAAATATACGCCGCCCTGTTGAAATACGGATAGTTTTTCAGATTCTTCTTTTACATATCGGTTGATCGTATCAGTAAACAGTTCCTTGACTTCTTTGGTAAATGCTTTGTTCTTAAACCATTCATCCTTTTTCGTGAAAATATGGCTTTCATAGACTTCCCCTTTGGGGATAATACTGCATCCCACCCGAAGATTACCCTGCTCGTCTAAAACCTCTTTCTTTGTGCGTCTATGCTTTCCCTGCTCATCATAAAACATATTTCGGGTAGCAATCTTTACTTCAGGCTGTTCCAACATTTTCCGTTCACTGAATACCAGATGGATATGATAATTCGTCTTTGCCTTGTTGTGATGAAGGGCTGCACTACACTCCACACCATACCTTTTATGAAAACTCTCCGTAAAAAGCCTTACCACATCATCTGCCCTGTACTGAACAAAACTTTCAGGAAGTGCAATGATAAACTCACGCCCTTCAATACATTTCCCTGCCGATCCACTCGCCTTAAAATCCAACTGATTTTCTCTTGCAAGATTTTTCCAAAACTCCGGTGTTACTCCTTCTGTCTGATAGGTCGCATAGAGATATTCCTGCCGTTTCGGATTGGAGATATAATCAATCCTTCCTTCCACATCGGACAGCTTGCTTTGTCTGATAAATGAATGTCTGCCTATAAGCATCCTCCTTCCTCGGCTCCCGCCGACTTTGTTGTGAGTAGGTGCATAGGCACCTGTTTACGAACTGATTGCCGTATCCGGCATAAGCCTCGCAGAGCGAAATACACAGAGTACAAACCATAGGTTTGTGCGATGAGTGTATTTCGCTCTCAATCGCCGAGGGCTTGTCTTTGTTTAACATAATCCGATTACTTCTCGGACTCACGCTTAGATTTATGGGCGTATCCGCCCTTTTTTTCTGCCCGTATCCGGGCTGTTTTTTCTATGACTGATAGCAAATGATCCACAGTACTTTCTTCCCATCCAGCAAGCCATATCATGGTTCTTTCCTCTGCTTTAGTCAGTTCCACGCCTTCCAGTACCTTGTTCATTTTCTGTATCTGTCTGCCCTCCATCTCATAAAACAAATCATTCACATTTCTGCTTTCTCTTTCCGGCTGCTTTAACATCTGCAACACTCCCTTCTGCTAAAAAATAAAATAAATTTAAAAATTACACGTATAAGCGTATAAACGTATCTTCCACACTTTTCAGAAACCTGTAACCCCTTGATTTTCCTGAAGATATACGCATATACGCTTCTTTGGAAAATTCTTTTTTATCGGTTTTTCATCCGTATCAACGGTAACTGTCTATGCGTATCTGCGTATGGATTCCCTGAAATCCTCTGGCATTTTTCCCATTGTCTGAGGGAATATTGGTAGAATAATGAATGTGATACTTCTTTTCATTTTCTTTTAAGTACCCCGAAAAACTTTTTGCACTCATAGGTTTTTCCGTATTGTCTTCACACCAGCGGCCGTATGCCTGATATAAATTTTTAGAAGTTGCCGTTGTATTTTCTTCCAAACGGATATACCCAGATGACTGCATAAAAGCGATAATATTATTTCCAGATTCCATAGCTTCGTGCAGATTTTTCTTTGCACGTTCACTGATGGTAAATCGGTATTTATTTTTCAGTAATCGTTTCAATCCCTCCAGACACCAGAGAAAAATATCGTCTGCTTCTCTTTGCAATTTCTCGATCAGATAGGGATCATCTACTCTGTCCGGTGGCACATCTTTGACCGTAAGGATAATCTGTCTGCGGTAAAATCCATAGGAACGATCATGCAAAGCACTCAGACTCCCGTTTCCAAAGCAGAGAAATCTGACATATAAATTCCCCTGTACGCTCTGCTTTGACTTCCTTTCCAAATCCATCTTATCCTCCAGCGTGACTATGGTTTTAATGTAGTTGGTGTCTTTCAATGCTTCCAGTTTCATATCATCATCCACCATCAAAAGTCGGTATTCCAAATCCGCCCTTGCGAAACGATTATGTTCTACTTTCTGAATATTACTTACATTCATATTCGTTCCGAGAATTTTTCTCATAACCAAACCTATACGGGATTTCCCCTCCCCTCCTTTTCCTAAGATAATCAATAACTTCTGTGCCTTGTTGGATGGAATTAAACAATATCCCATATATTCCTGCAAGGTAGGAATATCATCTTCCTCCAACAGTTCTGAAAGAAATTGTAACCACCGTTCCGGCTTTGCTTCTTTCATTTCATAATTTACAGGCAAGCGGTTCAGACAGAACTCCTTCTTTTCTGTAAAATCTCCATTTAGAAAATAAGTTCCGTTATTCACATGGATACGATCCATTTGCACCGGAAGTTCCTCTGAATAGGCTTCCAGTTTCAGAACCTCCAAAAGCTGTTTTACTTTCTTGGAAATTCCTTTCGTAAGAACTGGTTTTACCATTCTGTAAATTTCTTTTTCTACCTCGCTGTCCGGCAGCATTCCGTCATAGCTGAAAAAGATACCGTTGATACATTTCAATGGCATTCTTTGCAGGAAATTTTCACAAAATGCCACCTCATCAATCTGCCCATCCTCAAACCATTCCTGAGAGTACCCTTTAAAGTTCATTTCTCTCTGATCCAATGCTTCTTCCAGTCTATTCCTTGTTGTTTCGTCTATATTCTTCCATTCGTTTCTCAATTCTTTTCACATCCTTCCCACTATCCAGTAAAAATTCAATTCTGTCCTGTAACTCTCCAAACACCAGTAAATCCAGATAGTAATTTATCTTTTCTGTCTGCTGGCAGGCTTCTATAAATTCTGCTTTCCATTCTTCCTCTGGTGTTTTTGGTGCGTATCTTATTTTCCATTCTTCCAGCAGATGAAGATAATCCGATAAAATACGGATACTTTCCCGTTCCCATTCTTCAAATTTCTTTTCCGTCTGGTAGAATGTTCTTTTCGGTTTTTCTTTTTTCTTACTGGCATTCCTTTTTCTTGCGTTATCTGTAAAAACAGGTATCTGAAAATCTTCTGCCAGTTTCTTTGCTGCTTCCAATGGTGCTAGATGAAAGAAATCTGCCACAAATGTGATCACATCCCCTTTCGCACCACAAGCAAAACAGCAAAAACCTCTATCCACTTTCATACTGGGATGCCTGTCATCATGAAAGGGGCAACAGACCATCCCGTTTTTATTGACTTTCAACCCGTACTGTTCGGCTGCCTGCCTTGCAGTTACGTTTTCTTTTACTGTCTGAAAGATATTCATTCCATTTTCATCTCACAGCCATAATATTTTTTCTGGAAATACCTGACCGGAACTTTCCCCTTGATGATGTTATATCCGGCATTTTCCAGTTCTTCATTCATTACCCGCACAATTTCATAGGCTTTGCTTCTCCCAACCCCGAGAATCTCCATAATGTCATTTGCGGTAATATAAGATACATTAATCTGCATACAATCTCCTCCTTTTCTTTTTTCTATTTATCGAAAGTGCTATTGCAATACGCCTCTATTTCATATTTATTATTCAATACGTTTTTTATATGCACTTTTAATTCGTATTTACATCATACGTTTATTCTTCACATTTGTCAATATATATTTTTAATATTACGCACTTGCAATTCGTTTTATTTCATGTTATATTATCCATGAGGTGAATAAAAAATGAACAAAATGGAAGTTTCAACAATAGGAGAACGGATTAAAACACTCCGAAAAAAAAGAGGATATAACCAGAAAGATTTAGCAAACCTTCTTGGAAAATCTCTCCGTACCATCCAGAAATATGAAAGCGGGGAAATTGAAGTATCAATCGCAATGGTCAATGAATTGGCTAAAGTGCTTGATACGACTTCTACCTATCTTCTCGGACATCAGACAGGGGATTTCAAATTTGACTGTCTCTCTGATGTTATGGAATGTTTGTTTCAACTGGAAAAAATCAGTGGACTGCACTTTTCCATAGAAACAAAAAGACCGCCACATCATGACGGCTGGCAATGTTCCATTACTTTTGATGGGAAAGACAAATCCGCTGATCAGAATGCAGATATGTGCCTGTTCCTTGAGGAATGGGAAAACAACAGGGAATCTTTTCAGCAGTATTGCATGGCTAAAGATGCCTATGAAGAGTGGAAAGATAAAACTCTTGCCTACTACGCTTCACAGGGTGTAGAGATGGAAGAACCGGAAAATCTCGATACTGAGGAACGGTTAAAAAGAAAGAATGCTCTTTTTTCTGGCAAGTAGACCTACATAAGACGAGTTGAAAACTCTTATGAAAGGAATGATGTAATTGTCAGTAACAAAAGATACAACAGGAAAATGGATGTCACAGGTGCGTGTCAAAGACTACACAGGAAAGACTATCCACAAGAAAAAACGTGGTTTTACCACAAAAAAAGAAGCTCTGGAATGGGAAAGGGACTTTCTCAATAAAGCCAATGCAGATATGGGTATGCTGTTTCGGGATTTTGTAGATTTGTATTTTGAGGATATGGGACACCGTCTGAAAGAATCCACCATCATCAGCAAGCGTTATATGGTAGATAAAAAAATCCTTCCGGTGTTTGGGAAAATCCCGATCAATGAGATTACACCAAAGGATATCCGTAAATGGCAGAACGGATTGACTGCATATCGTGATAAGAACGGAAAGCCTTATGCTCAGACCTACCTTAGAGCAATCAATAATCAGATTACCGCTATGTTCAATTATGCAGTGAAATATTATGATTTGCGGGAAAATCCATGCACAAAGGCTGGGAGCATGGGAAAAAGCAATGCAGAAGAAATGCAGTTCTGGACAAAAACGGAATTTGAACAGTTTATTACAGCCGTACAGGATAAGCCAGCTTCTTATACAGCCTTCATGACCATGTACTATACTGGAATGCGTGTAGGCGAACTGTGTGCTTTAACGCCGGAAGATGTGAACTTAGAAAATAATACCATCACCATCAACAAAACCTTCCAAAGAATCAATGGCAGGGATGTTGTCTGGCCTCCTAAAACGCCAAAAAGTAACCGGGTTATCACGATACCTCAGACACTTGCTGATTGTTTAAAAACCTATATGGATAAGTGTTATGAGATTCAGCCTAACGACAGACTTTTCCCTTACACCAAACATTTCCTGAACCATGAAATGCTCAGAGGATGTAAAAAATCCGGTGTAAAGAAGATTCGTGTGCATGATCTCCGTCACTCCCACGCCAGCCTTTTGATTGAGATGGGATGCCAGCCACTTCTGATTGCTGACCGTTTAGGGCATGAAAAAATACAGACAACCTTAAATACTTACAGTCATCTGTATCCAAACAAACAAGCCGAAGTCGCACAACAGCTTGAAAACCTTATCAACGGAACAGCAGTCCCAGATAGTAGCCAAATGGCAGATGTAGCCAATTTGTAGCCAACAAAAAGAAAAATCTCTGGAAATCCTTATAATTCAAGGCTTTCCAGAGATGTAGCAACTATTCAAACTCAATGACACTCATAGGCTCCTGAAATGCTCCAAAATCTTCATCGGCATAATCCAGGTCATTCTCCTCTATCCGTTCCCACATCTGCGATTCCATGCCAAACAGACCTTCATGCGCCTGTATCATTTCTTTACTTGCATACTCTCCCTTGCTGCCATCGCTGCCCAGGCAATAAATCTTAGAACCCATTCTGTGATAATCCAAAGCTGCTTCTTTTCTAAGCGGCA
The DNA here is from genome assembly GCF_013304735.1 of Blautia luti. Classification (GTDB taxonomy): domain Bacteria; phylum Bacillota; class Clostridia; order Lachnospirales; family Lachnospiraceae; genus Blautia_A. The sequence continues at coordinate 151,781 of NZ_JAAITI010000004.1, forward strand.
CCATGTCTTCTGCTGTATATCCATAATCACGTAATTCCAGCTTACCTATGGTTGGATCTGGTAGATCCTGAATATCCATTCTTGCATCATCCAGTAGATCCTCTACCCCTTCTTCATCTGCCTGGATCACTGCATCTGCTAGATTTCTTACCAGAGTCCTAACTTTCTCTTCCTCACCGATCAGATTCGCATATTCAAAAAGCTGTTCTTTTACATCTGTTGGAAATTCTATGCCTCTACGCTCTGCCTGACTGATCTGTCCCTGCGTGTATTCCTGCATTTTCTGTGTTTCTCTACCCGTTATCCTGTTTCTTGCCATATAAATTCCTCCTGTGTTCTAAAAAATGGCATAACCGACAGAACCTTCTTCTACCAAATTATGCCATCTTTCCTCTTTATTCCAGACCGAAGTCCCGTTTTCTGGTTTCCTTGCCAGTTTCACTTTCCCGCTGACTCTTTTCCTTATAAATCTGCAGTTTCTCATGGATAGAACCTCGTGCCGGTCTTTCTTCTTTCTCTTTTGATTCCGACTGCTCTGTTTCTGTATCTTCCCGTTCATCCATATTGAGAAGTGCATTTAACTCTGACAGTCGCTCCAGTTTTTGGTTCAGTTCCTCTTCTTTTGGAAATGGCTTCCCGACTTCCTCTTTGGCGTTTGTCATCTGCTCCTGTACCGTTTCCAGCCGTTGTTCTGCTTCTGCCAGTTTCTCCGGATAACTTTCTAAAAGATTATTGATACGAGTGATATTTCCTAGAGCATCGGCTCCCAATCGAACTTTAGCTACCGATTCATGCTTTACAGACAGGATAAACTCTTTGCTCCAACTGTCGAATTGGATTCTCATGTTAAATCCCTGATAGCTTCCAATATCCATAGCTGCATCCACAGACTTAATTTCTTTGCAGACCGCCAGAAGAGCCGCTCCTGCCTCTTTCTTTTCTGTGAACACTTTGCCACTGATTTCCATAGAAAACTGCTCTGGATCTGTGATTTTGTACTCAGAAAAATGAGCGATGTCTGCCTTGTAGCTGTCAATGATCTCTGTCAGTTTTGCAATCTGTTGTGGAAAATTCCTTGCAATATCATCTTCCAGTCGATACTGGTTATTCATGTGGTTGGCTTTTAAAAGTTTTAATTTTGCCACATCAACATCCAATGCCATCTTCTCTTTTACTGCCGGATTTCCGGTTGCAAGAGCTTTGACCTCTGCATAGGAAAGTGCCGCTTCGTCTACATCTTCACAGCTTCGCACAGGTGCTTTGCTGGTCATAATCTGAGAAATGAATTTCTGCTTGTTCTCAATCAACTGCCACATGTAGCTGTCAAATGTGGATTCAGTTACATACCGGAAGATATGAACCTTTTTATTATGGTTTCCCTGACGGATAATACGTCCTTCCCTCTGTTCCAAGTCAGATGGTTTCCAGCCAATATCCAGATGATGCAACGCAATCAGACGATCCTGCACATTGGTTCCTGCACCCATCTTTGCTGTAGAACCAATCAAAAAACGAACCTGTCCGGATTTCACTTTTCCAAACAGCTCCGTCTTCTTTGCTTCTGTATTTGCATCATGAATAAAAGCAATCTCTTTTTCCGGCACTCCTTTTTCCATCAGTTTCCGTTTCAGGTCGTCGTAGACATTAAAACTGCCATCGCCTTTCGGTGTACTCAAATCACAGAAAATCAATTGTGCTGATTTCTGTGCTGCTGTGTCTTTCCAGATTTCATAGCTTTTCTCTGCACAGACTGATATCTTGCTTTCCGGATTGTCTGGCAATAATTCGTTCACTAAACGCTGATCCAATGCTAACTTTCTTCCATCATTGGTGATTTTCAGCATATTATCAACCGCGGCATCTACTCCGCCATTTCTGACAACTTCCGCACGTTCTCCAAGGCTTTCTACGATTTCTTTCTGCTGTTCCGTTGGTTTCAGCACCACTGTTTCATATTCTGCTTCCGGCACAGGAAGCTTTAACTGATCGGAAGTCTTGATATCTGCAATCTCCTTGAACATATTCATCAGTTCCGGGATATTATAAAACCGTGCAAATCTGGACTTTGCACGATATCCTGTTCCTTCGGGAGCAAGTTCGATGCTCGTGACAACTTCTCCAAAAGTGGAAGCCCAGGAATCAAACAGTCCAAGTCCCATATTTTGTAATTTACTGTTCTGCAGATATCGCTGCATAACATATAATTCCGTCATACTATTGCTGATTGGTGTGCCCGTGGCAAAAGTAATGCCTTTTCCTCCAGTAATCTCATCCAGATACTGACATTTATTGAACATATCTGCCGACTTCTGTGCTTCGTTCTGTGCAATCCCGGCTACATTCCTCATTTTTGTATAGAGAAACGCATTTTTATAGCTGTGTGCTTCATCTACATACAAGTGATCTACTCCCAGTTCTTCAAACGTAACTACCTGATCTTTTTTTTCTTTCTGATTCAGCTTTTCCAGCCTTGTCTGCAGTGTCTTTCTGGTTTTTTCAATCTGTTTGACGGTATAACGTCCGCCATCCTGTTCATACCTTGCACTCTGAATCGCCATTTCCAGATCATCAATCTGCTTCCGCAGCATAGCTTCCTGCCTCTCATCAGAGATTGGTATACGCTCAAACTGGGAATGACCAATAATAATAGCATCGTAATTTCCCATAGCGATTCTGGCACAGAACTTTTTCCGGTTCGCCGGTTCAAAATCTTTCTTGGTTGCTACCAGGATATTGGCTCCCGGATATAACTGCAGGAATTCTGCTCCCCACTGCTCTGTCAGATGATTCGGCACGACAAATAAATTCTTCTGTGATAATCCCAGACGTTTGCTCTCCATTGCAGCCGCTACCATCTCGTAAGTCTTCCCAGCTCCTACTACATGAGCCAGAAGCACATTCTCTCCGTAAAGCTGATGTGCAACAGCATTTTTCTGATGCGGGCGAAGCTCTATTTCCGGATTCATTCCTGGGAAAGTCAAATGACTGCCATCATATTCACGGGGACGGATACTGTTAAATCGTTCATTGTAAACTTTTACCAGTCTTTCACGCCTCTGCTGATCTTTAAAAATCCAATCCTTAAATGCTACTTTCATGGCATCCTGCTTCTGTGATGCCAGCATGGTTTCTTTCTTATTGAGGACACGGATTTCATCACCATTCTCATTGACACTCTTATCATAAATGCGGACATCTTTCAGGTTCAGGGTATCTTCCAGAATCTTATAGGCATTTGCTCTCTCAGTTCCATACGTTGCATAGGCAAACGCATTCCTTGGACTATCTGCATTTTTTCCAGTAATACGCCATTCACCATTGACCTCAGAGTATTTTACCTGTATTTCCTTCTGTGCAAGATACCACGGGGTATGAAGCAGTTCCACCATAAAAGCCTGATAATCCGAAGGCTCAATCCATGTAGCTCCAACACGCACCTCAATCTCAGACGCTTCCAGATTTCTCGGCTGAACTGCCTCTAATGCACGGACATTCGGTGTAAATTCCGGACGATTCTCTGCAAAGGTTCTCGCAGTATTTAATTTATCCCTGACATTTCCGGACAGATATTCATCTCCGCTTTCCCACTGGTCTGTCAGTGGATTCTTAAAGATAACTCCAACCAGTTCTTCTGTGATTTTCTCTTCGGTCTTTCCAGTCAGCTTTGCCATATAAGGAAGGTCTACCTTTGCCCTTTCGTTAAGAGACAATGCAAGTGCTTCTGTGGCTGTCTCAACGCTTGTCACAGCGACCGCCTTTTTAATGGTTCGCTTAGTAAACATGTCCGCTTTTCGTTTCAGCGTTCCATCTTCATTCAAGTCTTCCAGTGAACACAGCAGACAATAAGAAGAGTCATCAGAAAATGCACGTTTGTTAGCATTACTTCCAATGACTCCATACTTTGCTGTGTAGGTATCATATACCTGATTCAGTTTCTCCTGCTGTTTCTGGATTTCTTCGTCTGCTACAAATTCCTCCATCTGCATGGCGATCAATTCACGAACAGTATCACGGATTGCAACCATGCCTTTCACACGTTCTGCAGTGGCGGCAGGCATTTTCACCTGATTCATCAAAGAGTTGACACGGTAATATACCTGATCATCTACCACCGTATAGCTGTAATTTCTGACATTCGGATCTGCCGGAATACTCTCTGGCATCTCATCCAGTTCTGTTTCCACATCTACTGCCGATACCATGCTTCCATGAATGTTCTTGACCGCTTCTGCAAGCTGGAGTTCAAGGTCAGCACCTTCTATCGGCATACAGGTTGTTTCCATACCATATGGACCCGATACTTCTTTCATCTCACCCAGAATCATTTCAGGATGGTCTGCAAAATACTGGTTGACTGTAATTCCATTGGTATCACTTCCAAGATTCACCCACTCCGGCATCTCTTTTGTCATGCTGTCACGCTTCTGGAAAAACAAAATATCAGCACTGACTTCTGTTCCTGCATTTGCCTTAAAAGCTGTGTTGGGCAGTCGGATTGCTCCCAACAGATCTGCCCTCTCTGCCAGATATTTTCGAACTTCTGGTGATGCCTTGTCCATAGTTCCCTTTGTTGTGATCAGAGCAGCCACACCACCTGGACGTAACTGATCTATCGTTTTGGCAAGAAAGTAATCATGAATCATGAAATTGAAGCGATCATACTGACGGTCATTGACCTTGTATGCACCAAATGGCACATTTCCGATTGTCACGTCAAAGAAATCATTGGGATAATCTGTCTTCTCAAAACCTTTGATCTGAATATTGGCATCAGGATAGAGCAGCTTTGCAATTCTGCCGCTGATGCTGTCCAATTCCACACCATAAAGTTTGGACTGGTTTAGATTCTCCGGAAGCATTCCAAAAAAGTTCCCGACTCCCATAGATGGCTCCAGGATATTTCCCTTTGTAAATCCCAGATTCTCCAACACCTGATACATACTGTCAATCACAATCGGCTGTGTATAATGAGCATTTAAGGTGGAAGCTCTGGCTGCCGCATATTCCTCTGGTGTAAGAACCGTCTTTAATTCCAGATATTCTGTCTCCCATGCAGCTTTTGTTTCATCAAATGCATCTGCAAGACCTCCCCAGCCAACGTATCGGGATAAGATTTCCTGTTCCTCTGGTGTCGCATTACGGTTCTCATCCTCACATTTCTTTAACAGCTGGATAGCCATGATATTGGCACGGAACTTTTCTTTTGCTGTCCCCTGCCCAAGCTCATCATCTGTGATGCGGAAGTTCGTTGCTGGAATCGGTTCTGATATTCCGTTAATCTCTTCCAAAGATTCTTTTTCTTCCGATACCTCAACTTCTCCAGATAATTCTTTTTCTTTTTTATCATAATCTGTCCACACACGATTAGAAATAGCAGTGAAATACGAGGACTCTTCCTCCATTATTTCTTCCCTGATTTCCCGTAATTTATCTAGGGTATCCGCATTTACTGTTTTGTTGTGATAATGATAATAAAGTACTTCTTGTCCAAGTTTTACATCCAGACGTTCCAATTCTTGTGTTGACATTCGATTCCAAATATCATCTTTTTCCGTATGAATCGTGAAACCTTCTCCATCATCATGATATTCTAATGTGTATTGAAGTTGATTCTCTTCTCCCTTAACTTTGCAATCAAAATCATGAATTGTTGTTCTGGTACCAGACATATATTCTGAATCAACTAATTGCAAATCAGTTATATCTTCAGCGGTTAAAGTATCCTGCTCCTGTTGTTCTCCTAACATCTGCTGTGCTTCTTCCAAGTCTGCCAGTTTTTGTGCTTCCTGTCGCTCTTCGTACTTTTCCATTTCCTCCGATGACAAATAATCATCTGTGCGGATTAACTGGCGGACACGTTCTGCAACCTTATTCCACTTTAATAGAACTTCTACTTCTGGATTGCCAATTTTTCCTTTTGCAAGTTTTAATCCTTTTGCATCATGTGATGCGTCGGAAGCACCTGCTCCTGGTATTCCGGGTGAAGAACCACCTGTTCCATATTCATTTTTCAGGAACTCAGCTGCATCTTTCATATCATAATGTTCCATGAAATATTCGTAAATCCGGTTACGTCCTCCGGCAGTAATGCCACCTCTTCTTAACACTGCATCAATTTCATCCTGTGTGATAAAGGAAAGCCCTAGACGTTCTACTTTAAATTGTTGATCCACCCAGGAGAAATCTCTCTGAAGGTCACGAAAACGCTGAGAATATACTGGATTGTGCTGAATTTCCCAACGATGATAATTACTCGGATTTTCATTCATATCCGCTTGTAACCATTCAAACTGCTGATAGATTTCTTTTTTTCCTTCTGGATCTGTCCAAGCGTTCCGAATGGTATCCTGCCAATCCGTATAAGACCGGTATTCTTCCGTATTTCTATTTGTATCTCGGAAATGAAGTGCCAGAAGATCTGTCATTTCTTTCTGTTCCTGCTCGATAGCATTATTGGAGATAAGATTATCAACGTAATTTCCCTCCTCATACATATCCCGGATCCTGTCAGCAGCTTCTTCCCACGTAACGATACGGTCAAAGTTTCTTCTTGCAGAGTCACCTCGCCGGATACGGATACCATCGTTGTCGTACCAGATACTGATTTTCTGATTATCTATGGTAAATCCTTTTCCTCCGGTGCCATATTCATCTTTCAGGAAGCTTTGCATTTCTTCATTGTCCAGACCTTCAATCAATCTTGCAGTAATATGAAACAGTGTATTTTTCTGCCCACTACCTGTGCGAAGGATATGATCGACTACTTCATCGGAAATAAGAAAAGCGGCCGGCTGTTCTAATGCAGCTGCCGCTTTCCTTATTTCTCCAAACTGTTCCTCTTCTGTTGGGAACAGGCTTAACTGTAAATAATCTCCTGGATCACCAGTTCCTCTGCCTGTGCTTTGATCTGGTTCATGTGTCTGGTCCATGCCATTGTGTCTGCCATCTTGTCTGGTGCCGGATCTTTCTCTAGAAGTTCGTTCATCAGGTTGTCTACTCTCTGTCTTGCCTGACTGTCGATCTCCATCAGATGACTGTCCAGACGGTTCTGCAGTGTCAGAATGTTGAACCTGGCTACCTTGTAATTTCTCAGATACTCTTTCCTCATCATTCCGTACTTCCCGATTGTTCCTCTTGTCTCTTCCAGGCTGATATCTGGAATCTGATACTCTCCGTTCTGGCTGTAAGTGATCTCTCTCATGCTCTGTTTCCTCCTTATTTTTTTCTCTATCTTCTGTGTTCTTTGTTTCACTTTCACGAATTAACGTGTTAAATTTATTATAAGCTACTTTCTTTTCTTTTGCAACCGTTTTCAGATCTTTTTCCAGATCATCCAATACATATCGTCCAATCTGCATCAATACCGGTCTGCTGATCTCATTCACAGAACTTCCAAGATGTCCCATAACCTTTAACTGGTTAAAATCCGTAATATGCCGAAAATCCTCTGCATCCAGATATTCCTGTACATCCAGTCCACATCGGTTCAGTAATACATACCAGACACTGTTTGTCATCAATTCCCGGAACTCCACTTTCTGATTCTGCTCGTCCAAATCTTCCAGAAAAGTACCTGATACATCCATTTGCAATTCATCGAAAGCATCCGGTAGCCAGGCCTGCACACTTTCTTCTGCCGCCTGGTGAAGAACCTCTGGCAAGCCTCCCTCTGTTGTTTCCAGTGCAAGCTGTTCCTGCAGATAATCTGCCACCAGTTGTTCTCCTTCCGGATTAAGGTTCCATAACTGTGGATCTCTGCCAAGATTTTTTACCTTATAAGTATCCTGCACATCAAAAACATATCGTAACTTCGTTTTTGGTCCGGATGTGTTATCTATCAGGGCAATTCCTTTGGAACCCTTTTTAATCCATCGGTACATCTTCTGGTTCCAGATTTCCATGGAAGCCACCGCTGTTGCTCCCGGACGCTGTGCATAGATCAAGAGCTGTTCCGGAAAAGTGTACCGGTACAGCCTGGATGCAGTATTTAGAAAACGTATCCACTCCTGCGGATTAGCGGAAACGTCCTTTGCCACTTCCTCCGTCAGCTGCTCCATTGCATATAATTTATTTGCCATCTGTTACTCCCTTTCTTCTTCCCACTTTTCTTCTACAACATCGGCAATCCGTTCCATTGCCCTTGTCACGGAAGGAAAGCTACTGCTATTATTTGCTTTTCCAATCTGATCAACAAGAAATTCCGGCATATCTGCAAGTGCTCCGGCAATCATAGCCTTTACCCTGATATCCTCCAGCATAAGAAGTTCTTTCACACCAAACTCTTCGCCAAATACATCCTGATATCTCCGTAAATCATCCAAAAGATATTCCGGTTTTAAATCTCTATCAATTTCCCTCCTTTTGTCTTCACCATATAAACACCAATCCATATTCTTTTCTCCTCCAACTTCAAAAAATTGGGGACTGCTCTGCACAGTCCCCATAAGCCATCGTTTTCTTTTCACTTTATAATGCTGTAGCAAGATCTCTCGCCTTACTCTTTGGGATTGTATCCGTCCCTTTTGCCTTGATTTCTGCCTTAGCTTTCTCCAATCTTCCATGGATTCCACCTTTTACTTCCGCTTTTTCGGCTACTTTTTCTTTCTCCAGACGTGCTTCCCTGCGCTCAGCATTTTCCAATACTGCGGTCTTTTTGTCACAGAACTGAACCTTATCAGAAAGCTGTTCCTGTCTTTCCACTTGTGTCTCATTGACTTCCTGTACCATCGCATTTAATTCTGGAACCTGTAAAATACCGTTATCCGGGAGAATCAGCACTTCATGAACGGAAGATGGGATGACAAAGTAATCACTTCCCAGGCATTCCCCAATCTGTTTTCGAATATCTTCCTGCAGTAACAGGGAAGCTCCATTCATCTTAGATTCATTGGTAAGGCAGAACATTGGATTCTCCACAGTTTCCATATCCAGTTTTTCATTCAAAAGATTCTTCGGTGTTCCTCCAAAAATCATAGATTCGATAATCTGTGTCATATCCACCAGTTGCACGCCTCTGTTCTTATCTGCCATCATCGCATCTGCCTGAATCTGTTCGACAGATACTCCCCATTCGTTCATCAGAGAAACAGTTACTGGAATACTGCTGATTCCCTCTCCATTTTCCTCCAGATTTACTGCATAATAAGCTGCAAAATCTCCGTGTTCTGTGACTACTTTGTCTGCCAAACGATCGGTATTCCATTCTTTGTCACAAATTCTCATCTGTAATTTGTCCTTCATCTTTTCATAATCAAGAATATCCGGAACTCCCATATCAAAAAATTCTGCTTTACCCTGTGCTTCAATACGCATATCAGCTACATCCCCAACACAAGAATCTACATCTTTCCCATTGATATATTCCTGGTAGAGGGAATCCAGATAGACCGTCGGTACGATTCTCTGATCTCCGTTTGGAATCGTAATACCTGTCAGCTTCAAACCGTTGTTTTTTTCTACTTCCTGAAGTTTAATTTCTGCGTCCCTGTAAGACTCTGGCAGATACTCCTTTACATTGTCTTTGACATATTCATAAAATTCTTTTCTGTTCATCATACGCTTTTACCCCTTTCTGATCATGTGATGGTTCATTCTTTTTCTGCTGACCATCTGCTCAGCTTTCTTCTGATAAGCCATCATTCTCTTTAAAGTTTTCTCCTGGTTTTTTCGTGCTTCCTGTCTTTTTTCCATTGCTTTCATCATAGTTTTCTGTTCCTTTCTGTGATTTTGTGTATGAAAAAGGGAGCCTCACATAGAAGCTCCCAATCATAACCGTTGGTTTCCTTATTTGTTTTTCCTTTTTCTGCTGATATAAAGTCCTGCCATACCTCCTGTGGAGATTATCAGAAGCAGGATCGGCAGCCAGATATTTGTGCTGTCACCTGTTTTTGGTGCGTTTGATACCTTCGTCTCTTCATGGGACTGTGGTGTATCCGGTGTGTTCGGTGTTTCTGGAACTTCCGGCTTCTCATTTGTCAGATTAAAGGTAACTTCTACAACCGGTGTACTGTCATCTGCATAAGCAAATGTCACTTCATGCTTGGTTTGATCCAGTGTGTATCCATCCAGTGTCTTTGTTTCCACCAGATAATACTTGATCGCTGTATCATATTTGCCGTTCTTAAATGTGGCAATCTCATACAGCTTACTTTCTGCATGACCGGCAGCATCTGTCTTTAAAGTTTCCAGAACTTTTCCTTTGCTGTCACGGAGTTCAAATTCTACCCCTTTCAGTGGTTCTCCTGACGATTTATCTGTCTTATTGAGAATCACTTTTCCCTTGGCAGTATCATCTTTCATAGCCACTTTCTGGATTTCTCCGGTATCTTTCACCTCAAATGTCACATCGGCTGTCAGAAGATATCCTTTCGGTGCCTGCTCTTCACGTAAGGTGTATTTACCGATTGGCAGTTTTTCAATATAGTGTGCTTCCTCTGTGGAAATCCAGCTCTCTACTACCTGATCATCCTTATCGAGAATTGTCAGTTTCGCACCCGGAATCTCAGTTTCTCCTGTGATATCCGTCTTACTGATCTGCACTTTTGTCACATCATCTTTCATCTCATGCTTCTGAACCTCTGCTGTATTCTCTACTGTGAAAGTAATACTTTCTGCAGTGACATATCCATCTGCCGGTTTTGTCTCTGTCATGGTGTATTCCTTACCAACAACCAGTTCTTTGATCACATGGGATTCTTCCGTAGAAGTCCATTCATCTACTGTATTGCCATCTGAATCCGTTACTTTCAGGTGTGCACCTGGAAGTTCTTTGCCTGTTGTCAGGTCTGTTTTGGTCAGCTCTACTGTGGTTGGCTGATTTTCAAAAGTAAAGTCGTAGCTTACTTCTGCCTGGTCTTCTCCAGCATATTCAAAGGTAAATTCCTGTACTTCATCTGTTGTAACAAATCCGTCCGGTGCAAAGATCTCTTTCACATAGTATTTTCCGTCTACCGGAAGATCTGCCGTAAAAGTGATCTGTCCTTTTTCATCCGTTACCCGCTGCTCAATCAGACTGTCTTTCTCAAGAAGTACCTCGCCCTTTGCATTTTTGATATTTTCACTGGTATAAAGACCGAAGACACCACCTGCAAGGACACGTTCTGTATCCTTTTCTTTCTTCAGAACCGTAATCTTTACTTTCTGACGGGCATTCTGCCATTTCTCATCATAAGTGATGACTGGTGTGTCCTGATCACGGTAAGAAAGATCAACATATCTCGGCTCTTTGTCCAGCACATAACCATGGGCTGTTTTTACTTCCTTCACATAGTATTTTCCAGCCGGGAGATCTCCCATCTGTGCAATACCATTGGAATCTGTAGTAATGGTTCCCACTTTTTCATCTGCTTTGAAATAATCTTCACTGACACCATCTGCCGCTTTGATATCTTCCGCAGCAAATACATCGAACGTCACATCTGTAAGGCTTCCGGTTACATACTCAAAAAGATGCTCCACGGTACCTTTTACATGATCCAAAAGTGTTACCTTATCCAAAAACTCTCCATTTTTGTTGATGATCAGAAGTCCTGTCGGTACTTCATCTTTCATCTCTACTTTCTGAATCTCGGCGGTATCTTCCAGAGTGAACTTCACATCCGTTGCTTTCAGATATCCATAAGGTGCCATTTCCTCACGAAGAGTGTATTCCTCTCCAACTGTCAGGCGTTTGATCACATGTGGCTGATCTTTTACAGACGTCCACTGATCCACAACATTTCCTTCTTTATCAAGAACGGTGAGTTTTGCCCCATCCAGCTCCACACCTGTTGTTACATCAGATTTCGTGATTTCTACTGTTGTCGGCTGGTTCTTTTTCACAGTTTTCAGTTTTACTGTCTTCACATCCTGTCCCTGGTAAGAAGCATCCAGATTCAGAACTTCATCAGAGGATACAAATCCCGCCGGTGCCTTTAACTCCTTCACATAATACTGTCCAAGTGGCAGATCCAGCGTACATGCCGCAAGACCATCATTATCAGAAGTCATTTCCTGTAAGAGTGTGTCTGCTTTCACGATTGCTTTTCCATCTGCCTTGATATCCGCTTTGTTATAGATACCAAAGACAGCTCCTGCTACGGTTGCACCATTTTCTGCATCCTGTTTTTCTACCTGGATTGCAACTTTCTGTCGGTCATCGCCAACAGTCACTTCCTGTTCGATCACAGGTGTATCCTGATTGGCATAGACAAATGCGACTTCTGATCTGTCATGGTTCAGTACGAATCCTTCCGGTGCAGTCTTTTCTACCACATAGTAAGAACCAAGCGGCAGATTCTCTGCAACTGCTTTTCCGTCTTCTCCAGTCGTTACCGTTGTTACCAGTGCATCTTTTGCATAGATCAGCTGTCTGTTTCCGTTTTCATCTTTCTGATAATCCGGTGTATAGATATTTTCAGCTGCATAGACATTAAATTCCGCACCCTTAAGGTATCTTTCTTCATAAACAAAATCCTTTTTGAATCCGGTCAGCATTTCACCTTTTTTATAGATCGTCAGCTTTCCTTTTACCGGATGGTTCTCGTAATCTACCGTAATAATGGCATCTCCGCTCTCAGAATCCATCTGGTATGCTGTGTTTGCATCCACCGCAATCTCTACATAGTTCTTGTTGATTGTGTACCCTTCCGGTGCGTTGACTTCCTCAATGCGGTAATGTCCGATCTTCAGATTCTTCGGCATGATCAGATATCCCTGGCTGTCCGTAAAATAGGACTTATGGGTTGTTGTCACTGGGTAAGTTGTTACCCGTTCCACATACTTCTTGTTGTCCAGGTCGTACACTTTAAATTCTGTTCCTGCAATCAGGACGGATTTCTTTGTTTCATCGTCTTTTTTCACGATTTTCAGTTTTGCCTTAAACTCTTCATCCAGAAGCACTCGCCAGATCTGTGGCTCATTTGGATGATGCTCTGTGATATTCACTTCAAAATCATCGACTGGCTTGTAGTTGTGCGGTGTTGTTGTCTCACGCACGATATAGCTTCCAAATGGTAATGGAATACTGCAGGCATACCCTTTTTCATCTGTGAAAATCTCAGTTGCTCCTTTTTCTCCACTCACTACTGGTTTTGCAGAATCAAAATCATAACTGCCATCTGCTTTCTTTGTAAGGGAAGATTTCAGATAAACTGTAAATCCAGCTCCGGATAACAGATCTGCATCTGTCTTTCCATTGTTGGCTGCTTTAATAATCTGGAATGGCTGCTTGATGACCTGCTCACTGGAAGTGCACTCTCTTTTCACTTCTGCTGTCATATCTCCTTCATAACTGCACGTAAGATCATGCTCTTCTGTATCTGCCAGGTATCCGGTCGGAGGTGTAATCTCTTTGATATAATATTTGCCAAGATACAAGCCATTTACAGAAGCCTGTCCTTTGTCATCTGTTGTAAGAGATGCTATCTGTTCTCCTGCTTTATAAATAGTTCCGGTTGCTCCGTCCGGATGCACAATATCTTCACGGGCATACAGACCATAAACTGCACCTTTCAGTGTGGCATCTCCCTGCGGTACTGCTTTTCCTGTTTCTTTATCAACTTTGAATAAATTGATCTTTGCTGTCACACGGTCATTACTGAAGGTATGGGCAAAAGATACGGTTGCTTCTTTATCATTGGTGTAAGAAAACTTGAACGTATACACATCTTCTGTATTTCTTACATAGCCTTCCGGTGCCTGATCTTCTTTTACAAAATAGGAATATCCAATCGGAAGATCCGCTGTGAATTTTGCATTCCCATCTGCTCCAGTAGTTGCTTTCTCAATCAGTGTTCCTTTTTTCACAACAACGGTTCCGTCTGCATTTCTAATATCATCGGATGCATACAGAGCAAAAATACCGCCATTCAGTGGTTTCTTGGTGTCTTTATCCTGTTTTACTACGGAAACATCTGCTTTCTGTCTCTCGTTGTTAAAAGTCACATCTGCAAATACAACTTCTTTATTCTGTCCGGCATAGGTCAGAGTCACTGGCTTTTCTTCGCTGCCGTTATAGAAATTGTCCGGTGCTTTTGCTTCTTTTACCACATAGGTTCCAAGATGCAGGTTTTTCAGTGTGACAGAACCATTCTCACCTGTTGTCAGATTTTCTTTTACCAAGTCACCTTTGCTGTACACTTTTGTGCCATAAGCAGTTACGATATCCGCTCCGGCATACACGTTATATACTGCATTTTTCTGTCTGCGGTTCTCATACTGGAATACGGTTCCACTCTCACTGACTTCTGCACCGATAAGAACCTGACCTTCTTTGTAAATGGTAAGCTCTGCCAGCTGCTCCTTGTTTTCCACGGTCACAGCCGAGGTCTTACTTGCTACCAGTTTCACATTTGTTGCCGTTGCATTTACTACATATCCCTGTGGCGCTGTGATCTCTTTCAGATAAACGGTATCCTGTGTCTTGATGATCGTAACAGAGGATTTTCCATTCTTATCTGTTGCCGGCATCTGAGTGATCAGCTTTGTACATGCCTCATCGCTGTATACACCGAATACTGCACCTGCAAGATTGACATCCGCTGTATCGTCTTTCTTTACGATTTCGATCGTAGCCTGTTCAATCCAAGACACTTTGAAATCAATATATTTTTCATCTGTCACACCTTCACCAAATACCAACGCAAGATCCTGCGTGTCAGATCCGGTGGTGATTTTATAAGCAGAGTAATCTTTTGTAATACTTCCCTTCATTGTAGAAGACCAGCTCTGTGCCACGTCACTCACCTGTGTCAGTGGTGCAGAAAGATAAAACTTTGTTCCTCCGCAAATTTCTACACTTGCACCAGCTTTACTTGTTGTGCCTGTGCTTAGATTATGAAGTTTCACACCAGACGGAAGCTTCATCGTAATTGTCTGTAGCTTATCTGCTTTGAATGTAATATCTTTGGTTCTCTGTGAATTGCCATCCACATAAGCTTTTACATCTCCATCAGAAAATGACATTGCTACATCCGGTATTTCTGGCTGTGAAACACAATAATTATACAATTTCATTGCTAAATTCTTGGCTGTACTATTCGCTCCGGAAAAAGCGTCGCCACTTCCATTAGCATAAGAAGCCGCCAGATGAACAAGAATGAATTTTGCTCCAGCACTAAGATTTCCATAACCATTCTCTTCTGTAAAGAATCCTTCATCTCCTGCTGCCTTGGTTCCGTAATAACATACCTTAGCTAATGTTTTTCCATCTCCGACTTTACTAATCGTGTAATTACCTGTTCCTGGTCCCGGTTTTGATGGCTGTACACAGTAAGCAGTCGCAGATACATTTCCAAACTGAACCGTATACTGATAGGTAAGATAAGAACCATAACCATAATCCGCATAACGATACAGAGTTCCTCTTGTAACAGATACTTTCTGTACACTTCTTGCACTTGTCTTTGCCATAAAAGTGACTGTTTCACCAGCTTCCATGGCGTATAAATCAATTCCTTCCTCTTCCGCCTGCTCCATTGCATCCGATACTGTAAGACCTGTTTCCGAATCCGTTGTATTTTCAGTATCTTCTTCCATATCCGGTAATAGTTCGCTTGCCTGAGAATCAAATTCTTCTATCTCGCTTTCCGTCACTTCCTCTGTTGGAAGCAATTCCGAGTCTGCTTCTGAATTCTCCGTTTCCTCTGTCTGCTGTTCACTGCCAGCTGTTTCTGATTCGGTTACTGCTTCACTCCCTGCAGTTTCTGTCTGCACTTCTGTTTCTTTCTCACGCACAATCAGCTTTCGGCTGATCTGGTACTTCGGATGCTCCTGATTTACCGGTTCCACATAATAGACCGCTTTGTAAGTGTCCGCATGATCTGTCG
>NZ_JAAITI010000050.1 GCF_013304735.1 Blautia luti
CAGATTTGTCGTAAATGTCGTAAATTTGTGGTCAAAAAATGATGAGAAATGGAGAGTGCTAATAAAATGAACGCAGGCAGCAAGGCAACTGCGTTCATGAGCAAGTAGCGAAAGCGGATTGCGAATGCCCTATTTATATAACGTACACGAATGTAAATGGATACTTGATTCCGAATCTTACGTATAAATCCGGTGAGCAGATGGAGCAACTTGGCAAGTATGGATTCTTACGTAGAGATTATCTGAAGAACCATAAAATTCTCTGTATCAGGTCATGCTTCTGCAGGACACTATTGGAGAGCATCTTCTGGAAGTGGACAAGGCAGCCAGAGAACGGGAAGAAGTGATTCTGAAACAGTTGACATGCATTTTCATATGTGCTATGCTTATGAAGATTTTGAAAGACAAAGAAAGAGTCTTTTCAAAGCAATTATTTTGGATCACTCCATTTGGGGTTAAGGCCATACGGACAGCCGGGTCCACTGCCGCTGATGGTAACTTTGGTTGCCTTATTGATTGAGTTAGAAGCTCAAATTTTATAAGTTGGTTCCTCTGATAACCACTATGCGCCTGATGTGCAGACTTGTGAAACGGTCAATAAGAGTAGTAAAAGTATGATTGCTATATAGACTCTGACATATATCATCTGGATTTCTATTTTATGTAAATACGAGGATTCCTGTATTTATTATAAGTCAATGGAGATAGAATCGGGAAGAATGATCCAAGCAGGTTTGCAGTTTTGAGGCAGCCTGCTTTTTTGTGTAATAGAAAATTCCGTTGGAATTTCCTGTTATATAAAAAGCTCTGCCGGGTAGGATACCACTGCAATGGAAGAGCAGATGGCGCTGGAGACGCCCCTTTACAGGCGGAGAATCCTGCAAACAGGATTCTTTATACAGACAAAGGAACTGGAAATGGAGACGCAATGAACAGAACTCGTTTTAAACTGAACCAGAATCGTGCACCAATTCACGAGGTTCTGGAAAATTTCCGGCGCATGAGGGTGGTACCCTTCGATGTGCCAGGACATAAAAGAGGAAGAGGAAATCCGGAACTTACTGAGTTTCTGGGGCAGAAATGTGTAGGCGTGGATGTAAACAGCATGAAGCCTCTTGATAATCTCTGTCATCCTGTATCCGTGATCCGGGAGGCAGAAGAACTGGCAGCAGATGCCTTTGGAGCAGCTCACGCCTTTCTCATGGTTGGCGGAACTACAAGCTCCGTACAGACCATGGTGTTAACTGCCTGTAAGAGGGGAGACGAGATCATTCTTCCCCGCAATGTTCACAGAAGCGTGCTGAATGCGCTGGTTCTGTGCGGAGCAATTCCGGTTTATGTGAATCCGGAAGTAGATCAGAGACTTGGAATTTCTCTTGGAATGCGCCGTGAACAGGTGGCAAAGGCAATTAAGGAGCATCCCAATGCGGTGGCTGTGCTGGTAAACAATCCCACCTATTATGGAATTTGTAGTGACCTTCGTGCAATTGTGCGGATGGCTCATGAAGCAGGAATGCTGTGTCTGGCAGATGAAGCCCATGGGACTCATTTTTATTTTGGAGGAGGCCTGCCGGTTTCGGCAATGGAAGCTGGTGCAGATATGGCATCTGTATCCATGCATAAAAGCGGCGGAAGCCTGACCCAGTCCAGTCTTCTTCTGACTGGACCTGGCGTCCATGCAGGTTATGTCCGTCAGATCATCAACCTGACCCAGACTACCTCCGGAAGCTATCTTCTGATGTCAAGTCTTGACATTTCCCGTAGGAATCTTGCACAGCGAGGACGTCAGATTTTCCATCAGGTAGCAGATATGGCAGAATACGCAAGGGAAGAGATTAACGCCATTGGCGGCTATTACGCATTTGGAAAAGAACTGATGAATGGAGATTCGGTTTTTGATTTTGACATTACGAAATTAAGTGTGCATACTCTGGATATCGGACTTGCAGGAATTGAGGTTTACGACATTCTGAGAGATGAATATGATATTCAGATCGAATTTGGTGATATTGGAAATATTCTGGCTTATCTGTCAATTGGAGACCGTGCCCAGGAAATAGAGCGGCTGGTAAGTGCCCTTGCGGAAATCCGCAGGCGTTTCCAGAAGGATAAATCAGGGTTGCTGGATCAGGAATATATTGATCCCCAGGTAGTAACAAGCCCTCAGGAAGCGTTTTATGCAGAAAAATGCAGCCTTCCTCTCAGGGAAACGGAAGGAAAGGTATGCAGTGAATTTGTAATGTGTTATCCTCCGGGAATCCCAATTCTGGCTCCAGGGGAGCGAATTACCCCGGAAATTCTGGATTACATTGAATATGCCAAGGCAAAAGGATGCAACATGACAGGTCCGGAAGATCCGGATATATTACGATTAAATGTGTTGGAGCGTGTTTGAAAAAGGCTGTCTGCAAATTGTGACACACATCTTGCGGGAATGATTTTAAAACATACTCTGGCAGGGAGGTAAAGAAAATGGAAATGTGGTTTTCGGAATTTCATACACCGGATGTGAAGCATAGTATCCGGGTAAACCGTCAGCTCTACTCAAAGCAGAGCGACTATCAGCGAATTGATATTTTTGAGACACCTGAATTTGGCAGGGTTCTTACACTGGACGGAAATGTAATGCTCACGGAACGTGACGAATTTATTTATGACGAAATGATTACCCATGTACCTATGGCTGTTCACAAAGAAGCCAGGGATATTCTTGTGATCGGAGCAGGAGACGGAGGAGTTGTACGTGAACTGACCAGATATGACCGTGTCCGCCATATTGATCTGGTAGAGATGGATCCCATGGTAGTGGAAGCCTGCCGTGCCTATCTTCCGGGAAATGCCTGCAGGCTTGATGACAGGAGAGTGCACCTTCATTATGAAAATGCATTGAAATTTATCCGACGTTGTGAAAATAAATATGACCTTATTATTGTGGATTCTTCCGATCCTTTTGGTCCTTCGGAAGGCTTGTTTACCCGAGAATTTTATGGAAATTGTTATAATGCGCTGAAAGAGGATGGAATCATGGTCAATCAGCAGGGAAGTCCTTTTTATTCTGAGGACGCCCATGCCATGCAGCGCAGTCACAAAAGAATTGCCAGTACGTTCCAGATCAGTCGTGTTTATCAGGCGCATATTCCTACCTTTGCTGCCGGCTATTGGCTGTTTGGTTTTGCAAGTAAAAAGTACCATCCGGTGGATGATCTGGATTCGGAGGCATGGAGCGCCCTGAATTTTCGCACCCGTTACTATACCACAAGGCTTCACAAAGGCGCATTTTATCTTCCGGCTTTTCTGGAGGAAATGCTTCAGGAGGTGGAGGACTGATTTATGATTTTACCAAATATTGAGAATTTTATCGGCTGTGACAGCAGCTTTGAGGAAGCAGGGATTGTTCTTTATGGAGCGCCCTTTGATTCTACCACAAGCTTTCGTCCTGGAGCCAGGTTCGGCCCCTCTGCCATTCGTCATGAAAGCTTTGGACTGGAAACCTACAGCCCTTATCAGAACCGCGACCTTACAGATATTCAGGTATTTGACAGTGGAGATCTGGAGCTTTGCTTCGGTAGCAGTGAAATGGCGCTTGCTGATATACAGAATCGTGCCTGGGAAATTCTGGAAGCAGGAAAGATACCCTTGCTTTTAGGCGGCGAGCATCTGGTGACGCTAGCGGCTGTAAGAGCCGTAGCCAGAAAATATCCAGGGCTTCATATTATTCATTTTGATGCCCACGCAGATTTGAGGGATGATTATCTTGGTGCCCGTTTAAGCCATGCGTGTGTCATCCGCAGATGCCATGATATTCTGGGAGATGGACGGATCCATCAGTTTTGCATCCGAAGTGGGGAAAGAGAAGAATTCTGGTTTGCAAAGGAGCATACAGATTTTCATCCTTTTACCTTTGAAGGCTTGGAAGAGACCATACAGGAATTGGACAGGGAGCAGGTTCCGGTATATTTTACCATTGATTTGGATTGCCTGGATCCATCCGTATTTTCGGGAACCGGTACACCGGAAGCGGGAGGCGTAAGCTTCCTTGAACTTCTTGCGGCTATCCGGAAGGTATCAGAATTAAATATTGTGGGAGCAGATGTCAATGAGCTGGCACCTATGCTGGATCCAAGCGGTGTTTCCACAGCCACAGCATGCAAGGTGGTCAGGGAACTGCTGCTGGCAGTGGCGAAATAAAAACAGCTGCGATAGTGAAATATAAAAAAAGGAGATAAAAAACATGAGCAGAGTACTTGTAATCGGCTGCGGCGGAGTAGCCAGTGTAGCAATCCAGAAATGTTGTCAGGCAGATGAGGTATTTACAGAACTGTGTATTGCAAGCAGGACAAAAGAAAAATGTGATGCGCTTGCCCGGAAACTGGAGGGAAAAACAAAAACAGTTGTTACCACGGCAAAGGTAGATGCAGATGATGTAAACCAGCTGATCCAGCTGATCAACAGTTACAAACCGGATCTGGTAATGAACATTGCACTTCCATACCAGGATCTGACAATTATGGATGCCTGTCTGGCATGTGGCGTAAACTATATGGATACGGCAAATTATGAGCCCGAAGACACCGATGATCCGGAATGGCGGGCTATTTACGAAAAACGCTGTAAGGAAGCTGGATTTTCCGCATATTTTGATTATTCCTGGCAGTGGGCATACCGGCAGAAATTTGAAGAGGCAGGACTTACTGCACTTCTTGGCTGCGGCTTTGACCCGGGCGTTACACAGGCATACTGTGCATATGCATTAAAGCATGAGTTTGACCAGATTGATACTATTGATATTCTGGACTGCAACGGAGGAGACCACGGATATGCGTTTGCAACCAACTTTAACCCGGAGATCAACCTTCGTGAGGTAAGCGCTCCTGGAAGCTACTGGGAGAATGGACATTGGGTGGAAATTCCTCCGATGGCCATCAAGCGGGAATATGATTTTGACCAGGTTGGCGATAAGGATATGTATCTTCTTCATCACGAGGAAATCGAGTCCCTTGCCCAGACAATTCCGGGAGTAAAGAGAATTCGTTTCTTTATGACCTTTGGACAGAGCTACCTGGATCACATGCGCTGTCTGGAGGATGTGGGAATGCTTTCCACTACCCCGATCAACTATAACGGACAGGAAATTGTTCCCATCCAGTTTTTGAAGGCGCTTCTTCCGGATCCGGCAAGCCTTGGTCCCCGTACCAAAGGTAAAACCAATATTGGCTGTATTTTCACCGGAGTAAAGGATGGACAGGAGAAAACCTACTATATTTATAATATTTGTGACCATCAGGAATGCTATAAGGAGGTTGGAAGCCAGGCAATCAGCTACACGACAGGCGTTCCGGCCATGTGTGGGGCATTAATGATGCTTACCGGAAAATGGATTCGTCCAGGAGTGTATACAGTAGAAGAATTTGACCCGGATCCGTTCCTGGAGGCACTTGACAAATACGGACTTCCACGCAGTGAAAATCATAATCCGGAGCTGGTTGATTAATGGAAAAAACAGATATAAGACCACCCTTCGAAGCATCCGCCGGAATTATTCCACCGGAATTTCGGAAAATCAAGACGCCTTGTTATGTTCTTGACGAAACAGCGCTTATAAAAAATGCAGAATTAATGGGAAAGATTGCCGAAAAAACAGGATGTAAAATGCTCTTGGCGCAGAAGGCTTTCAGCAATTATGACTGCTATCACCTTCTGGAGCCTTATCTGGCTGGAACAGAAGCAAGTGGACTGTACGAAGCAAGGCTTGGCGCCCAAGAGATGCCAGGAAAAGAGGTACATGTATTTTGTGCTGGATACCGTGAGGATGAATTTGAAGAGCTGCTTTGCTTTGCAGATCATATAGTGTTTAACTCACCCTCCCAGCTTCTCCGTTTTGGAAAAAGAGCGAAGCAGGTCGGGAAAAGTGTAGGGCTCAGGATCAATCCGGAATGTTCTACCCAGGAAGGACATGAAATTTATGATCCTTGTGCCCCGGGCAGTCGTATGGGTACCACGAGAGCACAGTGGGAGGCTGCTGTGAAAATGCATCCGGATCTGACCGGATTATTGGATGGTATTCACTTTCACACCCTTTGCGAGCAGGATTCCTCTGATTTGGAAACTACTCTTGCAGCGGTAAAGGTGAAATTCGGAGATCTGATTTCTCAGGTAAAATGGCTGAACCTGGGAGGAGGACATCATATTACAAGACCAGGTTATGATATTGCACGGCTTGAAAAGTGCATTGAGGCGGCAAAGGAAGAATGGAAGGTGGATATTTACCTAGAACCTGGAGAGGCATGGGCTTTAAATGCAGGATTCTTTCTGACAACTGTGCTGGATGTACTGCAAAATGGTGATACACGGCTTGCAATTTTGGACGGAAGTGCTGCATGTCATATGCCAGACGTTCTGGAAATGCCTTACCGTCCGCCCCTTCTTGGAGCAGGGGAGCCAGGAGAGAATGCCGTTACAGTCCGTCTTGGAGGACCAACCTGTCTGTCCGGGGATGTTATAGGAGATTACAGCTTCCAAAAGCCTTTGGCATACGGAGATCTTCTCATGTTTGGTGATATGGCCATATATACAACCTGCAAAAACAATACCTTTAACGGAATGCCCCTGCCTGATATCTGGCTGCGGCATGGTGATGAAACCATGGAACGTCTGACGGATTTCGGTTACGAGGATTTTAAAGGCAGACTTGGACATCGCAGGAAATCAGAGTAGGTCTCCTGTAAAATTTGTAAAAAGACGTAAGTCATAGAAATGTGGCTTGCGTTTTTTGGTTAGGGCAGTGGATATGGAACTGGCATCAGCCGGATCCGAAAATATATAAGCTGCCATTTGAAAGGTAGAAACAGGGTTCAGTTCATTGCGGAAGTGGAACATATTATCAAGTACCACATCATAAGTTGCAATGGGGCGAGTTGTCTTAATATAACAATTTCTTTTGGAAATATGACGGATAATGGGAGTATGAAGGGCTACTGTCTGATTCGATTTCAGGTGCATGATCTTATCATGAAGAATCTTCTGGCTTTTCTGGAGTTCTGTGATCCGGTGTTCCATTCTTTCTTCAGCGGAGTTGAAAAATCAGTTGAAAAATTCTTATAAAATTAGCACTCACCTCTTGATAATGGAAGTCGATTTTTGTCCTGTCTTGTGTATCCCGGAAGTACCTGTTTTACAGGCTTTCCGGGGCATCAGCCATTTTGTCTGGTATTGTAAAGCAGTGCCAGATTTGTCGTAAATGTCGTAAATTTGTGGTCAAAAAATGATGAGAAATGGAGAGTGCTAATAAAATGAAATTAACGTATACGAATGTAAATGGATACCTTATTCCGAATCTCACCTATAAATCCGGTGAGCAGATGGAGCAACTTGGCAAGTATGGTTTTCTTCGCAGAGATTATCTGAAAAACCATCGAAATTCAACCTATCAGGTGATGCTTTTACAGGATACGATTGGAGAACACCTTCTGAAAGTAGATAAGGCAGCCAGAGAACGGGAAGAAGTGATCCTGAAGCAGTTGGAAGAAAAAGTGCCACTGCCGGATAAGGAGAAAGATCAGATGGCATGGGTAAGAGCTGCCAATCAGCATAGAGCGATTGCAGAAGAGATTATTCTTAAAGAATTGATTTATGTATAAACGTTACCAGTAAACAATCTGGCAGATAACTAATGAAAATTGAATATTGTGAGCGAAGTAAGGCGTGAGTCATAAGATATGACTTGCGTCTTTTTCTTTGCCTGAAAGGAAGTGATAAGTTTGAACAAGAAGTTTTTGAAGCATTATATGGAAACCAATCCAGAAGGGACAGCACAGACCTATATCTTTCTGGTGGACAATCAGGATATAGCGTTGAATATTGTAATGTCAGGTTATCAGGCACTTTGTCTGGTTCAGGAAGATGACGGATATTATTTCAGTGCAGATTCCTTTATAGAAGAAATGAGAGCTATTCAGTTTACTGGAAGCTGCCAGTGTGCCTATCATTATGTGGCTTCCTGTTCAGTGAAGTGGATAAATGATAAGTTACTGACATTTTTCAAAGACGCTGGTCTTGATGGAAAAGCAGGCTGGCAGTTGTTCAAAGAGAAAGAGTATCTTGGCAAACTGGATAATCAGAAGGAAGTTGAGAAATTACTGGAACAGTATATTCTTCGGTTTGAGCGAGATCCAAAAGAAGAACCGGAACTGAGCCGGTTTCACTTATTTGATGCAAAAGGAAATGTGAAAAGTGTTCGGGACATGGAGATTGTAGATTACCTGGTGGAGAATGTTCAGTTTTTTGTGGTGGGAATCACACCTTATTATTATGAACACGGCGTTTTCCTGGAAGACCATGATGGAGTAAGAATGAAATACCGTATCCAGAAGCTGATCTATCGAGATCAGGTACAGAGTGGAGTGATCAAAAGAATCTATAATCTACTGATCACACAGCCAAAAGTTCACCGAGAGGCATATGAACTAAATAAACAGCCTGTGCGGTGGATCAATTTCAAAAATGGATATTATGATCCGGTTACGGGTGAAATGCTGGAACACAATCCGGATTATCTGACAATCAATCAGATTCCATTTCCCTATTATCCAGAAGATTGTGAGCAGGTGCTGCAGGGTGGAGAAAATATCAAAAAGTATCTTGCATCGTCTTTACCGAACAAAGAAGAACAGCAGACATTCTGGGAGTATTTTGGATACTGCATGACACAGGACACGCAGTTTCAGAAATTCCTTACGCTGAAAGGAAATGGTGGAACCGGAAAGTCAGTGGCAGTATCACTGATCCAGCATGTAGTTGGAATCACCAATATGTCCAGTATTTCTCTACAAGATCTGAACAAACGATTCTATGCGACTGGAATGTACGGAAAGCTGTTAAATGCCTGTGCGGATATTCCCTGCAAAGCAATGGAGAACACAGATGTATTAAAGAAAGCAGTCGGTGAAGATACACTGATCTATGAGAAAAAGGGACAGGATGCAATCCATTTTCACTCTTATGCAAAGTTACTCTTTTCTACCAATGAAATGCCCCAGAATCTTGAGGATAAGTCAGATGCTTTTTACCGTAGATTATTGATCCTTGATATGAACCGGGTAGTAAAAAGCGGTGAAAAAGATCTGCACTTAAAGGAAAAGGTACAGGCAGAATCCGATTATGCGATTCATATGGCGATGATTGCATTGAAAAAACTGTATGAACAGGGAAAGTTTACGGAGAGCGAGCACAGCAAAGAATGTGTAAGAGAAGTGCAACGGACGTCAGATAGTATCTGTGCTTTTATTGATGAGTCATTGGTGCGTGCCAAAGGAAAACGCCTGAAACGAAGTGAAGTGTTCCATATGTATGAGGAATACTGCAAAGAGAATGGCAGACAGGGGCATGGTAAATCCAACTTTTTCAGGAATATGACAGATAAAGGTTTCCTTCTGAAGCAGTACAATGGTGAGTTCTATTATCAGGATATTGCAGTTAAGGAAGAAGATTTTTGTCCTGTAGATCCAGAAGAAAGAATACCTTTTGAAGAAACAGATACAGATTATAAACAGTTACAATTAAATATGAATCAGGGAATTAAGGGCATTTAGGGCAAAATAAGCAAAAAGAAATGTTACCGGAGCAGGAGAAATAACAAAGATAGCTGCCAAAGTACATAAAATTTTGCTTTTTTTACACTGACTGCCCTTTTTATGTATCAACGTTTTAGCTGATACAAATATAGGTTTTTCCCGAATTTGGGAGAAAGTCAAAAATAAACATTAAGAAAGAATGAGGTATGATTATGAGAATGATGAAAAATAACAATAATGAAACAATTGTGGTGATCGGGATTGATCATGGTTATGGAAACATGAAAACAGCCACCAGATGTTTTCCATCCGGTGTAGCCAGATATGACAAGGAGCCAATCTTTCAGAACAATCTTCTTGTTTACAATGGCATGTATTACCAGATCGGAGAGGAACACAAGGAGTTCTGTGCAGAGAAAACGCAGGATGAGGACTATTATGTGCTGACGTTGGCAGCTATTGCAAAGGAACTGGATGGAAAAGGAATGAACCGGGCAAAGGTACATATTGCAGCCGGACTTCCGCTTACCTGGGTGGCGACACAGAAAGAAGATTTTCAGAAATATCTTCTCCAGAATGAATGTGTAGATTTTACATTCCGCAATAAAGAATATCATGTGGAGTTTGCAGGAGCAGACATTTACCCACAGGGATTTGCAGCAGCCTTTTACCGCTTACAGGATTTCAAGGGCATCAATATGCTGGCAGATATTGGAAATGGAACTATGAATATCATGTATATCAATAATTCACGTCCATTAGAGAAGAAATGTTTTACAGAGAAATATGGAACACACCAGTGTGTGCTTGCTGTCAGGGAATCCCTGCTGAAAGAACTGGGAACGGTGGTGGACGATCTGGTGATTGAGCAGGTGATCCGTACCGGGACAGCAGACATTGGTGAAAAATATCTTTCAGTCATTCGCAAAGCTGCCGGGGATTATACGAAAGAAATCTTCCATAAGCTGAGGGAACGGGAATATAATCCAGAACTGATGCGTTTATATGTGGTCGGTGGCGGAGGTTGTATGATCCAGAATTTTGGAGAATATGACAAGAACCGAGTGACGATTGTACGAGATATTTGTGCCACAGCGAAAGGCTATGAAGCAATGACTGTAAGGAAAATCCAGAGAAACGGAGGGATGCTTGTATGAGAAAGGAACGGAAAATCATCAACACAAATATCCGCTTAAATCTTTGTGATGAGCAGGACAGACAGGCATGGGAATATTTGCAGACGATGGACAGGGAAAAATATAAATCGTACACCAGAGCAGTTGTAGTTGCTTTAAACGATTATTTTTCCAGAGAGTACAGGAATGAAGCAGATCCGTATCTGGAAACCAGAGAAAAGGAAGATGCGTTTTTGGAAAGAGTGGAAACAGCTGTACGGGATGGAGTAAAGGAATCCGTCCCGATGGCTATAGCGAAGAATCTGATGGAAATGCTTGTACCGTTTGTAAAAGAATCGGTAGGAGAAAGTGATCTGCCGGACAGAACACTGACTATGGAGAAAACGGATGGAGAGATTGCAGAAGATAATCTGGACTGGGAGAAAGAAGCTGATATGGATGCAGCACTGGATTTTGCAGACAGTTTTTAGATGGTTATGAAATAGCAGTAACAGGAAAACAGACTGACAGTAAGGACTAGCTTTACAAAAGCAGAATAGCAGAAAAAGGTAATGGCAGTGGTGACATTTCAGACATTATAAATTGGAGAAATGTTTATGACTGCTATTTTTATGTCTTTTAGCAGAAATGGAAAGAGATCCAGAAAAAGAAAGACAGAAATAACAGGAAAATATAACAGAAAAGCGTTGGCAGATGGGTGGATGGAACAAGCAAGGCGAAGAAAAGAATAGAGTGCCGGATACGGCACAGGATTGTCCGATACTTCGCATCGGAGTGATGCATGAACAGCCTGTTTCAGAAAGAGAAAATCTATCGAAATGGGAGCTTTTCTATTTCTTCCACAGTCTGTCCCTGCACCACAAAACCACCGTCATCTCCATTTAGATTTGATAATGCAGTGGGGAAAATGTTGCTTGGCTAGTGTTGCTTCAGTAGTGGGGAGATGACAGGCAAGTTTCGCAAAGTGGCAAGCCACTCTGCACCGGAGCCAGCCTTTGGGCTGTTCCTAAACTTGCCAGAGGGCTCTGCCCCTTGGAACCCTGGCACGTCAATGGCGTAAGTATTCCTGCGAAATGTCCACCGGACATTTCTACAGAACACTTACTGATTGACTAGGGTTTCACCCTGCACCCACCAAAGGGGCGTTGCCCCTTATGGAATCCCGTTGTTAATTTATCGGTCAGAATGATTTGTCTGTTAATAAAGAATAAAAATCAAGCAAAGAAAGGAGACGAAAGCCTATGAGAAAACGAAATTATACAGTAACCATACGGATGAATAAAGAGGAATACGATCTGTTTCAGAGCAAGGTTAAAGAATCAGGAAGAACACAGCAGGAAGTTGTAATAAAAGCAATCGCAGATTTGAAGATAGCTTCTACAGAGGAAGTGGAAGAATTAAAAAGATTGAACCAGATGTTTGCAGATATTCTCAGTCAGCTTCGGGGAGCTACTACAAATATCAATCAGATTGCAAGAAAGCTGCATACAGATGGAGAAGTTCCAAATGACAGTATGTTGTATTTCCTCAACAAAAATATTCTCAAGTATCGGAAGGAGAGTGAGAGGATATGGCAGTTAATAAGACGATTAATAAGCGGACAAATACACATGGAGCAATGAGAAACTGCATCGAATATGTATTGCGACAGGACAAGACCAGCGAACTGCTTACCTATGTAACAGGCCCGTATCGCCATGATGAGATTGACTATGATCTGGTGTACAGAACCTTTCTGGAAGAAAAGAAGATGTGGAATAAAGATACCGGGAGAATGTATGCCCACAACATTATTTCCTGGCATAAAGATGAGCAGATCACCCCGGAGCAGGCGTTTGAATTTGGAAAAGAGTTTGCAGAAAAATGGTTCAGTGGATTCCAGACCTTAGTGGCTGTGCATAAGGATAAAAACCATATCCACTGCCATCTGGTTACCAATTCAGTAAGTTATGAAGATGGGAGAAAGCTGCATAACACCAAAAAGGATCTGGAATGTATGAAACAGCTTACCAATCAAATGTGCCGGGAACGTGGATTGACCATTGCAGAAAAAGGAAAACACTTTGACGGCAGTGAAATCGAAAAAGGCGAAGTTATTGCATGGAACAAGGATAAATATAACCTGTTCCGGCAACAGGTAAGGGACAGCTTTGTAGCGGATTGTGCAATGGCAGTGTTAAAGGCACTGGAAAATTGTATCAGCAAAGAAAAGTTTATAGAAAAAATGAAGCAGTTCGGGTGGAACGTAAATTGGACAGAGAAACGGAAGCACATCACATTCCAGAATCAGGATGGAAAGAAAGTGCGTGACAGCAATCTATCCAAAACATTCCATCTGGACATCAGCAAGGAGGGCTTGGAGAATGAATTTAATGGAAATAGGGAAAAATCCAGAGTTGCAGCCGACAGAGACAGCAGAGCAAACGAAGAACTCAGAAACTATTACAGAGAGCTTGACGCAGCCATCACAGACACCAGAGGAATCACCGATCAAGCTCAAAGTGGAGAGGGATATTCTCGTACAAAGTTTCGAAAAAGCGAAAGAGTTCATGCGAACACAGAAAAAGCAGATACAGACACTGGAAGAAGAGAAACAGACAATCTTATCCGACAGGCAGAGATTGCGAGAAGAAATTCGGAAATCAACCGTAGAAATTCAGCGTCTGACAACCGAACTGTCCGAAACGCAGAAGCTGAATCAGTCGCTTCAGCAGAGCAACGACGATCTGAGAAACAGAAATGGCTTAATGAGCAGGAACGAGCAAGAGCAGCTCGAAGAAGAAATAAAAGACGTTCGGGACCAGAACTCTAAATTACAGACACAGGTGAACCAATCGTCGGTGAAAGCGGTTGAACAGGCACAGCAAAAACAGGAAGAAGCAGAAAAACAGGCAAGACAGGCAGAGTATCAGGCTGAAAGGGAAAAGAAACGGGCAGATATGGAGATACAAAAAGCCAGGAGAAAAGCAAAATCGGAAATAGAGTATATGAAAGAAATACAGTTTTTCTGGGCTTGGGGATATCTTTGTGTCATATTCTTTTCACTTATTCAGAATGGAGCATTTCAAAGGGATTTAATGCAACTGATCATGTTGCCAGTTAATTGGTGCAGAAAGTATGCGATATGGTTTGAACAGCTGGATTATATGGGATATTCTACGGGAGAGGTAGTTTTTGAACGAATATTTTCAAGTGCTGTGATTATGGCGGGAATTGTCGGGGGTGTATTTCTTGTATGGGGCGGAATTGAACGGTATCGAAAGATATGGGATGATATTTATAAAATGGTTTTGATAGCCAGCTTTTCCTTTATTGCGGTATTAGGAAACTTGATACGGGAATATTTGCCATTTAATCTGCTGTTTGTGATTTTTGTCATAAATGTAGGGGCTGTTCTGATTAGAATATACTTGAATAATAAGAATGTTGGCTATTGAACAATAAATCGAATTTATTTGCTATAATGAATTTCTATATTTTCTTGTCAGTCAGTCCTAACGGTGTTACACTGAAAGAGTATAGAAACTCAAACGATGTTACCTATTGTAGGGACTGGAGCTTTATAAGGTAACATTTTTTTATATGAGAAAGTTAGATAAAACTAATTGCTGAAGGAGATAAGCTATGATGTTTTATGAAAGAGGAGACAAAAGTAAGAAAAGCAGCGGAAGAAAGTGGACAGGTGTAATATGAGAACAGTAACAACAGAGGACAATCCATATAAGGTTGCTGGAGATATACTTTTTGCGTCTTCGGAAGTGGAATCGGATTTCAGAAGTGTTGATTTATATGGATCTTCTGTCCGGAGAAAAAAAGAAGATGCTATATGTTCAAGATTTCATCTTGAGAATGAAAGTGGTACAGGAGATATCGCCGTATATCAGACATTTCCAGGAATGGAGCTGGTCTATAATGATATGCATATGGAATATTGTAATAAGATGCAGAGTCCACGTCCTGGATTTATTGAAATTAATTATTGTCGGGAGGGGCGGTGTGAGTGTGCGTTTGGAGAGCGTAGTTATTGCTATATGGCAGCGGGAAATTTATCCATTTGTACCTTGCATAAGAAATCACATACATCAACATTTCCTACTTCCCATTATCATGGGATAACGATAACGATTGAGTTGGAAGAAATTACAGATGAGATGAGAAGAATCTTGAAACTTCTTTCTATTAATCTTACTCGAATTTCAGAGTTTGCAGGAAAACAGGATTTTTATATGGTTCGTGCAAATGAAACTGTCCAACATATATTTTCGGAATTATATACTGTTCAGGAACATATAAAGCCTAGTTATATCAGAATAAAGCTTCTGGAGCTTTTATTGATACTAACAGAAATGGATTTTGACAGGATTAAGAACGACTATGTTTATTTCTCAAAATCGCAAAGGAACTGTACCAGACAGATTCATGATTTTATTGTAGGACATATCAAAGAACATTATACAATTGAGGAGTTGGCAGAGCGTTTTGAAATATCACCTACGGCAATGAAACGTTGTTTTAAGGGAATGTATGGTGCACCTGTTTATGCGTATCTCCGGACTTATCGTTTACAAATTGCTGAAAAATTATTACGGGAGGGGAATTTATCTGTAGGTGAAATCGCAACAGAAATCGGATATACAAATCCCAATAAATTTACTTCGGCATTTCGAGGTGAATATGGAATGACACCAACGGAGTATAAAAAGAATGTCTGATTGGATAGAAACTAGTCTGCCAGGTCATTGAGTTTCATATTAGTACCAGATAAAATATGTATTGGTTAGATAATACTAACTAATGCATATTTTTTATTTAGGAGGATTATAATGAAACAGAGAAAATTATTAACAAGTTTGTTTTTAGCAGCAACTTTGTCTATTTCTTTATTGACGGGATGTGGAAATACAAGCAGTAGCACATCTGAAACAAAGCAAACAGAAAACAGTGCTACAGAAGAACAGACTACAAGCGTACAGAAGGAAAGTGAAACTGATGAGAATCAGGATGCAGCAGATCAGCTTTTATGCGATCTGAAAGGTACTTATCAGGAACTGTGGCCGGTTATTCTGGCAGATGAATACGATCAGCTGTGGCTCGATGACAGTGCTGCAATTGTAGGAGAGGATAATGCTCAGGCGGCTGTTGAAAAAATGTCTTCTATGGTAACTGGAACAGTCACCGGTGAAGAAGCAGTGGAAACCTACAAGGATGGAAATATGGCATACGACTGTGAATTTTTACAGAATATAGATCAGTTCACGTTTGACGGAACAACAATATCTGGTGTGGATGAAGAGGGGAATGATGTATTCAGTCATTCTTATCATTACGTAGGTATGGAAGAAACGCGTGGTCTGTACATCTACGAAAGTGATGATGCTGATTCCGGCGAGTTTACCTATTTCTGTATCGCTCCGGATACGATGAAAACTACATGGCACATTGAGTTCAGATATGGAAGTGACCTGGATGCATTGGAAAAATATGATGCAGGTGAATATGCTTATTGGCTGGCAGCAGGAATTTCTGTTGACTATACGAAAGCCGATGTTGAGAACTGTATACAGTTATTCTGTAAAGAGAATCTGTCTGAATAGTGAAAATAAATTTGAGTCGGTGGAAATCGGAGAGATTCTGATGCCACCGGCTTTTTGAGGAGGATATAAGGTCATGAGCAAAAAGAAAAATGCCGAGTTATCCCGGATGTGGGGATTTGCAGGGAAACGTCATTGGTTGACTATTGCCAGCTGCATTCTGGCAGGAATATCCACGGTGCTTTCTATTATTCCATTTGTCTGTATCTGGTTTGTGATTCGGGATATCTTGTATGCGATGAAAAAGGGAGATTTGTCACTGGCAGCTTCCAGTGGGCATTATGCGTGGCTTGCAGTAGCATTTTCGTTACTTAGTATTTTATTATATTTTGTAGCATTATGTTGTTCGCATCTGGCAGCATTTCGTACAGCTACCAATATGAAAAAAGAGGCAATGCACCATATTGTCACGTTACCGCTTGGATATTTCAGTCAGAATGCCAGTGGCAGACTTCGGAAAATTATTGATGACAATGCTGGACTGACCGAAGGGTTTCTGGCACATCAGTTGCCGGATCTGACCGGTGCAGTTGTTATGCCGGTTGCAGTCATCAGTTTGTTGTTTGTCTTTGACTGGAGACTTGGAATCTGTTGTTTGATTCCACTGGCAATCAGTGTATTTTTCTTAAAGAAAATGATGGGTGGAGATAATGCCGATTTTATGTCGGGATACATGACCGCACTGGAAAATATGAATAAAGAAGCGGTAGAATTCGTTCGTGGAATCCCGGTTGTAAAGGTATTCCAGCAAACCATTTACTCATTCAAAAACTTTCATGCAGCGATTGAAGAATACAAAAAATATGCCAGTGGATATGCAATCTGCTGTCGTATCCCATTGACGGGATTTAACATTACTTTAAATGGAACTTTTATTTTGCTGATCCCGACTGCACTGATGCTTTTTTCGGCAGCAAGTGGACAGGCGGATCGTCAGAAACTGTTTTTAGATTTCCTGTTTTACAGTCTGTTTACGCCAGTTTGTACAACAATGATGAATCGAATCATGTTTGCAAGCGAACAGTTAATGGCGGCAAAAAGTGCAGTAAGCAGAATAGAAGCAATTTTGCAGGAAAAACCGCTTAAAGAATCAAATACACAAAAACAGCCAAAGGATGCTTCTGTTGTATTCGAGGATGTTTCTTTTACTTATCCAGGTGCTAAGAAAAAAGCATTGTATCATGTAAGCTTCGAAGTCCCTGATGGTAAGAAAATTGCATTAGTCGGAGCTTCCGGTAGTGGCAAATCTACAGCGGCCAGTCTGATTCCACGTTTTTATGATGTGCAGGAAGGAGACGTCTTAGTGGGTGGTGTGGATGTTCGTGAGATTGCTAAAAATGACCTCATGGATCAGATTGCATTTGTGTTCCAGAACACCCGTCTTTTCAATGATACCTTACTTGAAAATATCAGAGCTTCCAGGCCAGATGCCACACGTGAAGAAGTGATGAGAGCGGCAGAAGCAGCACAATGTCAGGATATCATAGAGAGACTTCCAAATGGTTTGGATACTATAGTTGGAAGTGGAGGAACCTATCTGTCGGGTGGTGAAAATCAGCGGATTGCATTAGCACGTGCAATTCTGAAAGATGCACCAATTATTATACTTGATGAAGCGACAGCTTTTGCAGATGCGGAAAATGAGCATCAGATCCAGCTTGCCTTTGAAGGACTGACCAGCGGAAAAACAGTACTTATGATTGCACATCGTCTGTCCACGATTCAGGATGCAGATATGATTCTGGTCTTTGGTGATGGAAAAATAATAGAACGAGGCAATCATGATGAATTGCTGAAACAGAATGGTGTCTACGCATCCATGTGGAAAGAATATCAGACACAGATTATCTGGAAGGTTGGAACGACTGTGAGAAAGGAGGAAAATCATGATTAACAGATTACAGAAAAAATACGCTCTGAGTGTCCAGGGTGCAAAGGATCTTTTTAAAGCAATTGTTTATTCTGTACTGGCAAATATCAGTCTGATGCTCCCGGTTGCCCTACTTGCAATAGTATTAAATACGATGCTTCCTATGGCTCTTGGAATGGAAGAAAAAGTGGCAGGATTTGCAGGATATACAGTTGTTGGAATTATCATTTTAGTGATTATTTTTGTCCTTCATTATCTGCAGTATACAAAAGCCTATATTGGTACCTATGAGGAAAGTGAACGTAGACGCATTACACTTGCAGAAAAGCTCAGGACGTTACCGCTTGGATTTTTCCATGAACGTGACCTTGCTGATCTGACAAGTACAATTATGGGCGACTGTGCCAGTTTTGAGCATGCGTTTTCCCATACAGTTCCGCAATTTTTTGGAGCACTTATTTCTACAAGTATTGTGTGTCTGGTACTTCTTGTTATGAACTGGAAAATGGGAATTGCTCTTTTGTGGGTTGCACCGGTGGCATTTGCAATTGTTCTTCTTTCACGCAAGTGGCAGGAACTGCTTGCAAAGAAATATATGACAACAAGAATTGATTTGTCAGAAGGAATACAGGAATGTCTGGAAACGGTACAGGATATTAAGGCATGTAATCAGGAGAAAACTTATCTGGAGAAACTGGATGCGAAATTGGATGCAGCAGAAAAAGCGCAGATTTCCAGTGAAATGGTCAGTGCGAGTCTTCTTACAACCGGTCAGATGGTCTTACGGCTTGGACTGGCAACGGTTATTGTTGTGGGAAGTTCGCTGATTTTAAAGGAAAAAATTGATCTGTTTACTTATATTCTATATTTGATCGCAGCCTCCCGTCTGTATGATCCACTTTCTGGAGCTATGGCGAATATGGCAGAACTTTTTGGTGTGAATTTACAGGTAAAACGCTTGAAAGAAATCCAGGAATATCCGTTAGAAAACGGGCAGACAGAGTATCACACCAAAGGATATGATGTGATTTTTGACCATGTGAAGTTTTCTTATGAAACAGGAAAAACAGTTTTAAAAGATGTATCTTTTACTGCAAAACAGGGACAGGTGACTGCATTAGTAGGACCATCCGGCGGTGGTAAGAGCACCATAGCAAAACTGGCAGCTAAATTCTATGACGTGGATGGTGGGAAAATTACACTTGGTGGTGCAGATATCGCAAAAATTGATCCGGTCGCATTGATGAAAGATTTTTCGATTGTTTTTCAGGATGTTGTTCTTTTCAATAATACAATTATGGAAAATATCCGTGTCGGACGAAAAGGTGCAAGTGATGAGGATGTTATTGCTGCAGCAAAGGCTGCAAAATGTCATGATTTTATCGAAAAATTGCCGCAGGGTTATCAGACGGTAATCGGAGAAAATGGTTCTACGCTTTCTGGCGGGGAGTGCCAACGTCTTTCCATTGCCCGTGCACTTTTAAAAGATGCACCTGTTATTTTACTGGATGAAGCAACTGCTTCTTTAGATGTGGACAGTGAAACACAGATACAGGAAGCGATATCTGAACTAGTCAGTGGGAAGACAGTTCTGGTAATCGCTCATAGGATGAGAACGATTGAAGCAGCGGATCAGATCGTTGTTCTGGATAAAGGTGTTGTGGCAGAAAAAGGAAACCATGATACGCTTATGAAGAAAAATGGTCTATATCGTAAGCTGGTTGGTCTGCAGACGGAAGCAGCAAATTGGAAACTTAGTGTATAGAACAAAAGGCACTGAAAACCATAGAATTATTGGTTTGCAGTGCCTTTTTTGAGCAAAGAGAAAAAATACAGTGAATTTAAGTTTTGCTAAGTTTCACTAAATTCTATTCGTTTGATTTCCGCCACTGTTTTGAGGGTTTCCGTTTTCCACAATCATCACAGGTATACGGCCAGTTGATTTTCCATTCAAAATATTCATCTCTGGTAATCACACCGGATTTCAGTTCATCCATTCGAACCACCCATTCTTTCAGAAAATCATTCAGAACTCCATAGTCAAACCACATACAGACAGGTGCATGAGCAGGCCAACTATCGTTGTCATGGTAGTAAACGGAAGTGTCAGCTACTTCATTGCATTTTTCACCAGGAAATTTCCGAGGTAGAAACAGATGCAGGGCAGATGGGTTAAATTCATCCAGCCAGAAAAGCAGTTCCATCATTTCGGAAGCGTCACGTCCAG
>NZ_JAAITI010000051.1 GCF_013304735.1 Blautia luti
CCTCGCAACCACAGCCGCAGTGGTCATCGTCGTGATGATGGTGATGATGTTCATGCTCGTGATCATGATCCTCGCAGCCACATCCACAATGCTCATCATCGTGGTGATGGTGTTCTTCATGTGCATGTTCCTCATGCTCATGTTCCTCATGATGGTCGTGGCCGCAACCGCAGCCACAGGAATCCGTGGACTCCATGGAATTCTTTTTTAAGCTCTCTTCCATATGAAATCTCCTTGAAAATTATATGAATATATGATTGAATGTTCATATGACTATTTAAGCATATGTTTTATCGGATGTCAATATCTTTTTCTAAAAAGAATAAAAGAAATGTAAAATCTATTACAAAAGAAATATAGAAAATATTAATATATTCTGAAAAAATAATCTATTTTATTATTCTTGTTTAACATGTTATACTTTCAACAAGTAAAGAAAAGAAAGGAAGGTAGCAACATGTACAGTATTGACTTAAACAGTGACATGGGTGAGAGCTTTGGCGCATACAAGCTGGGCGGAGACGAAGAGATCATCAAATATGTCACAACAGCAAATGTAGCATGTGGCTGGCATGCTGGCGATCCAATGGTAATGGATAAGGTAGTCCGCATGGCAAAGGAACGTGGCGTTATGGTTGGAGCCCATCCTGGATACCCTGATCTTCTTGGCTTTGGACGAAGAAAGATGGTTCTCTCTCATGATGAAGTTAAGAATTACGTCAGATACCAGATCGGAGCACTGGCTGCATTCACAAAAAGTTATGGAATGAAGCTTCAGCATGTAGCTCCACATGGAGCAATGGGAAATGCCTGCCAGTATGATGAGGACATTTCCACTGCAATCTGCGAGGCAATCTGTGAGTATGATAAAGATCTGATCGTTTACTACTGTGCAGGAGCAGTTCTTGGTGATATCGCTGAGAGCAAGGGACTCCGTACAGCATCCGAGATCTTTGCAGACCGTGCATACATGGATGATCTTTCTCTTGTACCGAGAAAGATGGAGGGATCCATGATCACAGATGAGAACATTGCCATCGAAAGATGCGTAAAGATGATCAAAGAAGGTAAAGTCACATCCATCAACGGAAAAGAGCTTGACATCAAGGGTGACACACTCTGTGTACACGGAGACGGACCGAAAGCACTTGCTTTTGTACAGAAGATCCGTGAGAAATTCACAGAAGAAGGTATTGAGATCAAACACTTATAAAAACTAAATAAAGTACATTCACATGAGAGATAGAATGCCGGATAAATCAAAGGAGATTTAATACAAGGGATTACTGCGTTGATTTGTCCGGCTCTTTTTATATGAAAATGTGTACTTTTTTAGGATAAGAAAGGAAAGGGTGGAAACTATGGCAAAAGAGAAAAAACAGAACAACATAGTAAGAAACATGATGATCGCTCTGGTCGGCGGTCTGGTCGTAGGACTTGGATTCATGGTTCTGAAACAGCAGATGTCTGAGGGGACATGGAACGTGATCAATGCACTTCTGTTCCAGGATATCACAGCAGATCAGGGATTTCATTCCATCGGTCTCTTCTATATTATCGGACAGCTGTTCATGAGAGGATTACAGATGGCGATCGTACCGCTGGTACTTGTATCC
This sequence comes from Blautia luti, assembly GCF_013304735.1. Taxonomy (GTDB): domain Bacteria; phylum Bacillota; class Clostridia; order Lachnospirales; family Lachnospiraceae; genus Blautia_A. The sequence continues at coordinate 1,617 of NZ_JAAITI010000051.1, forward strand.
TTAAGCCTTGCAATGTGCAGTATCTCCAGCTCTTCTAAACTTGGAAGAATTGCAGGACGTACATTACTTGGATTCTTCTGCTTCTATGTAGTAGGCGCACTTATCGCAGGTATTGTTGCATTCGCAATGAAAACAGCAGGATTTTTCAACGTAAAACTTCCGGCAGAGGCAGTTACAGAAGCTGCAACACTGGATCAGTTTAATCCGCTTGCAACAATCGTAACAGCAGTTCCGTCCAACATCGGAACCGCATTCAGCAGCAACAACAGCATCCTTGCAGTTGTAGTAGTAGCTATCGTTCTTGGTCTTTGCATGAACGCACTTGGCGACAAGATGAAACCGCTGAAAAGCGTACTTGAGAACTTAAGTGACATCATTAACCTGTACCTTACATTCCTGATCAATAAGGTTGGTCCTGTTGCAATCTTCTGCCTGATCTCCCGTACATTCGCAATCTACGGAGCAGAGTATCTGGCACCTGCAGCAGCTTACATCGTAGGCGCAATGCTGACACTGTTTGTACTTGTAGTAACGATTTACCCGATCGGTATTGGCCTTACAACAGGCTTAAGCCCGATGAAATTCCTTAAGAAGATCGCAAAAGTTGGTGTATTCGGATTCTCTACAAACTCTTCTGCAGCATGCCTTCCGCTGAACACCAGAACATGCCTTGATGAACTTGGATGCTCTCAGGAGATCACAAGCTTTGTTCTTCCTACAGGTATGACCATCAACATGAACGGAACAACAGTTATGCATATGTTTGCAGTAACATTTATCGCAACAGCATCCGGAATCGACATCACACCTGCAAACCTGATCACAGTCGCATTCCTTTCCATCTGTGCGGCAATGGGATGCCCGGCAATCCCGATCGCAGGTACAACCCTGATCGTAACGATCCTTTCCGGTATGGGCTGGACATCTGATCTCTGCATGATCGCATATGCACTGGTTGTAGCGATCAACCGTCCGGTTGAGATGGCTCTTCTTCCACTTAACGTAATCGGTGATGCAACAGTCAATGTTATCGTTAACAAGAAAGAAAATGAGCTTGACGAAACAAAATATAACGCGTAAGTAAATATAAAAAGTCTTAATATTATACATACAAATTATTAAATTGACTTAATATTACTACGATGATACCATTTAAGCGTATAGTTGAGAGATCAGCTATGCGCTTAAATACTAAATGCAGTAAAAACAGCGGAATATCCGCAGAAAAATAAAAGGGTTCAGGAGGAAATGAATATGGAGTACAAGACAGCGAAAAGAATGGAATGCCTTCCGTTTTCCGGTATCCGTGCAGTAATGGAAAAAGCAAACAAAATGCAGCAGGCAGGAGAGAAGATCATTCACCTGGAAATCGGACGTCCGGATTTTGATACACCTGAGAAGATCAAAAAAGCAGCAAACGAGAGCCTTGCAGCAGGACATGTATTTTACACATCCAACTACGGTATCCCGAAACTGAGAGAAGCCATTGCAAAATGGGAGAACGAGAACCATGGTACAGATTATGAAGCATCTGAAGTTCTTGTAACAGTAGGTGTTGGTGAGGCAACTTTCGCATCCATGGACGCTTTCCTGGATCCTGGCGATGAGATCCTTGTCCCGAACCCGGTATGGCTGAACTACATCCATGTTCCGTCAGCACTTGGAGCAGTACCTGTAACATACAGCCTGAAAGAGGAGAACGATTATCAGATCGACTTTGAGGAGATGGAGTCAAAGATCACAGATAAGACAAAGATGATTGTAGTTGTTAACCCGAGTAACCCGACCGGTGGTGTATTCTCCAGAGAGACACTTGAGAAATTAAGTGAGATCGCCATCAAACATGATCTTCTTGTGATTGCAGATGAGATCTACAGCCAGCTTGTATATGATGGAACTGAGCACGTAAGCATCGCATCCCTTCCGGGAATGAAAGAGCGAACCATCACATTAGGAGGCTTCTCAAAAGCTTACTCCATGACAGGATGGAGACTTGGATATATGTGTGCACCGGTTGGAATTATCCAGGCTTGTGTACGTGTTCATCAGTATACCGTTACCTGTGCATCTTCTTTCGTACAGGAAGCAGCACTTACCGCATTAAGCGACTGTGCAGAAGATGTTGAGGCAATGAGAAAAGAGTATCAGAGAAGAAAAGATTATGTGGTAAAAGCACTGAACGAGATCGACGGAATCAGCTGCAACAATCCACATGGTGCGTTCTACATCTTCGTAAATATCAAGAGCCTTGGAATGACTTCCATGGAAGTTGCCGAGTACCTTCTTGACAATGCAAAAATCGCTCTGGTACCTGGTTCCGCATTCGGTTCCGAGGGAGAGGGATACTTAAGAATTTCCTACGCATGCAGCTATGAGGATCTTCAGGAAGCATGTGCAAGAATCAAAAAAGCAGTGGAAGAACTGAAAAACAAATAATGAAATAAAAAATATCCACCGCTTTTTGTGGCGAAAAGCGGTGGATGAAAAATCCTGGTATAAATAATATATAAGAAGAAACGGTAAAGCTAAGAAGGTTCCCAGCCGACTTATGCTTGCCGTTTTTTTATTTCTGTCGTTCCCATACCTGACCGATGGGGAAGGACGGGGTGGATTCTGAAAGAAATTCATCCAGAGCATTTTCAAAGAATTCCACGGCACGCTTGCTTGTGGATTTCGGATATTTATGCTTGATTTTGTAGCATACACGGTTCGGCGGCGTGTTTTTCAGCTCGCTGATAAAAATCGGCCGGTAGTGGGAAAGCTCCAGGATCACGGACTGAGGTGCAACCATCCAGTTTCCCGGCTTTTTCCAGAGGCGGTCAAGAAGTGTGATGGTATCAGCTGCAATGTGAGGCCTGGATGCGGAAGAAAGCCATCGGTCGTGCCAGATCTGGTAATTATCATCCCAGCTTAAGAAAAGTTCCAGGGATGGATCGAGCTCATCGGTATGTACGGAAGGTGCCGGAATGGATGGCTGGTCTGACTGCACCAGATAAAGCTTTTCTTCGAAGATTTTTTCTGTTATGATGTTCTTGTAATGCAATTTGTGGTAAACAAATCCGATATCAATGCTGTGTTCACCGAGGAGCCCGTAAAGCTCTGAGGAGTGATGGGATTCGATGTTCAGATCCAGCTTGGTCTGCTCATTTAAGATCCGGTCATACAGCGGAGCAAAAACCGCTACATTCAGACTGTCGGTACATCCGATGGTAAGAAGCAGGGAATCCTGGTTGCGCTGCAGCTCCATGGTTTCTTTCCAGAGGGACATCCAGCGTTCCGCAAGGATGATAAAATCCGTTCCCTTGGCAGTCAGTTCCACCTGTTTGTGACCTTTTTGACGGATCACAAGGGGAAAACCAAGCTCGTTTTCCAGAGAAGTGAGCCGGTGGCTGACCGTAGGCTGGGAAAGAAAAAGAAGATCCGCTGTACGGGTGATGCTCTTGGTATTTACGATGGTGAGAAAGGTTTCGATTTCAGCAAGATTCATAGGAACAGCTCCTTTTCTTTGGTATTGTCTATAAGAATTGAGTAAGTTTCAGTAATATAAAAATTATTTATATTATACAGAGAAATTATTCGTTATTCAATAGGAAGCTTGTATGATATGATAAATACAACTTAAAAAGAAAATCAAAAGAAGAGAGGTTTTCATATGTCATTAGGATGTAGAATCAGACGAAACTTTGAAAGACCGTCAAAAGAATTAGTAGAAGCATTCCGTGGAATTCCGGTTGCAAATATTGATGATAACTGTGGAAGGATCGCTGCTGTAGACTCCAGCATTTATCCACTGAACCCGAAGGCAAGACTTCTGGGAACCGCATTTACAGTAAACGCACCGGCAGGAGATAACCTTCTGTTCCACAAAGCTCTGGATATGGCTCAGCCAGGAGATGTTATCGTTCTTGCAAACAAAGGAAGCATGAGCAGAGCACTTTGCGGTGAGATCATGAGCAACTACGCAAAATCCAGAGGAATCGCAGGAATCATCATCGACGGATGTGTTCGTGACAGCTACACATTAAGCCAGATGGATTTCCCAGTATATGCAAAAGGCATCACACCTAACGGACCATACAAAAACGGCCCGGGAGAGATGAATTTCCCGGTATCTTTCGCAGGAATCGTGATCAATCCTGGTGATATCATCGTCGGAGACTCTGACGGACTTCTGGCAATCAAACCAGACGAGCATACAGCAGAGCTTGCAGAGATCGCAAGAAAGTATCATGCAGGCGAAGAAAAACAGCTTGAGGGAATCCTGACACGTGGTGAGTGGCCGCGTCCATGGGTTGATGAAGCTCTTAAAAAAGTCGGATTTGAATTTGTAGACTAACCGAATAAAAGATACATGCAGGAAGGTCTGTCACCACGTATGACGGGCCTTTTTGTCAAATAAAGAACGGAGGTATATCTGAATGGATGTGAAGTTCCTGATCGCAGGAGACAGAGCAGTTTCCGTTGAATTCGGCAGCGTGATCAGTCTTGAGGTAAATGCCAAGGTACGTGCGCTGGATGAAAAATTAAAAGAATCTCCAATTGAAGGCATGGTGGAAACAGTTCCTACCTACTGTGCGCTGATCGTACATTACCGCCCGGAGGTGATCCGTTATTCCAAACTGGTGGAAGAACTGGAAAAGAGAATTGCGGACATGCATGAAGTTTCCACAACAACGAAGAAGGTAGTAAAAGAGATCCCGGTTTATTATGGCGGCGAGACCGGACCGGATCTGGAATATTGCGCAGAGCTTGAGAATACCACTACGGAGGAGATCATCCGCAAGCATTCCCAGCATGAGTACTATGTATATATGCTTGGTTTTGCACCGGGACATCCGTATATGGCCAGATTTGATGAGCCGTTCAGCTTTAAGAGAAGAACTTCTCCGCGAGTGAAGATCCCGGCGAGATCCATCGTAGTTCAGCTGGCACTGTCTGATTTTATTCCTTTTGAGCAGCCTTGTGGATGGAATATTATCGGAAGCACACCTCTTGATATCTGCAATTTTGCAAAGGAAGATCCGTTCCTTGTACGTGCCGGTGACTGGGTAAAACATGTTCCTGTCACAAAAGCAGAGTATGATCAGATCCGAAGAGACGTGGAAAACGGTACCTATAAAGTGAAAACCTATACGCCACAGGATTGAGAACGGAGGTCATGATATGGGAATTACAGTTGAAAACGGCGGAATCCTGACCACTGTTCAGGACGAGGGAAGATTCGGAAATCAGGCATTTGGTGTTTCAACATCCGGTGCCATGGACCCGAGAGCTTTCCACATTGCCAATCTGCTGGTAGGCAATAAAAAAACAGAGGGTGCTCTGGAGATGACTTTTATCGGACCAACCCTTACTTTTACCAGTGATAATATCATAGCGGTGACAGGTGGAGATCTGACACCGATGCTGGATGGACAGCCTTTTCCGATGTATAAGGCAGTTCTTGTAAAAAAAGGCCAGAAGCTGATGTTTGCAGGTGCCAGAAATGGAAGCCGTGGATATATCGCTTTTGCAGGCGGCCTGGATATCCCCCTTGTAATGGGAAGCAAGTCTACACTGCTTCGTAACCACATTGGTGGTGTTGAGGGAAGAAAGCTGGAAAAAGGTGATACCATCGAGTTTACAGCACCGAAGACAGAACTTCCGAATATGGAGCTTCGTCATGTGCCGGCGGAAGTTTATCCTTCAGATGAAGTGGTTCTCCGCGTGGTTCTGGGACCTCAGGAGAATGAGTTTACAGAAGAGGGTGTCCGCAAGTTTTTCTGGTACAGCGGTACCATTACCAATGAGTTTGACCGTATGGGATGCCGTATTGAGAGAGAACCGGTAGAGCATGCCGGTGATGGTAATATTAATACAGATGGTATTTCCATGGGATCGATCCAGGTTCCGTTAAACGGACAGCCGATCATCATGCTGGCTGACCGTCAGAGTACAGGCGGCTATCCGAAGATCGGTACTGTGATCACGGTGGATTTTGCAAAGATTGCCCAGGCCCGGCCTGGACAGAAGATCCGTTTTATTGAGGTGAGCCTGGATCTTGCCCAGGATCTGTATATCCGTGAGCTGAATGAAATGAATGCTCTGGATGAACGACTGAACGGAAATAATTAATCATACATACCACAAAAATTTTTTTAAGAAAGGTGAGTACGAATATGAAGATTGTTGTATTGGATGGCTACACAGAGAACCCTGGAGATTTAAGCTGGGACGCATTAAAAGAGCTTGGAGATGTTACGGTTTATGACAGAACTTCCTATGAGGAGTCTCCGCTGATCGCTGAGCGTATCGGTGATGCTGAGATTGTTATCATTAACAAGACTCCGATCTCCAAAGAGACGATTGATAAGTGCCCGAACATGAAGCTGATCGCTGTTCTGGCTACCGGCTACAATGTTGTTGATTACAATTATGCAAAAGAGAAGGATATTCCGGTTGTGAATGTTCCGACTTATGGTACCCAGATCGTTGGTCAGTATGCTCTTGGTCTTCTTCTTGAGATCTGTTCTCATTATGGTCATCATGATGAGACTGTTAAGGCTGGCAAATGGGAGAATAATGATGACTGGTGCTACTGGGATTATCCGATGATCGAGCTTTATGGAAAGACTGCCGGTATCATTGGTCTTGGTAGAATTGGACAGGCTACTGCCAAGCTTCTGAATGCTCTGGATATGAAGGTTCTTGCTTATGATGCTTATCAGAGTGAGGCTGGTGCGAAACTTGCTGAGTATGTTTCTCTTGACGAGCTGTTTGCACAGTCTGATGTGATCTTCCTTCACTGCCCGCTTTTCCCGGAGACAGAGGGTATGATCAACAAAGAGAATATCGCGAAGATGAAGGATGGTGTTATCCTTATCAACAACAGCCGTGGTCAGCTGGTTGTTGAGCAGGATCTTGCGGATGCTCTGAACAGTGGTAAGGTTTATGCTGCTGGTCTTGATGTTGTTTCTACTGAGCCGATCAAGGGGGATAACCCGCTTCTTAAGGCTAAGAACTGCATTATTACTCCTCATATTTCCTGGGCTGCTCAGGCTTCCAGACAGAGAATTATGGATATTACAGTTGATAATATTAAGGCTTTTCTGGATGGTAATACGGTTAACAGAGTTAATAAATAATTTTTTTCGATGTTTCGATTTCCTATGTATGATGTGTGAGGGAAAGGCGGCTGTCTCGTTTTGAGGTGGCCGCCTTTTTCTGTGTTTGGAATGAACGTACGTTGGGGGAGTGGAATAAGTGTACGCCGGGGATGTGGCATCGGTTCGGGCAAGGCTCCGTCGGCGGATACTGCTAAGACTCCGTGAGCCGGCTAAGCAGTATCACACCTCCTCCACAACAGCCCGAACCGATGCCACATCCCCGGCTGAAACTCCAACTGCAAAGGACGGAAGCGGACGTTTGCGTCCTGTCCTGAATTGCGAAAACGTGGCTGTATCGGCATAACGCCTCACATGCAACACCGAAGAATACAGCAACCAGTTCGGCACAGCGTCCCACGTCCAACACCGAAGCATACAGACAAAAGTCAACACCCTCCCGTCCTCCACAACCAAGAACTCCTTAAAAAAGGCCCAGGGGTGTGCAGAGGGGCGCGGCCTTGTGCCCCTTTGCGGTTTCCTTTTTCACAAAAAAATAGCCCCTACATCTCAAAGATGTAAGAGCTAAATTCGCTGGATGGAGAAGGATTCGAACCTTCGAAGGCGGTGCCAACAGATTTACAGTCTGCCCCCTTTGGCCACTCGGGAATCCATCCGTGAACAACAAGTGTATTATATATAACATTTTTTAAAATTGCAAGCTTTTTCTCAAAAAAAATAAAATTCTCACAACACCAGCATTTTTGGCAAAACACTGGACTTACCAAAGGAAATCTGCTATTATGAGTACGGTTGGATATAAAGGACACGGTTTTTCCGTATCCTAATACAGGTTAGGAGGATTTTATCATGTTAGTAAACGCAACAGAAATGCTGAAAAAAGCAAAAGCAGGCCATTATGCAGTTGGTCAGTTCAACATCAACAACCTTGAGTGGACAAAGGCTATCCTTCAGACAGCTCAGGAGCTTAACTCTCCTGTAATCCTTGGTGTTTCCGAGGGTGCCGGTAAATACATGACAGGTTATAAGACTGTTGTAGGTATGGTTAACGGTATGATGGAAGAGCTGAACATCACTGTTCCGGTTGCTCTTCATCTTGACCACGGCAGCTATGATGGATGCCTGAAATGTGTTGAGGCTGGTTTCTCTTCCATTATGTTCGACGGATCTCATTATCCGATCGATGAGAACGTAGCTAAGACTAAAGAGCTGGTTAAGATCGTTGCTGAGCACAACATGTCTCTTGAGGCAGAGGTTGGTTCCATCGGTGGCGAGGAAGACGGTGTTGTTGGTATGGGCGAGTGCGCTGATCCTGAGGAGTGCAAGAGAGTTGCAGATCTTGGAATCAACTTCCTTGCAGCTGGTATCGGTAACATTCACGGAAAATATCCGGCTAACTGGCAGGGCTTAAGCTTTGAGACTCTGGATGCTATTCAGCAGCTGACAGGAGATATGCCGCTTGTTCTTCACGGTGGTACAGGTATCCCGGCAGACATGATCAAGAAAGCGATCAGCCTTGGCGTTTCCAAGATCAATGTAAATACAGAGTGCCAGCTTGCATTTGCTGAAGCTACACGTAAATACATTGAAGAGGGTAAAGATCAGCAGGGTAAAGGATATGACCCACGTAAGCTTCTTGCACCTGGAGCAGAAGCGATCAAAGCTACTGTTAAAGAGAAAATGGAGCTTTTCGGATCTGTCAATAAAGCATGATGAATCGAAAATAATATATGAAAGAAGCCGGAATGGGAGCAAGCCTGTTCCGGCTTCTTTTTTCATGATAAAATATCAATATTTTCACTATATAAAAAAATCAACATGTTTCTTGGTTTTTTTATATAGTGAAAATGACCTCTTCGATTTACAATAACATCAAGTTAATCGAGAAGCTGATTTGAAGCTTATCGGTCAGAGATATGCAAAAGGGACGTTTTAAGCATATCTTCAGAACAAGTTGAATATCATTTAAGGTAAAGGAGAGGTACGATTATGAGAATGAAAAAAGCAACAGCATTTGGTCTTGCAGCATTAATGGCAGCTACCATGATCCCGGCAGTTCCGGCTATGGCAAAGGGGGATGACAGTGAAGGTTCTGTTTACTATCTGAACTTTAAACCGGAGCAGGCAGATCAGTGGTCAGACCTGGCAAAGAAATACACCGATGAGACTGGTGTACCGGTTACCGTTGTTACAGCTGCTTCCGGAACTTATGAGTCTACTCTGAAATCAGAGATGGCCAAGGATGAGGTTCCGACACTGTTCCAGGTTAACGGACCGGTTGGACTTGCATCCTGGAAGGATTATTGCTATGACCTGAAAGACAGCGATGTTTACAAAAATGTGGAGAGTGACGATTTCGTACTGAAGGAGGACAGCGGTGCAGTTGACGGTATCGCCTATGTAATTGAAACATATGGAATTATTTACAACAAAGCGCTTCTTAAGAAATACTGTGAGATGGATGGCGCTGTGATCAAGTCTGCAGATGAGATCAACAATTTTGAGACATTAAAGAAGGTTGCAGATGATATCCAGGCTAAGAAAGATGACCTTGGAGTTGACGGTGCATTTACTTCCGCAGGCTTTGATTCTTCCAGTGACTGGCGCTTCAAGACACACCTTGCAAACCTTCCAATCTATTATGAGTACAAAGAAGACGGAATCACATCCACAGATGCGATCAAAGGGACCTATCTTGACAACTTCAAGAACCTGTTTGACCTTTATATCACAGATTCTACCTGTGAGCCAAGCCTTCTTTCCAGCAAGACTATCGATGATGCAAATGCTGAATTTGGTCTTGGAGAGGCTGTGTTCTATCAGAATGGAACCTGGGCTTATGATAACATCAAAGATAACGAAGTAGCAGACGAGGATATGGGAATGCTTCCAATCTATATTGGTGTAGATGGTGAAGAGGACCAGGGACTTTGCACAGGCAGTGAGAACTACTGGTGCGTAAACAAAAAAGCAGATGAGAAGGATATCCAGGCAACTCTTGATTTCCTCAGCTGGGTTATCACAAGTGATGAAGGAAGAGAATCTATAAGCCAGGAAATGGGATTTACAACACCATTCAAGACCTTTGATGAGAATTATGAGTCTGCAAATCCGCTTGTAAAAGCAGCCGACGAATATGTAAAAGCTGGTAAAACTCCGGTTTCATGGAACTTTACAACCATGCCTTCTGAAGAGTGGAAAAACCAGGTCGGCAGTGCAATGCTTGAGTATGCACAGGGTACCGGCGAGTGGGATGCTGTGAAAACTGCATTTGTTGACGGATGGGCAAAAGAGTACAAAGCAGCAAATGAAGGCTGATAAGGTATAACTGAAACGTGATCACGAAGGGGTGGGCGGTTTCCGCCTGCCTCTTTTAATGAAGAGAGGATGTGTAAAGTAGGGAAGGATGCATCCTCAGGAGAAAGGAAGAGAAAACATGCAGAATAAGATGATGAAAAAGTATTTTCCGGTTTTTGTCCTGCCTACCCTGCTGGCATTTACCATTGGATTTATCGTTCCCTTTATCATGGGCGTATATCTTTCCTTCTGTAAATTTACCACAGTAACGGATGCAAAATTCGTGGGATTACAGAACTATGTGAAGATTTTTACTGAGGATGGAACCTTTGGACATGCATTATGGTACACCACCGCATTTACGGTTGTATCAGTAGTTCTGATCAATGTGATCGGTTTTGCAGTTGCGTTGCTTCTGACCAAGAAGATCAAAGGAACCAATATATTCCGTACTGTATTTTTTATGCCAAACCTGATCGGTGGAATCATCCTTGGTTATGTATGGCAGCTTCTGTTAAACGGTCTGCTTCTTCAGATCAATAAAACACTTACATATTCTTCTGTTTACGGATTCTGGGGTCTTGTGATCCTGATGTGCTGGCAGCAGATCGGATATATGATGATCATTTACATTGCAGGTATCCAGAATATCCCGGGTGAACTGATCGAGGCTGCACAGATCGATGGTGCGAACAAAGGACAGCTTCTGAAGCATGTGATCATTCCTATGGTCATGCCGTCCATCACCATCTGTACTTTCCTGACACTTACCAACTCCTTCAAGCTTTTTGACCAGAACCTTGCTCTTACAAATGGTGAGCCTTCCAATATGTCAGAAATGCTTGCACTGAATATTTACAATACCTTCTATGGACGTACCGGATGGGAAGGTGTAGGACAGGCGAAGGCCGTGATCTTCTTTATCCTGGTTGGAGCAATTGCCATGATCCAGAATCGTCTCACAAGAAGTAAGGAGGTACAGCAGTAATGAATAAAAAAGTAAAATTCAGCGGTCTGTGGACTGCGATCCTGAGTGTGGTATCTGTTGCTTATATTTTCCCGATCCTTCTGGTTTTGATTAATTCTTTTAAGAAAAAAGCATACATCAGTCGTTATCCCTTTGCGATCCCAACGGATAAAATGTTCGTAGGTCTGGAAAATTATGTAAATGGTCTAGCAAAAACCGGATTTTTCCAGGCATTTGGATGGACATTATTTATCACAGTATTTTCTGTTGCGGTAATTCTGCTCTGTACCTCCATGTGTGCCTGGTACATCAACCGTGTTACCAACACGCTGACAAAAACCATGTACATGCTGTGCCTGTTTTCCATGGTCGTACCATTCCAGATGGTAATGTTTACTCTTTCCAAGATCGCAAACATCCTGAAACTGAATACTCCGTGGGGACTGATCATCATTTATCTTGGATATGGAGCAGGACTTGCGGTATTTATGTTCAGCGGTTTTGTAAAATCCATTCCGATCGAGATCGAGGAAGCTGCCATGATCGATGGCTGTACCCCGATCCAGACATTTTTTAAAGTGGTTCTTCCGGTTATGAAACCGACCTGTGTAACTGTAGCGATCCTGGAAACCATGTGGATCTGGAATGATTATCTTCTTCCATATCTGGTACTTGATATCAAGAAATATAAAACCATTTCCATTGCCATCCAGTATCTGAAGGGCGGTTACGGAACCATTGATATGGGAGCGATGATGGGCGTTCTTGTTCTTTCCATCATTCCGATCATTGCCTTCTATCTTGCATGCCAGAAATATATCATTGAAGGTGTGGTTGCAGGAGCTGTTAAGGGCTGACAAATTAGTTGAATAATGTTAAAATGAAAGAAAAACGGCCTGCTCTGCGTGCTTTTACGTGGATCAGGCCATATTTGGCGAGGTGAGGAATGTACAGAGTTTTGGTGGTAGATGATGAAAAACTGGAACGTGACGGAATCCGCTTTCTTCTGTCTATGGAGGAGGGAGAGTGGGAGATTTATGAGGCGGCTAATGGCAAGCTGGCATTAAATGAGCTGAGAAAGCATCCGGTGGATCTGATGCTGACAGATATCAAAATGCCGCATATGGATGGTCTGGAGCTTTCAAAAAAAGCAAGAGAGGAATATCCGGATCTGGAAATTATCATTTTCAGCGGTTATGGAGATTTTGCTTTTGCTCAGGAGGCGATCCGCTATGGTGTGACGGATTATGTACTGAAACCGGTGGATCCGGACCGCTTTCATGACACCATACAGAAGATCCAGAAGGAGATCGCATCCCGGAAAAATAAAGAGCAGCAGTCCATAAAAGAAAAGAGCTTTCTTCAGCAGTATTTTCTGTTGGGCTACATTTATTCCGGAGATCAGGAGCGTCTGAAGGAAGCGGAAGGAATTGTGGATTTTTCTGTCTGGGAGCAGTGGCACTGTGCAATTCTTATTGAATCGGATGAAGCTTTTTTTGATTCTGCCAGTGATGAGGTTCCCCTTGAGATCCGGGAAGAGCTTCGCCGTTCTTTCTTCTATTTGAATCTTAATGGCCGTCAGTCTTTGCTTCTTTTTAAGGATGTGTACTGTGATTATGTCCTTGTGGCAAAAAATGTCTATAATCTTCTGAAGCGTCTTCATCCTGTTCGCTTTCATCTGGCTGTAAGCCGGCGTTTTGACGGATATCAGGAACTGCCGGAAATCATGGAACAGCTGGAGCAGCAGATGGAAGAAAAATTTTATCATCCGGATATTCATGTCTATACCAGCGAGGAGGACGAGGAAAAAAATACCGGAGAAGAGGAGCAGGATTCCAGGCTCATGGAAAAAATCTCAGAAGATATTTCCAGAAAGGATGTGAAGCAGCTGTGGAGCCATTTCCGCAGCCTGGCATCCAAATATCAGTCCAATACCCAGTTTTCGGCCATGTATGTGAAATTTGTTTTTTCCAATGTGATAAGGGAGCTGTTTCAGGAGAATCGTTTTGCCGGAGAGCACAGGCTGGATCTGGAGGTGGATCATCTGTATGGCTGTTCTACCATTCAGGAGATCATTGAGGTTACAGAAAAAAATATCCGCCAGTACGAAGAGTTCCTGGACCGCTCCATGAGCGAATCCCGAGATGAGGTGGCAGCAGTAAAAAATTATATTTACAATCACTATGCGGAAGATCTGAACCTGGAAACGCTGGCAGAAAAAGTATATCTTTCTTCCGGCTATCTCAGCTTTATCTTCAAGAAGGAGACTGGAATGAACCTGAACCGTTTTATCCGTGTATTCCGAATGGAAAAGGCCAAGGAGCTTCTCCGTATCACCAACATGAAGGTAGCCATGGTCAGCGAGCAGGTAGGATTTGCCAATTCTTCGTATTTCTGCCGGAGCTTCCGGGAATATTACGGAAGCAGTCCGGAATCCTATCGGAAAGGAAACAATGAGGATGAAGAGGCTTCTGAAGAAGTATAATGATATGAAATACCGGTACAAGCTGACGATCCTGCTTGTGGTAGTATCACTGGTTCCGATGACTGTGCTGGCATTATATAGTCACAGCCGTATGAGCAGTCTTGTCCGGAAAAATGAGATGGAGGATATGTACTCCATTCTGGAGCAGACCAGGGAAAGTATTGACGGGCAGATCGAGATTTATGCCAGTCTGTTGAATTATCTCACCTATTCTCCGGAAATCCAGGAGGTGATCTTCAATAAAGATATGGACCGTTATACTGCATATGAACAGTATACGGAAGTTGTGGATCCGCTGCTGACAGTGCCGCAATCCTACCACGAAGCAATTCTTGGGATACAGCTTTTTGCAGAAAGCATTCCTGTGCGCCATGAATATACCCTGGCTCCACTTTCAGAGGTGGATGAGGAATGGTGGAGTGACAAATTAAAGAACAATGTGACGGTTCAGTGGATCGTGGACCGGGATAATCGTCAGATCGCGGCAGTCCGGGAAATATATGATGGTAAGATCAGGGAGGCTGTGCTCTGTATTTCGTTGGATTACGGAAAAGTATTCCAGCCGCTGGCTAATATCATTGAACGGAATTCCGGAGGCTTTGTGGTGGATGATCAGCAAAATATCGTTTATCATGGAGAAAATCTGGCAGCCAGTGATATTTCCGCACAGAAGGAAACTGCAAAAAAGCTGGATCGTCTGAGGGAAGAATATACCTACGTCAGCAGCAGCGGACATGAAACAAGGTGGACCTATTATTTTTACAAACCTCCGGCTGTGATCGAGAGCTCGGTTTCAAAAGTGTTGATCAGTGAGATCCCACTGATCGGTTTCTGTGTTGTGATCATCATTGTGCTGGGAATGACGTTTTCCAAGCTGTTTACAAGAAAGATCGAGCAGCTTACCAGAAATATGGAACAGGTGAACCAAGGAAGTCGTGAAGTTACGGTTTACAGTGATTCCGGAGATGAGGTAGGACAGCTGGTGAGAAGCTTTCACCATATGATGGATGAGATCAATCGACTGATTGAAGAAGTGTATGAAAACAAGATTGCCCTGAAGGAATTTGAACTGAAAGCGCTGACTGCCCAGATCAATCCACATTTTCTTTATAATTCCCTTTCTATTATAAACTGGATGGCGATTAAGAGCCGACAGAAGGAGATCAGCCGTGTGACTCTGGCATTGTCTACATTTTACCGGACAGCACTCAGTAAGGGAGCAGATATGGTAACTGTGGAAACCTGTATCCGGAATATTGAAGCTTATCTGGAAATCCAGCTGATCATGCATGACAATGATTTTAAGGTGGAGTGGAAGATCGATCCATCTGTGCAGCAGGAGCTGGTTCCGAAGCTTGCCCTGCAGCCTATCGTTGAGAATGCTCTGGAGCATGGCCTGGATGTGAAGGAGGAAGGGGAAAAGCTTCTGAAGCTTTATTTCTTTGAAGAGAATGGGGATGTAGTGATCCGGGTTGAAGATAACGGAATAGGCATGGAGCAGGAGCAGGCAGAAAAGCTGCTCACATATCAGGCAAAAGGCTATGGCCTTAAAAATGTCAATGACCGTATGTGTATCTTATATGGAGAAAAATATGCCATCCGGATCCTGAGCAAGGTAGGTAAGGGGACAAGCGTTGATATGAGGATCCCGAAAGAGGTGAAAAAAGATGAGACTTAGTCTGGGAAAAACAGTGGTGTTTCTGAGTATGTTACTGAGCCTGACACTTTTGACGGGGTGTTCTTTTGAAACTTCAGAAATGAAAAAAACAGATGTGGATGTTCTGCCTGAAAAGAACCGTAAGAGCTGGGAACAGGCAGAAACCTCGCCTCTGGGGAGATATCCGGAGCTTGTAACCTATACTCTGGGACAGATGAAAGGGGCTAATAATTCTAATCTTCCGGACGGGCAGACTTATGAGGACAATGCATATACCCGGTATCTGAAAAAGACACTGAATATTCAGAATAAGAATGTTTTTATGGAGAGTGAGGAACGGTATGACGAAGCTTTGAACATCCTGGTCAAAGACCGGAATCTTCCGGATATTTTTCTGGTGTCGGACAGGGAGACTCTGGAAGAACTGGTTGAAAATGATCTGATTGAAGATCTGACGGAAGTATACAAAAGCTGTGCTTCCGATAAGATACAGGAGATGTATGAAAGTTATGGAAAAGAGCTTCTGGCATCTGGAACATTTGACGGGAAGCTGTTTGCGCTTCCGGAGACTGCGATTGATGACGGACCGCAGCTTTTGTGGCTGAGACGTGACTGGATGGAACAATTGGGACTGAAAGAGCCGAAGACCCTGGACGAGGCGTTTTCTGTGATCCGTGCATTCCAGGAGAACCGGATGGGTGCAGAAGAGGGCGAAGATCCTGTGGGTCTTGTCTGTGATCCGGGGCTTGTGGGTACGGTCAGTACCAGCTATTCGGTGGATTCTGTGTTTGAAATGTTCGGTGCGTATCCCCAGCAGTGGATCAAAAATGCAGATGGAGAAATTGTCTACGGTTCACTGACGGAGGAGACAAAGGAGGCTCTGGGGTATTTAAGGGAGCTTTATAAGCAGGGGATTCTGGATCCGGATTTTGCTCTGCGTGCACAGAATAATATCCGGGATCTTGTGGTGAATGGAAAGTGCGGAGCGTTTTTCGGCCTCTGGTGGACGCCCAATAATCCCCTTATGGATGAGTACCGGAAGAATAAAGAGGCGGACTGGGAGCCGTATTATCTGACTGCGGATGCAAAGCGGACCGTGGAGGTATATTCTACGTTTCGGGATAATAAATATGTAGTTGTGCGTAAAGGGTATGAGCATCCGGAGATTGCAATGAAGATTTTGAGTGTGTTGTTTGATCATTCCAGATATGAGGCAGAGGATGCGGATGAGATGAACACTTATTTTGCACTGAATGTGGATCCTACAGCGCGTCCGCTGATGATCAATGTGGATTATAATGAGGCTACCTATATAGTGACAAAGCATATCCGTGAGGTTCTCTACAGTTCTGGTGATGCGAAGACGAGGGAGGATCTCAGTGCCATTGAGGTTTCTTATTTTGATGCGTGTAAGGAATATCTCGAGGCGGATGTGCCTTCGGTGGAGGCCTGGGCGGCGTACAAGTCCAGGATCTCAGCGGTGGGGCTTTTGGTGGATGCGAATTACCGTGCTCCGGAGAAAAAGTATCTGGGGGATGGTGACGGGGAGATTCCTCAGACTTTGCGTTTGCTGGAGAAGAATGCATTTATCCAGATTATTATGGGGAGGATGCCTGTGAGTTCTTTTGATTCTTTTGTGGAAGCTTGGTATCGTAAGGGTGGAGACAGTCTTACGGAGCGGGTCCGGGAGGGGATTGCGGTTTGTGATGAGTGAGGGTGTGTTTGGGTGTCTTTTTGTGTGGTGTGGTGAAAAACTTGACAAGGTGGGGTGGGTTCTTTAATATAAAAGTGACAGGGACAGTTGGTGGCTTTGGAGCGCGGATGTCTGCTGACTGTGATTTTTGATATTGGAGGTAATAGTATGAAGCAGTGTATGGACTCGGAGAACCTTCACAGGAGACTTAAGAAGATCGTTGGGCAGGTGCAGGCGATCGATCGGATGGTGGATGAGGATATTCCGTGCGAGGATGTTTTGGCTCAGATCAATGCGGCGAAGTCGGCTTTGCATAAGGTTGGGCAGGTTGTGCTTGAGGGGCATATCCAGCATTGTGTGAGAGATGGTATTGAGCATGGGGATGCGGATAAGACGATTGAGAATTTTACTAAGGCTGTGGAGAGGTTTGCGAATATGAAGTAGATGGGGCTTCTTTTGGCTTGGGTGTGAGGATTTTGGTTTGTGTGAGAGTTTGCAGGGAGTGTGCGGAGCTTCCTGCTTTTTTTGTGGGGAGAAAGGTGGGAGAGAAAAGCGGACGCCAGAGGGAGAGGATATCAGGTCGGGCAGGGACTCCGTCGGGGGGATATTGCTGGTTCCGGAAGGTGGAGAGAACACCGTACGCCAGAGGGAGAGGATATCGGCCCGGGCAAGGACTCCGTCGGGGGATACAACTAAGGTTCCGTGAGATGGCTAAAAGCATTGCGGCAGGGCCAGAACTCGCCTGCGGCTCAGACAGCTGACCCTGCCGCAATAACGCCCTCTCCCGCAACCTAAGTTGTATCACCCCTCCTCCGCAACAGCCCGAACCGATATCCTCTCCCTCTGGCTGACACTTCCAGCCGGTAGGAAAAAAGATAAGACCCTTGCAGGGGACGGAAGCGGACGCGGGGCGTCCTGTCCTGGGAATTGAATTGGGGCTTTGGGATGAAATTTCGAAAAATCCAAAAAAATTTGAATTTTATGGTTGACAAGCATAACTCCCAGTGTTATTATAACTGAGCTGTCGCAAATAATTGTTTTTGAAAAACAAACAATTAAAAAGAATTTCAGAAAAATGAAATTCACAGTTGACAAAAGACAGAAGATATGATAAAGTATCCAAGTCGTCGACAAAACGACAACAAAATCTTAACTCAAAAATGTTTGAAAAAAACTTAAAAAAGTACTTGACAAACAAAAAGAGATGAGATAAAATAAACGGGCTGTCTGAGAGACAGACAGAACAAACCTTGATAACTAAACAGTGAAACACATACGATTCTCGAAAATTTCTTTACATTTTTAAGAACGGTTCTAACGAACCAAAATCAGTAAAAACGAGAGATAGCCAAACGGTTGTCTTGAGTAAATGAATCAAACATTTTATCAGAGAGTTTGATCCTGGCTCAGGATGAACGCTGGCGGCGTGCTTA
>NZ_JAAITI010000052.1 GCF_013304735.1 Blautia luti
GTATTTACAGGAATAGACGACATTGTTGTTTGATTTATATGTTGTGTTCATATTTGTATTATACTATGGTTTATCAGTTAATACAATTACTATTTTGTCCATCTTCAATTACTTGCATAAATTACGATCAGAGTAATCACTACCGTAATAACAATACTGTTTAAAAGAAACGGATAAAATTAAAGTGTGCGTTCATATTGATGTAGTTATCAATGATGAATTTCTGCGGAAGGAGATGATGCTCCAGAGCCATGATCTCCTGATTTTCCTTAAAGGATGAAGCTTCTGATCCGCCAGCACTGGCAAAGCTCCGGGATTTCCGTTACAAACCCTCCCGATACACGCTGTTGATCGTAGCCTGGGCGTGCTCCAGCTCTTTCTTCCGGACGATGGCTTCCCTATCACTTAAGATCGCCAGCATCTCATCGATCACATCCTCCACTCTGGGACTTGTCACCCTGTATAAATACCCCAGCATCCGTGTAGCTGTGTAATCGGTATTCATATGTTTATAGGCGATTTCCCGGCACAGCTCATCGGGATAGCCCTTATCCTGAAGCGCTCTGTAAAGCTCATCTGTTCTTGTATCTGCCATATCCTCCTGAGATTCCTTTCCTGTTTTTATTATAATTTCGCCAAGCGGATATTCGCGATCCGCTTTCGCTGGTTCCATCCATATTCAGTACAATAAATCGAACATTTCCCTTCCACTCTTCTGCATGATCACAAACGCAACCGCTTCACGATTTATCATCCTCATCCATGCCAGTTTCTTTACCAGCCTTATATATCCCCCGGATCCCCAGGATCAATGTCACGAAAATCCCTGTGATCAGTATCCACACCGGCCACATAGGTGCCGTTCCCAGATTCCCGCTGATCCCGGCATCAAGACATACTCCAATGGATAACAGTTTGATCACAGACATCATTTTTGACGCGATTTCAAAGATATGCTCTCTGTTTTCCTCTGTCACCTCAACCGGATAATTCCACCACTGTGGAAATCTCTGACAGAACATCAGAAGTGCCAAGATCAGCAGCCCCAAAATCGGCTCCAGAAGAAGGCTGCCCTTCTTCCCATACCGGTCCGGGATCCCATGCGCATTAAAATGGATTGGCACCCTCTCCGGCAGATTTCCCCAGGTGGCTACAAGATACATCACGTACCCAAGGATCATCAGAAAACAGAGCACATCTGTAATGTTCCGCAGTTTTTTCTCAGACATTATCCATCCCCCTTTCATTGCAGAATAAACCCGTCTGTAAATCGAATACTCTCTTTTCTGTATTTTACACACAAATTACCTGCTTGTAAAAGTATTTTGCAAAAAATTACCTTACATAACAATATCTGTTAAGCACTAATGATTGCATACGAAATTTTTATATGATAAAATAGACATGTTGTCCAAAAACATATTTAAGAAAGGGAAAGAAATATGTTAGAAAAAATCTTCAAGCTGTCCGCAAATAAAACGGACGCCAAAACTGAGGTTCTGGCAGGTATCACCACCTTCATGACAATGGCCTATATCCTGGCAGTTAACCCGAACATCCTGTCCGCAACCGGCATGGATTCCGGAGCTGTATTCACAGCTACCGCACTGGCAGCCTTCCTGGGAACGCTGCTGATGGCGATCTTCGCCAACTACCCGTTCGCACTGGCACCCGGAATGGGTCTGAACGCATACTTTGCCTATACAGTTGTTATCGGTATGGGATACAGCTGGCAGTATGCACTGACTGCAGTTTTTACAGAAGGTATCGTATTTATCGTTCTTTCACTTACCAATGTACGTGAAGCGATCTTTAATGCGATCCCTCTGAACCTGAAATCCGCAGTCAGTGTTGGTATCGGTCTTTTTATTGCATTTGTAGGATTACAGAATGCCAATATCGTGATCGGCGGCTCCACTCTGCTGCAGCTTTTCTCTGTAGATGGCTACAACGCAGCCAAGGGTGTAGAGGCTTCCTTCAACAATGTGGGGATCACCGTTATCCTGGCTCTGATCGGTATCATCGTAACCGGTATCCTGGTTGTTAAGAATGTAAAGGGAAACATCCTCTGGGGTATCCTGATCACATGGGGACTTGGAATCATCTGTCAGTTCGCCGGACTTTATGTTCCGAACCCGGAAATCGGCTTCTACAGCCTGCTCCCGGATTTCAGCAACGGACTCTCTATCCCGAGTCTTGCTCCGATCTTTGCGAAGCTGCAGTTTGACGGAGTTTTTTCACTGGATTTCCTTGTTATCCTGTTTGCATTTTTATTTGTAGATCTTTTTGATACTCTTGGAACTCTCGTTGGTGTCTCTTCTAAAGCAGGCATGCTGGATGAAAATGGCAAGCTTCCTAACATCAAGGGCGCACTTCTTGCAGATGCAGTTGCAACAACTGCCGGTGCAGTTCTTGGTACATCCACAACCACTACCTTCGTAGAAAGTGCTTCCGGTGTATCCGAAGGCGGAAGAACCGGACTTACCGCAGTGACAACTGCCATCTTATTTGGCCTGTCCCTGTTCCTGTCTCCGATCTTCCTGGCAATCCCGTCCTTTGCCACAGCTCCGGCTCTGGTGATCGTCGGTCTGTACATGCTCAGCAATGTTATCAGCATTGATTTCAGCGATATGTCCGAGGCAATCCCATGTTATGTATGTATCATCGCAATGCCGTTCTTCTACAGCATTTCCGAAGGTATCTCCATGGGAATTATCACATACGTAGCCATCAACCTGATCACAGGTAAGGCAAAAGAAAAGAAGATCAGCGCTCTGATGTATGTACTGGCAGTGCTGTTTATCCTGAAATATATTTTCCTGTAAAATATGGCCAAAAAATTCCCGGGCGTTTTGTCCCGGGATTTTTTTATTCCAGCAAAATATTCTTATTTCTTCGGCTGATACCGCATATTCGATACATTATAAACCGTAATAAACGCTTTCGGGTCCTCCTGGTTTATAAACTTCATCAGCTTCTGATATTCACCTTTATCTACGATGGTGATGATCTCACGGCGTTTTTCCATGTTATAGGCTCCGATGGCCTCATAGATCGTGGCTCCGCTGTGCAGGTCGTGAATGATAAACTGCCTCAGCTCCTCTTCCTTTTTCGTGATGATGCAGACACGCCGCTTGATATTATTGTCAAAAATAAAATGATCCAGAACGATTCCGTTAAAATACGTTCCCAGAATACTTAAGACCACCGTCTTTTTATCATACACAAGCGCCGCGGAAAGTGCCACGCACATACCGGAAAGAGACATGGCTTTTCCAAGTTCCATGTGGAGATACTTATTCATGATCTTCGCCACGATATCTAGTCCGCCTGAGGATGCATTCCGGTTAAAAAGAATGCTAAGTCCCACACTCACTACCAGAATATAACACAGAACATCCAGTTCCTGGCTGTCTGTCATGGAACCGAAATTTGGAAAAATGATCTCAAACAATCCCAGAAACAACGGCAGCATTACACTGGTATAAACCGTCTTAACTCCAAACTCTCTTCCACAGGTAAAAAATCCAATAATCAGCAATACCACATTCAGGATCATGGTAATCGCCGACAGCTGCAGCGGCACAAAGTTGGAAAGCACGATTCCAAGACCGGAAATACTGCTGACCGACGTATGGCTTGGCACTAGGAAAAAATATACCGCCGCTGCGATGATCGCCACTGCTACGGTGAGGATCACGGTTTCCTTAACGATATCCGCATAATTCAGTTTCTTTTTCATGATTTCAGATACTCTTCCCATTCTTTTTCTTTAGCGCCCACCAGCACCTTGTCTTTCCCAACAAGGATTGGTCGTTTCACAAGCATCCCGTCTGTTGCAAGAAGCGCAAGCTGCTCTTCCTCACTCATCTCCGGAAGTTTATCTTTCAGTTTCATCTCTTTATAAATATTTCCACTGGTATTGAAGAAACGCTTCAGCGGAAGACCGCTTTTTTCCCACCAGGCTTTCAGTTCCTCTGCAGTTGGATTGTCCGTCTTAATATCACGCAACGTATATTCTGCGCCACTCTCATCCAGCCATTTCTGAGCCTTTTTGCAGGTACTGCATTTTGGATAGCATACAAATAACATCTTATGTCCCCCTGTTCTTCGGCAGTAAATACGTAAATTCACTGCTGTCTGTTTTTTTGCCTACAGCACAGAATTTTTATAGAACTTTTTCACTGTACTGTCCAGGTTTTATTTTAACATAGACGATGCGGTATTTCTATCCTCTTGTTCCGACCATATCAGCTTCGATTCCTGTTTCATCTCATCCACAATTTTCTCCGCTGCATCCAGATCTCCCTTCGCTTCCAGCTCTGTTAATTTCAGGCTCTTCTTTCTGGCTTCCGCACTCATATAATAAACCTCTGTTACCGTTTCCGGGGTGCTGTCGTCTTCCGGTGATACTTCCTCTGTCTTTTTGGAAAAATCCTGAAGCAGCATGTCATCGCCTTTCAGTTTCAGAGTTCCTGCATATGGCGCGTCAATGGCGTAGACAAACTCTGTTTTTCCATCTTCCGTGTACTGTACTTTCATTCGGTTGATGAGATTATTGGAAGAATACAAACTGTTATTTTTTACGTACATTCCGCTATTTTCCAGGGTCATGTATTTTTCGTTGAAATACCAGTGGTTGTAGCCTGCTACCGCAGCGATGAGTGTCAGGATAACTGCCACTGCTGCTGTCAGCACCCTGCGTATTATTAATTTTTTCCGGATTTTTTTCAGCGCGGCTGCGCTTCCGATATTCTCCGTTTCACCAGCTCTGCGTTGTGCTCCGGAGGCTGCAGATGGTCTTATTTGAGCCTGCTCTTTTCCCTGCTCCTCTTTCATGATCTCCAACATTTTTCTGCATTCCTTACAAGCTTCCATATGCTCTTTTACCAACGCCTGACTGTCTTCACTTAAAATGCCGTCCACATAAGATGGCATCAGATCCTGTATTACATCACATGTGATCCTCATTGCTACAGCTCCTCTCTGATCTTTACTCTTGCACGGTAATAAGTCACCCGCGCCCAGTTTTCACTTTTTCCAAAAAGCATTCCAATCTCACGGAAGGTCAGCTCTCCGAAGGTCCGCAGGGAAAAAACTTCTTTGTACGGTTCCGAAAGTCTATGCAGAACCTTGTGGATCTCCATAGCCTGACTCCGCTGTGCCAGCTTTTCCTCCAGAAGCTCTCCGCCATGGCTTTCTGCTGTTTCCGGCTGCTCCTCTCCGGGAAGTTGCTTTTTCTGCTTTTTCAGATGGTCGTACAACGTATTCTTTGCAATCTGGCAGAGCCACACCCGCACATCACAGTCACCCCGGAACTGATCTATCTTTTCCAGAGCTTTAAAAAATGTCTCCTGTGTCACTTCCTCAGCCAGCGATCCATCCTGTGAGATAGAACGGATATACCGATATACAATGTCAAAATATGTCCGGTAAAGTTCCTCTATGTTCATCGGTTTTTCTCTTTCCTCCCTTCTCACTTATAAGACGCACTGATCTCAAAAACGTTACAGAAAATCTTTCAAAATTTCGTCTGATATTTTTATTCCGGCATTTCTTTTAGCACAAACGAAATGCCCGGTATAAAAATACCGGGCACAGCATTATCAGAATTTTCTTCTGACCTCCTCTTACACTCTGCTGCATACCTTCACATCGTTCCATGCTCTTCATAATATTTCTTTTTTTCCGCATACATAAGATCATCTGCTCTTCTCAGCATCGTCTCAAGCTCCGAAGAGCTTTCCTCCCAGACAACACCAACAGAAACACTGATCCTTTTGGCAGCAATGCTGTCACAGATATCCCGAACCTTACTCCGAAAAATCTTCTCATCCATGTCAAAACAGATAAGTACAAATTCATCGCCACCTACCCGGTAAGCATTTTCCGGCAGAATCGCAAGCATGGAACGCGCTGTATTTATGATCAGCCTGTCTCCGGCCTCATGTCCGTAAAGATCATTCACCCGTTTCAGACCATTGATATCAATATATGCTACGCCTGTTTTTATCACTGTTTTTGCCTGCATGCCTTCCAGAACCTGAATATACCTGTTCCTGTTATACAAGGTCGTCAGCATATCACGGTAACTCATGTACTGCAGACACGCCTTACGCTCCTTGGCTTTCAGGCTGTCCGTTAAAAAATACTGTATGGATGACAGCAACGTATGATCCTCATAATGCAGTCTCGGATTATCTACCCCGAGAAATCCTATGATCTTTCCGTCACTGTTTAAAGGAACGGCCAGCAGCCTGGTAATGTCCTGCATCTTCAGAGTCTCATAATACGGCTGCCCCTGCTCCTCCTCAATATCCGGAATATAATACAGGCCATTTTTCCGAAAGCTGTCCATCCAGATATCCAGCATTTCCATGGGAACCTCCTGAAGATTATCCTTCTCAGCAGTCACTCCGTTCATGGCATACTCATAGGTATTTGTACAGACATTCCTCTTTTCATCGATCTGAACAATATAACTGCGATCTCCGTCAAAATACCCACTGATAATACGCAGCAGATTGGAGATCGCCGCATCTTCATCTTCTCCTGATATCAGCTCAGCAATGCATTTATTCAGTATCGTTGCGATCTCAAGTCTTTCCTTTATCTTGCCCTCTCTGCTTATCAGCTGATACATTTCCTGATTCAGCTCCGTCATCGTCACGATAAACATAATGATCATGGAAATACCAACAGAAAAATCGATCAGCGACATTCCATACCTGAATGCCTGCACAGCTGCCGCCACTGCCGGAAGTACAATGCATGACAGCATAGAGAACAGGAGTTTCCTGCTGACTCTCTTTTTGTACTGGAGCAAAAGTGTAAGATCAATGAACATACCTGCTACCGGAAGAAGAATTGACATAATATATAACGGTGCCCGATGGTAATAATTATCCACATCTATGTAATAATACCAGTGAGTAAACTGCGAGATCACCACAAAAACAGCCCCTGCGGCAGCAATAACATATCCGGCTTTTACTCTTTTTAATGTTCTCCGCTCCCTCTTCGAAAACAGATAAACACACACATAAATGTGAAAACACAGCAGGACTACGTCACTTAAAAGGAATACGAGAAAACTCGAAATACGGACCATCACACTGCCCGGAACTCCGGGATATCCGCTGAAAATATGCGCCATGGCATCCATCAGCAATAACATGGAAGCAAAACTCTCCATCAGGATAAGATACCGACGCTTTTCCCTGTCATAATTACTGCTCAGAAATATACATATTGCAGCTATGGCACAAAATACACATCCCCATATAAGTATCGCTACCTGCAGTACTTTTTCATCCGGCATAAAAACACTCCTCACATTCGTCACTTACAATAAGTATTACACTTTACCGTGTAAAAGTCAACCTTCCAAAAAAATCCCGGAGTACATTGTCATACTCCAGGATTTTGTCGTCAACCGGATAAAAGCAACCGCATTCGCTACATAATTCTACACCAGATAACTGCTTCGCAGTTGATTCAGTTAAAGCTCTTCCCCGCAGGATTCAATCACTTTTTTGTACCAGTAAAAAGAATCTTTGCGGATTCTGGAAAAGTCTCCGGTCCCGTCATCATTTTTATTTACATAGATAAGCCCATAACGCTTCTTGAATTCTCCAGTGGAGGCACTGACAAGATCTGTACAGCCCCAGCAGGTGTAGCCGATCAGATCTACTCCGTCATGGATTGCTTCCTTCATCTGCTCTATATGGCGGCGCATATATTCAATACGGTAATCATCGTGAATCTTTCCATCCTCTGTCAGCTGATCCACCGCCCCAAGACCATTTTCCACGATCATGATCGGAATCTGATAGCGGTCATAGATCTGGTTCAGAACATAGCGAAGACCAGTTGCATCGATCTGCCAGCCCCAGTCGGAAGCTTTCAGATATGGATTTTTCAGATTGTCACTTCCATTTCCGGCCGTTTTCTCTCCGTCCTTTGTCACGCTGACACAGCTACTGGAATAATAGCTGATAGTGAAAAAGTCCACCGTACCCTTCTTGAGGATCTCTTTATCCTCCTGAAGAACCTCCAGCTGGATTCCGTGCTCCTCAAAGTATCTCGCTGCAAATCCCGGATAATATCCTCTTACATGAACATCACCGGCAATGGAATTGTGGATCTGCCCAAACTGCTGTGCATATAAGATATCATCCGGATGGCAGGTATATGGATAACCATTGTGATAAGCAAGCATACAGCCAAGCATAAACTCCGGATCGATCTCATGAGCCATGGAAACTGCAAGTGCACTTGCTACCAGCTGGTGATGCATTGCCTGATAACGGCTCTGCTCACATACATCCTTCGGGTCCAGCATTCCTGCACAGAATACCGCACCAAAGTCCTGCGTCAGCATATTGATCTCATTAAAAGTCAGCCAGTATTTTACCTTACCTTTATATCTCTCAAATAAAACCTTTGCAAATCGAAGATAGAAATCGATCATCTTACGATTTTTCCATCCGCCATACTCCAGAGAAAGATGAAGGGGATTCTCATAATGAGAGATCGTTATCAGCGGCTCAATGTTATATTTTCTCAGTTCGTCGATCACATTGTCGTAAAACTTAAGGCCTTCCTCATTTGGAGTTTCCTCATCCCCATTTGGGAACACTCTGGACCAAGAAATAGAAAAACGATATACCTTAAATCCCATCTCTGCAAAAAGAGCAATATCCTCTTTCCAGTGATGATAAAAATCAGTCGCCTGGTGATTGGGATAAAATTCTTCCGGTAACGGTGCCGGCGGTGTAAGACGACGTTCCTTATCCACACTTCCTCCTGTCAGGATATCTGCAATGGACGGGCCTCTGCCATCCTCATCCCAACCGCCTTCATACTGGTTTGCAGCGGTTGCTCCGCCCCAGAGAAAGTTTTCCGGCATACGGTTATAATTTTTCATATTTTAATTTTCTCCTTTTTACAAACATCAGGCGGATCTGTTATCTCCGCCTGATGTTTCGTTGTTATTCTTATACAATAGTCAGGAATTTATCTCCTGCATTTACAGCTGCATCTTCTTTTTCCATGCATACTGCTTTGATATAATCAGAAATATTGGTCACAACAACCGGTGTGATCAGATCATATCCTTCTTTCTTAATGGCATCCATATCGAATTCCACAAGAAGCTTTCCTTTTTTTACCTTATCTCCATCAGAAACATGGGATTTAAAATATTTACCATTTAAATTTACAGTATCAAGTCCGATGTGGATCAGAATTTCTGCTCCACTTTCTGTCACAAACATGATTCCATGTTTGCTGTCCATGATATTTGCCACCGTACCATCTGCCGGTGCATAAACCTTTCCTTCTGATGGAACGATTGCTGCTCCGTCACCTAAAACCTTATCCGCAAAAGTTTTATCCGGAACATCGGAAAGTGCTTTTACAGTTCCTGCTACCGGTGCACAAAGCTCGATCTTCTCTACAAGCGGAGCGTTCTGCTGTGCCGGCTGTTTTTCTGTATCTGTGTTCTGTACTTCATCCTCTGTCTCAGCCTTTACATCCTCAAATCCGAAGATAAGCGTAAGAACAAAAGCAGCTACAAAAGATACCACGATCATAATGATTCCATAAAGCAGATTGCTTAATCCCTTCTCACCGATAAACGCCGGGATCGCCATGATACAATTCTGTGCAATGTAAAGAGAAACCTGAAGAAGTCCTCCTACGATACCACCGATTCCGGCTGCTATGGAAGCTGCTACAACCGGTCTTTTCAGTTTCAGTGTAACACCATACAGAGCAGGCTCTGTGATACCCATAAGAGCGGAGACACCGGCTGCACTTGCCAGCTGTTTCATGTTGCTGTCCTTGGATCTTACAGCTACTGCAAGAGAAGCTCCGGACTGTGCAAGGTTAGAGCATACCTGAGATACAAAGATCAGTGTATCGGTACCACCGGTTGCAATGGCATTCAGTCCGATTGGTGTCAGCGCATGGTGCATACCAGTCATAACGATGAACGGGAAGGTTGCTGCAAGGATACCTACAATAATGAAACCAAGTTTTACGGACAGGAAGTTGATGGCTACCGCAAGTCCGTTACCAATAATTGTTCCGAGCGGTCCAACTACGATCAGGGCGATCGGTGCACTGATCAGAATTACCAGTGTCGGGTTCAGGATCAATTTTACCATTTTCGGTGTGATCTTATCAACCAGAATCTCAATATAATGTGTGATCCATACCATCAGGATAACCGGAATAACGGAATAAGAATAAGTTGCTTTTGTGATCGGCAGACCAAACAGTGTGATGGCCGCATCACCGGCTACCATAGTTACAAAGGTAGGGCTTAAGTAAACACCGGCAATAAACAGCGCCAGTGACTGGTTCACGCGGAAAACCTTGGCAGCATTTGCTGCGATCAGGAACGGCATGAAGTAGAAAGTAACATCTCCGATAAAACTGATCACCTGGTAGGTACTGCTTGTTTCTGATACCAGATGAAAAGTTGTCAGCAGAGTAAGTACAACTTTGATCATACCGGCTGCAGTCAGGGCAGGGATCATCGGGGTCATACATCCGGTGATGGCATCGATAACTTTTGAAACAACACTCTTTGAGCTGTCAGAGTTCGCTGCCGGTGCATCATCGGTAGGAACACCTTTGTCCTCCAATGCCTTGTAAACAGCGTTCACTTCATTTCCTGCGATAACCTGGAACTGATCTTCATGCCAGTTAACGCCGGAGATCTCAGAAAGCTTTAAGATCTCTTTCTCGTTGATCTTCGATCTGTCTTTCACATAGAAACGAAGCCTTGTCATGCAGTGGAACAGACGGGTGATATTATCTTTTCCGCCCAGCGCTGCAATCAGTGTGTCTGCAGTTTTTGCATAGTCCTTTTTCATTTGGGGACCTCCTTTAATAATAAATATTGAAATTTATATTAAAGGTCTTGCCTGAAAAGATACGCACATGGCACGTATTTCAGTAACAATCCATTAACACCTAATTTATAAAACAATCTCTTTTCACAGATTTTTCAGACGTTTATGGTCTTCTGTGATCTTCTGGATATGAATCGTCAGATACAGCATTTCGTCCTCAGTCATAGCGTATTTATATTCCTCTTCCATCATAAGATAGATCATTTTTACACAGCCGTAAGCTTCTCTGTACTGCTCCTTGATGATCTTGAAAAGCTCCTGATTCTCATCATAGTGAAGCTCTTTATGAAGGAATCTCTGGGCAAAATATTTCAAATGCGTGAGAAACCGCTGATAATACAGATTATCCTCCTGAAATTCCATATTGTCATAATACTTCTCCACGATGTCCAGGATCTGATGTACGATAATGGAAATCTGATAGCTGTCCGTCTTGCCGCCATCTTCCGCATTCACAAAATGCAATGCAAAAAATCCTGCTTCATCTGCAGAAAGATCTACCTCAAACATCTCATTTACCTTTTTCAGTAATTCCAAGCCGATCTCATATTCCTTATGATAAAGCTGCTTGATATCCAGAAGCAGCATATTCTGAAGGCGGATCCCGTTTTCAAGTCTGGAGATCGCACCCATGATATGGTCGCTAAGGGAAAAATAAATACTGTCATTTAATTTCATCCCCTCTTTTTCCTTCACATCATTTACAAAAGCTTCCACAAAATCCAGATATTTTTCCGGAATAGCAGTCAGATAACCCTGTATCTCCTTGCTGATCTGGGCATTTTCCGCAGTAAAGATCTTCTCGATCCTGGACTCCTCCACTTGCTGTCCTTTCTTTTTCTGAAAGGCAATTCCGCAGCCCTTTACAATAACTTCATGTCCCTGTCCATCCCTGGACAGTATCAGATTATTATTCAAAATCTTATGGATAACCATAGTCCTGTTCCCCCGCTGCCAAACAAATAAAAAAAGACCATTACAGTATATAGAAAACCTATTCCTATACTACTATAAGGTCTTGCCTGACGATAAATCAATATTTCAGTAACAATCCTTCTGATTCGTAACTATTTAATAACTGTACGTAATAATATCAGAAAAAATATATGTTGTCTATCTGGAATATTTAATAAAATATTTATAATATTTTTGTGAACTTTGACAAAATCCCCTGATGATCCTGCCATACGGATCAACGGGGGATTTTCTGTTCAGCTTTTTATTCTTCAGATCTCTTTTCCCTTTGTCGCAACGGCATGTACAACAAACGGTACAAACAATGTAATAAACGCCGCATATCCAAGGTATGCATATCCCTTTTTAACAACTGTCATCAGACCGAACTGTGCAATGGCAAATGCCAGGAATGTAAAGATCGCTGTAAAAACTGCATTTCTTCCAAGGTGTCCCTGCGCTTTTTTCGCCGAGCTGTCCATACGGCGCTCCACTGCATTTACACAGCGGGTCACAATACCGGAGATCATATTTACTGCTGTGGAGATAGCTCCAAGGATGATCAGCAGAGAAATGATCGGTGTCAGGATACCGGCGCCTACACCGTTCTGGACCAGTACCAGCATCGGTACCGATGCAGATGCCAGTTCATTTACATATGCAATGGCAAGAAGTCCGAGGATGGAAAGCTCCATTGCACAGAAATTGCATACAAACATCCAGATCGCTGCTTTGTTGATCTGTTTTTCGTCCGTTACATCCTCCATGTGCTGGTACATAACAGAAACAGATGCCAGCTGGAAGAAGAAATAAAGGACTGCTGAATAGAGCGCCGGTCCAAAGGCTCCGCTCTCGGAGGAAAGTACAGTCATTTCTCCGGAAGACATAGTATGGATGGAAGCTGTGATATCTCCCCACTGTGCAATGATATTCGGAACAAGTACCAGTACAAGACCGATGATGATCAGCACACTTAAGGTAGAAGCACATTTTCTTACAACATTGGTTCCGAAAAGCGCGATCACAAAGATAAATGCTGCAATGATCAGTGTACAGAGCCAGTATGGGATCCCGAACAGTGTCTGCAGTGTGGAACCGCCGGTTGCAAAGGCTGCTGCAGATGCAGTTCCGATCATGATCAGGTAACAGATCTCATAGAGATTGGACATAACCGGTTTCGTTTTTCCGTAAAGACTGTCGGAAAAGCTTCTGTAATCGTAGGTTTTGTGTTTATAAGCATAGCGCATTCCATACCAGAAAAACAATGCATACAATCCCTGTGTCACTGCCGGCAGGATCAGACACCAGATACCGTAGTTGATAAAGTACTGATAGATCTGCGCTCCTGATGCGAATCCGCCTCCGAACTGTGTGGTAAATGCGACGAACGCAAGTCCCATAGCCAGAGGCATTTTACTTTGTAATGATTTATTCTGACTCATCTCTCTTTCCCCCATTTTTTATTTATTATATTCGATGACTTTTCCCGGATTCAGGATCAGTTTATCATCGAAAGCCAGTTTGATGGCTTTATAAAGAGCGATCATTCTCGGTCCCGCAAATTCTTCCAGAAATTCCAGACGTCCGTTTCCGATGCCATGCTCACCGGAAAGCTGTCCGCCCAGTTCCTTGGACAGTGCATACAGCTCTACCAGACTTGCGTGAGTGGCTTCCTTCCACTCCTGGTCACTCATTTCCGGTCCACGGAGCATCTCTGTATGGATGTTTCCGTCTCCGCAATGTCCGCAGGGCTCTACACGGATACCATGTGCACTTGCAATCTTTTTGGCTGCTTTTACATACTCTGCGATCCTTGCACGCGGAACAACCACGTCACACTCCTCCTGTGCGACAGAATCTGCTTTCATTCCTTCCAGGATCCCGCCCCGGACACTCCATACGGCTCCGGCACGCTCCGGCGTTCCTGCGATACAGCAGTCCAGGGCTCCGTTTGCCAGAGCTGCTTCCGCTGCTGCCTCTACTGCGTTGTCAAGTTCCTGCTTACTGGAAGCATCATACATAACGATCAGCACTGCTTCTCCTTGTTTTACTGGGAACATTTTGTTCAGATTACGTTCTACGATATCGATCAGTTCTCTTTCCAGAAACTCGATGGCTGTTGGCACAAACGGCAGCTCCAGAACCTTCGGGACCATGTCTGCACATTCCTCAAGACTCCTGAACGGCATTACAAGAGTACAGGTGCAGGTCGGTGCGGGAAGAAGCTTCAGCGTTACCTGAGTCAGGATACATAAGGTTCCCTCTGAGCCGATCACCAGATCTTTTACATCATATCCCGTTGTGTTCTTCACAACGTTGGATGAAAAATTCATGATGGAACCATCCGGCATAACTGCCTCGATACAGCGGACGAAATCCCTGGTCAGTCCATATCGTACCGCTTTCATACCACCAGCATTTGTGATAACATTGCCGCCGATGGAAGCTGTTTTTTCGCCCGGATCCGGTGGGTAAAAAAGTCCGCCTGCCGCTGCTGCCGCCTGAATATCGATAAGAAGTGCTCCCGGCTCAGCTGTGATGGTCTGGTTCTTTCTGTCAATTGGAAAAATCTTGTTCATTCTCATGACGGACAGCATGATTCCGCCATATTTACAAGTAGCTCCACCTGCCAGTCCGGTTCCTGCTCCACGGCATACAACCGGAATATTTTCTTTGTATGCGTAAGCCATGATGGCAGAGATCTCTTCTTTATTCAGAACCTCCACATAGAGTTCCGGAGGAAAAACTCCGTACTCCGGCATCTCATCACGGTAATATTCTTTTGCGATCTCATCGCCGACCCATACACGATCTGAAGCAGTCACAGAACGGATGTAGTCAAAATCTTCTGATGTCATTTTTTTATATGGATATGCCATGACTTAATCCTCCTTCCGATTCCTGATCAGTTCTGTCAGCTCCGGCACAACCTGATACAGATCATCTACAATACAGTAATCCGCAACATTAAAGATCTGTGCTTCCGGATCATTATTGATCGCTACGATACAGTCTGATCCTGTCATACAGGAAGTAAACTGGATGGCTCCGGATACACCACAGGTGATAATCAGCTTCGGACGGACGGTTCTTCCAGAAAGTCCGATCTGATGGGCAACATCTCCGAATCCATTTTCTACCATCGGACGGGTAAAAGCAAGCTGGCCTCCAAGGGCTTCTGCCAGTTCCCGGCACATTTCCACGTCTTTTTCGTTCCGGACGCCACGGCCTGCAACAACCAGAACATCCTCTTCCTCAAGGCTCTTTACCTTATCAATAACTTTGGATGAAAGAATTTTGATCCTGGAATCTGCCATCTTTTCATTTACCGGACATACAACTACCTGTCCGTGAGGATCTTTTACCTTTTCTGCCTTATCCATAACTTTATAACGGACAGTGGCAAACTGCGGTCTTGATTTGGTGATTCCGATCTGCGCCATGATATTTCCGCCAAAAGCCGGGCGGATCTGAATCATATCGGTATTGGAACGGATATCCAGTGTGGTACAGTCTGCAGTCAGTCCTGTATGGAATCTGGTGGAAAGTCTCGGTGCAAGGGAACGTCCCAGAGCAGTGGCTCCGATCAGAACAGAACTTGGTTTGTTGGCTGCAATACAGTCTGCAACTGCATCCGTGTAACAGTCTGCGCGGAAACCTTCAAAACCTTCGTGCTCATACACATACACATTGTCTACGCCATATGGGAGAAGTTTCTCTGCGTTTTCTTTTGTTCCTGCGCCTCCGACGATCACACAGTTGACCTGATAACCGACTTTGACTGCCATTTTTCTTGCCTCTCCGATCAGTTCGAATGTAACCGGATGGATCTCGCCTCTCTCCTGCTCCACATAAATAAGAAAGTTTTTCCATTTATCCTTGTCAAAAGATTTCGCCTTCTGCTCAAACTGGATTGCTTTTTCCGGGCAGTTACGAACGCAAAGTCCGCACATACGACAGGCATCACCTACAACAATTCCTTTTCCCTCTATGGTAAGGGCTCCAAAAGGACATTTTTCCACGCATACTCCGCAGAGCACGCATTTGTTTATATCAAATTTTAAAAATTCCATGTTCCGCTTCCCCCTATATGATCTTCTTTCCGGTCAGAAGAGCAACAAGCTTGTCTGCTTTTTCCTTTGCAGTTCCTTCCAGATAAACCTGTTTTTCGCTTTCCTCCGGCGCAAACATTTTTTCTACAGAGGTGGGGGAACCGATCAGTCCGTAACGGCTCAGATCCTGATCCGGCATATCTTCAAAGCTTAAGATCCGTACCGGACGGTCTGCAGTTGCTTTCTTTAATAAGTAGGACGGCAGACGTGGCACGCAGGTATCCTTGTCAATAGTCAGCAGACATGGATAGGGGATCTCGGAAACCTGAGAAATACTTACAAGATCCTGACGGACCTGAATGCTTTTTTCATTGACATCCATGATCTCTGCTACCCATGCAGCGTGTGGAATGGTCAGATGTTCTGCAATAGCCGGTCCTACCTGGGCAGTATCGCCATCTGTGGTCTGTCTTCCGCAGATAATCAGATCTGCTCCACCGATCACCTGGATTCCCTGTGCCAGTGCATAGGAAGTTGCCAGTACATCCGCTCCTGCAAATTTCCGGTCTGAAAGGATCACGCCTTCGTCTGCACCCATGGTGTAGGCATCCCGGATCATCTCTTCCGCCTGTGGCGGTCCCATGGTCAGAACGGTTACCGTTCCGCCTGTTTTTTCCCGGATCGCAAGGGCTGTTTCCAGCGCAAACAGGTCATATGGATTTGTTCTTGTCTCACCGGACATACGTTTCATGGCACCGGTTTCCGGATCAATATCAACCTTGGAAGTCGCCGGTACCTGTTTCATACATACAACGATTTTCATTTTCTATCTTCTTTCCTGTATTTTTACTTTTATTTTTCACTTTAAAGCTTTAAACAGCTGTATAAGTATAGCATTAACGTAGCGTAAAGTCGAGTGTTTTTTGGTGTTTTTCACAAAAAAATATATAATTCGAGCAATTTTGTGGGCGGATATAGCTAAAACAGGATGGTACATATAAAAAAAGCCTGAATTCCGGCTTCCATTTGTTTTATGGAAGCTGAAATTCAGACCTTTTTTCTGTTTTATTATTATGCTTTCTTCGTCAGAAAAGACTCAAATCTCACATGACGATCCAACTCGTCCCCTATTAATCCGATCACTTTTCCCATGGTAAAAGCCGCAAGGATCGTTCCGATCCCAAGTCCGTCCAGATGACCAAGGATAATTCCTGTCATAAATCCGGTTACTGCAAGGCAGGTAACATCGAAGCTGACCTTAATTTTGGAATATTTGAATTTCGTGATATCCGAAAGTTCTCTCGGAAACAGATCGGTTGGGATGATCGGCAGACCGCACCGGTTGGAAAGAGCAATTCCAAAACAGATCAGAAGATAACTGATCACAAAATAAAGCACTCTGAATCCCATTGCCGTCGGCAGTATATTGATCTCCGCTTCATAAAGATCCAGCATCTCACTGAATGCAAATCCCACAACAAAACTGAATAAATACGGTACCACGAATCTCTTCCGCATGATCATCAGTGATAAAATCAGAAGTCCCTGAAAAATATACGTCCAGGTTCCAAGTGTAACATGTGGAAATACTTCCGAAAAAGCATAGGGCACACTCGATATCGCCGAAATGCCCGACCCGGAATAAAGCATAAGCACTACTCCCAGGCTGTTGATCAGAATCACGATTACCAGAGCCAGTTCTCCTCTGATCACCGGTAATTTTTTGTTACTTTGCAAATGACTGTCCTCCGCTACTCCAGACATTTTAAAAAGCCTCCATTCCTTATTTGCAATATATGATTATTTTTCTCATCTAATTTAAGCCTTTTTCCCGGGAAAGTCAATGAGCTGCGAATAATTGCTTTGCAGTTTCGGTTATCTGGAATAAAAATATTTACTGTCATTTTTTATTTTTTCAACTGAAATTCCATATATACAGGATCGTGGTCTGAATAGGAATAGCCGGTATTTACATTTTCGTATTTTGTACATTCCACATTATCGGAAATGATAAATCCGTCCAGCGTCACGGTATAGGTCTCACCGGGTACATATTCCATATCTGCGTTGCGGGCACTGTTCCAGAGATTGTTTTTTTCATCTTCAGACAGCTGATCCAGGCAGAAGGAAAAATGCTCCGGGAGTTCTGAACGTGGAAATGGGTAAGCCCAGGATTCGGGTTCTGCAGAATCTTCGGAACCTGTCTGGGTATTGTTGTCTGCATCGGATGCTTTCAACTGTGTATCCGCAGCCTTCAGATCATGGTTGAAATCCCCACCACAGATCACATAATTTCCAGCTTCATATTCCTTCTGCATATCTTCACTGAGCATCCGGATCTGGCCTTCCCGAATGGCATCACTGTTTCCGTAAGCAGACATATGCAGTTCAAAGATCACCAGCTCTTTTCCGTTATCTACCGGCACTCTGGAAATACTGTAACATCTGTCCAGGTCAAAAAATTTCGTAAAAGACGTCGAAATTGGAAAACTTCTTCTCATAGATCCCGTAATCGGATATTTCGAAAACAGGGCAAGTCCGGCTTTGCTTTTTCCATGAGGCTGTGTAAACGGATAAAACAGAAACGCGGAATCATAATTCTGTGCAAATACGCAGTTATAAGCCGGGATGTTTTCCTTCAATATAGAATACTCATTCACATGATAACTTCTGGTAGCATCCAGATCGATCTCCTGGACCAGCGCAAAATCCGGATCTTTGGACGCAACCAACTCACCGGCACCTTTAATCGTTTCCTTTACGCTGTCCTTACTCTTAGCCCAGGAAGATTTTCCACCATCCATGAAGAAACTGAAATCCGGCGTATAAGCTCCGAATCCAATATTATATGTAAGTGCGGAGTAATTTTTCTCTGTTGTCAGCTCATTTCCTGCTTCTGTGTTTTGGGAGATTTCTTCCACCTGAAGCTCCTGATTATCAGGAATCCTGTGATAACTTGCATAAAGATAAATAATATACGCCGCCAGCACAATAACAAGTGCCAGCAAAATAATTCCTGTGATCTTTATGACTTTTTTTGCTTTTGTTTTCATCGTTCACCTGTTTTTCTTTCGTTATGTACTGTTATTTTTATAAAATCAATATAACATACACGGTTCCTGCCGTCCAGTTTCGTATTAATATTCTCTGATAAAACAAAAAAGCTGAAAAATCTTGATTTAACAAGACTTTCCAGCTTTCTATCATAGCAGGGGATGAGAGAATCGAACTCCCACCAAAGGTTTTGGAGACCCCTATCATACCATTTGACCAATCCCCTATATACAAGAAAAAGTGGCTGTTGGCCACAAATTCTCTTACATTGTACTCTCAAAACTACATACATGTTTGTTGATGGTTAATCGTTTTGAATCAATTTTAACCTGCGTGCCGATTTGCCTTTTTTTCACGGGCTCGCAGCTAAAGCTGCATCGCCTGTTTTGTAGGCTACTCCAGCGGTGGTCATCTCACGACTCCGTCGTTCGATGTCATTTGCTTCGCAAATGTCCAGAAATCATCATGAATGCCTCTCCACAAGCAAGCTTGTTCCGATTCATTCCTGCTGTTTCCTGCCCGCTTCCTCGGCTAGTTGGTCAAGCCCTCACCCGATTAGTAACAGTCAGCTCCATGTGTTACCACACTTCCACCTCTGCCCTATCTACCTCGTCGTCTTCAAGGGGGTT
>NZ_JAAITI010000053.1 GCF_013304735.1 Blautia luti
AGTGCTTGCGGGTCTTGAAATTGATGGTATGCCCTAAATACTCTCGTTTTTTCAAGATGTTCACGATGGTAGATGATCCCCATCCATACGGGTCTTTGACCGGCTTTGAACGGTTCACACCCTCATTGAAGCGGGCAAGGTGTACGACAGGAATTTCAATTCGGTCTGTGGATAGTTTACAAGCAATCTGATAAGGTCCATATCCCTCCAGCGTGAGGGAGAATATACGGCGTACCACTTCGGCAGCTTCCTCATCTACCAGCCAATGCTCTCGTTTTTCGTCCCATAAGTAGCCGTAAATCACAGTGCCGGTCAGATGCTTGCCACTCATGCCTTTTGACTTGAACACAGAGCAGATTTTCCGGCTGGTATCACGGGCGTAAAATTCATTCATAATGTTATAGTCGCGTCCTAACCGGCTCATGTCCTTGATGACGATTGCCTCTATACGCCCTGCCTCCACTTCCTCCATCATCGCCAAAAATCCGGGGCGGTCAAAACGGGTGCCTGAGATACCGTCATCGGTAAAGTGCGTAGGGTTTGGCAGCCCATTCCGGCTGGCAAAATCCTCCAACATCTGTTTTTGGTTGGATATGGAGTTGCTCTCGCCCTGTAACTCATCGTCCCGGCTCAGGCGCTCGTACAGTGGGGTGATTTTCTCATTTCTCATAGCTGTACCTCCTGAAACAAAAATGCTCTAAGTGATTGCTTCACTAACCATGACAAAATCATGATTAAGAAGTCACTTAGAGCATATATCATCATCCACATACAAATCTGTTGTCATTTCCGTCTCTGTATAGAAGCTTCCATCAAATTTTACTTTCGTTACCGTTTCCCTACACTAATATCTTTTATTCTCGATTATTCGTCAAATAAATATATGCATCTTCCAAAGTGATATCATTATCCGGGACACAATTCTCATTTGGCTTTTCTTTGCTTAATACTTTCATATGAATTCCATTTTCTACATACTGCTTAGATGAAATAGAATAATTGGCTTCTAACAAACGGGCTTCTTCTGCATTTTGTACCGTACAATTCCAAACACAGCCCTTTGCATTTTCCAGCAACCCACTCACGCTTCCGGAATATAAAAAACTTCCTTTTTTCATAATGGCAAGCTGCGTACAGGTTGCTGCTAAATCTTCTACTACATGAGTGGAAAACAGCACAGTTCTATCCTTTGAAAAATCAACCAGAAGATTGCGGATCCTGATTCTTTCTTCCGGATCTAACCCGGTGGTAGGTTCATCAATAATCAAAAAATCCGGATTATTAAGAAGTGCCTGTATGAGTCCGACACGTCTCTTCATACCACCAGATAATTGCCGCATTTTTTTATTCTGATGCTCTGTAAGAGAAGTCTTTTCCAGATAATAGGTAATTCTTTGTTTGAGGTCATTTGTGGATACTCCTGATAGTCCTCCCATATATACAAGGCATTCTTTCACCGTAAGATTCGGATATAAGTCGATTTCCTGTGGAAGATAACCAATCTTTTTCTGTATTTTTTCATAATTTCCCTCGTTATACAGAATTCCATCAAGCGAAACCATTCCTTCCGTTTGTTTTAAAACGGTTGTAAGAACCCTCATCAGCGTGGTTTTTCCCGCACCATTCTCTCCCAAAAGTCCGTAAATTCCATTAGGTATTTCAAGAGACGCCTTATTTACTGCAACTACACCATTTTTAAATCTAACTGTTAAATCATTTATTCTAATACTCATAATCTATCCCCTTTTCTTTAAAGCCATTGGTAATACTGCAAATAAAAGCATACCCACTATAAAAGACACAAGCGTTCCATAAATCCAACTCTCGGACATTAATTGATTAAGTTCACAAGAGCTGAAAGAAAACAATCCCAGATTCCCGAAAAATGAACTGCCCGCTTTCGATATAAGACCAATGACAATTCCAAATAAGCATCCTATACCTGCCCACATATTTCCAAGCAATGTACACAAAATCACAGAGCATATACTCCAAAGCCAGATGGTTCCGAACATTGCAATGAAAAATAAAAGGAATATCAGAGTGCCCGAAACGCCTTCGTTTACACTGCCCGGTTTTTGCCAGAAAAATAAAACATATCCAACACAGGAAAGTATTAATAAATATAATATTTGAACGCACACTCTCTGTGATATTACTTTTAACTGCTTTTTTTGATCATACAAATGAAATACATCGGCACGCTTACTTTTTACTTCCATCAAATATGTGTCACTACAAAAAATAATTGTTAAAAATGCTATTGGAGACTGAATCGCTGAACCGATTTCTTCATAGTATATAATCGGATGAATAGCACACAATATCAGTATAAATGCGCATGAATAAAAAATCTTATATAATGGCAGGCAGTTTTTTAGTTCCGTTTTCAATGAACCCTCCTCCTTTTCCAGATTGTAACAGAAATACATACTAATATAACTGATGAAATTACAAGAATAATCTGATTTATGTTTGACATTTTGGCTGCATGTGTTTCAAAAAATCTGCCAGGGAATCGCACCATAATAGAGAACGGTCTCATATAATAAATATCATTCTTCATGGTCAGCATATTTGAATATATAATGTATAAAAACAAGATTGGTGCTGCCGGAAGCGGATTTTTAAATGTTACTGCTGTAATTGTATAGACACAACATATCATCAAAAGATTTGGAACAATATAGATCAGAGAATTCACGCAAAAATCAATTAATGTTACTGGAAAGCCCGATTCTAAAGACGTTTTCAAACACAGCATAAAGAATATAACATTCAAAATCACTAATACTCCCAGCATACTAATGAATCCGCTTATTACTTTCCCACATATATATTGGATTGCCGTAACAGGCTTTGTATGTAATAATTCATAGGTACTTTTTCGTGTATCTTGAATAAATAAAAATGATAGCAAGACTGTTGCAAAAAAGGCCATATGCAATCCTGCAAAATCCGTAAATTTTTTTGCAAAGTACCAGGAAAAAGAATGTTCGGATAATTTCTGTTCGATATAATGATTGATTTCTTCTGTTGTCCCCTTATGAATTTCAAGGTCTTCATAAGCATATATTGCGTTATAATAGCCATATTGGGATTCCAGGAACTCAGAAGCAGTCTTTACATCCATATTCTGAATTTTTTTCACGACATCATCCGCTTCTTGCCTGCTAAATCCAAAACCATTTTTGGAGGTGTCCATTAAAGTCTCTCTGATCGTATCTTCCCACTCCCTTCTTCTTTCCTTATCATCAGATGTGGGAATGTAGCCATCCATGACATCGGCATCTCCCAATGCTACATCATTTTGTGTAACCTGTTCATTCGGTTTGATATAATGAATTTGCAAATACGATGACAGACATTGATATATACTGGCGACTATAATAATCAAGCCAATCCACAAAACAGGGTTCTTTAAATAATCAAGTATACTTCTTTTTATGATTGTTTTCATTGTATCTCTTCCTTTCTTTATTTCTTTAACAGCATCATACAAATCAATTCTCAATAAATTCACAACAAAAAAGACTAAAACCACTTTATTTATGATCTTAGCCTTCTAACATATTTTTATTCAGCTTTGAAAAGAGCTTCTACATGAGCACCGCCCTGTCTGGCATTATATATTTTCAAATTTCCTCCATGCTTTTCACAGAAAATACGAGAAATATACATGCCAAGACCGAAATGCTTTAAATCATCTTGTGGATTCTTATGATAAAACGGCTCTGTTACTTTTTCCTCAGTATCCACAAAACCTATTCCATCATCTTCAACAGAAATTATAAGAAAACCATTTTTTTTCCTTATCTGCAGAGCAATACTTTTTTGCGCATATCGAACCGCATTTTCCAGTAAGTTGTCTGTCACTTCCATGACAAGTTCCTCATCCACTTTCACAACGTTTTGTTCCTGTACGCTTTCTACCTTACATAGTTTACTTTCCTTCTTGGACAGCATGACAGCTTCTGTCTCAATCTTTTTTGCCAGCTCCGATAATACTATCTCTGAACATTGCAGTTTCCTCTGTTCTAAATGGGACATTTTTCTCATGTTTTCCGTGAAATGTTCTATTCGGTCAATCTGATACATGCCTGTTTGCAAGATATCCATAATATCCTCTGTTTTTATACTCTCAGCAGAAATAAACTCTAAGAGCATTTCCTGATACCCTCGCAATATGGAAAGTGGAGAACGTATGTCATGTGCAATTGCATTCCGCAAGACCTTCTCGTCATCAATCATTCGCCACATCTTTCTGTTGTTATCTGCTAAAGCACTCCGCATCATTTCAAATTCTTTACACAACGTTCCCATCTCATCTTTATTTTCATAGGACACATGAAAATCCAGTTCATTATCTGCAATCATTTGTGAGGCATCTTTTAATTCCTGTAGAGGCGTCTTTAACTTGTTTTTATAAAAAAAGAAAACCGCAGCAACACTCCCAACAATCGAAAAAATCAGTACCGAATATGTTTCTATAAAGTCACACATTTCCGAAAGATGATAGTCCAAACGATTCATCTGCGATTGATTAGGTCTTGATATCTCAATATCGTATTTCTTTCCATGTTGCTGAAACACGTCCGTATAATCTGCATAATCAATATATTTTTCCCATATTTCATTCTGCATATTTCTTGCAAAATGAACTGTAAATGCAGATAACAGAAATGCTGCCGTCAAGCTGATCACAAAATAAAACAGAATTGTTTTTTTCAGTGACAAGTTTCTTATTTTTTCCATCGGTATCCAATCCCCCATACAGTTTCTATATATTCTTTTTCTGAACAATCCGCTAGTTTTTTCCTTATACGCCGTACTAACTCCGTTATCGTTCTACTGTCCCCTTCCGCATCATATCCACAGACTTGTTCATATATACGTTCTTTATCAAACACCTGCCCCGGATGCATGGATAAGAATTCTATAATCTGATATTCAATTTTTGTGAACTCCATCTTGTGTCCAGCTATAGCTACTATTTTTTCAGAATAATCAATCAGCATTTCATCCATGAAGCGGTATTCTGTTTTTTGTTGATGCCTTTCTTCTCTCTTTATGTTTGTAACAATCCTCGCTTCCAACTCCCGAAGACTAAATGGTTTCGTAATATAATCATCCCCACCTGAAAGCAACCCATTAATTTTATCATCTTCATCAACTCTTGCTGTCAGAAATAAAATTGGACATAACACTTTACTGCGTATCAGACGACATACTTCAATCCCATCCATGCGTGGCATATTGATATCCAACAAAATAATATCCGGTTTCATTTTTATTTTATTTAATGCTTCCATTCCGTCTGTAGCCGTAATGGTTTCATATTGTTTCATATTAAAATAACTACAAAGCATTTTCACCAATTCTTTATCATCATCGACAACTAAAATCTTGTATTTCATCCAAACCACCTCCAGTATCCATATTATACGATAAAAAACAATGAAATCACAACAAGAGTACATGAAGAACGTAAGCACAATATATCTTTTTTCTCAATTCCAGCTCAATTTCCCCTCAATGTCTTTTTCCTCCGATTTTCGTATGCTTATCCCACAGCAGAACAGTACCACACCGGTGCGACCTGCTGAATCAATCAATACGAAAACGGAAGTGTTTTTATGCGAGAACTCAGTTTTCGTAAAAACAATCACATACAAAAAGAATAATAAAAATGAAATAGGATTAATCAGCTGTTAGAAAACTGATTAATCCTATTTTGTTCTACATCGACACCAAATCTCAAGTTTGCCTCTAAAAATTCCTGACCTTTAATTAATAAATAGGTAAGTCGAAAACCGACTTACCCACTATAATATGATTTTTATTTACTTCGCCACACACATGTTTTCATCAATCCATTTCTGGATATCGTCTTCGCTTACTTTAACCAGGCGGGCAATTTTCTTAACATCCATCCCCTCTTCTGCCATAGAAAGAGCTGTTTCTTTTGCTTTTTTTAGTTCGCCGCTTTCCATTCCTTCGCTATAAATTTTCTCCATTTCATGGCACATAAGCTCCACTCCTTTCTGCGTGTCTTTTAATTCATGTACCTGTTTTACAACAACCGGACTGTGCATTTCATCCGCATTCCTGTTTGTGAGATCATACTATTTTAACCAATCTGTGATATTTTCATCTGTTGCATGGTTCGCATTAAATGGTCTGCACCATTTTGCAGAATATTTCTTTTTGATCTTCACCGCAATTTTTTGTGGTTCTGTAGCTCCGCTGGTTGTAAAAATTGCTGCTTTTTTTCCATTCAGATTTACCTTGTCCAGAAAACTGAATACTGCATTTGGAATTGTTCCACACCAGATCGGGCTTCCTATCAGTATCCTGTCGTATGCAGAAATATCAGGAATCTCCATATCCAGTTCTGGCCGCTCATTTAATAAAATTTCTTTTAATGAGGTAAATACCGTTTTTCTATAAGACATCCGGTAAGATTTATGAGTCTTAATCTCTGCCAGATCTGCACCGGAAAGCTGTGCGATCCGTCCAGCAGCTTCTTTTGTCTTTCCTTTCTGCGAAAAAAAGATAACTAATGT
This sequence comes from Blautia luti, assembly GCF_013304735.1. Classification (GTDB taxonomy): domain Bacteria; phylum Bacillota; class Clostridia; order Lachnospirales; family Lachnospiraceae; genus Blautia_A. The sequence continues at coordinate 6,567 of NZ_JAAITI010000053.1, forward strand.
TTCCATTTGACAGGCTCCTTTTCTAATACTATATATTTATGGCTGATGTCTCTACAACTCTGATACAGAATAACTGCTCTATTATAACTGGATATTTACTCCTAAGCACGATATTATATAAATCAGGGCAAGCCCAACAGACCTGCCCATTTATAAATGCGTTTCTTATTTTATTGCACATAGATTTTCATCAATCCATTTTTGGACTTCATTCACATTATGATTTACAGCTTTTGCAATTTTTTCAACAGGCAGACCCATTTCTGCAAGTGAAAGTGCTGTTTCTTTTGCTTTTTTGAGTTCACCACGTTTCTCCCCGCTTTCCATTCCTTCGCTATAAATTTTTTCCATTTCATGGCACATAAGCTCAACCCCTTTCTGCGTGTCTTTTAATTCATGTACCCGTTTTGCAAGAACTGGACTGTGCATTTCATCCGCATTCTTGCAATGCAGATCATGCATAAGTCTCCCAAGTTCTGTGTCTTCCTGTTTTCTGGAATTCACATATATAATATGTGCTTCGTCCTGAAAGCTATCATCGGCTTCTTTGATATGCCTGTCAATATGGTAAATAGGAAAGCCATACCCAAGGATGTCATCCCTGGTAATAAAGATCACATAGCTTTCCGGTAATTCATCAAAATCCTGACCCGGATTTAAAGTGTTCATGTCCATCAAACCACTATGGTAACGTGCCCTCTTAGGTGATGCACCTTCATTATCCTGCTGGATCTCCACGTCAAACTGTTTGCCTTCGGAATCTCTGGCAACACAGTCCATGATTGCGGATCGTCCCTGCAGATTCTTATAATCCTTCTGGATGATCTGATCAATTACTTTCAGATCCTGTTTTTCCATAATGACCTGCAGAACATATTCCAGGCATTCTCTCTGTTTGAAAACATTTCTCATAAATAAGTCACTCATGAGTGTAAAATTCTTAATAATACCTTTATATCTTTCGTAACGTACTTCCAATCCGTTCTCTGGCACAATTTTTTCATCTGCCACGTTCGCTGTCACCTCCCTCTTTATTCTTTTTATGTTATGAAGAAATTTTCGAAAAAGCTTTTGTTTATTTTATCTTAGCATCAATGAATGACCTTTACAAGACACTTTTTCCCCGAATTGCATCGGGTGTTTTTTAACCTACCCGTTCCACATAGCATACACTGTTTCCCTTGCACTCAAATTCCGGACAAAGAGACAGCCATAATCTTTCCAGATCATTGATGTTCATGGCGTCCAATTCTGTTTCATCTTCTTCACCATAAATATTTACAAAACCGATCCGATATATGCCATACTCTTTATGTAGGTTTTTTACTACTTTTCTTCCTGCTCTTCGTATATTCATAAGCTCTCTTTTCTCCTCTCTTCTGCTTCCAGCAAAAATGTATTGCAGGTATAGCTTCCGGAAGCACTGACACCAGCGACCCCTCCAAGGCTGTCCAGATACTGGCTTCCATTTTTAGATGCGGAAATATACATATAAAAGTTTGTCAAAACATAGTTTTTATTTTCCAGAACATTCTTATAACTGCTGCTAAGCACAAGCCTTGCTCCAAGTTTTTCTGCTTTTTCTTTTACCAGCATAGCAGTTATATTTACTGCTTTTCGTATTTCATGTTCGCTAAGTCCGCTTTGATAATAACGTTCCAAAAACAAAACCAGTTCTTCTGCTTTATTTTCATGTGGTTCGCTTTTGACAGTCACATCAACAAACTCAATCGTCTTCCTTTCATCCGCAGCTACAAAAGATCCCTTTGTCAGACGGAGGATTGCACGAAATACAATTTTACCATTGTGTTTGATAAATATAATTTTTTTATTTGCATCAAAACAGGATAACAGACAATCACAATTTGGACCATTCCGATAGGAAATGCAGCTGCGCAGCGGTACTTCTCCTATCTGCATCACCGGAAGCAGGCTGTCCTCTTCCCAGATTTCCCATCCACAATCCACGCGCAGCAGCTTTTCTTTCCAGATTTCTTCTGTATCTCTTTTTATTGGAAAAGCAATTTCCCGTCCCAGGTCTCCTTCATGGTATTTCAGCTCCATGAATTTTCCTAATAACTCAGCATTTACGATTCTTCGGATCTCTTCCTTCTTTTTCGGCTGCCTGTTCAGAAAGGAAGTCATGATCTCAGCGCCGCCTTCATAAATGAACTTCTGGATATTGGATTTATTTTCCGCAACAAAAGCATCCGAAATATTCAATTCTGTCTTTAAATTCTTCCAGGAAGGATCCTGGGCCAATAGTTTGTCCATCAATGCAGGTAATCCGGAACAGCCATTTAAAAGATTCTGATTATGTAAAAGGAAGTAAACCTGATTATCCCTTGTAAGCTCTTTTAAAAGTTCAGTAAAATCCATTAAAAATATCAAAATCCATATGGCTGTTTCATGCCGAAGATCCAGAATGTTTTTAAAATCCTCCTGCATCCATCTGGAAAGCGGCTTTTTTGACAAAGCTTCTGCCAATCGCTCAACCTGATTTTCCTCTAATGCATCTGTCAGGCAGTCTCTTTTTATCAACTCACGAATCACCCGAAGACGATCATCACTTTTGGAGTATGCTAAACGATCATACAGGTCTATATAGACTGCTTTCACATTGTACAGGACTTTCAATTCTTCAAATACACGAGGCTTCGAAAACAGTGATTCTTCACTCTTTCTCCAGGGAACTACCATATATTCACAATCCCTTAAATTTTGCTCGTTTAAAGTATTTAGATTCAGGCATCTTTTATAAACCTCTTCATCCAGAATCAACGAATTCCTGTCAAGGTTTATAAGCCAGTCTCCATTCTTTCGCAAAAGTTCCAGGAAATGTTTCTTCCGTTTCGTAATGGCATACAGGATAAGCTCTGTCTTTTCCAAAGTGAGCTCATAAAGATCCATATCTGGAAGCGGATTTCCATACAGAGTGTTCACATAGGCTGCCTTTCCGTTTGAAACCTTTTCAAAATCTGCATCTGGACCTGTCAAAAATCTTATCAGCTTCGGAATATCTGTATATAATGATTCGTTCCAAAGCCACAAGTGAAGAAAAGAGGCCTGCCATTCTTTTGGAATCTGAGTGAGAATCACTTCCAGTCCATTCCGAATTTCTTTTGGATGCCGGCTCAGTTCTTCCAGCTGTTTCTTATTTAAGCTTTCCGTTTCTTTACAAAACTCGGATAAATAATTTACGAGTTCCATCAGATCCTGCTTCAAAAGTAATGCCAATGATTCCTCATCCTTGAGCAGCTCATAAAGAAGCTCTGTTGAAAAAGCCGGATTTATCAAAAGCATGCGTATCTTTATCCCCGCCCGGGCAACATCAAATTCACCAATGCAGGTCTCAAGACTTGCTACAAGCTGTTTCTTTAACTCTTCTTCCGGTTCCAGAAAAGCATAATATTTCAGATAAACATATACGATCCGGTCCGGGATTTCCTTATCTGCCAGTACTTTCTCAATCTTTTCATAGGGAAATTCGGACAGTTTTTCATTTCCCGCACATTCTATGACCATTCTGATGCGGTCTGGTTCTAAAATAGGAAAATCCTTTTTGTTCATTTTCCCCAAATAGCTGAGTATTTCCGGATCGTCCATCAAAGAAGAAATCGTCTCCTCATTTAACCCCTCCATCAGACTGGAAAGTTCCTGCTGATTTACCAGTCTGTCCGCATTCATACAGGAATCTTCCCCTTTCTTTCCTATCAGGTTCAGGGGAATTGCTGCATTTTTCATTTCCCTGTAAATATTCATGTGCTTTAAGATTCTTTCGATCATCACGCTACCTCTGCTCTTTCTATTAATTCAGTAATCTCCGATAACTCCATGCATTCGTCCTGGTACATATTTTCTGCCAGCTTAAGAAGATACAGAGCTTCCTTTTTTGCCATAAGCTTTTTCGCTGTTCCTGTAAAATTATCTTTTAAATACGAGGAAACGATCTTACAGTAGAGCTTTTTATGGCCATATGAATAACGACCATTCTTGTAAAACTCATAAATAGACTGAATCTCCTTATCCGTTTTTCTGTTTTCCCGTAATATCTGATTAAACTGCTGTTTGATGTTTTTTTCAGTTTTCCAGTGATCTATCCGTTTTTTCTGTTCCTTCAGCCATTCTTTCCGTTCCTGATATCTTTTCCGATCCTCTTCTGTCATATATTTCTGATACAGGGTTTCTCTTCGATAAGAATCACTTATAAATGGAAGAAGCAATTTGGAAAGCTCATATGCTTCTGACTGTTCCATCCAAAGTGCTGTACTTTCCTTTAAAAGTAAGACCGTCAGGTATTCTGGATAAATATCCGGATATTCATAAAAGAACTTCTTTTCTACCATTGAAAACAGTTCCCGGTGTTCCTCTTTTCCCAGAACTGGCGAAAAAAATTCGCATTCTCTATGTTGGATAGCATAGTATCCCAAGGAGAAAGTTTCCTTTAAAATCCTCCAGGGGCTTAAGAATTCGCATCCATCCATTCCAATCTCATTGATCAGAAATTTCAGCATAGGATAGGAATGCTCATTACAAAGATCCTTTATTTCACTTTTTAAATATCCTGCCATAAATTCCCATTTCTTTTCCAAATCTGGATCTTCATTTTTATAATCCTTTACAAACTCTTCCAGATACTTTTTTCCATCCAAAATCCCATGCAGGATCAGCCGGTTGAAAACCGCGTAAAGTTCCGGCTCACTCTTTTTCCAGAAAACATCCTGGTATCTTTTTCCTGTAAGGTTTTCATAACGTTCCAGATACTTCAGCAAACTTTTCGTACTGTATGTTTTGCCTTTCAGAGTATCTGTAACACACGCTTCAAATTCTTCCGAAGAGAGTTCTTTTACCAGAGGATCCCATTTTTCTTCTGTCAGATCAATGTAGTGCCACTCTTCCGGTTCATTACTTCTAAATGGAAACAACGTAAGAAACGTTTTTACATTTTCCACCCTGAACGTTTCATTCATGCATTTTTCCAGCCGTTCTTTACCGTCGATACGGACAGAAAGTTTCCCATATGTTCTTAAAATCCGTGAACAAAGTACATAAGCTTCTTCTGGATATGTCTCTTTTCCGGGCAAAAATGCCTCTAATACATTCAGCCCAATTTTTTCTGCTGTCAACCCGGAAAGGCTTATCCGATCGGGTCTCTCTACAAAATACATCAGTACAAAATTTAAAAAAGCGGTCTCTTTGTCGGAATATCCAAACATACGCATACGTTTTTCCAAAACGGCATCCGCATTTTTAGCATTTGTGACTGCTAACTTTGCCAGCAGTTTCAGGATATCCAGATCCTTTTTACGATACCCTTTAAGCTTGGTCATTACTTTGCCTACCATCCACACGAAAAGATTCCATTCAGTAAATACGGATATCTTCCGGTTCTTTGAAAAGCTGTCAGCAAGTTTCTGTTTTATGCCTTCCCACAGTATTTCATCATCTGGGAGGATGGACATGGCAAACAGCATTTCTTCTGCTCGCTCAAATGGATACGCATGCATGGCCTGTTTCCACCGATTCTTTTCCTTTTCCTCACAGATATAATTGATACTGATCAAAAACAGGTCTTTCTCTCCAAGAATCTGTTTCATCTTTTTCCAGAACAGATCCTTTTGTGCCCCATTGAACATACAGGTCTCCTGTAAAGGCATCATCCTTGCCAGGGCAAGTCCGAGGGCACGGTATGTCTGCTTTGTCAAGGTCAGATGTTCTCCAATGCGCTCCAGGACTTCTCCCGGATAGTGCAGTCCATAAGCGGTTTCCATGTCTACTTTCGGCTTTTCCAGAAACATATCATTTTCTTTTAATTGCATATAAATTTTATATTTTTCCTCATTAGATGACAGCTTATAGATCAGGTTCGTCATCTGCCGGTACAGGGTAATATCAAGCCATTCTTCATAAATCTTCCATTCCATCCAATTTCCTCCTGTTTTCCCTTATAAAAAGGTGACTGTTCGCCAGTCTCCCAAAATTGTTCTTATGCTGCCAGGATAATCTTCTTTTTCCGGCTTGCATAAGTGATCGCCATTGTAGAATGTTCCATGCCTCGCTGTTTCTGGTATTGCTTTACATCTGCATAATTTGCAAACGAAAGGATCTTACCATTTTCCTCTAACAAGTTCTCTTCGTTATCTTCCATATTTCCACTCCCGCAGGAAGCCAGCGTCCAGTTTACATGGCAGACATAACAGGTCATGCCTGCAAATCCCAGATACTTATGTACATACTCTTCCGCTGCCTCAGCACTCGGAAAATAACGTGCATACTCCAGGGAACGGCAAACGATCCGGTCTTTGTACCATCCGGCAAAATACCGGTTCTTTTTCAGTTCAAGTACATACCCTGTCAGATAAATCTTCTGTAAAGCATTTTCTTCCTCGTCCATCATATCAAGAAGCTGTTCCGCATAGATTTTTTTCCATTTCAATGTATTCTTCTTTATTCTTTTACGCAGCATTATCTTTTTCCTCCTCAGTTCCCACAATGAGTTTTTCTATCATTCTGTACAAATTCCGGAAATTTCCAGCCTGTCTGCGGCGTGTCATGCAATCCTGTTCAAACGCCTGGATCACAGCAGAAGTTCTTGCAAACAATGTGAAGATTTCCTCATCTTTCAGCTGTATGGTAACCTCTTTTTCTTTCCGGTAGCTGTCTTTTTTACAATACTGGCCGCCATTGGAATTATGCATCGCTACACCGGTGCCATTCTGTATCCTGACAACCCACGGATAATTCAAAACTTCTCCTTTGTTGTTGCGAACCTTCCTCTGTATAGAAAATACTGTAACTCTTCCCGTGTTGGAATTTTTATCCTCGCAAAAGATCTTTTGCTGGAAGAATTTAAATTCCTGCACATTATTCCATATACGGGAATACACGTATTTTATGATTTCCGGACTCAGATTTGCATAAACGCTGATGCTGTCTTCTTTGCTGTAGTCAACCATGACCGCCCGGATCCTGGAATAATCGCTGGCAAAGTCTTCGTGAAGATGCCAGAAATCCTTTGGTTCTGCCATCCGCAAAAAGCTATTAAATTCCAGTAACGTGTTCTGTGTCTTATGAACACAGATCTGTTTTGATACATCCGCATTCTGTTCTTTTTCTTTCCTGTTTTTCCTGTTCATCCTTACCTCCTGATAAAGCGCAGCAGTTTTTTTGTCAGAAGAGCCGGAAGCTGTTCAAGATCCGTAATATCCAGAAAAGATTCCTCATAAATTTCCTGAATTGCTTCCTTGTCGCTTCCGATCGCAGCTGCCTGAAAGAATACTCCCTGCTGCAGCAGCTTTTTCCGAATCTTCTGAAGGTCCCTTTTTGCCCCTGTGCCTCCATACTGGTTTGCATTAGGTGCACCATCACTGATCACAAACAGCAGTTTCTGCTTTTCCGGTCGTTCCAAAAGACGGCTGCCAGCATACCACAATGCAGTTCCATCCCGGTTGCTTCCATAAGGCTGCATACCAGCGATCCGAAACCGATCCTTTTCATCCGTTTCAAAATCTGTGCAGCAATGCAGATACACTGTTTCGTCTTTCAGGTTCTCATGCCGGTATCCATCTGTATGATGTCCGCACACCAAAACCGGTATTTCTGATTCCATACAAAAATCATACAGGCAAAGTGCTGCAAGAATGGCATGATCCATCCGTTCCCCACACATGGAAAAAGAATTATCGACCAGCACAGCCACACAGATATCCAGATTTTTTCCTGGCTGTTGTTTCTTAAATACTGCCCCAGACGGTTCAGCTATGTTTCGAAGATCTACCCGACGTCCAAGAAAAAGCTTATATTCCGTGCGTTCTTTCTGATTTTTCAATATAGGAAGCAGTTTCAGGCGAAGTCTCTTTTTTACCTGTTTAAGCTGCCCCTCATACTTTTCTGTCTGTAATTTTAAAAAATCTGATATCTCGGTCTTACGGCAAAGTTTTTTCTGTACCAGGTCATGGCCTTCTTCAAACGGTATCTCCATCAATTCCTTTTGAAGATGTTCGAAAATTTCTTTCTGTATCTTCTCATCAAGCGTCTCTTTCGCCATTTCATAAAGGATCTTTTGTAAGGCATTATCACTGGATGCTTCCGTTTCTGAGGCAGGGATGCCACATTCATTCTGTTTGTCTTCGAAGCCACCAGACTCCCTGACACATTTCGGAAGATTTTCACACAGTTGCTGCAGAAACTTCTGAAGCTCTGCAGTGCGCCCGTTTTCATGGTCTTCCATTTCCTGATCCTTTCCGTTTCTTTCTGCTTTGTTTCCTGTTTCCGACCCCTGTTCCGTATCCTCTTTTCTGATCTTATCTTCATTTTGCTCAGTCTGTGCCCCTGTGTTACCCTGCTTTTCTTCCTCTGGTTCTTCTTCGGATTCATTCGGGTTTTCCTTTTGCCCTTCACGCTCTTCCTGTTCTGGCTTTTGCTCTTCATTTTCTGTACTGTTCTTCTCTATTTCATCTATGATTTCCGCAAAATATTTCCAAATCATCAGAAGGATATGGTTGGTGGCAAGATATCTCTCCATGTCATCTGCTGCCTTTCCCGCTTCATCAATGACCGGCATAAGCAGTTTTAGTGTATCAATAAGCTCGTAATCCGCACCATCCCAGGCATTGACCCTTGAAGACAAGGCATACTGTGCACACAGGTTCATAAGAATAGATAACCTGTCTTTCTCCGTTTCCAGCATTTCCCTAAGTGTTGGAAGCCATTCCACATTTCGGTCGCGATTCATAAGGATTCCCCTGCGGATGCTTCCCGGAAAAAGGGCGCACATCTTCTCTTCTATGTACATATCATTCAAAAGATTGCTGAGATAAGATGCTGTCTGCAGAAAGATAGAAAGGATTGCTTTATCTTTTCTTTCAAAGTAGACATTCATCGCATCCAATGCCTCTTTTTCCTGTGCATTTTCCGGTACTGGCTCCTTTGGATACCAGCTGCCATTTAACATATGCTCGGCATACCTTTTTCTAAGTGCAGAATCCGTATACCGGTAATGTCCGCATTCATGTCCCAGAATCCCGATCAGGCTGTCACTTTTTAATTCCAGTGTCAGAAAACTTGACGTAATCTGGTTTCCAAGATTTACGGCAACTGTTTCTCCCTGATTCCATCCTGCAATCCCTGAATTTTTATCATCGTATAACCGTAATGTAGTCAACTTTCCACCCGTGATTTCATGCCCGATCGAGGTCAAAAGATCACGATACTGCGGCGTATGAAATACTTTTTCCGGTGTCAGTTTTTCTTTCTCTGCACATATCCGTTTCCGGTATAAAGCCTTTTTCATTCGTTTCCTCCATCCGTTTTTAATCCACAGCACAATGAGGAAGAAGAAAGACGCGTTCCATAGTTCCCTGTTCTTCCCTGTCCATGGATGCTTTACTGAGCAGTGCTGTCCATGCTGACCTCCTGAGATCATTGGAAACCATGTAACTTAACACCCAGTTTTCCAATTCCCGGTATCCGCATACGCCATCCGTAATGTCCTGTTCGATCAAATATTCATGGATCTTGCAGACCGTGGCAGCCATAAAGGACAGAAGTTCTTTGTTTTTAAACCCGGTTCTTTTCATTGCCCTTTTTGCCATTTCCTCTTCTGTCAGGGCTTCCTTTGGCTGAATCAGATTCATTCGGGAAAGAACTGACTGGTTGAAGTTCTGACAGCCAACATAATCCAGATTGGTGGTCATGATCACAATGGTATCCGGATTTCTCCGTATCTGTTCTCCATTTACCAGATCGGTTACAGCTCCATCGTCAAACAGGGAGTTTAATCTCGTAAGTGTCCCAGGTTTTTCAATCATGGCCGGCTCCTGAATTTCAATCACAGATGGTTCCCTGCATGCCTTTACGATTTCTGACTCTTTTAATAGGAAGGATTTTTCATTTTTCGACTTTTCATAGCCTTTTTCATAAACTGCTTTCAGGATCTCCTGAAAAGCTTTTTCCCGGCTGATCCCCTCTTCATAAATGCCATTTACCGTTGCAAGAGCTGAAGCCGGATCCATTTCAATGTCTTCCAGACGTGGCAATTCCATTTCCAGATGTGCTGTTCCGCCCATATTTGGCACGGTGGTCGCTAAAAGTTCCAGTTCATCCGTTCCAGGTCCACAGGTGAACACATAATATGGAAGCCCTAATATCTGGGCGATCATTCTGGCATCCGTTGTCTTTCCAGTACCGGCATCGCCTGTCAACATAAACAGCCTTGCCGGTGTCTTATCCACCATCTGCAGGATTTCTTCAGCTTCCTTACTTACCAGATAGTCTTCCGGAAGCGAAGGGATCCTTTCTTTTGTCCTTTCATTTACATCCCATCTGCCAGAGTAGATCTGTTTTAATTCAAAAAGTGTTCTTTTTGTCTTCTCATTTACAGGCAAAAGCACATGAAACTTTCCATAGATTTCATCGTTTGGTGCATATACCCCGGCCGCAATTTTATATTCCGGAAGCACATCCTCCAGTTCCTCTGCACGGAACTGGCTCTTTTCCAGCGGGACCGCCTGCTGTGGATTTGCTATTACTTCGCAGTACATGGCATCGCAGCAGATAAATGCCGCCCGCAGTGCAGTTTCCGTGTCTTCCCATTCCTTTTTTTCCTGTTCTTCAAGTATGTAGAAATTTTTTTGGAACTCTTCGTTAAATAAAGGATTATCCGGGACCAGATTGGCATAAGCCAAAAGGGCCAGGTACTGCTCGCCTGTGTTTTTGCCCTCCCGGATTCCCGGAAGTTTCTCGTTTTTTTCTTCTGTCTTTAAAATCCCACTGAAACGTCCGTTTTTCGAATTATAAGTCATTACATACTTTCCCTGATTTCCAGGATATTCCATGCAGAAATAATTTATGGTATCCCTGCCCCTTTGTATACCGGCAGCCCCAGAGTCTTTTTCTTTCCGGATCTGAATCAGTGTCAGAAGTGCATGTAACGTAGGCCCATGAAGGCGCGATACTTTTCCCTGCTTCCTGATATTTCGCATGGAACAATCCGCTTCATCATAGCTGATCCGTTTTTTCCCAGCTTTTTCCAACATCATCCGAAATGGGTCCGGAATGGGTTCTTTCATAATCCATGGTGCATAAAAACAAAGATCTGGCATTTTGTTCCCTCCTCTTTCATTATGTGATTTTCTGCATACGAAGGAAAGAAACAGGCAGAGCATTGGATTTTTCCAACGTCTGCCTGTCATTCATTCTTTATGCGCTCTTTTCCTGTTCCAGGATTGCTTCATATATTTTTCGGATACGGTACCCAAACATGGTGTTTCGCCGGCTGATGTAATCCGTCCGGATAGCCTGTGCGATTGCACGTTTGCTTCCCACAATTATAAACCTTTCTCTGGCTCTTGTTACTGCTGTATAGAAAATGTTTCTGCGAAGCATCCACCGGAAACATGGAAGCATTGGAAGGATTGCCATCGGATATTCACTGCCCTGAGCCTTATGTACCGTAATCGCGTATGCCAGTGTCAGCGGCCAATAGTCTTCCTCCTGATATTCCATGACCCGGCCATCTCCAAAATCTACACGCATGACCATTTTTTGATCTTTCCGAAAAATCCCTATGACTTCTCCAATGTCGCCATTTGCTACTTCATCGTTGTTTTTTGTCTGCATGACCCGGTCACCTTCCCGGTAAGTATTCCTGCCATTTGTGATTTCCGGATAACCGAAACGCTTTGGATTCGCAATGTCACGCAATACCAGATTCAATGCATCCGTACCTGCTTCCGTATCTTTTCGAAGCGGTGACATCACCTGCACTTCTTCCAGAGAACCGTTTCTCTGCAGTACTTCTTTTCGATAGATTTTCTGTATCTTTCGCGAAGCCTCCTCCGGTGTGGAAGCCGGAATAAACTGAAAGGTATCATCAAACACCAGATCCAGCTGATTCTTATTGATCTTAATGGCATTCTGGCTGATGGTGGAATTCCCTTCCTGTCGGAAACATTCATCTAAGACAGTTACCGGAAATACGCCGGAATCAATGATCTCCTGAAATACTTTTCCAGGCCCTACGGATTCGATCTGATCTTTATCACCCACCAGAACCAGTCTGGCACCGGATTTAATACTGGCAAACAGTTTGTCCGCCAGATACATATCGACCATGCTGAACTCATCTGCTATGATCAGGTCATCTGGAATTGGCTGCTCGTTCTTCCATTCTTCCTCTCCAGCTTCTCCGGTAAGCCCTATGGATTTATGGATTGTCAGTGCTGGATACTCTGTACATTCCCGCATTCGCCTTCTGGCGATGCCTGTAGGTGCACATAAAAGGATCACCGCATTTTTATCCAATGCTTCCTGTACAGCAATGATGAAACGGATCACCGTAGTCTTTCCTCTGCCGGGTCCTCCTGTAATGATGGATACCGGGTTTTCAAAGACATTTTTTACTGCCACCTGTTGTTTCGCATTCAAAATAATATCCTGTTCTTTCTGGATCTTTCTTAAAATACGGTCAACATTTACAGCCATTCCCGTCTGCATATGGAGCCTGACTAATGCGGCAGCAGCTCCCAGTTCGGCCTGGAAGCTTTTGCGTGTATAAAACCCTCCATCGTGGCAGACCAGGCTTCCATCTGTATGGATCATATCATTGCCTGTATCCCGGATTGCTCTTTCAGAGACCGGTGAAACATCTTTGTTGTGATTTAAAAGTTTTTCGACACGTTCAATAATGTCCTCTCTTTTTAAATACAAATGTCCTTCGCCTTCTGCTTCTGACATAATATGCAAAATAGCAGCCTTAATGCGAAGGGGATCATCTGCACGGAAATGTTTTGCCTTTACTGCAATCTGGTCAACAGTCAGAAATCCAAATCCATGAACCTCACAGAGCCGGAAAGGCTCCTCTTTCACGATCATAACTGCAGCAGGACCAAATTTCTCCTGTATTTTTGAAGCTTTTGCAGGAGTCACCCCAAAAGGGGACAAATACATCATCAGTTCCCGGATGGAACTGCTTTTTTGAGTTTGCGCGCCATGGGCGCGCTCTAACGGGTGTAAGTCCCGAACATGCCCAGATA
>NZ_JAAITI010000054.1 GCF_013304735.1 Blautia luti
TTTCGGAGTGATCCGGAACCTGCTGTTTTTGGGTGTATATACTGTTGTTTTATGTGAGGTTATTTTGTCGGTTTTCGTGGTTTTATGGGGGATGTGCTTGTTTTTAGGAGAACGTTATATTATAATAAGGGCAAGTGACAGAAAATACGAAATTATGTTGTCGGGAGGCTGTAATGGGAAATACAGTAACGATCTGTTTTGCAAATAATAAGGGCGGCAGCGGAAAGTCCACCAGCTGTTCCAATGTGGGAGCGGCACTGGCCGGCATGGGTAAGAAGGTACTGATGGTAGACGGTGATATGCAGCTGAATCTTTCCCTTTCTTTTTTTTCGGAGGAAGAAGTGCTTGAGATGGCAGCAGGGGAAAAGAATCTCTACTATGCTATCGGTCATCAGTCGGATCTCAGCGATTTTATCGTGCATACGAAGTATGAGAATCTGGATCTGGTTCCGTCGTCTACGCTGATGAGCTCCGTGGAATATGAGCTTTTTACAAAATGGCAGAGAGAGTTTATCCTGCGGAAATGTCTGCAGAAGGTTAAAGATTCCGGAGTGTACGATTACATTCTCATTGATGCACCGCCTACTCTTGGCGGCTGGGTGATGAATATTTTATGTGCATCCGATTATGTTCTTGTTCCGGTAGAGGCAAGTCCGTGGGGTATGTTTGGTCTTGCAAATATGTTTGATTTCCTCAATGAAGTCAGGGAGATCGCTCCGGATTTAAAGGTTTTGGGAATCGTAGTAACCAAGGCAGATGCCAGAAAGAATTATTTCAAACAGACTATGGAAACACTGAAAGAAATGGAAGGAATCTATCTTTTCGAATCTTTTATCCGTGTAGACAGCTCCATCGAATGGTCCCAGGACAGCAGTGAACCAGTTGTGGAGTTCAAAAAAAGCAGCCGCAGCGCAAAAGAGTACATAGCATTGGCAGAGGAGGTAATGAATCGTGTCAGTAGGTAAAGCAAGCATCGCAAGAGCAGTAAATGCAGAAAAAGCATCCAAAACAGAAACAAAAACAGAGGTAAAAGAGGCTGAGGTTAAAGCAGCAGAGAAGCCGTCAGAGGTAAAAGCTGAAACAGCTGAAAAAGCGGCAGAAAAAACTACAGCAAAGAAAACAGCAGCCAAAGCTCCTGCAAAGAAGACCACAGCAAAGAAAGCAGCCGCAACAAAAACAACAGCAAAGAAAACCACTACCAGAAAAACAACAGCATGTAAAACCGCAGCAAAGAAAACAGCTGCAGCAGAAACAACAGGAACTGTAGCCCAGAACGTGATCAGCGGAGGAAACGCCGACGAACTCCAGGCCAAATTCCTCACCCCAAAGAAAGATGAGCCGGACAACAACCAGCCAGTAGGAATTAAAGACGAGCTTCCGGTTTATCTGCTGTAATCTTTGATTGAATTTTTTGAAAAGATAGTAATTGACAAATAAAAAGACTGCTATATATCTATATCACTATTGATAAGGTATACAGCAGCCTTTTATTTTGCCCTATAAAAATCTCAGTGGGACAGCGAAGCGCCTCCCTCGTATCTTTCTACATATTGTAATATGCAGCATACAATCCATTCTTCTCAAGCAGTTCAGCATGAGTGCCTCTTTCGGCGATACCCTCCTCCGTGATCACAATGATCTCATCCGCATCACGGATCGTAGAAAGCCGGTGCGCGATCGTAATGGTAGTACGATTTTTTGAAAGTTCCTCCAGACTCTTCTGAATCCAACGTTCGCTTTCGTTATCCAGAGCGCTGGTGGCCTCATCCAGGATCAGGATCGGAGGATTCTTAAGGAATACACGTGCAATGGAGATCCGCTGCTTCTGTCCGCCGGAAAGGCGTGTGCCACGTTCTCCGACATAAGTGTCGTATTTATCCGGAAGCTCCATGATAAAGTCATGGATACTCGCACATTTGGCGGCTTTGATGATCTCTTCATCGGAAGCTCCGGGCTTTCCGTAGGCAATATTATCCTTGATGGTTCCATCAAAAAGATAGACATCCTGCTGTACCATACCGATCTGGCTTCGAAGGCTCTTAAGAGTCAGCCCGCGGATATCCTTTCCGTCTACAGTAATGGAACCGCCGGTCACATCATAAAATCTGGGCAGGAGAGAGCAGATCGTGGTTTTTCCGCTTCCGGAAGGTCCCACCAGGGCAATGGATTTTCCAGCCGGGATATCAATAGAGATATCGGAAAGCACAGGAGTTTCATCATCGCTGTAATGAAAAGAAACATGGTCGTAACGCACATGTCCTTTCACGTCCGTAAGCTCCGCAGCGTTGTCTGCATCCCTGATCTCGGATTCTGTTTCCATCACATCCAGGAAACGGCGGAAACCGGAAAGACCCTTCTGCATCATTTCCACAAGTTCCACCAGGATCTGGATGGGGCTGATAAAGATTCCGATATACAGGGCATACATGGCAAGATCTGCAGTCTGCATTTCACCCTGAGCGATCAGATAGCCGCCGTAAACAAGAGTTACCAGGTACATCATGCCCTGGAAGAAAAGATTGGAACTCATGAAACTTCCCATGCAGTGATAATTATCTCTTTTGGAAACAAGGAACGCTTCATTGCTTTTCTTAAATTTGGCACGTTCGATGTCCTCGTTTGCGAAGGACTGCACCACGCGGATTCCGGAAAGCGTATCCTGAAGACTGGCATTTACATCTCCGATCTTACGACGGTTTTCCATGAAGGTTTCCTGCATTTTTGCATTCTGGCGGAAGGAAAACACAAACATTACGATCACCAGGAGGATCAGCGGCAGTGCAAGCTTCTTGTTGATAAAGAACAGGAAGATAAAAGCACCGACGATCTTTACCAGAGAGATAAAAAGATTCTCAGGACCATGATGTGCAAACTCGGAAATGTCAAAAAGGTCACTGACCAGCTTGCTCATCATCTGACCGGAATTATTCCTGCTGTAATAGGAAAAAGACAGCTCCTGGTAATGGTCAAAAAGCTCCCGGCGCATATCACGTTCCATCTTTGCACCCATCATATGTCCCTGATAGGTTACATAATATTTGCAGAGACTTTGCACAATGTACATAACAAAAAGAGAAGCTGCAATCACAGGGAGGGCATGAAGAATCATATCCTTATCCTGTGTAAAGAGAGTTTTTGTCATAGTACGAAGAATCTGGGGATAAGCAAGATCTACCAGACTGATAACGGCTGCACAGATCAGGTCAATAAAAAAGACCGCTTTGTACGGGCCGTAGTAGTGGATGAATTTCTTGATGGTATTCATCGGAAAAGTACCTCCGTTTTTATGAAATGTATAGTGTTGTCTGGGCAAAAAACATTGCTGCCGGACATTCTATGTTCATCTTATCATAAGTAAGAATAAAGTCAAGATAAGTGAATTTCAGGTCTGTTTCGTTTCTGCATACTTTCTGAGAATAGAAGCTATATGGCTGCTGTTCACAGGGAATATTCCGCGAGGGATTGCTGGCAACGGAGCGGATAGTGATATGAGGAGATATATTTTTGGGAAAAAATCAAATTACTCCTTGACATAGAAGAACAAAACCCGTATAGTGTATTTCAGATTTGGTGTGTAACTGATAAGCAGGCATTAACCAGTCATAAATGTTATTATTTGACGTTTATGGGGGTTGGTGTCTTTTTTGTTGCCCACTTAAAAGACTCCCGCTCCAAAACGTCGAAAGAAAAGGAGAGAAAACATGAAAGACAAGATTTTCGGAGTTTTGCAGCGAGTGGGACGTTCCTTTATGCTTCCCATAGCAATCCTTCCTGTGGCAGGCCTGCTTCTTGGATTCGGCAGTTCCTTCACAAATGAAACAACCATTGCAACCTACGGACTTCAGAAGATTCTGGGAGACGGAACGATTTTACATGCACTCCTGATCATTATGAACAAAGTCGGAAGCGCGGTATTTGATAACCTGCCGCTGATCTTTGCAGTAGGTGTGGCCATCGGTATGGCAAAAAAAGAGAAAGAGGTAGCAGCTCTTTCTGCACTGATCGCTTACTTTGTTATGAATGTAGCCATCAATGGTATGCTGGTAGTAAATGGTAAGATCACAGCAGACGGACAGATCGCAAAAAGCGTTCTGGAAGGTACTGTAACCTCTGTCTGCGGCATCCAGTCCTTACAGATGGGTGTGTTTGGCGGTATCATCGTCGGCCTTGGTGTTGCAGCTTTGCACAACCGTTTTCATAAGATCGTGCTTCCAAACGCACTTTCCTTCTTCGGTGGTTCCAGATTTGTGCCTATCATTTCCACCATTGTATATATGTTTGTGGGAATCCTGATGTATTTCGTATGGCCGGCAGTCCAGAACGGTATTTATGCTCTGGGCGGTCTTGTAACAGGCAGCGGCTATATCGGAACTCTGATCTTCGGTATTATCAAACGTGCGCTGATCCCCTTCGGACTTCATCACGTATTTTATATGCCATTCTGGCAGACAGCCGTTGGCGGGACTATGGAGGTTGCAGGCCAGATGGTACAGGGCGGACAGAACATCTTTTTCGCCCAGCTTGCAGATTCCGCAAATGTAGCGCATTTCAGCGCAGATGCAACAAGATATTTTTCCGGAGAGTTCATTTTCATGATCTTCGGTCTTCCGGGAGCAGCTCTTGCCATGTACCGCTGTGCAAAGCCTGAGAAGAAAAAAGCAGCAGGCGGACTTCTTCTTTCCGCAGCCCTTGCATGTATGCTTACAGGAATCACAGAGCCACTGGAGTTCTCTTTCCTGTTTGTAGCTCCTGCATTGTTTGCGGTACAGGTTGTTCTTGCAGGCGCGGCTTATATGATCGCACATATGCTGAACATTGCAGTAGGACTTACCTTTTCCGGCGGTTTCCTTGATCTGTTCCTGTTCGGGATCCTTCAGGGAAATGCAAAGACAAGCTGGCTCAGGATTATCCCGGTAGGTATCATTTACTTTATTCTCTATTATGTGATCTTCACCTTCCTGATCAAAAAGTTCAACTTCAAGACTCCGGGACGTGAGGATGACGACACAGAAACAAAGCTTTATACAAAAGCAGATGTAAACGCGAGAAAAGAAGCCGGAAAAGCCGGTGAAGCAGCAGGAAGTACATCCGCAGACCCGGTAAGTGAAGCCATCACAGCCGGTCTTGGCGGAAAGAAAAACATCAGTGATGTGGACTGCTGTGCAACAAGACTCCGTATCACCGTCCATGATGCAGCAAGAGTTAACGACGACATTCTGAAAACAACAGGCTCCAGAGGAATCGTGAAAAAAGGCCAGGGCGTGCAGATCATCTACGGTCCGCAGGTAACTGTGATTAAATCCAAGCTGGAGGATTATCTGGAGACAGCGCCGAATGAATATTTTGAAGGTGCAAATGAGAAAGAAACAGACAATGCGGAAAATCAGGCTCAGTCTGATACAGAGCGTACAGCAGAAAGTACAGGTGAGGCTACTCAGAACACAGCTCCGACATCCGAAGCCAGCACGCAGCCAGAGAAAAAGGTTCTCAGAACAGCGATTGTCTACAGCCCGGTAACCGGTATCGCCGCAGACCTTTCCACAGCGCCGGATGAAGGCTTTGCGGAAGGAATGATGGGAGAGGGTGCTGTAGTCACACCGAAGGACCCGGTGATCTGTGCTCCGGAAGACGGCGAGGTAGAGTTTATTTTTGACACAAAGCATGCCATCGGATTCCAGACAGATACAGATCTTCCTATGCTCCTCCATATCGGCATTGATACTGTAAAGCTGGAAGGAAAAGGCTTCGAGATCCTGGTAGAGCAGGGACAGCATGTAAAAAAAGGCGAGCCGTTGATGAAGATTGACATCCCGTATCTTACAGAAAACGCTCCGTCCTTATGTTCTCCGATCCTTTGCACAGAGATCGAGGATGATCAGAGAGTACGCCTTCTTGCCAATGGAGAGATCAAGGCAGGAGAGCCGTTGTTCGCAGTAGAGACTGTGGAAGAATAGGAAATTTTTCAGCAATAATATAGAAGATTGGTTTTGTGAAAAGCGCGCCTAATGCCCGGGCGCGCTTTTCCTGTGGCAAAGAAAATAACTGTCTGTCAGAAGGGCTTTACACAAAAGAAAGATTCTGTTACGATAAAGAAAATCAACAGCTGCAGACAAAAATGTCGACTGAAAATCCGGGGCAGACAGTGGTGGAATGTGGAAAAGCAGCAGGATATATAAAAATGGTGGGGAAAAAGATGTACAGAGTGAGCAAGGTATTGAACAATAATGGCATCATTGCCATAAATATGGAAGAAAACCAGGAATATGTACTTCTGGGAAAAGGTGTGGGATTTGGAAAGAAGGTCAGCCAGCGTTTTGATGCTCCGGCAGACTGTACTATTTACAGGCTGGCTCAGGAGACAGAACGTGGCTCAGCAAAAGAACTGGCAAAGAGCGTAGCACCGGAATTTCTGGAGATCGCAGATGAGATATTGAGAGAAGCTGAGAAGACCTTTGGGAATACCATAGACAGAAGGATCCTGTTTCCCCTTGCTGATCATATTTCCTTTGCAGTGGGACGTATCCGGAATCATGAGCAGATCAGCAATCCTCTGACTGAGGATATCAAGGTGCTTTTTTACAGCGAATTCAAGGTGGCGGAGGTATTGAAGAAGATCCTGAAGGAGCGGATGGATATTGAAATCGACGAGCATGAGGTGGGATATGTGGCACTTCATATTCACTCAGCACTTGGAGATGAAAAGGTGTCTGTTGCCATGCAGACAGCAAGAACGGTACGGGAATGCATCGCCATGATCGAGATGGCCACAGGAAGAAAGATCGATGTGATCTCCCTGTCCTACAACCGTATGATGAACCATATCAAATATATGGTAGCCCGTGTCTCCACAGGGGAGACACTGAAGCTGGATATGAATGAATATATAGAAGAAAAATATCCGGAATCCTACAGGATCGCGGAGGATGTCTGTGAGAGCCTGGGCAAAAGCCTGGGTAAAGAGCTGGATCCTATTGAAATTGGTTATCTTGCCATGCATATTGAGAGGACAGTGGAACAATAACCATAAATGGCTGATCAGTCCCAGAGATTTACACAATAAATTCAATGGCTTTTTTGACAGCAGTACTCATGGTAGTACTGCTGTTTGTGACTAGGCAGACTTCCCTCTGAGGGAGCGGCTCCTTAAGCTGAAGGGCAAAAATCTTCCCGTCATTGATCACTTCCCGGGCAAGGGGCTCGGGGTAAAAGCCGATTCCCAGATTGTGGACGATCATGGGAAGGACCTGGTCTGTAGTTGCTGCCTCGATGTCAGGATGAAAAGAAACACGGTTTTCCATAAAGTAATTCATATACATTTCTCTGGTGCTGGTTCC
The DNA here is from genome assembly GCF_013304735.1 of Blautia luti. GTDB lineage: Bacteria > Bacillota > Clostridia > Lachnospirales > Lachnospiraceae > Blautia_A. The sequence goes on from NZ_JAAITI010000054.1 coordinate 7,335, forward strand.
TTCCGCAAGACCTACAAAGGGCAGATCCTGAAGCTCATGGATGCTGATAGGGGCAGTGGTCAGATCCTTATATTTGCTTCCGCATACAAGGATCTCCCGGTAACGCAGGAGACTTTTTTTCTGTAAAGGCTTGCGGATGGAGATCGGAGTGGTGACAATAGCGAAATCCACCGCATAATTTTTCAGTGCCTGTACAGCCTGGGGAGTAGAATGGTTGAAAAGGCGCAGGCGCACATGAGGATATTGTTCACGGAACAGCTCCAGCTTTTCCAGAAGGATCAGACGCAGGGCATTTTCACTGGCACCGATGGAAACCAGGCCATGCTCCAGCTCCCCGTTCTGTCGTATCTCCTCTTCCCCAATACTCAGCTGTTCAAAAGCCAGGGCAACGTGTTCGTAGAGCTGGCGGCCTTCCGGTGTAAGAGCGATTCCTTTGTTGGAGCGGAGAAAAAGAGTACATTTCAGTTCCTGCTCCAGGTTGTTCATACAGCGGGTGATATTTGGCTGGTTGTTATGAAGAGCCCGTGCTGCCTTGGTAAAACTTTTATACTGGGCTACATAATAAAAGATGCGGTAGTAGTCGTAAGTGATCATGTATAGTCTCCATCCTGTGATATGATTTTAATATGTTTACGATATTAATAATACTTTTTACATTTGCTTCTGAGCAAACTATAATACACCCGAGGAAAAAAATCAATGACGGGAGTGATTTGGAGTGGTTTCAGGAGGCAGAAAGCTGCAGAGCGCAGACAGGCAGATGTCAGAAGCTTTTATTACAAGTATATTTCTGGCAATGTCCGGCGGATTTCAGGATGCCTACACATATTTTACAAGAGATGAGGTGTTTTCCAACGCCCAGACCGGCAACGTGGTTCTGATGAGCCAAAATTTTATGACAGGACAGTGGGGAGACGGTTTAAGGTACCTGTTCCCTGTTTTAGCCTTTGCCATTGGTGTTGTAGCGGCGGAGCGAATCCAGAATACCTTTAAATATGCAAAAAAACTTCACTGGAGGCAGATGATCCTGCTGATCGAGATCCTGATCCTTTTTGCGGTGGGATTTATGCCGGGAGAATTGGATATGCTGGCAACCGTACTGGTATCCTTTTCCTGCGCCATGCAGGTACAGACCTTCCGGAAGGTGGGCGGTTATTCCTATGCAAGCACTATGTGCATCGGAAATTTACGAAGCGGCACGGCGGCGTTGTCCGTGTATTGTCGTGAAAAACGTCCGGAACAGCTGAAGCAGGCTCTTTATTATTTCGGAATAATTTTCTTTTTTGCCATTGGAGCCGGTGGCGGAGGAAATCTGTCCATGAGGCTGGGGATCCCGGCAATCTGGGTATCGGATGTTTTGCTTCTGATCAGCTTTATTCTGATGTTTTCCAGTAAACATAGAGATTAGAAAGGGTGAGGAATTGTGGAAAACAGCACATTATTCCCAAGAGAGGAAAAGGCGGAGCTTTTATTTGAAAAGATCCTGAAGGATCCGGAGGCGTGCAGACGGCTGACGGAGACCTTCTATGAATCCATGGATGCGGATACAGACATAGAATGCGGATATCTTCCTCCGGAAAAATTCGCCTATGCATTGCTGGACGCATATAAAAACCGTGATCTGACAGCTCTCCTTATGGCAATCTGCCAGAACAGTATGTTTGATCTTCTGCGAAATTCTTTTCTGGCACCGTTCAGGTTCAATGCAGACGGACAGGAGAATCCGGTGCTTCTCACGGATGAAAATGGAAATTTTCTGCGGGAAAAGGGAATCCATGTAAGTGACAGGGATTATGATCGGTTCCGTAGGATATACAGGGAGAAACCGGGCGTAAAGATGTATCTGGCGTATGGCTACCGGAAGCGACATGCCTATGATGAAGCTACCATGGAAGTAGAAGAGTACAAAATGGGCGAACATATCGGAGTGCTGCTGGTGTATGAGCTTCCGGACAGCGTAAAGGAAAAGGAAACGGAGGCACAGGCCTATGCAGCTGTATGGGATATTATGATGGCAATCCAGAAGAAGCTTCCAAGAGCCTTTGTGTATTATGGGCAGGATTCTGTGGAGGATGGTGGAAAACGTTATGACGGACTGGGCGTTTTTCTCCCCATCCATAAATTTGCGGACCGACTGGAAAAAATGATCGGGATCGCTGATGAGATCGTAATGAAATAGAGTGTACAAAAAAGGACTGCTTTTGTATTGCTCCGGTTATCAGAAGGATAGTTGATGACCGGAAGCTACAGAAAGCAGTCCTTTTTGTATGCCCATCAGGTGCAGTAGCGGAACATTTTGTCCGTAAGGATCCTGGCGAAAATAAGGCCCAGGGGAAGAGCAACGATGATCAGGATCGCAGCTGCAAACCAGGAGGCGGAAACATTTAGGGACATGATCCCCAGATTGTAGATCGCCCGGTAGAGATAAAGTCCGGGAACCATGATCACAATGGATGGCACGGTAATGGAAATCCTGGGATATCCCACTTTTGTTTTGATGAGGGAGGCCAGAAGTCCGGCTGTCAGTGCTCCGAAAAAAGCCGCGGCAGCAGGTGGAAAACCGGCAAGATCAACAAGCTCCAGACGTAAAGTGTTGGACAGTGCGCCGATGAAGGCGGCAGCTGCGGCTAGACGGACAGGGCTGTTGAACATGACCGAAAAGCCGAATACCCCGCAGAAGCTTGCCAGAAGCCGGAACAGGATCCTCTGAGCTGCCGAAAGCTCCAGAGGCAGGAAATCCACAGGCTTCAGATGAAGAAGCAGTGCCATCAGCCAGGCAGAGACAGCAGCCACCATTACAACAATAATGGCGTAGGCCAGTCGTTCCAGACCGGAACGCATATCCAGCTTGGCAAGGTCGATCCCGCTTGTGATAAACGGAAAGCCCGGAATGATAAACAGCATGGAACAGATGTATCCGGCCTCATGCTGGACGGAAATGTGGAACAGAAGCTCTGCCAGCTTCAGGAAGCCTGCATATACAAGACAGGCGGAGGAAACAGAAACTGCAATGCACATAAACAGAGTAAAATGATGCTTGCCAAGCTTGCAGCGGATGGCGTTTCCGATGCCTGCGCCTGCAAAAGCCAGGATCATTTCCAGCGGGCCACCGCCCAGAAGAAAAGTAAATGCACCACAGGCCAGTGCAGAAGCCAGTCCCAGGGATGCAGGGGAATAAAGCCCGTGGATCCGCTCGATCTCATCTAACTGACTGTGCAGTGCTTCACCGCTCATATGGATACCCTCCGCAGGAAAATCACTGACAAAATGTTCCAGCCTGTTCAGTCTGGAAGTATTTACGCCGGTGGTAGTCAGACTAAGTGCATGGGAAAAACTGCTCTCACCGTCAAAGCAGGTGTAGCTTATAGACATTAGTCCGATATCTGCGGAGCAGGTGATGCCAAGTGCTTCTGACAATGTATTCATGGAACTCCGTACCCGCCAGGCACCGGTCCCACAGGAGAGAAGCATCATGCCTGTACGGCCGATCAGGGAAGCTTTTTCGGAAAGAGAAGCCTCGGTGATGGGCTGGCTGTTCCTGGCGCTTACGTAGTTGTGCCAGGGGATTTCCATATGATTACGTTTGATCAGAATATCTGACATAGAAATCACTTCTTTCTATATATTAAAATCATATAGTTGCTATTATAAATATATATAATAACTATAATCAGATATATTGTAGCTATTATTCTGAAAAAGTCAAGTGTAGATGAAATAAAATCTGACAGCACCAAAACGTCACTGTTAAAGATTTATCATTTTTTTGCGTAAAATGAATTTTTTTGGTTGCTTTTACGTACAATTTATGTATAATTGTGGATAGGGATGTTGGAATGACCAATTCCTATGGCAGGATGACAAAAACCTGCAAAAGTAGGTGGCTATCATAATTACTATTAAAGAAGAGAGGTAAATGTTAAGATGGCAAAAATCGATTTAACAAAGTATGGTATTACCGGAACAACTGAGATCGTGTACAATCCTTCTTACGATGTATTATTCGAGGAAGAGACCAAATCTGAGCTTGAGGGCTTTGAGATTGGTCGGGTCAGCGAGCTTGGTGCTGTCAATGTAATGACAGGTATCTACACAGGACGTTCCCCTAAAGACAAATATATCGTTATGGATGAGAACTCCAAAGACACAGTTTGGTGGACATCCGATGAGTACAAAAACGATAACCATCCGGCAACTCAGGAAGCATGGGCTGCAGTTAAAGATCTTGCTAAGAAAGAGCTTTCCAACAAGAGACTTTTCGTAGTAGATGCATTCTGCGGAGCTAACAAAGATACACGTATGGCTATCCGTTTCATCGTTGAGGTTGCTTGGCAGGCACACTTCGTAACAAACATGTTCATTCAGCCAACAGCTGAGGAACTTGAGAACTTTGAGCCAGATTTCGTTGTTTACAACGCATCCAAGGCTAAAGTTGAGAACTACAAAGAGCTGGGTCTTAACTCTGAGACAGCTGTAATGTTCAACATTACAAGCCGTGAGCAGGTTATCGTAAATACATGGTACGGCGGAGAGATGAAGAAAGGTATGTTCTCCATGATGAACTACTATCTGCCGCTTAAGGGCATTGCTTCCATGCACTGCTCTGCAAATACAGACCTTAACGGAGAGAACACAGCAATCTTCTTCGGTCTTTCCGGAACAGGTAAAACAACACTTTCCACAGATCCTAAGCGTCTTCTGATCGGTGATGACGAGCACGGCTGGGATGACAACGGAGTATTCAACTTCGAGGGTGGATGCTACGCTAAGGTTATCAACCTTGACAAAGAGTCTGAGCCGGACATCTACAATGCGATCAAGAGAAACGCTCTTCTTGAGAATGTAACACTTGATAAAGATGGAAAGATCGACTTCGCTGACAAGAGCGTAACAGAGAACACACGTGTTTCCTACCCGATCAACCACATCGAGAACATCGTTCGCCCGGTATCTTCTGCACCGGCAGCTAAAGAAGTTATCTTCCTGTCCGCAGATGCATTCGGCGTACTTCCTCCAGTATCTATCCTGACACCGGAGCAGACACAGTACTACTTCCTTTCCGGATTCACAGCTAAACTTGCTGGTACAGAGCGTGGAATCACAGAGCCTACTCCTACATTCTCCGCTTGCTTCGGACAGGCATTCCTTGAGCTTCACCCGACAAAATATGCTGAGGAGCTCGTTAAGAAAATGGAGAAGAGCGGTGCGAAAGCATACCTCGTTAACACAGGATGGAACGGAACTGGAAAACGTATCTCCATCAAAGATACTCGTGGTATCATCGATGCTATCCTTGACGGATCTATTCTTAAAGCTCCGACAAAGAAGATCCCATTCTTCAACTTCGAGGTTCCGACAGAGCTTCCAGGCGTAGATCCTGCAATCCTTGACCCACGTGACACATATGCAGACGCTGCAGAGTGGGAGACAAAGGCTAAAGATCTTGCTGCAAGATTCGTTAAGAACTTTGTTAAATATGAAGGAAATGCTGCTGGTAAAGCACTCGTTGCTGCTGGCCCGCAGGCATAATCGATCATTCCAACTGAATACAGATCGTAGATTTGACCGGGAGTGGATTTATCCGCTCCCGGTTTTATAATATCTGTAATACCTTAAAATCCTACTATAAAATATAAAAAATCTTTGGCTTGACTAACAGATGGTGCAAGGTGTATCCTTTCTGGGAAGTCAAGCGGAAGACCCGCAAGACTGTAAAAATTCTCTTTGCACTGCATTACATTCGAACAGGATGCGAGATCAACAGTACAAACTGAGCAGGCGATGCCTTTGGAGTTTTTTATTCTGAGGGCGTGGGGCCGGGCCGCAGGAAGCGGCAGCGGATATGTTTACGAGATAAGAATTTCAGACATATCTGCGGGACAGTGTATGTTTCGCAGGTATGTCTTTTTTACTGCAAAAATATGGATGGAACAGAAGGTAGAAACTGGGAGATCCCTATGTAGATAAGAAAGAACACCGGCGGAAATCGCAGTTCAGCGAGTAGTGAAAGAACCGCCGGTTTTTTCACGGAAAATGTTGTGCCATAAGAAAGACCAGAATCATATGCTAATCAAAAGGAGGTCCTGTTTATGGAACACACAAAAAACGAAACGATTATACACGACACAGATAAAGAAAGCTCATGGGAACAGCAGACGGCGATGAAGGTGTCCGGGATCAGTATCCTGGTAAATCTGCTGTTATCCATATTTAAACTTATCGCCGGTATTGCGGCGCATTCCGGAGCGATGATTTCTGATGCGATCCATTCTGCATCCGATGTGGGAAGTACTTTTATTGTTATCATCGGTGTCCGTCTTTCTGCAAAAAAATCGGACAAGGAGCATCAGTACGGACATGAGAGAATGGAGTGCGTTTCTTCCATTGTTCTTGCGGGGATGCTGCTTGTAACAGGTCTTGGCATCGGCATTACCGGTGTCCGTGATATTGTAAAAAGTACATCCGGCGGAACGATCGCCATCCCTGGGACCCTTGCGCTGATCGCGGCAGTGGTATCCATCGTGACAAAAGAGTGGATGTTCTGGTACACAAGAGGTGCTGCGAAGAAGATCAATTCCGGAGCACTGATGGCAGATGCATGGCATCACCGCTCTGATGCACTTTCCTCTATCGGAGCCTTTGTGGGTATCTTCGGAGCAAGACTGGGATACCCCATCCTGGATCCTGTTGCCAGTATCGTGATCTGCTTTATGATCGCCAAAGCTGCGATCGATATTTTCAGGGATGCTATTGACAAGATGGTAGATCACTCCTGTGATGCAAAAACCGAAGAATCGATGCGCCGTGAGATCCTCAAGGTGCCGGGCGTCAGAAGAGTGGATCTTCTTCGAACCCGCCTTTTCGGATCCAAAATGTACGTGGATATCGAGATCGCGGCGGCAGGAGAAATATCCCTCAACGATGCACATGATATTGCGGAAAATGTGCATCATACCATCGAAGATAAATTCAAAGACGTAAAGCACTGCATGGTGCATGTGAACCCCATCAATGGATAAAAAACAGGCCGCCGGAACGACAATGATAAGGTCGTTCCGGCGGCCTGTTCTTTGCATAGAGAAACACCCGGTAGGGGAGCTACCGGGTGTTTCGAGGGGAGTATAAATAATTAAATAAGGGGTTATGTAAAAAAAATTTTTGAAGGGTAAATTCTTTTTACAAGAATGATTATAATATAAACTGGAAAAAAAAGCAATATCATTTTGGCGAATAATCTCCAAACTTTTTGGGATACTATTTCCTGTAATAAAAAGCGGCAGAAAGCTTCAGAAAGCCGCAAAAATCAACTTCATCAGGAGGTAATTCAAATGGCGAAAAATTACGAAACAGACAGAAATGAGTCCAATTATGCGGGAAAAAATTACGGGGAAAGTGATTCCAGAAACTGCGGAAAAAACAGTTCCAGAAACAGCTCCAGAAATTCTTCTAAAAACAGTTCCAAAAACAGCTACGGCAACAGTTACGGAAACAAAACATCCGACGAGTACGATTCAGAGAAAGACAGAGAGTCCGACAGATACTAGATATTCAGGGTAAGTGATCCGGAAGATACTAGGCAGAGGATCAATACGCAATAAGCAGAAGCACCATTTTTATGCGGTACAGGATCCATCAGTCAGTTGGCCGGATCATACAGAAAAAATCGGAAAAAAAGCGGGAAAAAGTCAGAGCTGGCTTTCTCCCGCTTCCATACATATAAGGGAACATTCCTACAGAAGCTTCCATATAATATAGCAAAAAGAGGAGAGATTTTTCCATGTTTCAGATCGAAACTATCTCTGCCAAAATGCTGGATTATTATGTGGAGCGCAGTGACGCCGTTATCATAGATCTCCGGGACCCGGTCTCCTACAAAAAGGGACATGTCCGGAACGCAGTAAACATTCCATACCATGAGCTGGAAGAATATCTTGAGAAAAAACAGGATCAGAGGTACCAGTTTCCAAAAGATAAGATCCTGATACTATACTGTGACCGCGGTGGTGCCAGCATGCAGGCCGCCCGGAGCCTGGCAAGAGCGGGCTGCCGCACCCGGTCTGTGATCGGCGGATTTGCAGCCTACAGAGGCCGGAATCTTGTAAGCGGATAAAACAGAGTAATAGATCAGAGGAAACGGGAAATCGCAGGGCGGCATCGAAACGGAATCACTGTTCGCTCCGTGACCAGCATTGAAGGGGATTACGAATGCATGACTGGCAATGGCTTGTGCTTGTATTTTAAAGGAAATCATGATAATGTAAAGAACAGGAATAAAAATGACACAAACCACAAGGAGAAAAGATTATGAAATATATGTTCGCATCCGATGTACATGGTTCGGCATACTACTGCCGGAAAATGCTGGAAGCATATGACGAAGAGAAGGCGGAGAGACTGGTACTTCTGGGAGATCTGCTTTATCACGGTCCGAGAAATGACCTTCCGAAGGAATACGCACCGAAGGAAGTCATCCGCCTTTTAAATGAAAGAAAAAATCAGATCTACGCAGTACGCGGAAACTGTGAGGCAGAGGTAGACCAGATGGTCCTTGACTTCCCGGTGATGGCAGACTACTGCATTCTCGCCATCGATGGAAAAACTCTGTACGCCACACACGGTCACATCTACAACAAAGATAACCTTCCGCCAATGATGGACGGCGACATCCTGATCCACGGCCATACACATGTGCTGAAAGCAGAAAACATGGGAAATTATATCCTTCTGAACCCAGGTTCCGTATCCATTCCAAAGGAAGGCAACCCGCCAACCTACGCAATCCTTGAGAACGGAATTTTTACAATCAAAGACTTTGAAGGAAATACAGTACGGGAGATCACTTTATGAATCTGTGGGAATTAACAGCGCCCTGCCATTTCGGAACAGAGGCGGTACTGAAACGTGAAATACTGGACCTTGGTTATGAAGTGATCAAAGTGGAAGACGGAAGAGTAACTTTTGAGGCAGACGCCCAGGGTGTGGCAGACGCCAATCTGTTCCTCCGCACCACAGAACGCGTCCTTCTGAAAGTAGGCGAAGTAAAAGCCGAGACATTCGACGAACTTTTTGAGAAGACCAAGGCTCTCCCATGGGAGAATTACATACCGAAGAACGGTAAATTCTGGGTAGCCAAGGCAAACTCCATCAAGAGTAAACTTTTCAGCCCATCCGATATCCAGTCCATCATGAAAAAAGCCATCGTAGAACGTCTCAAAGGCATCTACGGAATTTCCTGGTTCCCGGAAGACGGTCCGGAATTCCCAATCCGTGTGGCATTTATGAAAGATGTGGCCTTGATCGGGATCGATACTTCCGGCGTATCTCTTCATAAGAGAGGATACCGTCAGATGACCGTGAAAGCACCCATCACAGAGACACTTGCCAGCGCACTTCTGATGCTGACCCCGTGGAAAAAAGACCGTATTCTCGTGGATCCTTTCTGCGGAAGTGGTACCTTTCCCATTGAGGCGGCAATGATGGCAGCGGATATGGCACCTGGAATGAACCGCCACTTCCTGGCTGAGAGCTGGGAACATCTCATCCCGAAGGAATGCTGGGAAGATGCAAGAGAAGAAGCCAGAGAGCGGGTAAATCTTGATATTGAGACGGATATCCAGGGCTTTGACATCGATGCGGCAGCTATCAAGGCAGCACGGGCCAATGCAAAGATGGCAGGAGTGGACAAACTGATCCATTTTCAGCAGAGACCGGTCAGCGAACTCCGCCACTCCAAACCGTTTGGTTTTATTGTGACCAATCCGCCCTATGGTGAGCGAATCGAGGAAAAAGAGAATCTTCCGGCACTGTACCGTGAGATCGGCGAGAGCTATAAGCGCCTGGATCGCTGGTCCATGTATCTTATCACCGCCTATGACAAGGCAGAGAATGATATCGGCCGAAAAGCAGACAAGAACCGTAAGATCTATAACGGAATGATGAAAACCTACTATTACCAGTTCCTTGGACCACGTCCGCCGAAGAAAGGAAGTATAAAAGAATGAAAAAGATCATTTTTGCCACTGGAAACGAGGGGAAAATGAAGGAGATCCGAAGGATACTTGCGGATCCCCAGCTTGAGATCCTTTCCCTGAAAGATGCCGGAATCCATGCGGATATCGACGAAAATGGAAAAAGCTTCGAAGAAAATGCCATGATCAAAGCTGAGGCCATCTGCAAAATGACCGGTGAGATCGTTCTGGCAGATGATTCCGGCCTTGAGATCGACTATCTGAATAAAGAGCCGGGAATCTATTCCGCACGTTACATGGGAGAGGACACTTCCTACCACATCAAAAACGCGAACCTGATCGAACGTCTGGAAGGTGTACCGGATGAGAAACGTACCGCACGTTTTGTCTGTGCCATTGCGGCGGCTTTCCCGGATGGCAGAAGAGAGACGGTCCGTGCCACCATGGAGGGGCGCATTGGATACGAGGAAAAAGGCGAGAACGGTTTTGGCTATGACCCGATCTTTTATCTTCCGGAATATGGCTGCACTTCCGCAGAACTTTCCATGGAAGAAAAAAACAGGATCAGCCATCGCGGAAAAGCCCTTCGCCTTATAAAGGAAGAACTTGTATGAAGGTGCTGATCGTGAGCGATACCCACGGAAGAGATGAAAACCTGGAGATCGCAGTAAACCGGGAAGCTCCTTTTGACATGCTGGTGCATTGTGGAGACGTGGAAGGCAGAGAATTTTATATCGAAGCCCTCGCAGACTGTCCCTGCAGCATTGTATCCGGAAATAATGATTTTTTCTCCGATCTTCCAAGAGAAGATGTGATCGACATTGAAGGAAATAAGGTACTGGTGACACATGGTCACTATTATGGCGTGTCCATGGCTTTTGACCAGCTGGCAGATGCTGCAAAACAGCGTGGCTGCAATGCGGCATTTTTCGGACACATTCACGTGCCGGTCCTGGAAAAAGAAGACGGAATTCTTCTTGTAAACCCCGGAAGCCTGGCCTTCCCAAGGCAACGGGGCAGAAGACCCAGCTATGCAGTTCTGGAAACGGACGGAAACGGCGGGATGGATGTGGAGATCCGGTACTTATAAATAAGAAGTATTATATAGAAAAAAAGAAATGCCGCAGAGTTGTATACTCTGCGACAAACAAAAAGACGCCTGTACAATATTTACAGAGACTATGAAAAAATCTCTGTAAATAGGATTCTTCTATGATAAGAAAGGGTGAG
>NZ_JAAITI010000055.1 GCF_013304735.1 Blautia luti
GAAACGGAGGTTCCAGAATAAGGGCCTCTGTTTTTTTGCGCCATTTTAGGGGCTGCCGCTAAGTGGCAAGCAATGCCTCTGTGGCCACAAGTGGCACAAAGGCGGCTTGTTGGGGCTCGCCCCAAACCCGTATCTTCGGGCCAACATGGCCCGAAGTGTCAGCGTCGCTTTGCTCCTTATTTTCATAACCTTAACGCTCCTTTTCCTGCTTTCTTCCCGGCTCGGTGTAGCCCATCAGAGTGTCAATGTTCGCCTTGATCGTGACGAGCTCCTGCATATCCCGTCGTGCCTTCTGGTATTCTCCATAGAGCTGTTTTTTCTTTGCTGTGAGCTTGCGGCCTTCCTCCTTCAGCACATCCATTTTAGGGAGCTTCGCCCCGCCCAGCAGAGAGCGCATTTCCGCTTGTGCAGCCCGGTACAGTTCAAGGTCGGCCTCATGCTCCGCAAGGAATTTCCGGCTGTACTTCGTCGCCTTATACTGCTCAAAGACTGGGCGGGTTTTGGCATACTGAACCGTTGCGGCCTTTAGCCCGGCATTGGTTTTCATGGCCTGTTCCGTCTGCTTGACCTGTTCGGAAATAACATGGAAACGGTCTGCCGCCTCGGTGGCTTTCTTCGCCAACTGCTCATAATCGGTCAGGTTATTGTCCTGTATATAGGCAAGAGCGGCGGCCATCTGCTTAATGTTAAATACCTTCGCCCAGCGTTCATATCCCGGCCCCTTACCGGCAGCCAGCTTTGCTTGAATATCCACCGCCAGACTGATTTTCCGCTCCGAGCGCCCGGGGCGTTTTTCTTTGCCCTCAATGACGGACAGAACATCTTGCAAGTCGTAGCCGTCCCCCAGCGTGGAGGCACGCAGACGGGTGAAGCGTTCCTGTCCCTGCCCGGTCAGCCGGAAGCTGATACCGCCGCCCCGAACCGTCTTGACCTCATACCCGGCCCGCTTCATCAAATTGAGAAATTCGTCCAAATCAGCGGGGCGTTCCGCCAACGCAGTATCAATGGCAAGGCGCAGCCTGTCCTGATAGGAAAGCGGCCCTTTCCGGTCTTTCTGCCACTCTCCATAGTTCCGATACTTGCCCTTGCTCCGGGGCTTCGGGTTCTCCACGATGGATAGCCCGTTTTCAAGGCACAGCCTGTCAGAGAGCCGCCGAAGGGCGAAGCTGGAGCCCCAAAAATTTCGGAATTTCCGGGTGCAGTCAAGGGTGGTGGAGTTGTAATAAATGTGACAATGGATGTGCTGCTTATCGGTGTGCGTGGTAACGATAAAAGCGTGCCGCCCCTTTGTCCAGCGCATAGCCAGCTCATAGCCGATACGGTTCGCCTCCTTCGGGGTAATCTCGCCCGGATAGAAGGATTGTCGTATCTGATAGCACAGCACATTATTTTCTTTCTTCTGTTCCCGGCCCGTCATAGCGGCATAGCTGGCCTTTGCCAAAAGGAACTCGTCTGCCACGGTGGCCGGATCACATTCATAAGCGGAGATATACTTTCCGCTTTCTGTTTTCTCCGGGTCCTTGCCATAGTCCAGACAATCCCGGATAGCCTCAGCAATCGTTTCGCCTTCGCCCGCATGGCGCTGTAACAAAGTTGTGGTAGCCAAAAATCATTCCTCCTTTCCATGAGAAAGGGGCGGCCCATCCAGACCGCCCCGACTTCGGGCCAGTATGGCCCGAGGCTGCTTAACTTGCCAGAAACCGGTACAGAGCTGATTTGCCTCCGTCCAGCGCCCAAAGAAGGGAGCCCGCCGCCGCTTGCAGTCCATACGGCGAAAGAAGGAAGGCAAGAAACAGAAATACAATCGCGCCTATGGGCGTCGGCGTGAAAAAAAGAGCGACACCCAGCACCGCCAGGATCACAGAGGCAATCGTCAGCAGGACGGCACAAATATCAAACAGGAACACCAGCAGAGCCGCCAGAAGGGACAGCGCTAAAGCAAAGGGAGCAACCAATATTTTCAGCAGTATCTTCATCTTCAAAACCTCCTTTATCTATCCTTCCTACCTCTATTTTATCATGCCTGCCCGGGGACATAAATGTTGCGAAAGATTAGTAAATCCTGTCCTAAAACTTCGGGGCATGCTGGCCCGAAGTGGTAAAAAAAGAACAGGGCGGCAAGCCCCGCAACGGAAGCCTGCCGCCCGCGTCTTACTTTGCCACCAGCTCGGAAAGCTCCCGCAGCACCTTTGACACCTCGCCCCACAGCTTTTCATAGTCCCGCTTCAATCCGTCGATTTCCTCCGGGTACACGCCATAGGTGTGTGCGTGTACGGCAACCTGATTGAGATTGTTGGAACAGCGCCGTTGCAGAGAGATCAGCTCTTTTACGGGCGTAAGGTCGATGTGCAGGATATACCCGTTCAGAGCCATTTTCCGTACATAAGCCCCGGCGTTGGAAATGCCCGCCTCGGTCATCCGCTCATGGATGGCCGCCAGCTCGTCCGGCGTTACCATGACGTGCAGATGGACATTCCGCTTGCGGTTCTCCATCAGCGTTCCAGTTCCCGGCCCTTCCGGCGCTCTTTGGGCTCCTTTACCTTGTCCAGCGGCTTTACGTCCAGCTCCGGGGGCGTGGGCGGGATGGGCGTATTGTTGGGTACGCCGTCGATCATGTTGCAGTTCTGCTCCGTGGAGAGCTCGGCGGTTTTGAGATAGTTGTCTTTTTCGTGCATAACGATCCTCCTTTATCGTTCCTCATGGTTTTTATGGCTCCGCTTCTGGCCGGGCTCCTTCGGGGGTTCCTGCCCTCTGGTTCCTTCTTTAAGCCGGGCGGTAATGGATGGGCGCACCCGGTCAGGATTGCCCGGTGCTGGTTTCAGTTCATAATCCTCCATCTGCTTTTCGGTCAGCGGCTTTGCGTAGGTCAGTTCGCCCCATGCCATCAGCCTGCCGTCTGCCACAGGACGCCGCCTGTCGTCATCGTAGTTGACGATGGAAAGAGGCTGGTTATCCGGCGGCTTCGGGTAAGTTCCTATGTCCACGGGCCGCTGGGTGGAATAATAGCGGTAAACGCCCTCCGATCCCAGCTCGGTATGCTTGACCGCCGCATGGTAAAGCTGCTGATAGTCGTCCACCCGGCGGTCAAAGTCCCTCTGCGCCCACGCCTGACTGGTTCCATAGCGGCCCCAGTAGTAATCCCGATGGCCGTTTTCCCCCTCGGTAAACTGCCAGGTCACAAAGGGGCTGGGCGCTCCCGGATTATGCCCCAGCGCAAAGCCGTGTCCGGTTTCAAAGGTGGCAGCTTTCAAAATCACATATCCTTGTACTGTCTCCAAGAGATCCCTCCTTTCTGTGCCTCGGGTCAATATGACCCGAGGTGCTGGATGTTACGAAATAAGAGGGCAGACCGGGGAGAAATATAATAAGATATTCCCACCCCGGAAACACCCTCAAAAAAGCCCGGAATGTCAAGCCTTTGGAGGCGGCAAATCGTAACAGCCGCCCGGCCTTTTCTCCCGCATTTTCCTCATGCGTTCCCGGCTTTTCCGACGGTTTCCTTCGGCCTTGCAGACGTCGGAGCAGTAGGCTTGACGCCCCTCGGGCAAAAACGCCTTTCCGCAGACCGCACAGGCCCGCAGCTCCGGGGAGATGCCTTCCGTTGTCAGCGCCGCTTGAAGCTCCGGGTCAAGGGGCAGGACAGCCTCACGGAAGTAACGGCAGTACGCCCCTGTCCAGCACTTGTGCAGCATATAACAGGCACAGTCAAGAGGAAGGCACAGGCCGCTTTCCCGGTCATAGTTGGCACACATCCCCGTGACCAGAGAACGGATTTTCTTCTTCTCGTCACGGGTCAGCTCCCGGGCGTCCATTTAAGACTTCGGGCCACGATGGCCCGAAGGGCGGGGCTCCACGATCAGCGCCCGGAACTTCTTCCGGCACTGTTTTTTCTTTCCTTTGCACTCCTTGTAGTAACGGCATCCCTTACAAGGGTCGTCATTGTCCCAGCCGGGGTGCGGTACTTCCTTCATCATTCGTTCAAAAGGGCTGCTTGTAAAATTCATTCTCATTCCTCCGTATCTTCCTCCCACGGCGGGGTAACTTCGTCCTCGGGTTCCTCTGCGATCTCCTCCAGCTCCCCGTCCTCATATTCGCAGTAATCATCTTCCAAATCCGGGGCCTCATGCTTCGGCTTGTAAATCTTGAAATAGTAACCAATCCCACCGCCGGCCAGCACCACCGCGCCGATCAGGAGCATAGAGAGAAGGGGGCTGTCCTTTTTCTCCGGCTCGGGTTCCGGTACTTCCTCCACAGGTTCGGTGGGCTTTGGCTCTGGCTCCGGGGTCACTTCTTTGGGCGGTTCCTTGCCCTGTTCGGCAAGAGGAAGAAGGTCGTCTACGGTAACGGTATTGAGGAAATAGACGTTCTCGCTGGTTTTCTGTTTGTCGATCACCAGATAAAACACGCTTTCGTCTGCTGTGGTGATGGTGTAGAACTCCTTTCCATCCTCGTCGGTGGCGTTGTCCACCACGGTTCCCGTCCCGTCTGGGGTAAAGGGGTTCTGGGTTTCCGGCTCCGCTTCGGTTTCCACCGGGGCGGGCGTTGTCTCCGGCTGCGGCTCGCTGCTCTGGGCGTAGGCCGGGACCGTAAAGATCAGGCAACACAAAAGGCTGGCAGCCATCGCCGCCAGCCTGCGAAATTTAGTTTTCTTCATGGGCTGTGTCCTCCTTTTCGGGTGCCTTCGGCTTCGGGTCAGTATGGCCCGAAGCGGTAAGGCTGTTTTTGGGGTCATTCAGAAAAGCCATAAGCTGGGCGGGCGTCAGTTTGAGGGAGCGCACCGCCTGCACGATTTGGCTGTTTTCTTCCTCCTGTTTCTGCTTTTCCAGCTCCCGGATTTTGGCCTGCCACTCGGCAGCCTTCTCCCGGGCTTTTTCCAGTTCCTTATCGAGCTTGTCGATCTTGTTCATGCAAGGACTCCTTTCCTCTGGCTCACAAACGCCCGAAGGCATAGAAATGTGTCTGCCAGTAGCTTGAATTGATGTTTGCGTATTGGATGGGCGAACCACAATGGAGCATCATCCCGTCGCCCACATAAATCCCCACATGGGACACAGGGCCAGGGCTGTCATAGGTTCCCGTGAAAAAGATAATGTCGCCGGGCTTTGCCTCGGAGGGGGAAATGATAGCACACTGATTATAAATGCCCTGCGCCGTGGTACGGGGCAGGTTGTGGACGCCGCTGGCCGTGTACACCCAGCAGACAAAGCCCGAACAGTCAAAGGAGGTGGACGGGCTGGAGCCGCCCCACACATAGGGCCAGCCGATGTACTTTGTGGCTTCTTCCATGAGCGCCGCAAAAGCCGGGTCATCCAGCGCCTCGCCGGGTATCTCATAGCTGGGGCCGGTATCTTCGCCGCCGTTGTAAATCCCTTCCCACAGATAGGGCTTGTTGCCTTTGAGCTGCTGCATAACGGTGTAGATTTCCCGCTGCTGTTCGTTAAGCCTCGGCAGGATCACGACGGGCAGCGTCTTGTTTGTGAGGGTCACATTGAGAATGTAATACTCATAGGGGACTTCCTCGGTGGTGGTTTCCCCAGTTTCCGGGTCGGTGCTGGTTTCGGTGCGGTAGCGTATCTCGACTTCCTCCGTCAAGGTCAGCTCATACTGTGCCTCAAAGATTTCTCGCAGCTCGTCCTGCACCTGTTCACGGAAATACACATGGTACTTTGCCGAGAGATAGGACGCCAGCTCATAGGGGTTATGGCCGATCTCGTCCACGGAATAGCGGTACTCGTCATAGCCGGGATGGGTGCTTTCGATGTTCGCTACCGTCTGCGCCAGCTCGTTTTCCAGTGCCGTGTAGTCCTCGTCCACGCCCAGCAGGTCCGTATCCTCCGAGGCGTAGGAGGTGCCGGATAACGCATTGGCAAGGCCGCTGCCAAGCGTGGGAAAGATAGAGCTTACCGCCGACACAAGAAAACAGAGCAGCAACAGCAGGAGCAGGACCAGCACCGCCACGGGATGTCGGGTCACAAACTGCGCCGCCCGACGGGTCGCAGTTCCCGAAGCGGCAACGGTTTTCTTTGCGGCCTTTGCGCCCTGTTTTGCAGCCGCCTTTGCTTCTTTGGAATACCGGCGTTTCAGTTTCCATTTCTGCTGCACACGGGAAAGCGGATTGCTGGCAAGCTCCGGGTGCTCGGAGGCCATCTTCTGAAAATCCATATTGGCCCGGGCTTTTATGTCCTTCCGTTCCCACTTTGCCACCTTCCGGGCTGGGTGTTCCCGCCAGCGGCGTTTGGCATAGCGGGTCAGTTTCCGAGCTCCGGCCTCTGCGGCCAGCTCGGATTTATGGGCTCCTTCCACACCCACATTTTCATGCTCAACCTCGTGTATCTTGTTGTGGACATAGAACCACGCTTCTGTACGGGCTCCCCGGACTGCCTTTTTTGCAAGCCCCGGCGGCTTCTTCGCTGCCCGTTTTGCCTCGGTCTTGTCCAGTTTCTCCCGGGCCTTTCCCAGCTTTTCCCCGGCGTGTTCCGCTTTTGCCTGTGCTTTCTGGTACTTGTCCTTTTTGCTCCCGGCCTTCTCGGCGGAGCCCTCCGGCTCCTGTGCCTTGCCGGTATCCTGCGGCCCGCCCGCTTCATCTTCCTGCCTCATGCGGTCAGAGGGACGGCTTTTCCGGCTGTCCTCTTGAAACTTACCGCTTTTGGACTTCAGGCCATCATGGCCCGAAGGGCTGTCCTGTCCGGTATCCTCGTCCTCAAACCGCAGACGCCGGGATGGTGCGGGGGAAGGTCCTTCCCGTTCAGCCGGTCCGGGGCGATTGCCCCCGGTATCCTCCGTCGGCCCCGGCCTCTGAAAATTCCGTTTGTCCGGTTTCTTTCCGATGACGTATCCCTCCTTTCCAAACCTCGGGCCAACATGGCCCGAAGTGTGTTATGCCCGGTTCATTTCCTGTTTTTTGTCCTCCGGGCGGGTGGTCATAATGGCGTACAGCTCGGTATTCTGCGGGAAGCGGTCAACAAACGGGATGGTGGTATTCCCGAAGAACAGCAACCCTTCGCCGGAATTGGTATGGGTCACATAGGAAAGCTGGTGGGGGCTGATCCCAAGCTGTTTAGCTAAAATCTGCCGGTCCCCCTGTGCCTGCGAGAGCAGCACAAGGAAGTCCGAGTTTTCAAAGATGTTCTCAATCTCTGGGCTTGCCAGAAAATCCTTTACGTTCTGCGTTAAAGCACTCGGAACGCACCCTTTTTTTCGCAGCATTTTCCAGATCGCCACACAATAGCTTGCCGTCAGACGGTCACGGAGTAGCACATGAAATTCGTCGAAGTAGCACCATGTAGCGATACCGCGCAGGAAATTCATGGACACCTGCGAGTTTACCAAGTCCTGCATAATGAGCATGGCAATCGTCCGAAGTCCGGCCCCCAGCTTTTTTAAGTCAAGGCATACCAGACGGCGGTTCAGGTCCACATTGGTTTCATGGTTGAACACGTTAAGGGAACCCGACACATAGATTTCAAGGGCAGTTGCCAGCCGTACCGCCTCGCCCTCCGGCTGGGAACAGAGCAGGTCATACAGGGTTTGGAGGGTCGGCATTTTGCTTGTTTCCGGGTCCTGCAAGTGTTCCCGGTACATCTGGCGTACACAGCGGTCAATGACGGTCCGCTCCACCGGCTGCAAGCCATCCTTGCCGCCGACGATCAGCTCCATCAGCGACAGGATAAAGTCGGCTTTCAGCGCCATCGGGTTTTCCTCGTCAAAGCTCAGGTCAATGTCCATCGGGTTGATGTGGTGGGGGCTGTCCGGGGCGATCTCGATGACCTGTCCGCCCAGCCGCCTGATAAGGGGCGAGTATTCGCCCATCGGGTCAACCACGATAATGCGGTCTTTTGTGGCAAGGAACACATTCACAAGCTCCCGCTTTGCAGCGAAGGATTTACCGGAGCCCGGCACGCCGAGGAACAGGCCGTTGGGGTTTTTGAGCTTTTTCCGGTTTGCCATGATGACGTTATGGGAAAGAGCGTTGAGCCCGTAATAGACGGCTTCGCCATCCATGCGGAGCTCCTGCGTCATAAATGGAACGAAAATGGCCGTGGAGCTGGTCGTCATGCCGCGCTTGATCTCAATGCCGTTATGGCCCAGCGGAAGGCTGGAAAGAAAACCGTCCTCCTGCTGAAAGTCCAGCCGCTTCAAGGTGCAGTTGTATTTCTGGACGATGCCGGACACCGTGAACAGGTCGTTGTCCAGCTCCCGGCGGGTCGGGGCCATGTTTACCACAAGGAAGGTCAGCAGGAACATTCGCTCATTCCGGCTCTGTAAATCTTCCAGAAGGGTCTTTGCGTCGTTGCTGTACGTCACAAGGTCGGGCGGAAGTATGTCCATGTCGTACCCTGACCGGGCTGCCTTCTTTTGTTCCTCCACCTTCATCTTGTCAATGTCGGAGACTTTGGCCTTGATGGATTTTACGGCGGCGGCCTGATCGACGGTCTGGATATGGAGGGTAATGGTCATTTCCGCATCCATTTCCAAAAGCTCCGCCAGCAGCTTGTCCGAGAGTTCCGAGGCCAAAATCTGCAAGTAGGAGGCAGCGCCCCAGGTCGTTCCCACTCGGAACAGTCGGCTGAAACGGAAATCGAAGCTGTCCGGGGCGATAAAGTCTTTGGTGGAAAGCCCGGTTTTGGGGATCATATCCCATGAAAACCGGAAGGGGGAGCCGCTGCCGGGGTGAAGCTGCCCGTGAAGAAGCTCCAGTCGTTCCAGCCCCGAAAGGGAGCGGCACTTGACGCCCAGCTTTTTGAAGTTCCCGCAAATGTCCGCCTCTACACGTTCCAGCCTTGCCCTGGCGGTGGAAAGGTCGTCCACGTTCACGCCGAAGGTCAGGAGCTTTGTGCGAACAATGCCGTTGTTGCTTTTGGCGATCTGGTTTTCCAGCATTTCCACATACTCACACCGGACGCTGTTGTAATCGTCATCCTGCATGGGGATGTTCACGCTGTACCGGCTGCCCGGGCGGCTTCGGTGGTTGAGGAAGGAAAGCTGGAACGGAAGGCTGCTGTCAAAGTAGTTGAGGCAGGCGCTCCACCCATCAAAGATGGCTGCCTGATCTTCGGACTGTGCGAGCTGGTAGTTGATGTCCTCGTATTCAATGGTTTTGGTGTAATAGCGGTCCGCTACCCGGCACACCCCGTCCCGGTACATTTCCCGGTAAGGGAGGGTCTGCTGGGCGGTGGTGGGAATGTTCTTTCCTTTCGTGAACAGGCCGGTAAGGCCCTGCTTTTCAGGCTTTCTGCCTGCGGGCTTTCCGGCCCTTCTGCTGTTTCGCAATCGGCTGCGCCTCCTTTCTGGCGCTAAGCAGCGCATAGAAGTTTTCGGTTTTGTAAGGCCGCACACGGGGATAGAGGAACCGGGTGCGGATGATGTTTTTCAGCACTTTTTCCAGCGGCAGACCGTCCCGCTCATACATAGCCAGAAAGAAGAACGGGAGCATGAGGCCGATCATCAGGAACATGGCGGCACTGTTCCCGATACTGCCACGGGAAAACAGGTAAGCCGGGAGGCCCACCGCCGCCGCGCTGGAAAAACAAACAAGCTGGCGCTTCGTTAGGTTGAAGGCCAGCTTTGTCTTGATTTTGGAAAGGTCTTTTGGTACTGGCACATAGGCCATTTTGGTACACCTCCTTTATTGCTTCGGGCCAGCATGGCCCGAGGTTATCTTGCGGCCTCTTTGGCCGGGGCTGTGCTGCGGGCAGCTTCGGCGGCCTCTCGTCCGCTCTGCCTTGCCCGCCAGTATTCGGGGTGATACTGCCGGATGGACTGATTGAGTTTTTCTTCAAACTGTCCTTTGTCCTTAATGCGGTCAGGGATTTTCCACAGCTTTTTGTCCAGCAGCTCCCGGAGCACTACGCTTTCCTGTGCGTCCTCCTCATAGCAGATATAACCCTTATCCTTGAAGCCACACTTTTTGGCCGCTGGGGAGAGGACAGCGGCTACCTCATTTGCCACCATCGTTCCGCCGTGGCTGGCGGTAGATACCAGAAACACCCCCGGACAGAGGGTTTCACAGCTCTGCACCTCGCCCCACGGGGAGCTTTTCGGCGCATGGAACATTCCGCCCGTCCGGCTCCGGTCCGCCTGCATGAGCGCCGCCTTTTCCAAGATGGCTTTCAGTTCTGGGGAAAAATAGGCATATTCCCGAAGGACACGGGCGGCGTCCCCGCCGCAGGCGTTCATCAACAGGGTATAGGCGTCGCTGTCCGCTTTGGTACAGCGGCCCAGCAGCTTGCCGTCATAGTAGCAGGCCGCATCATAGCTCGTCCGTTTGCGTGGCATGGGTTTCGCCTCCTTTCCGCTTCGGGCCAGCATGGCCCGAGGTCAACGCTCCGCGCCACGGCTGGGCTTTTCCTTCGGGGGCCGTTCCGCCTTTGCCTGTTCGGCAGCCGCTTTTCCGGCTTTGAGCTGGTCGCTGATGGATGCACGCCCCACAGAGCCACGCTCCGCCATCTGTTCCAGCTTTGCCTCATAGGCTTGCAGAACAGCGGTGTTGAGCTGTTCCCGGAACTCCTTTGTGACAGGGTAGGCCATATCCCGGTAGCCGCCTTTGCCGTCTGGCTGGCTGGGCATCCCAAGAAAGAGCCCCTTGCTGCCCTGTACGATTTTCAGATTTTCCACCACAAAGCAGTTATTGAATTTCACGCTGGCAAAGCCCATGAGGTTTTTCACAGGTTCGATGACCCGCACGCTTACATCCAGCTTCAACGGTGCGGCCGGGGTGGTGTTTGCAACCTTTTCCTGCATGGTTTCCTCCTTTCCGGCGGGAACAAGGTTCCCGTCCTTGTAGTCATAGCCTTCCGCCCGGAGTGCCGCCAGCGTGTCCGCCGATACGCACCCGGACAGTTTCAGATCGGTTTCCACCATAAAGCGCATGGTGTCTGCTTTAGAAAATTCTTCGGGGAGCTTTCCGTAGAAAGCCGGGTGCGGCTGTCCGTCCGCACCCTGTTTGTAACGCCGGGGCATACCGCCTCCTTTCCGCTTCGGGTCAGCATGACCCGAAGTCTCTTAATGGCAGCCGAAGATGGATTTTGCAAGACTGCCTGTTTTGAATAAGGTGAAACACAGCAGCACCGTATATCCCACGCATCCCCAGATTGCCCCGATGGGGTCGCCGTCGGTGGCGATACTCTGGATCAGCACCGCATAGATGGCGACACAGACTAAGATCAATAGACCTTGAAAGCCCACCGCAAAGAGGGAGCGGAAATAGTTCTGCCCCATGTGTCCGGTTTCCCTGTTGGGGACTGTGGCAAACGGGATAGGCGCTAAACTTGTGAGTAAATAAATTTCAATCATACGGCCATATACGATGACGAAAATCACGATGTTTAAGGCAATCATGGTAAGCTGGATCAGGAAGGATTGTAGCCAGAGTCCGAACAGAGGACCTAACTCCATCGCCTCAAGCTCTGTCCGCAAACTGTCCAGCACATCCGGCGTGATCTCTGTCCCGTTCTGGATAATGCCCGCTGACTGCTGTATCACATGCTGGCTCACATCAAAGACCGCCAGCACGATATTGAAGGTGTTCGTCAGGATCATCACAGCCACAAAGGTTTTGAACACCCACTTAAAAAACATCCATGTGTCAACTTCATGGAGGTTGTTGCGTTCTATGAGCATCTGTATCAGCTCATAAGTCATTACAAAAGTGAGGATGACCCCGGCGATTGGCAGGATGGCAGTTTCAGAGATCTGTCGTATCATGGAAAAGACCCCGGCGTTCCAGTCCGCCGGGGTCGTGCCTACCTGTGTGGCGATCTCGCCAACGCTCTGATTGACGTTATCGAAAAGGCCATCCAGATTTCCCATGATACCATCGACGAGCAGACCTTTCAGCCATTCAACGATTGCGTCGATGATAAAGTCCATACATCAGCTCCTTTTCTGGAAAAGGGACAACGGGTGACACTTAGCTGAACAGGCCGGACAGCAGAGGGATAAGCTGAAGACCGATCAGAACGACACCGCCGCCCGCCATGAGCTGCTTAATGCCCTGGCTTTTTGCCGCAGGGTTGTCCGACCCGTAACCTTCCAGAAGGTTGATGACGCCCCATACCGCCAGACCAGCGCCAAGAGCCATGACCAGAATTTTAAGAATGTCGATTGCCTGATTGAAAAATTCCATATACGTTCCTCCATTTTGTTTGTTTGATGGTTTTGGGTACAAAAAAAGCCGCCCACA
Source organism: Blautia luti (assembly GCF_013304735.1). Classification (GTDB taxonomy): domain Bacteria; phylum Bacillota; class Clostridia; order Lachnospirales; family Lachnospiraceae; genus Blautia_A. The sequence goes on from NZ_JAAITI010000055.1 coordinate 12,182, forward strand.
TCGGCGGCGCTTCGGGTCATCATGGCCCGAAGTTACACGAACTCGTCGCTGTCCAGATCATCGAAGTTCAATAGGTCAGCTTCTTCGTCTGTGTCGGAGCCATCCACTTCGTACACCGTGTATTCGTCCTCCGGCTTTAGTCTCAATGGCCGGTGGCGGAACAGGCTTTCCAAGCGGAAGGCGTTTTTCTTTTTATCAAATTCGGCTGTGTACTTGTAATTCGGGTGCTTTTTCAAGTCATACTTCGGGGACAGGAAGGGCGGGAGCCCCCGAAGCTGCAAGATACATTTATCCCCGGGCATGGTGGTGATCTCGCTGGTGGTCATCAGCTCCCGGCCAAGCCGCTGCATATTCTGGCTGTAACTTTCAGACTGTCCACGGCTTCGGCCCTCGGTCTGCATAGAGATGGTGGCCTTGCCCAGCCAGTTTTCCGAAATATCCTTTAGGGTGGAAGCCTCCCGGCCTCCGAGGAATACGATACTGTCCATGTTGCCCATGATGGTTTCGGAATGGTCTTTGTACAATGCCTTGCACTGGCTCATTGCCTGATAAAAGAGCGTCAGGCTGATCTCACGGGAGCGGATGACGGCCACGATCTTTTCCAGCCCCGGCACCTGTCCGGTATTGGCTGCCTCGTCCCACAGCACCCGCACATGGTAGGGCAGACGCCCGCCATAGGTGTTGTCAGCCCGTTCACACAGAAGGTTGAACATCTGCGAAAAAGCGAGGGCAACCAAAAAGTTGTAGGTGGTGTCCGTGTCGCTGATAAGAAAGAACAGCGCCGATTTTTCATCCCCCAGCTTATCCAGCTCCAGCTCGTCATAGGACATGATCTCCCGAAGCTGGGGAATATCAAAAGAAGCCAGTCTTGCACCGCAGGAAATCAAGATGCTTTTGGCTGTCTTGCCAGAGACAAATTGTCAAGGACTTTTTAATCAAATTCACAAAAAATCCACAAAAAAGGTGCTAGAAGCACTGTATGGCTCCTGACACCTCGTTTGATAGATTACATTTTTCCGTTCAGCAGGTCTTTGCAGAGATACGCATAGTCTGGCAGCTGGTTGATATATGGCTCCCAGCGCCGCTTGATTTCGGCCAATTCCAGCGGATCGGCTGCTTCCAGCGCGTGATCGTTGCCCGTCATATATAAAACATCCGTAGCTACATCGTCCAAACACCTGTAACAGAGATCGGCGGCAGATTCGATTCTGATACCGGTATCCACATAGACTGGATTTACGCCAATCGCCAGCCAGACATAGCCTACCTTGTCCGACCAGAGCAGTTCAAAATCAGGGCTTTGCCGCAGATGTTCCGCAAAGACCTCCTTTACTCGCTCAATTTCATGCTTCTCTTTTTCTGTGTAAAGCATTTTCGTGTCCTCCTTGACAAAAATTTTGGTGCGTACCATCATCAGTTTAGCACAAGACGGCTTCGTTTATCAGTCTGTCACATCTGCTGAATTTCATTTTTGAGCATACGCTTGATTTTATCACTCATGGTTTCTGTGCTGGTATTGCTGAAATGGACATGAACCTTGTAGGTCGTCTTGCCGATTTTCTTTACCATCGCCGCCGTGTTTTCCGGCGCTCTGGACGCAGTAGCGGCGTCTGCCACCTGCATAGTACGGGGTTCTTTGTTCATGGCGCTCCTTTCTCCGAACGGGTCTGTGCCGCCCGGTAAAAAATCAGTCGTGCTTACTGTTTACAATGTCTTTCGCCGCCTGCTTGGTGGCCCCGGCGTTTTCCTCCCGGAAGTTTTTCCCGGCAAAGAGGATCGGGGCGCACCGTTCTAGGATACGGTCATAGATACGAGCGTGGGCCAGGTCAGGCGGGTTTTTGAGTTCGGCCAGCTTCAGGTTGGTGGTGATGATCATGGGCCTGCGGCTGCGGTAGCGGCTGTCAATGACGAAAAACATCTGCTCCATCGCATACTCGGTACTGCGCTCCACACCCAAATCGTCAATGATAAGCAGGTCGTACTCGTCAAAGCTGGCGATAAAGTCGGCCCTGTCCTCGGAAAACATCCCCGTCAGGCGGTTCAGGATGGTGGGAAAGTTCGTCATCAGCACTGGCACATCCCGGTCAAGCAGGGCGTTGGCAATACAACCGGCGAAAAAGGACTTGCCGGTTCCCACATCTCCAAACAGCAAAAGCCCGATATTGCTCTTATATGCCTCCTTCCAGTTCTCCACATAGGCGCGGGCCTTGTCCATCAATGGGTTTTGGCCGTTGTCGTTGGCAAAGGTGTAGTCATAGAGATAGCGGTCTTGCAAGCCCTGTGCCTTTCGGCGTTTGATACGCTCCATGCGGCGCTGCCGTTCCTCGGCGGCTTTGCACTGTTCCTCGGCCTCCCGCTGGCACTGGCAGATACAGCGGGGCATGAAGTAGCCTGGTTTTCCAAAGCATGGCACAACGGTCTGCCTCTGGCCGCCGCACTTCTTACAGTGAATGAGACCGTCTGACGGATCTATATACTCGTCCTCAGCCAGTTCCGCACCAGCAGCTGCCTTGTCGATGAACGCCCGGATTTCTGCGGTAATCTCAATCATACAGTTTCATCCTCCTTTACGCTGTAATCCCGGTTGCGTGAGGGTGTGATCGTTTTTTTAGCGTCCTCACCGGCCCAGCGCCGGATGGTGGCGGCATGACTCTGATACCGCTTGCCGGTAGAAGCCATGTACTCGGACAGCTTTTCGATGTACTGGCCCCATACAGTGGGAAAGCTGGCCTGTAAGTCTGCCAGTTCCCCGTCCGTCAGGAAAACATTCTGGTAACGGCCATAGGCGGGGTGTCCCTTCTCTATCTCTATCTCTATCTCTTTCTCTAACTCTATCTCTATCTCTGGTGGACGAATGTCGGACAAATGTCCGCCGTTTGTCCGGGGCGCAGAAAGAGACTTATTTTGGAGCCTCGCAGCCCGCTTTCGCTCAGCCTCGGTAGAGGACTGGCCGATTAAAAGTTCGATGTTGCTCATGTAGAATGTGCCGCTGTCCAGCACCTCCACAAGACCCAGCTTCAAAAAGATCTGCAAGGCTCTCTCCACAGTGCCGATCTGCTGGCGGGTAATGGTGGCGATCATCTGCGCCGTGTAAGGAATGTCCTCGTCAAGCTGGAGCCGTCCACCATGTTTCAGCGATTTCAGATACAGCTTGAGCAGAATGTTGGAATACAGCACACCATCCTGCATACTTTCCAGCAGCACGATGGAATCATCGTCAAAATAGTTTTCTTTGAGTTTCAGGTAATAATATTTTCGGTTGTCTGACATAGGGTTCCTCCTTGGGGTTTCTCTTGGGATTCTGTACGCATTTTAAGACCGTTTTAGGGGGCGGAAGATAAATCTATCAGCCTGCCTTTGACACCCTCGAAAAAATCCTTGATTTACAAGGGTTTTTCAGCCCCTAAAGCGTGACATTTCTCCCGTTGTTTCCGCTTGCGCTTTGCGGCGTTGATCCGCTTCATGCGTGCGGCACATTCCGGGCAGTATTTGGCCCGGTTGGAACCGGGGGTAAACAGCGCCCCACATACGGCGCATTTCTTTGCATTCAGCCGGTGGAACAGCGCCGTTTCCAGTTCCTTATCCTGCGGCAATACCGCCGCCCGAAACCACCTGCACAACAGGGAGTAGGAAATAGACTGGACACAGACACATTCCTCCCCATCGTCCAGGGCGATACAGTTTCCGTCGATGTAGTTACAGCACTCATGCACCAGCCTCCGCACTCTGCGGTACTGGCGGTAATCCATGACGGGGATAGGTTCAGACTTATTGTTCTTCATAAATGATTTCTTTCATAAAGTTGGTAACCTCCTTAAATGAATTTATTGTTAAATATTCGTGCAAAGTATTGTTTTCTTCGTGCAAATGGCATATACTATAATTGCCAGCAGAAAGGGGTTGATCGT
>NZ_JAAITI010000056.1 GCF_013304735.1 Blautia luti
AACCCCCTTGAAGACGACGAGGTAGATAGGGCAGAGGTGGAAGTGCAGTAATGCATGGAGCTGACTGTTACTAATCGGGTGAGGGCTTGACCAAGAAACGCAGGTTAAGAATTGATTCAAAGAGTTTGATTAACAATCAACAAGCATGTATGTAGTTTTTAAGGTACAAACCTTAAATTAAGTATTCCTCCTTAGCTCAGTCGGTAGAGCATGCGGCTGTTAACCGCAGTGTCGTTGGTTCGAGTCCAACAGGGGGAGCTTTTTTATTGCCTGTAAACGTGAAGTTTATGGGATTTTTTTATTTTATAAAAGAAATTGTAGATATATAAACAACGCCTGCGTATACAGAAAAATATTTGTATACACAGGCGTTACTTTTTTGGACAAGTTTCCGCTCAGTATTTGCTGCTTTTGTACTTATACAGGAGCTTTACTTGTTGTAATCAAAGGAAAATGAGATCGCAATTTATCGAATGAAGTTTGTCATGATCTTCTGCTCTGTCTCAGGAGCCTCGATACCGGCCTTTTTACCGGCTTCAATGCATTTTAAGAGCCATGCCATATTATTGCCTACTGTACGCATGATCTGAAGGCCCTCGGCGTCTTTTCTGACGTCATCCGGAGTGTTGCCGTGAACCATTGGCCAGTAGTTTCCGGATACAACTGGCATCTGATGGTAGGTAAAGTATTTGATCAGTACATCCAGAGTTGCAGTAGTACCGGCACGTCTTGCGGAAGCAACTGCTGCAGCTGGTTTGTGGATCATGTCTTTTCCGGCTTTGGAAGCGAATTTATCCATAAATTCAATGATCTGGCCGGAAGGAGAAGCCCAGTAAACAGGAGAGCCAACAACAAGGGCATCAGCCTCTTTCATAATGGCAGCTGCGGCAGCAACGTTCTCAGGGGCAGGGTCGCCAGCCTGGAAGATCTCAGCCTCCACACCATTCTTCTTTAAGGTTTCTGCGATTTCTGTAAGTGCTGTATAAGTGCAGCCTTCTTTTCTCGGACTGCCGTTCAGTAATAAAACTTTCATTATTGAGTGTCATCCTTTCATATGAATTTTCGGCGACTGACTATGATAGAAGTCGCTGTACTTTCAATTATATACAGGGAAAAAATAATGTCAATGTTGGAAAAAAACAGAAAAAATTTTTTAGGATGATGCTTCGAAGAGTAACGGAGAACCCTCGAAAAGCCTTATTTTATAAGGGTTTTCGGCCTGTTTTACAGCTTTGTAAAAAAAATTGAAATTTTTCAAAAAAAAGCTTGCAATTATGAAAAAGGTATGGTATTATTTAACTCGTCGCTGAGGGAAATACGAAACAGCGAAAAACAAATACGAAATATGGCTCCATGGTCAAGCGGTTAAGACACCGCCCTTTCACGGCGGTAACAGGGGTTCAAATCCCCTTGGAGTCACTTAAAACTAAATTGGATATTCATTGACTCGATTCAACATTTGGTGTTAATACGCCGATGTGGCTCAATTGGCAGAGCAGCTGATTTGTAATCAGCAGGTTATCGGTTCGAGTCCGATCATCGGCTTTTTGGACCTTTAGCTCAGTTGGTTAGAGCAACCGGCTCATAACCGGTCGGTCCTGGGTTCGAGTCCCCGAAGGTCCATTTTATAAGTTTTATATTTTGCATGGCCCAGTGGCTCAGTTGGTTAGAGCGCCGCCCTGTCACGGCGGAGGTCGAGAGTTCGAGTCTCTTCTGGGTCGTTCATATTTGGGGTCTTAGCTCAGCTGGGAGAGCATCTGCCTTACAAGCAGAGGGTCATAGGTTCGAGCCCTATAGGCCCCATTTTTGAACAATTTAATTGAATATGCGGGTATGGTGGAATAGGCAGACACAAGAGACTTAAAATCTCTCGGGGGCAACTCCGTGCCGGTTCAAGTCCGGCTACCCGCAGTATCAGTAAGATTCCTTTTCAGGAATCTTTTTTTGTGTCATAAGATTTGTTTGCAGAAATAGGAAAATATTCCTAGTGTGTTGGTAGGGATATTGACAAGGTTATTTTCCCATGATAGAATCCTGACAGTTATAAAACGAATCAGACAGACATGGATAAAATCAGTCTGTTAACTGCAGAAATATATATGGAAAGAATATAAGGAGAAATCAGAAAATGCTGAATCAGTTTTCAAGAACAGAATTATTAATTGGAAAAGAAGGAATGGAAAAGCTGAAAAATTCTAGAGTTGCAGTATTCGGAATTGGCGGCGTTGGCGGATATACAGTGGAAGCACTGGTGAGAAGTGGTGTGGGAACCCTGGATCTGATCGATGATGACAAAGTATGCCTTACCAATATCAACCGCCAGATTTATGCAACAAGAAAAACGGTAGGAAAATATAAAGTTGATGTGGCCAGAGACCGTATCCTTGAAATCAATCCAGATGCAGTTGTAAATATCCATAAGACATTTTATGTGCCGGAGACAGCAGATTCCTTTGATTTCTCCCAGTATGATTATGTGGTCGATGCCATTGACACGGTAACTGGAAAACTGATGCTTGTAGAGCAGGCAAAAGCTTCAGGAACACCAATCATCAGCTCCATGGGCGCCGGAAATAAGATGGACCCTACCGGCTTTATGGTGACAGATATTTATAAGACATCTGTCTGCCCGCTGGCAAAGGTCATGCGTCGTGAGCTGAAAAAACGAGGGATCAAAAAACTGAAAGTTGTTTATTCACAGGAGAAACCGATGACTCCCATTGATGACATGGCGATCAGCTGCAAATCTCACTGCATCTGTCCTCCGGGAACGAAAAGAAAATGTACCCAGCGCCGTCAGGTACCGGGAAGCAACGCTTTTGTGCCATCAGTAGTGGGTCTGATTATTGCCGGCGAAGTTGTAAAAGATCTGATCAAATAAAATCTAAAATTTGGATATTCCGCAAGAACAGATATTGCAAGTTACTTATACTGTGCAGTATCTGTTTTTAATTGTCTCCGCAAAAACAGTTCTTTTTATAGAATGTTCAGATTTTTTATGATAAAATATTTTCTATAGATAATTCTGTAAATAAAAGAGAAGGACAGATAAAGTATGGGGATCGTTGAAAAATTTATAAAAGAGGGACAGCTGACAAAGGAAGAATATCCGGAACTTCTGCGGTTATATCAGGATGTAGATGCGGTTCGTCTGCTTCGGGAAGAAGCTGTCCGTATTCAGAAGAAATATTTTGGAAATAAAATCTATACAAGAGGTCTGATCGAATTTACCAATTATTGCAGAAATGACTGTTATTACTGCGGAATTCGCCGTTCTAACAAAAATGCCATCCGTTACAGTCTTACAAAGGAAGAAATCCTTAAGTGCTGTGAGAATGGTTATGAGTTGGGATTTCGGACATTTGTGCTCCAGGGCGGAGAAGATCCATGGTTTAACGATGACCGAATGGTGGATATCATCCAGTCCATCAAACAGGGATATCCGGACTGTGCCATTACGTTGTCCATTGGGGAGAAATCAAAAGAAAGTTATCAGAAGTTCAAAGAAGCCGGCGCAGACCGTTATTTACTCCGCCATGAGACAGCCAATGAGGAACATTACCGCTATCTCCATCCGGAGAATTTAAGCCTTACAAACCGGAAACAGTGTCTTTATGATCTGAAGGATCTTGGATATCAGATCGGAGCAGGTTTTATGGTAGGGGCCCCGGGACAGACCATGGAGCATCTGGCGGAGGATCTTGTTTTTCTGAAAGAGCTGAACCCGCATATGGTGGGGATCGGACCGTTTATCCCACATCATGATACGAAATTTGCAGAGGAACCTGCGGGAAGTGTGGATCTGACGCTGTTCCTTTTGTCTGTGATCCGGATTATGCTGCCACAGGTACTTCTTCCGGCGACCACAGCACTTGGAACCCTGGATCCCAGAGGTCGGGAAAAAGGTTTCCAGGCAGGCGCCAATGTGGTAATGCCAAATCTTTCTCCTGTGAAGAACCGGAAACAGTACGAACTTTATGATAACAAAATCTGTACGGGAGAGGAAGCGGCAGAGTGCAGAGGATGTCTTTCCAGACGTGTGGAGTCGGTAGGATATGAGATCGTCACAGACCGTGGAGATTCCCCGATGATGGCCTGATACTTCCCTGATTCGGTTAAATATTTTATATATCAATACTTTCTTTTTTGGGTAATTTACGGTAAAATACCATTAAGATCAGATTGCTAAAAAATTAACAGCTGATCAGAAACAAGCGGAATTTTCCTGTATGCGGATAAAACAGGAAAAATTATGGAGTGCGTACAATATGGAAAAAACAGAAAATGCTGTGCGGAGCAGACTTCTGGAAGCTGGAATGGAAGAATTCAGAGACAGGGGATTTCTGAAGGCTTCTCTTCGGGCGATCTGCAAAAAAGCAGATGTGACTACGGGAGCGCTATATTTCTTTTTTGAAAGCAAGTCGGCTCTTTTTGAGGAGATCGTGGAAGAAACGGTGGAAAAGTTCAAAGAGATTACCGGGGATTTTTCCAATCAGGAAAAACAGTTGCAGCCAGAAGAAAATGACAGGATTCTTATGGAATTTATCTGGGAAAACCGGGATATCGCAAGAATCCTTATGGATGGGGCGGAAGGAACCAGATATGATAATTTCCGGGAAGATACCTGCACCAAAATGGAGCAGTTTCTTCAGGAAAATTTCAGGGAAAAATGTGGAAAAGAAGCAGATGGTGATCTGGTACATATTCTGGCAGAAACGAAATTGCAGGGATACAGTGAATTGCTCAGAGGTGATTATTCGAGAGAAAAGTTCCTGGAGATTTTCAGAATGTTAAAGATCTGTTCCAGCCAGAGTTTCCTTGCAGTTGCAGCGGAAATAAACAGGAATCAGTAAAGACCTGGCAGCTTTGGGCTGTCAGGCTTTTTTTCTGTGAAAACCATTGCTCATTTTCCAGAAGTATGCTATGATTAACTTGGTTAGTTTTAACAAACCGAGGGAGGTGTAAACAGCATGAGATCAAATGAATCATCGGAAGATTATCTGGAGACGATCCTGATTCTGGGAAATAAGAGTTCGCTTGTAAGAGCTGTGGATATTGCATCAGAAATGGGCTTTAAGAAACCAAGTGTCAGCGTTGCCATGAAGAATCTTCGCCAGAAAAATCTCATCACAGTAGCAGACAACGGAGATATCCGTCTGACAGAAGAAGGGCATAAGATCGCGGACAAGGTATACGAACGTCACCAGCTGATCTCTTCCTGGCTGATGATGCTGGGAGTACAGGAAAAGACAGCACTTCATGATGCCTGCAGGATTGAGCACATTATCAGTGAAGAGAGTTTCCAGGCACTGAAGAGAGCGGTACATGAGCTGAGAGAACAGCAGGAATCTGCAAAAGAGGATGCTGCAGATCAGGCTTAAGAGGATCTTTCACAGTGTCACAGAGTATATCAGGAATTGACAACTGAAAAAATAAGAATATAATGGAAATCCAGGTTATAAAATGGAGGATACCAAAAGATGAAATTACTTTTTATACGACATGGCGACCCGGATTACACAATAGATTCCCTGACCGAAAAGGGCTGGAAAGAGGCGGAATTCCTTTCCGAGAAGATCGCTGCTCTTGATGTCAGGGATTTTTATGTCTCACCACTTGGAAGAGCAAAGGATACTGCATCCTGCACATTGAAGAAAACCGGAAGAACAGCCACAGAATGTAAGTGGCTCAGAGAATTTGACGTAAAGATCAAAAGACCGGATATGAACGGGGAGAAGATCATTCCCTGGGACTGGCTCCCCCAGGACTGGACGAAGATTGAGAACTTCTACAGTTTTGACCGTTGGTGGGATAATGATATCCTGAGAGAAGGAAAAATGAAAGAAGAGTATGACTGGGTTACACAGAATTTTGATAAAGTTCTGGCAGAACATGGTTATGTGCGTGAGGGACATTACTACAGAGCGGAGAAAGCCAACGAGGATACCCTTGTGTTCTTCTGCCATTTCGGAGTAAGCTGTGTGTTGATCAGTTATCTTCTCAGCATTTCTCCACTGGTCATGCTGCAGAATTTCTGTGCGGCGCCGTCATCGGTGAGCACCATCGTAACGGAGGAGAGAAGAAAAGGAATCGCATCCTTCCGTATGAGTTCTTTTGGGGATATCTCACATCTGTATGCCCATCAGGAGCCACCGGCCTTTGCTGCCAGATTCTGTGAGACCTATGATAATAAAGAGCAGAGACATGATTAAAGAGAGAAAGAAAAGGCCGTAATATCCCGGGAATTTTCCGGAATACAACAGAAAATAAAGGTCAACAGGATTATTTTGGGAAATGGTTAGACTTCGTTAATAAAATTTATAAATTTATTAGAAATTGTACAAATTTCTCTCACATTTATCCTGTATGATATAAACATCTTAAGAGAACAGAAGCTCTTAAGAAAAACTCTTTCCTTTCCCTAAAATATGTATGAAGATAAACCACCGTTCCGTTGGCAAGACAGAGCCGACAGGACGGTGGTTTTGATTTACGGTCTTCTGTAACGGTTGAAACAGGAATAGATCTCCTGGATCCTTGGCATGGCATAACCACATGGAATATAGCTTCCCTCAGAGAAGAAATCCAGGCCCTGTTTTTTCAGCTGGGAATCCAGATAAGTGACGATCTCCGGCAGAGTACGTTTTCCGTCAATGAGATGTTCACAGGCATACTTCAGAAGCAATGCCAGAGAAGCTGTCTGCTCGGAGTCGATCAGTTGCTCCACATAGCGGAGGTCCACTTCCGTTTTTCCAATAGAGAAGCCGTCTTTGCCATGAACTTTGGTTTTCAGTCTTTCCGGCTGGCCCGGGCGGCTGTGGCGGGATGGAGCTGCTTTGGCTCTGGTCATGACACGATGGCTTTCCGGCAGGCAAAACGCTGGTGTTTCAACGTCTGAGAGCGGATATTCCTGACAGAGTTTTCTGGTAACTGCTGTGATATCTACAGGATGATAATTATCCATCTGGATCACAGTATCCGCAATGTGGAAAAATGCTCCGGAGCTTCCGGCAACCAGAATGGTGGAGATCCCAGCCTTTTCATAGAGATCCCGTGCACGTTCCAGAAATGGAGTGATGGGCTCTTTTTCCCGGCAGATCACGCGCTGCATGAAGGAATCCCGCACCATAAAATTGGTGGCAGAAGTATCCTCGTCAAGAAGAAAAACTTTACTTCCGGCTTCCATACTTTCCACGATCCCGGCAGCCTGGGAAGTGCTGCCGCTGGCATCCTCTGTAGAAAAGCAGAGGGTGTCTTTTTTGTTTGGAAGATCGTTGATAAAAAGAGAAATATTTACATCTTTGATAAAACGGCCATCTTCAGAGCGGAGTTTCTGGGCAGAGGAATCGGTAATAACATATTCACGGCCATCACCGGAAATATGGTTGTAAATACCCAGTTCCAGTGCGTTAAGCAAGGTAGACTTGCCGTGGTAGCCGCCGCCTACGATCAATGTGATGCCGCAGGGAATGCCCATGCCTGTGATGGTTCCTCTGTGGGGCAGATCCATGGAAATCCGCAGGTTTTCCGGAGAAACAAAAGGAACGGAATTTTTCATCGGGCGGGAAGAGATGCCGCTTTCCCTGGGAAGGATGGCTCCATCGTTTACAAAAGCAGCCAGGGAACGCTTCGCAAGTTCCTGGCGGATATATTCCTGGTCTTCGGCGAGCTCGATGGCTTCTTTCAGACGGCTGGCGTCAAGGTTCCGGTAAAAGAACGCTTTATGCACGCAGACCGGGAGAAAATCGAAGAGGATTTTTTCCAGTTCGGGGGAGTTGATGGTTCTGCCATTGGCCGGGAAACCGATAAAAAACCGGGCAGTGATGCCTTTTTCCGTAATCTCGCAGGCAGTACGCGCAAGAACTTCCTGACCACAGTGACTGACGGAGATAAGGCCACTTTTTCCGGAGCCTTTTGCACGGAAGGTATAATGATTTACCTGCTGTTCAAACTGTCGGTTCAGGAAATCTCCCAGTGTGATACGGGTCAGGGAATCCTTGTAATATTCTCCCGGAAATCCGGTGTCACGGTGGGAAAGTTTCACGCTGATATGAGACGGAGATGCAAAAGGATCTCCCTGTACGTGGTCAATAGACAAAATGTAACGGTCAAACTGGTATGCACCCCGCAGGGACTTGTATGCGGGATAACTTTTGCGGTTGATGCTGTGAAGAAGCTCTTTTAACTGAGCAGATGCTTGCATGTTGTTTCCTCCTTTGCCCTGTTGGAGCATACAGGTAAAGTCTACGGTGAAACAGAAAGCTTTCCGTGTGTGAGATACCTGAAAATTTTGGATACAGGGCCAATTCTTAAGAACTACTATAACGAATCATAAAGATTTTGTAAAGAATGGGAATTGCGGTGGAAATTCGTAAATGTTTGACCTATAATAGTAGACAGATTGCAGATAATATGATGAGAAACGGTATCTGTCAGAAGTTATAAAGAAAGGTGGAACATGAAGATGGAAAGAAGAAATGCGTGGCTCTCCTACAAGGAAGCAGAAGAGACAGAAATAGAGAATCTTGCAAAAGCCTACAGAGAATTTCTGGATAAAGGAAAAACAGAGCGTGAATGCGTTACAGAGATCGTGAAGGAAGCAGAAGCTGCCGGATACGAATCCCTTGAGTCCAAGATCGAAAAAGGCGAGAAGATCAAAGCCGGTGACAAGGTTTATGCAATAGGAATGAAGAAGATCGTCGCCCTGTTCCATGTAGGATGCGAAGAACTTTCCAGAGGCATGAGTATCCTCTGTGCACATATTGACTCACCGAGGCTGGATGTGAAGCAGAATCCACTGTATGAGGATACAGACCTTGCTTATCTGGATACCCATTATTACGGCGGTGTGAAAAAATATCAGTGGGTGACACTTCCACTTGCCATGCATGGTGTTGTTGCAAAGAAGGACGGCAGTGTTGTGGAGGTCAGCATTGGTGAGGATGAGGAAGATCCGGTACTTTACATCACAGATCTTCTGATCCACCTTTCCGGAAAACAGCTCCAGAAAAAGGCTGCTGAGGTTATTGAGGGTGAGAAGCTGGATATCCTGATCGGCAGCAGACCTCTTGCGGACCTTCCGGATGATAAGAAAAAAGATGCTGTAAAACAAAACGTTCTGAATATCCTGAATGAAAAATATGGTATTGAAGAGGAAGATTTTCTTTCCGCAGAGCTGGAGATCGTTCCGGCAGGAAAAGCCAGAGACTGTGGACTTGACCGCAGCATGATCGCGGCATATGGACAGGATGACCGTGTATGCGCCTATACTTCTCTTGCGGCAATGCTGGAGATGAAAGAGACACCGAAACGTACCGGATGCTGTCTCCTTGTAGATAAGGAAGAGATCGGAAGCGTTGGTGCCACCGGTATGCAGTCCAGATTTTTTGAGAACAGTGTGGCAGAGCTTCTGGATGGAATGGGCTGCTATTCCGAGCTTGCCTTAAGACGTGCACTTCGCAATTCCAGCATGCTTTCTTCTGACGTAAGCGCAGGTTATGATCCGGCTTATGCAGAGGCTTTTGAGAAAAAGAATGCGGCATATCTGGGACGCGGCATTGTTCTTAACAAGTTCACCGGAGCAAGAGGAAAATCCGGTTCCAACGATGCCAACGCAGAGTATGTGGCAAGAGTACGCAGGATCTTTGATGATCATGATGTTGCTTTCCAGACAGCGGAGCTTGGAAAAGTCGATTTTGGTGGCGGCGGAACCATCGCTTATATTGCGGCACTTTACGGAATGGAAGTCATTGACAGCGGTGTGGCTGTGCTGAGTATGCATGCTCCGTGGGAAGTTACCAGCAAGGCGGATGTGTATGAGGCATACAAAGCATATAAAGCATTTTTACTTGATGCATAAAAATGTGTCAGTTCTGAAGACATTCAGGTGATCTTTTCGTTACAGATTAATGAGCGGGGTTTTCCCGGAAATGACAGAGCAGTCTGCCTGCTGCTGTTTTGGTGCGGATTGTTCCGACCATAAACAGCAGTATCCCCTGCAGACTTCGCTCTGTATTTTTTAACCAAATCAAGTAAGTCCCCTGCGGGGTTGCGAAAAGTAATAAGCAGTGAGTGTGGCTTTCCTGAGTCTGGTTTACTTTAGAAGGAGTACTTTAATTATGGAAGAAGCATTGGTACGGGTAGTGGATCTGTGCAAGGTCTACAATCCCGGAGAAAATGAGGTGCGGGCGCTGGATCATGTGAACCTGGAGATCCATAAAGGTGAATTTGTGGCTATCATCGGACAGTCCGGATCCGGAAAATCTACATTTATGAACATGCTGGGCTGTCTGGATGTTCCCACCTCCGGGAAATATTATCTGAATGGAACAGACGTATCCACAATGAAAGATAATGATCTTTCGGTGGTACGAAATAAGGAGATCGGTTTTATCTTTCAGGGTTTTAACCTGATTGCAAATCTTACTGCAATAGAAAATGTGGAGCTTCCTCTGATCTATCGTGGGATTGACCGGAAAACAAGAAGAAAACTTGCTGTGGAATCCCTCAAAAAAGTCGGACTTGAGAAGCGTATGGATCATAAACCAAACGAAATGTCAGGAGGACAGCAGCAGCGTGTGGCCATTGCAAGAGCCATTGCTGCCAAGCCGCCGGTGATTCTGGCGGATGAACCAACCGGAAATCTGGACTCTGCATCCAGCCGGGAAATTATGGAAATTCTGAAGGGAATGCACAGATCCGGAGAAACTTTGATTCTGATCACCCATGATAATGGAATTGCGGCTCAGGCCAAACGAGTGGTCCGGATCATGGATGGAAAAATTGAATCAGATATGATTAATGAGGAATTCATCGAGGAGGCTTAACAGAAATGAAAAAAGGGAAAAAGATTGTGATCGGTGTGGCGGCAGTTGCTGTTGTAGCAGGCGGTGTTTACGCAGTAGCGGGAGGAAGCCGCGGTGAGGCACAGATTCCTCAGGTTTCAGTTACAAAGGCGGAAACCGGAGATGTGGAAGAAATCGTGGACGCAACCGGAACGGTGGTCAGTGATGAACAGAAAACTTTTTATTCACCGGTAAACGCGCAGATAAAAAACGTATCTTTTGCAGAAGGTGATTCTGTCTCAAAGGGCACAAAACTTGTGGAATTTGAGTTGAAAGATCTGGAGAGAGATAATCAGAAGGCAGAACTGAATGTGAAATCCGGAGAGTATGATTACAAAAATTCCATCAATAAATCCGATGAGGCACAGCAGAAACAGAATGACGCCAAATCAAAAGCTTCCAGTCTGGAACAGCAGGTGAAAGATAAGCAGAACTATCTGGCATCACTGAAATCTCAGCTGGCATCTGTACAGGCGCAGGCAGCAGCAGACGCACAGGCCCAGGCTCAGGCGGAAGCCCAGGCAAAAGCCGATGCTCAGGCAGCCCAGGAGGCAGAAATCCAGAGAGCATATGCGGCAGCGCTTACTACATATCAGAATGAAACGCTTCCCCAGTATCAGAAAGAACTGGGCGAGCTGAATGCTGCCTATATTAAGGCGCAGAGCGAGTATAACCAGGCGGATAATAATTACCAGATGGCTTTTGCCCAATGGCAGGCAGACCAGAGTGATGAGAACGCGCAGGCACTGGATGAAGCGGAGAGTACAAGAAGCCAGGCTGAGATCGACTGTCAGGCGGCGAAAGAAGCTTACGAGGATAAAAAGGCGGCTCAGCCGAAAATGCCGGAATATTCGGATTACAGCAGTGCAGGAGGGGAAGATTTTGTTACAGACGGAACACAGGACGATGGACAGGATCTGACAGACCAGGGAAGTGTATCCGCTGCTTCCACAGGTTCATCTGTGGATACTTCAGGAATTGAGAATGCCATTGAGCAGGCAAGTTCTGATCTGGCAGATCTTCAGTCTGATCTTGCGACACAGAAATCCATTGCAGAGGCAGATTCCACCAGCCTTACAAAGGAGGAAAAAGAGAAGCTGCGTGTCAGCAATAATCTTACAGAACTGGATGCCAAATCCGCAAAAGAACTTGTTGCAGAAGGAAAAAAAGGCATCACGGCGGATTTTAATGGCGTTATTTCCAAGTCTGCAGTGCAGCAGGGCGCGGCAGTGACACAGGGAATGGAACTTTTTACCCTGCAGAATACAGATAAAGTCAGCGTGGATATCAATGTATCCAAGTATGATTATGCAAAGGTAAAAGAAGGCCAGACTGCGGATATCACCATTGGTGATAAGAAATATACTGGTAAAGTGACAAAGATCAGCCACATTGCGATAACCAATGAGAAAGGTTCTACTCTGATCGCAGCTACCGTCAGCATTGACAAACCGGATAAAGATATTTTCCTCGGTGTTGACGCAAAGGTGAAGATCTATGCGGAAAAGGCTGAAGATGTAGTTACGCTTCCGGCAGGTGTGGTAAATATCGGTAAAGATGGTTCTTTCTGCTATGTGCTGAAAGATGGTGTGATCACAAAACAGGATATCACAACGGGAATCAGCTCCGAGGATTTTGTTGAAATTACAGATGGAATCAGGGCAGGAGACGAGGTCATCGAGGATCTGGGTTCCCTGGAAGAGGGAATGACCGCAGAGGCAGCGCCAGCGGATGTTGACAGTGCAGCAGAGACAGGGGAGACTGCCAATGAGTAATATTTATGAATATATCAAAATGGCGATCCACAATATTATGGCCAATAAGGGAAGATCGTTTCTTACCATGCTGGGTATCATCATCGGTATCGCGTCGGTGATCGCCATTGTTTCCATTGGTGAGGGAACCAAGAATCAGATGAACAGTGAGATCAATGATATCGGCGGCGGTCAGATCGCGGTTTACTGCAGCGATGATGCCACTGCAGATGATGTCTGGATCCAGCCGGAGGATATTGATGCAGTCCGGGAACTGGATGGCGTGGAAGGTGTCAATGTTTCAGATTCCTATATCGGTGAGACTGTAACCGGAAAAGGTGATTTTAATCTGACTGTGACCGGAGAGGCTCAGGATGCAAAACTGGTGGACAATGCTTCTATGAAGTACGGAAGCTATTTCGGGCAGAAAGAGGTGGAAGAGGGAAAAAATGTCTGCGTAATCTCCGATGCTGATGCGAAGCGGCTTTTTGGAACGGACGATGTAGTGGGAATGACTCTAGATGTCACCTGCTATGATCTGACCAAAACGTTCCGCATCTGCGGAGTTACCACACAGAAGGAGAACGGCACTTTTGTCAGCTATACCTATGATGGCATGCCTGTGTCCATTAACGTGCCTTATACGGCCATGGATGACTTTACAGGAAGTACCGGTGAGTTTTATCAGATCACAGTCCAGGCAGATAAAAATCTGGATTCCCAGGTGGTGGCAGATAAGATCGTAAATCTTCTGGAGAGACGCCATCAGTGTGCCGGAGACGATTATTTCCAGGTACAGAGCTTCCAGGATATCATGAAATCCATGAACCAGATGCTTGGAATGGTCACCGCATTTATTTCTTTTGTTGCGGGAATTTCCCTTCTGGTAGGCGGTATTGGTGTTATGAATATCATGCTGGTGTCCGTCACAGAGCGTACTAGGGAGATCGGCATCCGTAAATCCCTTGGGGCAAAGACTTCTTCCATTATGCTTCAGTTCCTTGCTGAGGCAGCGATCCTGACCATCATGGGTGGCCTGATCGGCATTGTGCTTGGTATCGCAGGGGGGCATGTGATCTGTGCGGTGATCGGAAACAGTATGGGAACCACCATCACACCAGGGATCAGTCTGGGAACCATCCTGGCGGCAACATTATTCTCCTGTGCAGTAGGTGTATTCTTCGGAATCTATCCGGCAAGAAAAGCAGCCAAACTCAGTCCTATTGAGGCACTCAGAAGAAACTAGAAAACTGTTGCTTTTGCATCAAAAATAGCAATAAAAAATATTTTTAAAAAAAAATAAAAAAACTTTCAAAAAACCCTTGACATTTTACAGGCCTTAGAGTATCATACATATTGTTGCAGCGGTGATACGAAATATCACAAAGGAAAAGCAACAAAGATGTGCGTTTAGCTCAGCTGGATAGAGCGTTTGGCTACGGACCAAAAGGTCGGGGGTTCGAATCCTCTAACGCACGCTATGTCGAAAGGCTGGAAACCTTGAAAAATCAATGGTTTCCGGCTTTTTTGTGTTTGTGAATTTGAGCTCGAACCTGTGACTTCCTGTGACAAGGAAAATTCGGGTGAAATCAGTTTGCAAATGCCTTCTCCATGATACTCAGACTTTCCTCCGGAGTCAGTGGATTATAGATGTATCCTAATGTTGTTGCGGTGTTGCTGTGGCCGAGGCAGGCACGGATCTGATCCAGAGGCAGACCGGCTGCGTTCAGTCGGCTTGCGTAAGTCTTTCTCAGCTTGTGACTGCGCTTTACGTCGGTACAAATATGCTTGCAGGCGTATTCCAGCATACTGTTAATTGAACGGAGATTTAAATATTTGCTGCCATATCCGAAGATGAAGTCATCAGGTTGGGCATCAGGAGCATTTGATCTTAATAATTGAAAAATCTCCTGAGCTTTGTGTACAACAGGAATGACACGCTCTGTATGAGTCTTGGTATGATCAAGCAATACATACACACCTTTTCTACCTTCCTGACCAGGAAGAATAACAATTTGTCCGGAAGTCTTATACACATCATAATAAGGATTACTCAGCTCTGTAGCATCCATATGTACCATTTCCTGGATAATTGATATTTCCCACTTGTCCATGTTCAGATCTCGCCAGCGAAGGGCACACAATTCTCCGGCACGTAATCCCATCAGAAAATTGCAAACGATGGACAAAAAGCGTGCTTCATGTTTCTTGTCGTATGATTTCCAGAGATCCTCAATGATATTATGATATTCGTTGGTATTGTAAACTTGAGTTTCACTGGTTGGTTTAGACACCTGACGGAATTTAACGGTTACCTTGAGTTCAGGAAATGGATTACTGGCAATATATCCATGGTCTTTCGCATACTCAAACATCTGTTTTGGAATGGTTTTTATCGTCTGCCAGGCGTGACTGGATAAATTATATTTTTTGATCAACTGGTTGGCCCAGGAATTGATATCCGAGACCTTGATTTCCTGTAAGGGAATCTGAAAGAAATCAGTTCCGTCAAAAAATCTTTTCCAGTGTTTTCTGTGGGCACAGATAGTGTTAGGACTGTCAGTGATAGTTCTTTTGTAGTTCAGCCATTCCTCAAAGATATCCTGTAGGCAAGTGGAAGTGGCTTCTATATAGTATGGCTTTAATGCATCCAACAATTCACCGCGGGTTTTTCGTTGAATTCGTTTGTCATAGTTCTGGGGATTGGCAGTGTACCAGGCATCTCTTTTAGGGTTGTATAAGATATTGTACTTGTGAAGTCTTTTTTCGCAAAAAGAGATTAGTGAAATTCTGGAGATCCCGACAGGAACGATCAAAAGCAAACTTTCCAGGGCAAGAGATTCTTTAAAAGAACAGCTTTCTAATGAGGAAAAACCACCAACTGCCAGGAAGAACAGTAAAATGTCGGATAAAGTGACAGGAAAGGGGAAAATGCCATGTTAGAAAATAAATGGAAAGATATAGCACCAGAAGTACCGTATGATTTTCACGAAAAGTTTGAAGAGACGCTGCAGCAGATTGATGAAGCAGATGTTGCAGGTAAAAGATATAAGAGAAAGAAGATACGTGGCCGTGTATTAATTGTGGCAGCGGTGATCTGTGCTGCTATGGCTGTTACTGTGGCTGCAAAAGAGTTCTTTAAATGGAATGATTACCTGGTG
>NZ_JAAITI010000057.1 GCF_013304735.1 Blautia luti
GAATAGTCCCTTATAGGGACAGAGCAAGCCACCCGCTAAGCGGGTGGTCTTGACTTTAAGAATTTGTAAGTTGCCATTTTATCGCTTTTGTATATATTTTTCCAAAAGATTAAGCACTGCATACAGTCCCATGGCAATAATACACAGGATCATAATGGACATAAGAACCCAGGTGAGTTTAAAAGTCTGGCTTCCATAGATGATAAGATATCCGAGACCTTTTCTGGCACCGATGAACTCGCCGATGATAACACCCACCAGACAGAGACCAATGTTTACTTTCATAACACTGATGATCAGAGGAAGGGAAGCTGGCAGAATGATTTTTGTCAGTTTTTCTTTTTTGTGGCCTCCCAGAGTTTCAATCAGTTTTAGTTTTTCCGGATCTGCCTGGCAGAAACCGGAGTACAGATTAATAACAGAACCAAAGATAGCCACGGACATGCCGGCAACTACAATGGTTCGCTCATTGGCACCCAGCCATACAATCAGAAGAGGTGCAAGGGCAGATTTCGGGAGACTGTTCAGTACCACAAGGTAAGGCTCCAGGATTCTGGAAGTCTTTGGAGAACACCAGAGAAGAATGGCAGTTCCCACGCCCAGGATTACAACAAAAAAGAAACTGACAAGAGTTTCTGTCAGAGTAACTCCAATATGGGAAAACAGAGACTGATCCCTGCACATGGAAAGAAAGGTTTTTCCGATGAGGGAAGGGCTGCTGAAAATAAAGGAATCAATCCATCCGCATCTGGCAGACATTTCCCAGAGTCCCATAAACAGGACAAAGAGAAGAATTCGTGCTGTGAAGATCAGACGTTTTTCTTTTTTATACTGTAAAAGATATTGTTTCTGATGTCTGGAAATTTCAGGCATTTTCGTTGAGCTCCTTCCATATGAGATTAAAATATTTTTTAAAATCCGGAGCATTTCGGGAAGAAAGCGGAGTACGGTTATTGATATTCAGATGGATGTCAACAATTTTCTGTACAGTGGCAGGGCGGGGAGAAAGAATCAGTACCCGGTCTGCCATGCTGATGGCCTCGGAGATATCGTGAGTAACCAGAATTGCAGGTTTGCCGGAATTTCGGAGAATTTTTCCAATGTCATCACTGACATTTAAGCGGGTCTGATAATCCAGCGCGGAAAATGGTTCGTCCAGAAGCAGAAGTTCCGGTTTCAACACAAGGGTCCGGATCAGGGCGGCACGTTGCCGCATACCGCCGGAAAGCTGAGAGGGCCTGGCATCCCGGAAACGGTCAAGACCATATATCCGGAGAAGTTCTTCGGCATGAGAAAGTTTTTCGGGAGTGAGTTCTTTACGGATTTCAAGGCCAAGGAGAATATTTTTGTAAATACTGCGCCACTCCAGAAGATGATCTTTCTGAAGCATGTATCCTACAGCGGTACTGCCGGCAGATACCGGCTTTTCATCCAGAGTAATGGAACCACATTCCGGGGCGAGAAGGCCGGCGATCAGATTGAGAAGTGTAGATTTGCCGCAGCCGGAGGGTCCTACAATGGACAGAAATTCGCCGGGCATCAGGTCAAAGGATATATGAGAAAGGGCAGGTGTCTCACCGGACAATGTGTGATAGGAAAGACACACATCCCGTACTTTCAGGATGGGATTCATGGATATTGCCTCCTTTTTGTAGATAATGGTATAATATTATCATATGTCTGAAACATGAGAAGGCGCATGGCAGAAAAGGAGACGCCGGTGCCTGCCGCCAAACAGTCAGAGAGAAAGGAATTACAAACATTGAATAAAAGAAACTACCAGAAAGAGCTTGATAAACTGATCGAAAACATTCAGAAAGAGGGAAAAACGCCCAGACTTTTTCTTCACGCCTGCTGTGCACCCTGTAGCAGCTATGTGATGGAATATCTGTCGCAGTATTTTGAGATCACCATATTTTTTTATAATCCCAATATTGCACCGGCGGAGGAATATGCACACCGCGTGGCTGAGATTCGGCGTCTTATCGGGGAGATGGAGTTTGTCCATCCGGTAACTCTGGTGGAGGGACGGTATGACCCGAAGGAATTTTATGAGATGGCAAAAGGCCTGGAGGATGTTCCGGAAGGAGGAGAGCGGTGCTTTCGGTGTTATCGCCTGCGGATGGAAGAGGCGGCGAAACTGGCGAAAGAGGACGGATATGATTATTTCACTACCACTTTAAGTATCAGTCCTCTGAAAAATGCACAGAAGATCAATGAGATCGGGGAGGAGCTGGCAGAAATCTATAAAGTGCCACATCTGACTTCGGATTTCAAGAAAAAGAATGGCTACAAGCGCTCCATTGAGCTGTCCCACGAGCACGATCTGTACCGGCAGAATTACTGCGGCTGTGTTTTTTCAAAAAGAGAAGCACAGGAAAGAGACAGAAAAAGAGTCCTGGAAAATTCCGGGGATTAAGAAGAAACAATACAGTTTCGTAAAAAGAAACAGGACGGGAAAAAATATCTCCCGTCCTGTATTTAGCATTATGCAAAATCATCAGGGTTATCACATGCTTCCTCATAGACTGCAGCATGGGCATGGGCCATATCCTGATAATAGTTACTGATTGCTTCAAACCAGTTACATATATCATCATTATGCATCAATTCAAGCAGCAGGTACATGAAATTGCAGACAATATAGGAAATCTGGTGGCGTTTGGACGGGGAGAGGCCGTTTACAAAATCATCAACCCGGTCACGGATATCATCTAAAGCATGCATGGATCTTTCCAGATCTGCAAGTAATTTCTTGTACAGAGTTTCATTGAAGTTTGTAAAATCAACATGAAAAACAGTACCTGTGCATAATTTTGAAGAGAAAACATTTTTGTTTTCATCATATACTCTTGCATCTAAAGAATGGTTTTTGTCATATTTGACAATCTTTTTCAGATTTTCGTATAATACGGGTACAAATTTTTGATCTTCCAGCATAGCCAGATAAATATATGGCATATCAGACAACCACCAGTGAAACAGTTTATCTGATATTATGCGATAATTCGGATCCTTCCATATATGAGGACATCCTCGCTTGATATTTTCGGAAATCATGACTTCCGTTGTACCGTCAAACTTAAACACATCTGAAAACAGGGCTTTTAAAATATATGTTACAGCAGCTTCTGAATTTATCATATTTTCATGTGCTGCATCTGAAAGAATACTCATATTAAATACCTCCGGTTTATCCATTTTATCCGTGGGGTTATTATATCAAAAAAATGCTCAGTATAAAATACTTATGGTATGTATAAGTATGAAAAACTTTGCATTTCCATAAAAATATGATACACTAACACAGAAAAGTGCAGACGTCCGGGAGGCGGATCTCATGTCCGCCCGGAGAAGACAGTTCTGCCGCAAAAAAGAAAAGTGAGGAAGAATATTATGGCACAGTTATGGGGAGGCCGTTTTACAAAAGAAACGGACAAGCTGGTTTACAATTTTAACGCATCGATTTCTTTTGACCAGAAGTTTTATAAACAGGATATCTGCGGAAGCAAGGCACATGTTGCCATGCTTGCAAAACAGGGAATCCTGACAGAGGAAGAAAAAGATCAGATCACAGAAGGGCTGGATGGAATCCTTAAAGATGTGGAAGAGGGCAAACTTGAGATCACATCCGAGTACGAGGATATCCACAGTTTCGTGGAGGCAAACCTGATCGACCGTATCGGAGACGCCGGAAAGAAACTCCACACAGGAAGAAGCCGTAATGACCAGGTGGCTCTGGATATGAAACTGTATGTCCGCGACGAGATCGATGAGACAGACAAAGAGCTGAAAGACCTTCTTCTTGCCCTGCAGAAGATCATGGAAGAGAATGTACACACCTACATGCCGGGATTTACCCATCTCCAGAAGGCACAGCCGGTAACTCTGGCTCACCATGTAGGCGCATATTTTGAGATGTTTAGGAGAGACCGTGACAGACTCTTTGATATCCGTAAGAGAATGAACACCTGTCCTCTTGGAGCCGGAGCACTGGCAGGAACCACTTATCCGCTGGACCGTGCTTATACCGCAGAGCTTCTTGGCTTTGACGCACCGACCAGAAACAGCATGGACTCTGTATCAGACAGAGATTATGTGATCGAGCTCTTAAGTGCGTTCTCTACCATTATGATGCATCTGAGCCGTTTTTCCGAGGAGATCATCCTGTGGAACTCCAATGAGTATCGTTTCGTCGAGATCGATGACGCATACAGCACAGGCAGCAGCATCATGCCGCAGAAAAAGAACCCGGATATCGCAGAGCTTGTCCGCGGAAAAACAGGCCGTGTCTATGGTGCACTGACATCTATCCTTACAACTATGAAGGGAATTCCCCTTGCATATAACAAAGACATGCAGGAAGACAAAGAGCTTACGTTCGATGCCATTGATACTGTAAAGGGATGTATCGCCCTGTTTACAGGTATGGTTTCCACCATGCAGTTCAATAAGGCAAATATGGAGGCAAGCGCAAAGAGAGGATTTACAAACGCAACAGATGCCGCAGATTATCTGGTAAACCATGGCGTACCGTTCCGTGATGCCCACGGTATCGTAGGAAGACTGGTTCTTCTCTGCCTGGATAAAGGAATCTCCCTGGATGAGCTTCCACTTTCCGAGTACAAAGAGATCAGCCCTGTTTTTGAGGAGGATATCTACGAGGCGATCAGTATGAAGACCTGTGTGGAGAAACGAGTAACTCTTGGTGCACCGGGACCATCTGTTATGGAGCAGGTGATCGCTCAGAATAAGGAATATCTTGAAAAAAATTAAGATAATGCTTGCATTTTCCGAAAAATTGGTATAGTATTTACAGAAAAGACAAATGTGTGCCATAGAGGGACACAAGATGAGGAGAGTTTTATTATGAGTGAAAAACTTAAAGTCGGCATTTTAGGTGCAACTGGAATGGTTGGTCAGAGATTCATTTCTCTTCTGGAGAATCACCCGTGGTTTGAGGTGGTTACTGTAGCAGCAAGCCCGAGAAGCGCAGGCAAAACCTACGAGGAGGCTGTAGGCGGCAGATGGAAAATGGATACTCCGATGCCGGAGGCAGTAAAGAAACTGGTCGTTATGGATATCCACGAGGTAGAGAAAGTTGCAGCTACTGTTGACTTTGTATTCTCCGCAGTTGATATGACGAAAGAAGAGATCAAGGCAATCGAGGAAGAGTATGCCAAGACAGAGACACCGGTTGTTTCCAACAACAGTGCACACCGCTGGACACCGGATGTTCCGATGGTAGTTCCGGAAATCAACCCGGAGCACTTCGATGTGATCGAGTTCCAGAAGAAACGTCTCGGAACAAAACGCGGATTCGTAGCTGTTAAGCCGAACTGCTCTATCCAGAGCTATGCTCCGGTACTTACCGCATGGAAAGAGTTTGAGCCATACGAAGTAGTAGCTACTACATATCAGGCTATTTCCGGAGCAGGAAAAACATTCAAAGACTGGCCGGAGATGGAGCACAACATCATTCCGTACATCGGCGGTGAGGAAGAGAAGAGCGAGAAAGAGCCGTTAAGACTCTGGGGGAAGATCGAGGACGGTGTGATCGTTCCGGCTACCACACCGGTGATCACATGCCAGTGCGTACGTGTTCCGGTTCTCAACGGACATACAGCAGCTGTATTCGTTAAATTCCGCAAGAAACCGACCAAAGAGCAGCTGATCCAGAAACTGGTAGAGTTCAAGGGACTTCCGCAGGAGCTTGAGCTTCCAAGCGCTCCGAAGCAGTTCATCCAGTATCTTGAGGAGGACAACCGTCCGCAGGTACAGATGGATGTAAACTATGAGAACGGAATGGGAGTATCTGTAGGACGCCTTCGTGAGGATACTGTTTACGATTACAAGTTTATCGGACTTTCTCACAACACTGTAAGAGGTGCTGCAGGCGGAGCTGTTCTCTGTGCAGAGACTCTGAAAGCCAAAGGATATATCCAGGCAAAATAATCTGGTAATTCTTCATAGAGATAAAAAATCAGCAGAAACGGGATATCGGGTTTTCCGGTGTCCTGTTTTTGCGTGTGTGGAAGGAACAAAAAGACATGCGTAAAAAAGTGATCACCACAGTTGTCACGTTTTCTACGACCACAGCTGCCATGAAGATGGAAAAAACGGCGAAGGAAGCAGAATTTCCGGGAAGACTGATCCCGATCCCGTCGGAGATCAGCGCCCAGTGCGGGCTGGCCTGGAAATGTGTGGAACAGTCCGAGGAAGAAGCGGAAGTTTTTCTGAAAGAAAAAGAACTGGCCTGGGATGGCATCTATCGTGTTTTAGCATAAAGTGGATATTGTTTGTTGTATATAACAAAACAGAAATTTTTGGAAATTTTCGCATTTTTATTGTGAAATAAATGGTAAAGTGTTACAATATAACAAGCAGATTTCCGGAAAGCGTGTTACTGTGAACAAAGAAGCAGTAACAAAGTGCCACGCTTGCTAAAAAATATGTGGAGGTGCTATTTATGAACAGGGAGGATGTAGAGAAACTGTCAACCGCTGCGAAAGGTAAGATAGGCTTACTGAACAGCAATTTCGGAAAATACTTTATGCGGGCGATCATGGCCGGATTTTTCATTGATGTGGCGATGATCTACAGTAACGTTGTTGGAAATGTATTTTCCAAGACATTCCCGGAATGGGGAAAATTCCTTGGAGCCCTTGTGTTCTCCATTGCGGTTCTTCTGATCGTAATGGTAGGAGGAGAGCTGTTTACCGGTAACAATCTGGTAATGGCCTTTGGTGCGTATGACAAGAGCGTATCATGGAAAGACGTGGGCAAGGTCTGGGGTATCAGTTACATCGGCAACTTTGTGGGATGCCTGATCCTGGCGCTGATCTTTGTAGGTGCCGGAGCGTCAGGTACAGCAGATTACTTTGCGGGATTTATAAACGGAAAACTCAGTATTCCGGCAGGACAGATGTTTTTCCGCGCGGTGCTCTGTAATTTCTTCGTCTGTCTTGCAGTTCTCTGCGGCATTAAGCTGAAGAGTGAGTCAGGCAAATTCCTGATGATCACGATCTGTATTTCAGGTTTCGTTGTCAGCGGATTTGAGCACTGTATTGCAAATATGGGTATCTTTACAGTTGCATTCTGTATGGTGCCTGGGTTGTCTGTCGGTGCTATGCTTAAGAGCATGGTGATCGTAACATTGGGAAATATGGTTGGCGGAGGCGTGCTTCTGGCATGGCCGCTTAGAAAGATGAGTGCAGATAAATAGTATGGCAAAGGCTTTATACATAGCGGAGAAGCCCAGCGTGGCACAGGAATTTGCGAAGGCTTTGAAGATCAACGGTCAGAGAAAAGACGGATATCTGGAATCAGCAGATTCTGTGGTAACCTGGTGTGTAGGACACCTGGTTACCATGAGTTATCCCGAAAAATATGATATCAAGTATAAAAGGTGGAGTTTTGATACCCTGCCTTTTTTGCCGCGCGAATTTAAGTACGAAGTGATCCCCGGAGTCAAAAAGCAGTTCGAGATCGTAAAAGGACTGCTGAACCGACCGGATGTGGATACCATTTATGTGTGTACCGACTCCGGACGTGAGGGTGAATATATTTACCGTCTGGTAGCCCAGATGGCAGGAGTGAAGGGGAAAGTCCAGAAACGAGTGTGGATCGATTCCCAGACAGAAGAAGAAATTTTAAGAGGGATCCGGGAAGCAAAAGATATCTCGGAGTATGATAATCTGGCAGCGTCTGCCTATCTCCGCGCAAAGGAAGACTATCTTATGGGAATCAATTTTTCCAGGGTGCTGACCTTGCGTTACGGAAGCAGTGTGACCAATTATCTTCATTCCAAATATCAGGCCATTGCGGTGGGCCGTGTAATGACCTGTGTCCTTGGTATGGTGGTGCGTAGAGAGCGGGAGATCCGTGTCTTTGTGAAGACACCGTTTTACCGAGTCTTAAGCAGCATTGCCCTTGCAGGTGAAAGTTTTGACGGTGAGTGGAGGGCTGTGGAAGGCAGCCGGTATTTCCAGTCCCCGTATCTTTATAAAGAAAATGGTTTCAAGAAAAAAGAACATGCCCAGATGCTGATCGATCAGCTGATGGTGAACCAGCCCCTTTCCTGTACCGTGGAGAAAGTGGAGCGAAAAAAAGAAAACAAGAATCCGCCCCTTCTTTTTAACCTGGCGGAGCTTCAGAACGTCTGCTCCAAGCTCTTTAAGATCAGTCCGGATGAAACACTCCGGATCGTGCAGGAGCTTTATGAGAAGAAACTGGTGACGTATCCGAGAACGGATGCCAGAGTGTTGTCTACAGCAGTTGCCAAGGAGATATACAAGAATATTTCCGGCCTTCGAAATTATCAGCAGGCAGGAGCTGCGGCAGCAGAGGTTCTGGGAATGGAATCCTGGAAAAACATAGCGAAGACCAGGTATGTGAATGACAAGCAGATTACAGACCATTATGCCATCATTCCTACCGGCCAGGGGCTGAATGCACTGGGAAGTGTGTCTCTTACCGCACAGAGAGTGTATGAGACGATCGTGCGGAGGTTTTTATGTATTTTTTATCCTCCGGCTGTTTATCAGAAAGTGAGCCTTGTGACGAAACTGGATGGGGAATCATTCTTTTCCTCTTTTAAAGTTCTGAAAGAAGAAGGCTATCTGAAGATCGCCACGAACTCTTTTGCCCGGAAAAAAGCTTCCGACAGTGAGAAAGGCAGCAACGGGGAAGAGGAGGAAGTTTCCTGTGATACCGTGCTTCTGGAGGCGTTGCAGAAGCTGAAAAAGGGTGATATACTTCCTGTGAACGGTTTAAGTATCAAGGAAGGCGAGACTTCGCCGCCCAAACGATACAATTCTGGTTCCATGATCCTTGCCATGGAAAATGCGGGACAGCTGATCGAGGATGAAGAGCTCCGTGCCCAGATCAAGGGAAGCGGGATCGGCACCAGTGCCACCCGTGCGGAGATCCTGAAGAAACTTTTTAACATCAAGTATCTGGCGTTGAATAAGAAAACCCAGGTGATCACGCCCACACTTCTGGGGGAGATGATCTTTGATGTGGTAAACTGTTCTATCCGGCAGCTTCTGAACCCGGAGCTTACGGCAAGCTGGGAAAAAGGCCTCACCTACGTGTCAGAGGGAAGCATCACGGAACAGGAATATATGGACAAACTGGAACATTTTGTGCGGGTACGGACCCAGCAGGTGGAAGCAAGCAATTATCAGTACAACCTGCGGCAGTTCTTTGACGCGGCCGCTGTAAATTACAGGAAGCCGGAGCGTGCTTCCAGACAGGGAGGAAAAAAATCATCATGATGAAAGATTTTACCATCAGCAATATGCTGGATCTGAATGAGACCATCGCAGCAGAGCTTTTTGAAGGAAAGACTTATCCGTGGGAGGTTCTTCCGGAGATCGGAGATTTTATCATTAAACTTGGAAAAACACTGGATCCTTCTGAATATGAGGAGAAAAGTGAAAATGTATGGATCGCAAAATCAGCCACTGTAGCTCCGACTGCAAGTATTACCGGACCGGCTATCATTGGTAAGGATGCAGAGGTACGTCACTGTGCCTTTATCCGTGGTAAGGCCATTGTTGGCGAGGGAGCAGTTGTGGGAAACTCCACAGAGCTTAAGAATGCGGTGCTCTTTAATAAAGTACAGGTTCCGCATTATAATTATGTTGGAGATGCGGTACTTGGATATAAATCCCATATGGGTGCCGGATCAATCTGTTCTAACGTGAAATCAGATAAGAAGCTGGTTGTTGTGAAAGATGGGGATGAAAAGATCGAGACTGGTCTTAAGAAGTTTGGAGCAATGCTGGGAGACCATGTTGAGGTTGGATGCGGTTCCGTGCTGAATCCTGGGACTGTGATTGGACGGAATTCTAATATTTATCCGTTGTCACCGGTAAGGGGATGCGTTCCGGCGGATTCCATTTATAAAAATGCGAAAGAAATTGTGAAGAAAAAATAGTTTTTTTGTTTTTTGAAATAAGTTCTGCTTGGTAAACAGCGGAAGGTTCGAGGAGGGGAAGCACTCACAGTTGCGAAGGCTTCGCAACTTTGAGTGCTTTCTCCCCTCAGAACTCCCCGTTGGAAAAGTGCAGAACTGAAATCCACAAAAACATCCACATGCAACACACCCATCCACATAAGACAATAAGAAAAATAAAACAATTAAGATAGAAACAAAATCTGTCGAAGTATCACCAGTCCCATAATATGGACTGGATAAAACCAGTAAAAGAAATATTTCGCCGCTTTTCCGCGGATAAATCCCCTCTCCCCATTGTACAGGTTAATGGACAGAAAGGCGAAACAGGCTCTCCATTCATAGTAAAGCCAGCAGCTTCCAAGGATCGCCTGTCCGGGCTTATCGTTTCGCATATAGTACATGATCAGGAGAAAAATATATCCCCGCCATCCGTAATCTGCTTTCAGAAAAATGGAAACAACAAGCAGTCCCAGGATACAGAGAAGCTGTATCAAGCGCTTATTCTTAAAATATTCGATGGCACAAAACGCCAAGTATCCCAGGAAAAGCGTGAAAAACACATTCTGTCTTTCATAATGCAGTGTGTTTGTGAACATCAGGTTCCAGGGAATCTCTGAGATCAGAGCAAAAAGAAGGAGATTCCGTCCATAACGGAACCGGCTCCTGGTATGTCGGAAACCTTCCAACAGGAGAAAGCAGAAGATGGGAAAAGCCACTCTACCGATATCGCGGAAAATAAGATACACACTGTATTCTCTTCCAAGAAGCGTAAACAGGACTTTCTGTGCAGGCGGATACATGCTTAAAAGCACAGCTCCGGTATGATCGATCAGCATGGTGATGAGGGCAATTATCTTCAGGGCGCTTCCGCTGAGAATACGGTATTTTTCTGGAAAAACAGAATCCACAGATGCATTCATGAAAAATATACCTCCAGGGTTAAACTTGATAATATATTATCATATACATCGGACAGTTGCCAGAAATATTTGACAGTTAGGCATGCAATACTGCCAGAATAACTTCCAATATTATGCGTTTTATGGCAAAAATTTATCAAATATGACTGGACGAAACAAAGGTTTTGTGAGAAAATAGCCGTAGGGTGTTATCGAACTTTTTTTCTCAATAACATCGGTCAATCTATACTTGAAAGGAGTTTTAAAATGATTTATTCACGCGAAGTAGAAGAAATGTGTCCAGTGGCACAGGGCGTACATCATGGTGCCGCTCCGATCCCGGAAGAAGCAAAATGGGTTCAGGCAAAAGAAGTAAAGGATATCTCCGGATTCACACACGGTGTAGGCTGGTGTGCTCCACAGCAGGGTGCCTGTAAGCTGTCCCTTAACGTAAAAGAGGGAATCATTCAGGAGGCACTTGTTGAGACAATCGGATGTTCAGGAATGACTCATTCTGCTGCTATGGCTGCTGAGATCCTTCCAGGACTTACTGTAATGGAGGCACTGAACACAGACCTTGTATGTGATGCAATCAATACAGCTATGAGAGAGCTTTTCCTTCAGATCGTTTACGGACGTTCCCAGTCTGCATTCTCCGAGGACGGACTTGCAGTAGGAGCTGGTCTTGAGGACCTTGGAAAAGGACTTCGTTCTCAGGTTGGTACAATGTATGGAACTCTGAAAAAAGGACCTCGTTACCTTGAGATGGCTGAGGGTTATGTTACAGGTATCGCTCTTGATGAGGACGATGAGATCATCGGATACCAGTTCGTAAGCCTTGGAAAAATGACTGACTTCATTAAGAAAGGTGATGACCCGAACACAGCATGGGAGAAAGCAAAAGGTCAGTACGGCCGTGTTGCAGATGCTGTTAAGATCATCGACCCAAGAAAAGAGTAATTACACTTCGTAAGGTAAAAATATCAGGAGGTTACAGGAAATGGCTTTATTTGAATCATATGAGAGACGAATTGACAAGATCAATTCTGTTTTAAACAGCTATGGAATCGCTTCTATCGAAGAAGCTGAGAAAATCACTAAAGACGCAGGTCTGAACGTTTACGATCAGATCAAAGGCATTCAGCCGATCTGCTTCGAGAACGCTTGTTGGGCTTACACAGTAGGTGCAGCAATCGCAATCAAAAAAGGCTGCAGAAGAGCCGCTGACGCAGCAGCAGCTATCGGAGAAGGCCTTCAGGCATTCTGTATCCCAGGATCCGTTGCAGACACACGTAAAGTAGGTCTTGGACATGGAAATCTTGGAAAAATGCTTCTTGAGGAAGAGACAGACTGCTTCTGCTTCCTTGCAGGACATGAGTCTTTCGCAGCAGCTGAGGGTGCTATCGGTATCGCCGAGAAAGCAAACAAAGTTCGTAAAAAACCTCTTCGTGTTATCCTGAATGGTCTTGGAAAAGACGCAGCTCAGATCATCTCCCGTATCAACGGCTTTACATATGTAGAGACAGAGTATGATCCATATAAGAACGAGGTTAAAGAAGTATTCCGTAAATCCTATTCAGAGGGACTTCGTGCAAAAGTTAACTGCTACGGCGCTAACAGCGTTCCGGAAGGTGTTGCTATCATGTGGAAAGAGGGCGTTGACGTTTCCATCACAGGAAACTCCACAAACCCGACTCGTTTCCAGCATCCAGTAGCAGGAACATACAAAAAAGAGTGCAACGAGAAAGGTAAAAAATACTTCTCCGTTGCTTCCGGCGGTGGTACAGGACGTACACTTCACCCGGATAACATGGCAGCAGGTCCTGCTTCCTACGGTATGACTGATACACTTGGACGTATGCATTCTGACGCTCAGTTCGCAGGATCTTCTTCCGTACCGGCTCACGTAGAGATGATGGGTCTCATCGGCGCTGGAAACAACCCGATGGTTGGTATGACAGTAGCAGTAGCTGTTTCCGTACAGGAAGCTGCTGACGCTGGAAAGTTCTAATTTCGAATAACGAAAAATATTGGAAAAGGCTGTAAACTCAAGGGTTTGCAGTCTTTTTCTTTTTGTGTGACAGTAAAAATAAACCCCCTGCTATGCAGGGGGAGGGAAGATCTTTAG
>NZ_JAAITI010000058.1 GCF_013304735.1 Blautia luti
GACCATGGGAGGCATCGCTGGCGGTGGAGAAAAACAGGATAAGGAAAATGGTGTCATGATCATCAGAAACAGCTTCCCGCAACTGGTTGATGTAGATAACCTGCAGGCGATACATTTTGGGAACATTGACCAGTGGCTTGAAGTGCGGGAATAATAGTTTTTTCGGTGATACAGAAAAATCCTCCCATAATTAGATAATGAGAAAATAGGTAACCATACAGTCGGAAAAATGGCTCTGTAACAAAAGACCGTTTTTCCGGCTTTTCATTTTATCAGCAGTGAGGCATTCACACCGTTTGAAAATCTGTAAGAACTGAGTCATTGAGGTATGTCATGACGGGTAATCAAATATATGACATAGATTCTGCAATTGTAGAAAATAAGATTGACTTTTTGATTCTACAGATGTAAAATTAGAAAAGATTTCTACATCTGTAGAAAAATAGGGAGAACACAAGCTGAAGCGCAGACTCACAGACCACTATGATTACGATGTGACTATGTGGGATTCAATTGTGGTAAAAGAGTTGCTGCAGCGTATAAACTACATCAAATAGATACGGAGGATAAAATGTGCGGAATCTGTGGATTTACAGGTTACAGACAGGATCAGAAGACAGTAATTGAAAGGATGATGAAGGCCATTTAGCATAGGGGCCCGGATAGTGAGGGCTCTTTTTGCAGGGAGAAGATCACGCTGGGCTTTCGAAGACTTAGTATTATTGATTTAGAAGATGGGCAGCAGCCTATGGAAAGTGCGGACGGAAACCTTCATATTGTTTTTAATGGAGAAATCTATAATTATAAGGAACTGCGGGCAGAACTTGAGGCTTTCGGCATTTCTTTCTGTACTCATTCTGACACGGAGGTTCTGATAAATACTATTCAGCAGTATGGGGAGAAGGCACTGGATAAGCTCAGGGGAATGTTTGGGTTTGCTGTATGGAATGAACAGGAGCAGAGTTTGATGCTTGCAAGGGATTTTTTTGGAATTAAGCCTGTGTACTATGCCGAAATAGATGGACACTTTGTATTTGCTTCTGAAATTAAGAGTATCCTTGCATTTCCAGGCTATGAAAGGAAAGTAAATCAGAAGGCACTGGAGCAGTATTTGTCATTTCAATATTCCCCTCTGGAAGAAACTTTTTTCAGGGGGATTTATAAGCTTATGCCAGGTCATATGCTTTTATATAAAAACGGAAACTATGAGATAAAGACTTATTTCAAAACAAAGCTTGCACCAGGCCAATGGGACCGTAAGACGAATATGGAGCAGCTGCGGAATCAGCTTGCAGAGAATTTAAAGGATTCAGTGGAGCACCATATGTTAAGTGATGTGGAAGTCGGCGCGTTTTTATCCGGGGGAGTGGATTCCGGTTATCTGGCTTCTTCCTCTGGTGCAGATCAGGCATTTACAGTGGGATTCGATGAGGGAGACCGATATAGTGAAGTAAACAAAGCTGCCAAAGTGGCAGAAAAAGCTGGTTTAAAACACCATGTGAAAATCATATCCAAGCAGGAATTCTGGGATGCCCTTCCAGATGTTATGTATCATATGGATGAGCCCCTTGCTGATGCTTCTGCCGTTGCACTCTACTTTCTCTCAAAAGAGGCTGCAGGTCATGTCAAGGTTGTTCTTTCCGGAGAAGGAGCAGACGAGCTTTTCGGTGGATATAATATTTACAGAGAACCGGAATCATTGAAAAAAATTGCCTGGATTCCATTTGGTGTCAGACGTGTAATTGGAAAACTGGCTGCAAAGCTGCCGGATGTGAAGGGACGAGATTTCCTTATCCGTGCAGGA
The DNA here is from genome assembly GCF_013304735.1 of Blautia luti. GTDB lineage: Bacteria > Bacillota > Clostridia > Lachnospirales > Lachnospiraceae > Blautia_A. The sequence goes on from NZ_JAAITI010000058.1 coordinate 1,805, forward strand.
ATGAAAGTGGAAGAACGTTTCATCGGAAATGCATATATTTACCGTGAAAAAGAGAAAGCGCAGATTTTGAAAAATAAAGTAACAGGACCTTCCACACAGGAATATTTAAGACCATTTTTTAAAGAACTTGAGTCAGAAAACAGAGGATCACTTCGAGACATGGAAAAAATGCAGTCTGTAGATCTGAGATACTGGCTTCCTGGCGATATTTTACAGAAAGCAGATAAAATGAGCATGGCACATTCATTGGAAGTCAGGGTACCATTTCTGGATAAAGAAGTTTTTGACTTTGCAGCAAAGCTTCCGAAAGAAGCCAAGATTGCAGCGGGTACAACCAAATATATTTTCCGTAAAGCTGTTTCAGAATTTCTTCCACAGGAAACCGATGAACGTAGGAAACTTGGTTTTCCAATTCCAATCCGTGTGTGGCTGCGGCAGGATGACTGGTATCAGAGGGTAAAGGAGTTATTTACCTCGAAAGAAGCAGAAGAGTTTTTTCATACAGATAAGCTTCTTTTACTTCTGAAAGAGCACAAAGAGAAAAAGGCAGATAACAGCCGTAAAATCTGGACAGTTTTGACATTCCTTATCTGGTATGATAGATTTTTTGCTACATGTTCGAAGTGAGAGAGTTGGTTATGAGACGGTAAAAATATAAATATACGAAAAATCCGTTGACAATGGTATTTGGGACTTTTATGATAAAACTCTATTTGTTTGTATAGAAACTTTCGGATTATTGGAGGAAGAGTTTAAGGAGTATGTGGATGGAAATCTGAAAGATCTTACGGTTTTGGATGCTTTCGACTCATTGTTCTTAAATGGAAAGGCAAATCAGGAAGCGCAATTTCAGCAGTTTGCTTCCTTGGAAATCCACAATTGCAATCTGTGGCATCTAGGAAAGGAGTTATATTACTATCCTGTATATTTGTTGGATTTATTCTTTTGTTACTTTACAGAGAAATATTTGTTCATCTTAGCATAATTTACAGAAGAGAAAAATATAGTGCAGGTAGTAGTGTAAGAAATGTGATCGAACCAAAAGACCTTGGGATGCAGTCCGATTGTGACGATGCATGCAACTGGGATGATAAGGAGAATATTTATGATTGAAGCTGTAGCAGTACTTCTTTTTTTTATAGTTGCAGGAACTCTATGGGGGATAGTAGAAACTTTTAAATATAGGAAAAATTTTTCAAGAAACTGTGAAAACGGACAAATCTCCACTATTAAAGCGTACCGAATAAAGCGACGTGGATCCTGGCGGATTTTTGGTGACCGTATTCTAGATGAAAAATCGTTTCTGGTAATGAGGGAAAAGGAGTCAAAGTTAAAAATTCATTAATTCAATAGCGGGGTATTTTAAATGGCTGAACAAAATGTTTTTAATCTGATGCAAAACGATGAGATTGGGATGTTGTGGAAAAAGATATATCAATTACATCAAAAAACCAAAATTTATCTACTTACAGCCGAAGAAATATCAGAAAATGGGGATGCATTGATTCAGCCATTAAAAGAGCACCGGGATGCATATGATCATATTGTAAGGATTTTTGCAAGCACAACCAAAAAAGTGCCGGAAGGATACGATTACTATTCTTATATCAAAGGAAACCTTGAGAAAGCATATGGACATGAGTATCGTGCTTTTTTTGATACGGCAGACTGGCTTGCATACAATCTGCGGCATAATTTAAGAGAGCGCATAAATGTGATTCCATATAATAAAAGAAATCAATTAATCCCAAATTGCAAAGAAACAATCAAATTATTGAACCAATACCCATTTGAAATTTCTAATCTACGAAATGACAAGGATATAGTAAAAGAGTCTGACTCGGATGAGACAATAAAAGAATATGAAAATTTGCTTAAGCAATTAATAAAGTTATATAAAGAAATTGATTCAATTTGATGTTGCTACTAAAAACAATTAATAGACTGATTGATCGTCGAAAGGTATCTGTTTGTCCATATCAGTGATATGTTACTCCATAAGGAGAGTTCAGGAATATGTAGAATATTACACTTGCTAAAAAATCTGAGTGCAGAAGCGGCAGACCTTTTTTACAAGTGTAATACGGTTTTACTTTCAAGAGTGACTCAACGACTTGAATAATTGTGCGTCGCATTCTCGTTATTTCAGTGATGAGTTAGACGTGCAAATCTTTTCTAAAAAATACAAATAGAGGGAGTTTTATTGGACTAAATATTTTATAACAGCAGTTGCAGCCGGTATCTCATGATTTATAAAATGAGAATATCGGCTGCTTTTCATTATTTTTACCTCTAAAAGGTAATCTTCTGAAAACCAAAACTGTAGTTTGGATCTCAACTGAAAAAAATTAAATTTTTTTGTTACCATCCACTATTTTTTACGATATATAATATGAATGGAAATTTTTTTATTCAAAAAGGCGCCTTATCTGTTGCTGGTCAGATTATGGACAGTGACTTTTATCTTAAAGAAACCCGGAGGACAACCTGTAAATGAATGATGATGAAATTATAAACCTGTTTTTGAAAAGAGATGAGAATGGAATTATAGAATTGAGTACTAAGTATCATCCCTATTGCTACAAGATTGCCTGGAATTTATTGGCGAATAGAGAAGATGCCGAGGAATGTCTGAATGATACCTGGTTTTCAGTATGGTCACAGATTCCACCTACGCATCCTCCTGTATTGGCACACTTTTGCGGTCGGATTACAAGAAATCTTAGTATTGACTGCTTAAGGAAAAAGTTTGCAGGCAAGCGCCCGGATGTTCATATGGCAGATGTTATGGAGGAAATGGAGCAGCTAAATGTAACTTATACCGTGGAAGAACAGCTGGCGGAAAAAGAACTGATGGAAACCATAAATCGTTTTTTGGAAGAAATGTCTCCAAAGGACAGAAATATTTTTGTACGAAGATACTGGTTTTTAGATCCTGTTTCTGCAATATCCAAAAGGCATCATATGTCAGCGGGAAGCGTGAAAATGAATTTATACAGAAACCGGAAAAAGCTGTTGAAACTGTTGGAAAAAGAAGGAGGACGCATATGAAAAAGTTTGATTTTTCAAAAGAATTTGGTAATATTGATCCGAAATATATAGAGGAAGCAGAGCGGGAATGGAGTGAAAAAAAGGAAAACCGGAGACCAAAAGGGTGGAGCAAAGCAGCAGCTGCCTGTGTGATCGTCACCTTGGGTTCTGTTATCTTTTCTAATCCACATATCCAGGCTGCAATAAAAAATATTACATTGTCCATAGGAGAAACCCTTGGTTTCCCAAAAGGCATTGAATCTTATACGGAAGTGTTGAATACCTCTAAGGAAGACAAAGGAATTACTGTAACATTAAAAGAAGTTGTTCTGGATAATGGGGTTCTGTTAACAAAGGTGCATGCAGAAAAAACATCTTCCGGGCAAAAGGACACGGATGATGTCCAGGATGACTGGACCTTTGCCAATACACAGCTTGACATTGATTATCAGAAAACTACAATAAATGGACAGAAAATTGAAGAATACGAAAGCGGACACCTTCTGCCATATTCGGACGAAGATTTGCTAAATACTGGACTGGATGAAAATGTCTATGATGCTGTTCTGGAATCCCGGTTTTCCCTTGATGGTGATTTGGGAGAAAATCCAGAAGTACATTTGGTACTCGGTGCCTATCAAAATGAAAATCTTGGCGAAGATTATTTCGCAGAGTTTGAGTTTGATTTTTCTATTCCCCATGAGGAGCTTATGAAACAGACAGTTCATAAAAAGCTGGAAGATGTTTCTGTTAAAACAGAAGAAGGAACCGTAAAATTAACAGACTTTTCCATGAATAAACTGCAAAGTATAATTAAGGCAGAAATTCCGGAAGAACTTGAGGAAAAGCTGTATAATGGTAATGAGATGATGCTTATGGGGACAGACAGTAAAGGAAATCAGGTACAGTATGAACTGCGCAGTAATTCGGCAGCAGATGGTAAAACTCAATGGAGTTTTAAAACCAGTTTCTGGGGCATGTATCAGCTGGATTCTGACGGTCCGGTTCTTTTGCTCCCGGATATTGACAGCGATTATCTGGAATTACAGCTTTATACCAGAGAACCTTACATGGCTGCTGCAGACACTGTCTGGGGTGATGACGATTTTGTAGAAATTGGTGAGACTACAGAAGAGGTAGAAGAAGTTCCAGAGGATACTTTGGAGGGAGAAAATCCGTCAGATGCAGAGGATCAGGTTGAAACTCAAATTATCGGAGGGGCAGATGCTCCCACAGAAGTAAGGCTTCAAGACGATACAGACCAGAAAGAAAATACCGACGCAGCAGATAAAACGGATGAAGATTACGGAACCGAAGAAAGCGCATATTATGATGGAGCTACAGGTGAAATCACTGCAGAATCCGGCTGGACACCTGTCGGGGATAAAATAAGGATTCAGATTAAGTAGAGAAACGTGAATCTGTTTTCAAAAATCCCATGTCAAAGAAGCTTTGCATACCTGTTTTTTCGCTGTAAAAGGTAAATTGCTTTTCATTTGGCAGAAATTTTTATATAATCCAAGTGAGAAAGCAAAACCGATTGGAAGAACAGGAGCAGAGCAATATGAATATTGGAACGCAGATACTAAAAATACGAAAAGAAAAGGGACTGACCCAGGAGGAATTTGGAAAAATATTTCATGTTACCAGACAGACTGTGTCTAATTGGGAAAATGAAAAGAGCTATCCGGATCTGCAGATTCTCATAGACATCAGCAACCGTTTTGATATTTCTCTCGATGTCTTAATAAAGGAAGATGTCAAAATGGTAAAAACCATGGATAAAGAAAGAGTGCTTGGATCATTGAAACGGGAAAAGTCTGTTATTGACTTTTTTACAGGTGCAGGAACTGGAATTGTAATTTCCTGCCTGTTTTCAGCTGATACAATGGTCAGAACGGTTACCATTGTATTAGGCGTGGTCATGATCGGAATTGGCTGGTACCGGGAAGCAAAATATGACAAAAGATTGTTCAGATATATGAATAATGAAGAACGGTGAGGTGGAGAGCATGAAAATCTGGCGTGAACTGTTAGGCTATGTGAAATTGATTGTAATAGTAGTGGCAATTACTCTGGTTATCAATAATGTTGTTTTGATTAACGCAAAAATCCCTTCACCCTCCATGGAAAAAACACTTATGGTGAAAGACCGCCTTTTCGGCTTTCGGCTTGCGTATGGAATTAATCTTAATCTGTTCGGTTATGAAATTTCTGAAAAGTTCAAGGACCCGGAGCGATTTGATATTGTAATATTCAAATACCCAGATGATGAAAGCCGTCTTTTTATCAAAAGAGTGATCGGACTGCCGGGAGAGGTAGTGGAAATTAAGGATGGGAAAGTTTACATTGATGGTTCACCCACTCCATTGGATGACTCTTTCATTCCGGAGAAAATGATCGGAAGTTATGGTCCATATACAGTTCCGGAAAACAGTTATTTCATGCTTGGTGACAACCGGAATGATTCGAAGGATTCACGTTCATGGAAAAACAAATTCGTGCGATTTGACCAGCTTGTGGGGAAAGCTATTGTAAGATACTATCCATCTTTCAAGTGGTTAGGATAATAAGAAACGCGAATATCAGTGGCTTATTAAGCACTGGAATATTCGCGTTTTTTATTTGATATCACTAAGATTATATATTTTCAAATATATGTAATCAGTTGGCCACATGATCAAGTTCTTTACAATACGCATTGGGAGGATTGCAAGGAAGTCTTTTCCGTAGAGCATGTCCAGCCGTAAGGTATTTAACAGAATATATAGCAAGAATTCTCCTTCCTCTACAGGTAGGAGATGAATTGCAAAATAAAAAAACATTTGTTCTACAATGCAAATCGTGGTATAATGAATGATTTTCTATAGTTTTTCTATACTTCAAAATACGTGAAAGTATAGTATCTATGCGGATAATCAAAAATTAGATATAAAATATAAAATTTTTGATAAATCTTATTGATATATTGACAAATAACGTAAAATAATCTATTATATAGACAACCGATATATAGAACGTCGATATATAACTTATTCTAAGAAGGGGGTGGGCCAGATGGCTATTGAAAGAGCGCTGGTTTCAGGAAGTATGGCAATGCTTGTAATGAAACTTTTGTCTGAAAAGGATATGTATGGATATGAGATGATCGACACACTGAGGCAAAAATCTCAGAATGTATTTGAGCTGAAGGCAGGAACTCTTTATCCATTGCTGCACAGCCTGGAAGAGAAAGGACTCCTGACAGTATATGAACAGGATGTAGCTGGAAAGACCAGAAAGTATTATAGCCTTACCAGACAGGGAAGAGGATTCCTGGAAAAGAAAATAGAGGAATGGAAAGAGTATTCTGCAGCAGTGACCAATGTGCTTATACTGGAGGTGTGAGTTATGGATGAATATCTGAAATTATTGCTGGAACAGATTCGCTGCACAAAAGCCAGACCATACATAAAACAGGAACTGCAGGATCATATGGAGGATCAGATTGCGGAAAACATGAAGGCAGGCATGGATCATGAACAGGCAGAGAAGGAAGCCGTCAGAGACATGGGGGATCCTGTGGAAACAGGAATCTCCCTTGACAGTATCCACAGACCTCAGGCTGCATGGAAACTTTTGGGAATGATTATATTTATCAGCATTGCAGGTGTTCTGATACATGCAGGGATTTCCGGAAAAGCCAGTGAGAATGCGGCAGCCGGTTCTGACAGATATGTGTTTCATGTTATGATCGGGCTGGCTGTCATGATGATTTTGTATCTGCTGGACTATACCGTACTGGCAAAATTTTCAAAAATAATTGCAGCTGTTTTATTGTCCGTCTGTTTGCTGGTTATATTGGAAGGAGGCCAGGTAAACGGAGCAAGGATTTTTATATCACTGCCAGGAGGCAGAAGAGGCATGGATGTACAAAAACTGATGCTGTTTTATGTCCCCATATATGGAGCAATTTTATATAAATATCATGGGTGGGGATATAAGGGACTGATAAGAGCAATCTTATGGCTGATTGCTCCAGTAATATTAGTTTACAGCCTGCCGGCACTCAGGACAGCTTGTGTGATGCTGGTAACTATGCTGACTATGTTGACGATCGCAATCAAAAAGGACTGGTTTACTGTCAGAAAGAAAAGAACTATCTGTGGAATCTGGGCTGTGTTTTTGACCGCGCCCATAGCAGCTTTCCTGGGTATGTACCTGAGAAACAGGCTGGCGGAATATCAAATTGCGCGCATACAGGCGATGTTTTCCAGTGGTAGCGAAACAGACTATCTCACAAAAATGTTGCATTCACTTTGGAGACAGAATAAGCTGATCGGGAAAAGCAAATCAGATGTAACGGGAATCCTGCCAGCATTTAACGCGGATTATATTCTGACCTATCTGTCATCTGTATATGGAATAATTGCAGCTATACTTTTGTGCTGTGTTCTTGCGGTTCTGATTTTTGCAATCTTTAACACTGCGTTGCGACAGAAAAATCAGCTGGGTATGATGATGGGATGCGGGTGCGGAATTGTATTTCTCATCAGTTTTTTGATAAATGTCCTTGAGAATCTTGGCGTATTTCCGCAATCAATAACATTTCTTCCGTTTTTTTCAGCCGGAGGAAGCTGTATTATAATTTCTTATGGACTCATGGGGATCGTGCTGAGTACTTACAGGTATAAGAATATTTATCCGCGACATCCTGAAACAGGCTTTATGTCCATTAATTCTAAGGTAAAAAAGTATCGTAATATTTAAAACCAATCAAAAACGCTGAGAATTGCTCCCAGCGTTTTTGGTTGGTTTTATTTTGGACAGTTTTCTGCATTCAGCACCAGCTGCTTGCGGAACTGTGAAGGGGACATGCCACACTGTTTTCGGAAAAATCGGCTGAAATATAATGGATTTTCGTACCCGACCAGGTTGGCTATTTCTGTGATATTATAATTGGTCGTTTCCAGAAGCATTTTTGCATTGGTAAGCCTCAGAGACTGCACGTATTGAGCAGATGTAGTATTGGCATACTGACGGAAGTTCTGGATGAACCAGCTGATACTCATATTGTGGGAAACAGCATAGTCCTCAATACTTATAGGTTTATTATAATGCATCCGAAAGTACTGTGCAGCCTGTTCCATATCGTTCATGTTCTGAAGGTTCTTTTTACGTGGCTTTTGCAGTGCTATTCTATGGAGGCTGATCAGGAGAATCATGAAATAATTTATCAGCATCTCCTCGTAATCAATTCGCTGCAGATTCAGTTCCTCGATCATAGACATAAATAGATTTTTGTACTCAATGGAGATACCGGTATAAATAATGCGGGTATCGTCGGCAATCCCATATCTTCTTAGAAAGTTCTTTACATTATTTCCAGTAAAGTGAACCCAGTAAACTTCGGTCTGATCCGCTCCATAATAATAGCGTTGTTCCTCACGTGGACGGTAGAGTACCATATTGCCGGCTTCTACAACAGTAGGTTTTCCATCAAAATAAAATGTGCCCGTCCGGATGCGATGTAAAGAAGCTGATAATCAAGCCGGTCTTTCGGGCGGTGGGTAGGAAGCTTTTCTACGGTGTATAGATGATAAGTACCGCAGCTTCCAATAAACAGGGGATGTTTTTTATCCATAAAATCAACCCTGGATTTGTGATAGTATGCTGATAATGTATACAAGTAATGTCTTCCTTGTCATATTGCACAAAATACAACAATATGAATTATGCAATTTTACGATTCTACAAAATATTGTTAAAAAATAGTTGGCTATTATGTAAAAGTATAACATTTTGTGCATGTTTTGGCGAATGTTGTTTATGTATTTTTTTATAATAAAAAAGTATAATGATAGTACGACAAAAGCAAAATATCTGGGATTTGCTTTTTATTATCAATTTTAGGAAAAGAAATATAGGATGAAAGTTCCGAAAAAGTCATTGGATAAAGTAAAGAAGAAAGTCAGGAAACTTACGAGCCGCAAGTGGAGCGTGAGTAATTCATACAAAGCGAAAAAGATAGCAGAGGTAGTAAGAGGATGGATTAATTACTTTAAAATTGGCTCAATTCTTACAGTAAGCCGAAAACTTGATACAGTAATCAGGTATAGATTCAGGATGTGCATATGGAAACACTGGAAAAATCCAAAAACCAGATATAAAAATTTGGTAAAACTGGGTATTAGTAAAAAGAATGCAAGGTGTGCGGCGGGATTTCATGGATATGCCCGAGTGTGCCGTACAAAAACTGTTTGTTATGCGATGTCAAATGCACGTTTGAAGAAATTTGGTTTACTCTCAGCCGAGGAATATCTTTGTAAAGCGAGATGTCAAGTTAACTGAACCGCCGGATGCGGAACCGCATGTCCGGTGGTGTGAGAGGTCGGCGGCAAAAGCCGTCTCCTACTCGATCAAACCAGCTCCGTTATACCAGGGAGGAAAATATCTCCTGTGTGGGAGGCGGCATTTATCCCAACATGTTGTGTGCACACCCTCCGTTCCAGATCGATGGGAATTTTGGCTTTGCAGCTGCAGTTGCAGAGATGCTTATCCAGAGCAGGAAAGGGCATTTCCTGTTGCTTCCGGCACTTCCGGATGAGTGGAAAGACGGAAAAGTCGGGGAATGAAGGCACAGGGTGACATCACAGTTGATTTTGAATGGAGAGAGGGCAGGATACACAGGGTTCGCCTCTGTTCTTCCCGTGAGCAGAAAGTAACGCTGGAATGCAATGGAATTTCGAAAACAGTATTTTTAAAACCTGATGGGACAGAGAATATGATTTTTGATTGATCTGTCCTGAGGGCCTGGAAATCATAGACAGTGGTAAGTAATGGGGTACAATAAAATACAGCCAATCGATTTTGCCAGAAACTATTGATATTTCTTAGGGTATCGCATATAATATAGTTAAACCAAAAGGTTTCGTGTAGCGGCACGTAAAAGCTGTACTGTGCCCGGGCAGGGTAATTACTGGGACTATTTGATACTCGGAAGGGTATTACGCCCACACCAGGGAGATACGGTGAGTCCGCGCCGGGGACTTAATGATACCGGCGACATTTTAGACGTTCGGAAGGATGTCGCGGCTGACAGCCAGCATAAAACCGCTTTTTAAGATTATGGGCACTGGATAACAAAAAGTTGTCCGGTGCTGTTTTTGTGTGACAGTAAAAATAAACCCCCTGCTATGCAGGGGGAGGGAAGATCTTTAG
>NZ_JAAITI010000059.1 GCF_013304735.1 Blautia luti
GAATAGTCCCTTATAGGGACAGAGCAAGCCACCCGCTAAGCGGGTGGTCTTGACTATACAAAAGGAGGTCCGCTTATGAATTCTGCTTTTGCTTCCAGTTATAAATTACTTCTATCTTCTATTTCTGAATTAGAACTTCAGAAGGATTCTTTTGTCCTTCGCCCTGGTATTGATTTTTCAAGAAAACGTAAGATATCCTTTCAGGATACGATCCTCTCTCTATGGAAAGAGAGGTTCCAATCAGCTCCATCTCCATGCACTGTATGATCTTTGCAATAAAAAGTATACAGATATACGGATTGAAAAAACAATGGTCAGCAATGAATCACGTGCCCTGGTCCAGATGCTGGGAAATATCGACTCCCCTGCGAAAACGATCATACTGGCTGACCGGGGATATAATTCTTTATCACGCGGAGTACGGTGCATTCGAAAAAAGATCCTGTCCGATATAAAAAGCTTTCCCCAAGATCCGTGTTTGATTTCCTGGATCTGGAAAAAGATGGAAAACAGGCAGTTTATCCTATGAAATTAAGAATAGTACGGTTTTTATTGGATACCGGTGAATACGAATGTATCGTTACGAATCTTAAAAGAGATGCATTTCCTCCGTGGAGGATTAAGGAATTATACCATTTGAGATGGGGGATCGAAACATCGTTCCGAAAACTGAAATACAGCGTTGGACTCTCCTGCTTTCATTCAAAAAAGGCGGAATATGTAGAACAGGAGATATACGCACGTGTTATCATGTATAATTTCTGTGAATCCATTACCCCACATGTAAGCACCCATCAGAAAAAAAAACAAAATACACTTACCAGGTGAATTTCACCATGGCTGTACATATCTGTAAAGCTTTCCTTCAAAAAAGCAGTCCTACCATTCCGCCTCATATCGAGACACTCCTGTTACATTACCTGGTTCCGGTCAAGCCCAGCCGGAAGTTCCCCCGCACCAAAAAGAGGAAAGGTTTTGTAAGCTTTGTATACCGGGTGTTTTAATATAAAAATACTATAACTTTTTTTGAATAAAAACACAAGATATTTAAAGGATAAAAAGAAGGTTTCTGCCCAGGGGGAGAGTCTGTGCATTTTTTACCTTAAAGGATTTAAAATTCAAAACATTAAAGAATGTAATATAAAGGTTCATATACAAAATGTTCTAACTAAATGGCATTGGCCCGAACGCCCTCCCTCGCGCTCCCACCCCGTTGGGCACGGAAGGAGTTCTTCGTTGTTGCAAGTGTATAGTTGCTGACTTTTGTCTGTATGCTACGGAATTCAAAGTGGAACGCTGTGCCGAACTAGTTCCTGGATTCTTCGATATTTATGCTGGGAGGCTGTGCCGATACAGCCACACTTTCACACTCCCAGGACAGGACGCCCCGCGTCCGCTTCCGTCCCCGCCACGTATTTTATGTTTTTTCCTACCGGCCGGAAATGCCAGCCTGAGGGAGAGGATATCGGTTCGGGCTGTTGCGGAGGAGGGGGGATACAACTTAGGTTGCGGGAGGGGGCGTTATTGCGGCAGGGTCAGCTGTTTGAGCCAACGGCGAGTTCTGGCCCTGCCGCAATGGTTTTAGCCACCTTCCGGAATCTTAGTTGTATCCCCCGACGGAGTCCTTGCCCGGAACGATATCCTCTCCCTCTGGCGTTAGGTTTTACATCCCTCTCACGAAACCAGCAGCATCTCCCGATGGAGTCCCTGCCCGGGCCGATATCCTCTCCCTCTGGCGTCCCTCTGCCCACCAACACTTTTAGCCATCTCACAAAATCCCTATCCGGATCGATGCCAGCTCCCTCTGGCGTCCGGCCACCTACCAAATCTCCAACGTCCACTCCCGTCTATCCACAACCTCACCGATCATTCCAGCCTCCAATCCAGCCTCACCCATTCTTTTCATAATCTCCGCTGCCTCTCTCTCCGGCACCGCCGCCAACAGTCCCCCGGAAGTCTGCGGATCAAACACCACATCCTCCCTCCAGAGCACCGCCTGGCTTTTCACACCAGTTTTTTCAGCAAACTCCCGATTCCGGTAAGCCCCACCCGGGATCAGGCCCATAGAAGCAAACTTCTCCACATCCGGAAGCACCGGCAACTTCTCCGTATCAATCACGATCGTCCGCTCACTGGCCACAGCCATCTCCGTGGCATGCCCTCCAAGACCAAACCCCGTCACATCCGTACAGGCATGAACCTCAAACTCTTTCAAAATCTCACAGGCATCCCGGTTCAACCTCTTCATGGAATCCAACACCGCCCTACGGGCACCTTCCGTCACCAGATCTGCCTTGATCGCCGTATTCACGATCCCCGCACCCAGCGGCTTCGTCAAAATCAGCTTATCCCCCGTCTGCGCCCCAAAATTCTTCCAAAACTTCCTCGGATCCACAAAACCCGTCACACTAAGCCCATACTTCGGCGTATCATCCTGGATCGTATGGCCACCGGCAAGAACCGCGCCAGCCTCCATCACCTTATCCGCACCACCACGCAAAATCTCCCCCAGGATCTCCACATCCATATGTTTGGGAAACGCCACAATATTCAAAGCCGTCTTCGGAGTTCCACCCATGGCATACACATCACTCAACGCATTCGCCGCCGCGATCTGACCGAAATCATAAGGATCATCCGCCACAGGCGTAAAAAAATCCAGTGTCTGAATCAGCGCCAGATCAGAGGACACCCGGTAAACCGCCGCATCATCCGAAGTATCCGTCCCCACCAGAAGATCCGGATCGCAGAACTTCGGCAGTCCGCCAAGAACCCCTGCTAGGGTTCCCGGTCCCACTTTTGCCGCACAGCCACAGTTTGGAGCCAATTTTGTCAGTTGCACTTTCTCTCTCATGATCATTTTCCCTTTCCTTTAAGTCCTGTAAACTCTAGCCGACATCTATACGCCGCAAAGAACTTTAACTTTTTTTGATCCACACCCAAAAGACTCCATACACCACAGATCCTACGCACAGAGAAAATCAGAACAATCCCATCTTTGCGCCAACCGATATCTGCACTGCACAGAGCCTTCTATCTACACATATCTTTATTTATTATACATTAAAACAGCTGCCACCGATAAACTCCCTCAGAAGCGAGTTAAACGGAACCCCCTCACAGGGCACCGGCACAAAATAATCCAGGAACTTCAGAAGCCTCTTCGCCTCCTGATACTCCGGCTCACTCTTATCAATTCCAAAAAGCAGTGGCTCCGCATAAACCTTCAGGCAGGCAAGCTCATACACAAGAGCGGAATTAAACATCACATCCGCCTCCTCCTGGAATGGAAAAATATTCTGCTCCTCACCACGCCGTACAGACGGCCATCTTGCAATGGTATCCTTTGCAGAAGTTCCTCGTGTACGCGCATCACGGACAATCCGGCGGATCAGCCTGCCATCTGTAGTCGGGATCCGGTTATGTTCATCAATATTCAGCTGTGTCAGAGCACTGATATAAATCTTAAACTTGCTCTCTTTTGGAAGGGCATAGCTCAGTTTGTCATTAAGCCCGTGGATTCCCTCGATCACCAGGATATCATCTTTTCCAAGCTGAAGTTGATCTCCCCGGTATTCCCTGTATCCGGTCTTAAAATTAAAAGTAGGAAGATCCACTTTCTTTCCAGCAAGAAGATTCAGCATATCCTCATTAAACTGCTTGATATCAATGGCTTCCAGGCACTCAAAATTCTTTTCCCCGAATTCATCAAGCGGGGTATGCTCCCGGTTCACGAAATAATTATCCACACCGATGGGGTGAGGCTTCAGGCCATGAGCTGCAAGCTGAATGGACAACCTGTGGGAAAAACTGGTCTTTCCTGAAGAAGAAGGACCTGCGATCATTACAAACTTCACATTTCCTCTTCTCTGGATCTCCTCGGCAATGGAAGAAATCTTCGCCTCGTGAAGCGCCTCCTGGATCAGCATCAGGCTCTGAACACCCTCTCTGGTGATCCGGTCATTGAGGTCCCCCACAGTGGCAACATCCAGCTTGTCGCCCCATTCTTCCGATTCCTTCTGCACATGAAAGATCTTATCCTGCGGCTCAAAATCCTCCAGAACATCCGGTGTTTTCTGACGCGGAAGGATCAGTACAAAACCTTCGTCATAAAGCTGCAGGTCAAAATACTGCACATAACTGGTATCCGGTGCCATAAAACCGTAAAAATAATCCTCAAAATTCTCCAGACTGTAAATATTTACCCTGGAAACACGGCGGTAACGGAACAGTTTTTCTTTGTCATACATATGATGCCTGCGAAACATGGAAATGGCATCATCCGTGCTGACACTGCGTTTGTAGATCGGAATTTTCTGATCTACCAGCTCCCGCATCCGCACTTTCACCTGGTCAAGAAGCTCCTGATCCAGGGTTGCACTGCCTTTCATGGTAAAATAAAGACCATTCCCCAGAGAATAATGGATTACCACATGATCCACATTTTCCTTTCCGGCCACATCAAAAATTGCTTTCAGAAGGATAAAGATCGCACTTCGCCGGTAGGTTTTACGGCCGGCACTGTCCTTTGTGGTTATAAATCCCAGGGTACAGTCATGCCGCAGCTTCTTGTGAAGTTCTCGGAGTTTTCCGTTCTCAGTTACAAGAATCACCGGATACTCTGTTTCTCCCTCATAATCCTTTACAATCTCGGAATATGGGGTCATCTTGGGGTATTCCCTTGTTTCTCCGTTTATGGTCACTTTTATCATCGTCTGTTCCATAACACTCACCTCCACAGGCTTATACTTATAAAACAATATATGGATTTTTCACACTGGCGCAGGTCGTCTTAAGATCCGGGAACGCTTCATTCAGTTCCCTCTCCATGGCTTCCGCAAAAATATACTCCGTGCCATAATGTCCCGCATCTACGATCGCCAGTCCATCCGCCATGGTATCAATGGCAGTATGATAATCAATATCTCCGGTCACATACACATCCGCACCGGCTGCCATCACATCACGGATCATGCTCTTTCCGCTTCCTGTACAGATTGCCACAGTCTCGATCCTCTGATCCAGATCGCCGTAAACCCGCACATCTGGAAGGCAATTGCATTCTTTTACATATTTTCCAAACTCGCCAAGAGTCATGGCACGGGGAAGTTTTCCCACGCGGCCGAATCCCTCCGGCTGCTCCCCGGACTCATCGGTAACTGTAAGCACCTTTGTATCCTGAAGTTTCAGATAATCTGCGCTTAAATCTGCCATACCGATCACATCATAATTGGTATGCATGGCAAAGTACGGGATATCCTCCCGGATCAGACGTAAGATCTTCCTTCCGGTAAAGGTATGATTGTTGATCTTCTTGATCCCGGAAAAGATCATGGGATGATGGGTAAGGATCATATCCGCACCAGCTGTCACTGCCTCATCCAGCACCGGTTCTGTGAGGTCCAGTGCAAGAAATACATGGGAGATTTCTTTCTGATCATCTCCCACCAGAAGTCCCACATTATCCCATTCCTCCGCAAATTTCTGCGGATGATGTTCATTCAGCCATTCGATCAGTTCATATGCTTTCATATCGTCCAAGAGCTAACTTTATCAGCTCCATTTCCTCCTTTACTTCTGCAAGACGGTCTTTTGCAGAGGCAGATGAAGTCCCTGCCCCGGAAAAAAGATCTGCCAGTATTTTTTTACGGATGGATGCCTCCCGGAGAAGATATTCCTTCAGAACCGGATGGCATTTTTCCAGAAGGAGAGGCCCGAACCAGGCTTCTGCCTCTGTATACATGATCTTTTTACCGGTTTTATTTCGTACCGCTTTCATCATAGGATAAAACTTTCCGTCTTCTTTTATCATTTCCTCTCTTACGATCTCCCAGCCGATCTCAGAGAGAAAATGCCGGAAATGAGGAAGGTCCGACTGAGGCTGCAGGATCAGTTCCTGAAACCCCTCCCGGACCTTCGCTCCCTCATTTAATATCCTTTCCATCAGAGGACCGCCCATTCCCGCGATCACCAGGGTATCACCTTCCCCCGGCTCAAGCTTTGTAAGACCATCACTTAAACGGGTCTCTATGTAATCTTCAAGGCCATAGCGGGAAATATTCTCCCTGGCTCTTGAAAGCGGTCCCGGACGTACATCCATGGCAATGGCTGACGGAACTATTCTTTCACCAACAAGATAGATAGACAGATAGCCATGGTCACATCCTACGTCTGCCAGCCGGTTTCCTTTTGTTACCATACCGGCAATGGCACGAAGACGCATGGAAAGCTGTACGGATATATTTTTATCAGTCAAGGTAATCCTTCAGCTTGCGGCTGCGGCTGGGATGACGCAGTTTACGCAGAGCTTTCGCTTCGATCTGACGGATACGCTCTCTTGTAACGTTAAACTCTTTACCAACTTCCTCCAGAGTTCTGGCACGTCCGTCGTCCAGACCGAAACGGAGGCGGAGAACTTTCTGCTCACGGTCAGTAAGAGTACTCAAAACCTCTACCAGCTGCTCTTTCAGAAGTGTAAATGCAGCTGCATCTGCAGGTACCGGAACATTATCATCCTGGATAAAATCCCCAAGATGGCTGTCTTCCTCCTCACCGATCGGAGTTTCCAGAGATACCGGTTCCTGGGAGATCTTAAGGATCTCACGTACACGGTCTACCGGCATGTCCATCTCCTCAGCGATCTCTTCCGGCGTAGGTTCACGTCCAAGCTCCTGAAGCAGCTGACGGGAAACACGGATCAGCTTGTTGATCGTCTCAACCATATGCACCGGGATACGGATAGTACGCGCCTGATCCGCAATGGCTCTTGTGATGGCCTGACGGATCCACCAGGTTGCATAGGTACTGAACTTGTAGCCTTTTCTGTAATCAAATTTCTCAACGGCTTTGATAAGACCAAGGTTACCTTCCTGGATCAGATCAAGGAACAGCATTCCACGTCCCACATAACGCTTCGCGATGCTGACAACAAGACGGAGGTTCGCTTCTGCCAGACGCTTCTTGGCAGCTTCATCACCTTTCTCCATTCTTTTTGCAAGCTCGATCTCCTCATCCGCACTTAACAGACTGACTTTACCGATTTCTTTCAGGTACATACGAACCGGATCTTCGATGCTGACACCTTCCGGCACAGAGAGATCGATCTTGTCAAGCTCTACCTCTTCTTCATCTTCGATTCCATCCATATCCATATCATTATCAAGGAGGAGTTCGTCACCGCTGTTGTCTGTGATACGGAGAACGTCCACACCGCTGGCCTCCAGGAAATCAAAGACTTTCTCCATCTGATCTACTTCCAGTGGAGAGTCCTTGAAGAAGTCACTGATCTCCTGATATTCCAGCACATTCTTTTTCTTTTTCGCAAGTTCAAGAAGCTCTACAAGTTTCTCGCTGAATTTTGCCATATTCATTTCCATAGGTGCTCTATACCTCCATATAGTGTTTATATTTTATCCTTAATTGAAAGAAATATGCAGCTGCTGCCTCTTTCTTCCAAGGTCTTCCAGTTCTTTTTTTGCTTTTATCAGTTCCTGAAGCCCTGCCATGTCTGACGGGTCCCAGGTACGGTTTTTTTCTTTGAGGCTCTCTTCCTTGATCCGCAGCAGCGTATCAGAAAAGGCTCTCTGCTGTTCTCCTTCGTTTTCCAGATGGATGGTGGCATTAAAAAGTGATGCCACTTCTCTCTGTTCCTCGCTGTCTGTAAATACATTGAGAAGTTTTCCCGGATTGGTCTCTCCCTCCTTATGCTGGTCAAACAGCATCTGGGCCACTTCTTTATACAGCGGCACCACAAAATCTGACGGTGAAATATATTTCTCCACCTGTTCAAAGATCCCCGGATAATTCACAAGCCAGGTAAGCATCAGCTTCTGGGCCTTATCTGCGGCGGATTCTTTTTTCTTTGTTTCTGGAGTCCCGGATTTCGGCTGGATCCGTTTCTCTGCAGGCGTTCCTTTCAGAGCCAGTGTGTTGACTCTTTTTCGGATATCCTCCGTGCCCACTCCGTAACGGCCATATTCCTTCACAATTGCTTCTATATAAAGATTCCTCTCCAGTTCGTCGGAAAGTTCCAGCAGCATTTCGGCACACCGCTCAAAAAACTGATTCTGTCCCTGGGGCGCATCCATCGCAAATTCCTGTTCTGCAATATGCACACGGAACATAAAACTGTCCATCGCCTGGTTCAGACGCTCTTCAAAAGCCTCCGCACCCTCATTTTTAATAAACTCATCCGGATCCTTCCATGGTTTCAGGCTTACCACCCTGGATGTAACCCCTGCCTCCCGAAGGATCGGGATTGCACGGAGGGCCGCCCGGATACCTGCGCCGTCACTGTCATAAAGAAGCAGGACTTCCTTGGTGTAACGTTTCACAAGGCTCGCGTGTCCGGATGTCAGCGCAGTTCCAAGAGATGCCACCGCATTGGTAAAACCTGCCTGATGCATGGCAATCACATCCATATATCCCTCGCAGAGGATCAGATAATTCTTCCTGGTGGTCCTGGCCACGTTCAGTCCGTAAAGATTCCGGCTCTTGTCAAAGATCTTCGTCTCCGGTGAGTTCAGGTACTTGGGCTTGCCATCTCCCATGACACGGCCTCCGAAACCAATGACCCGGTTATTTACATCCATGATCGGGAAGATCACACGGTTCCAGAACTTGTCATACATTCCCCGCCGTTCATCCACATTGAACAGCCCGGATTCCCGGAGAAGTTCATCACTGTATCCTTTACTCTTAAGATATTTGTACAGGTCATCGCTGTACTTGTCCGAATATCCAAGGCCGAATTTCCGGATGGTTTCCTCAGAAAGTCCTCTGCCTGTCAGATACCCGTAGGCAGTTTTTCCGCCTTCTCGCCGGAGCTGATAGTAAAAATACTGAGCCGCCAGCTTGTTGATCTCAAGGAGCGTGGCCCTCTCTTCTGCTTTTTCTCTTGCTTCTCTGGAATATTCGATCTTCGGAAGCTCCACCCCTGCCCGGTCAGCAAGATGGGATAATGCCTCGCCAAAAGAATAATTCTCATATTCCATGATAAAATTGTATACGTTTCCTCCTGCCCCGCAGCCAAAGCAGTAATACATCTGCTTGGACGGCGTCACGGAAAAGGAAGGTGTTTTCTCATTATGGAAGGGACACAGTCCGAAATAGGAACTTCCCTTCCGTGTCAGTTTCACATACTGGGATATCACGTCTACAATGTCATTTTTCATTCGGACTTCTTCTATGATGTCATCTGAATAGCGCATGTTTATCCCTCTTTTCCATTTAATAGACCTCCCAGGACTTCGGTATGTAGATCTCCCTGAATTTCTCCATGGAATACTGATCTGTCATCCCCGAAATGTAGTCACATACTGCCTGTTCCTTCGGTACGCCCCGGTATTCCACCAGTTCTCTGTATTCTCTGGACATTACCTCCGGATGATCTGTATAATATTCGTATAGTTCACTCAGCATCTTGATGGCTTTATCTTCTTCCTTCTTGGCAACCGGATTCTCATAGACATTCCGGAACATCAGGACCCGAAGTTCCATCATCGCCTCAAAAACATCAGGCGACATGGAGATGCTGTCTTTATCCATACTGTTCTCTATAATATTATGTACGAAAGTATTCAGCCGTTCTCTCGTGGTATATCCGAGAAAAGTTCTCATTGTAACAGGAATGTCATCTTCTGTGATGATTCCCGCACGCTGAGCATCGTCCATATCGTGATGGATATAGGCGATCTTGTCAGAAAAACGCACAACCTGGCCTTCCAGAGTAGAAGGATTTCCACTGGTACGGTGATTCATGATCCCGTTACGGACTTCCCAGGTAAGATTCAGTCCGTTACCGTTCTTCTCCAGTACTTCCACAACCCGGACGCTCTGTTTATAGTGGGCAAAACCTCCAGGATGTATCTGATCCAGCGCTCTTTCCCCGGCATGTCCAAAAGGCGTGTGTCCCAGATCATGTCCCAGAGCGATGGCTTCCACCAGATCTTCATTAAGCCGGAGTGCCTTGGCAATGGTACGGGCGATCTGTGATACCTCCAGTGTATGCGTCAACCTGGTACGGTAATGATCTCCCTGCGGTGCCAGAAACACCTGCGTTTTATCTTTCATGCGGCGAAAAGCCTTGCAGTGAAGGATCCTGTCCCTGTCCCGCTGATATGCGGTACGCACATCGCATTCCTCTTCCGGCCGGTCTCTGCCTCTGGTATCTGCGCTGTGAGACGCATAGGGACTTAACAGTTCCCGTTCTCTCTGTTCCATATTCTCTCTGATGTTCATAAGCACTTCCTCCACAGTCTGACAAACAGCGGCGATAAAATACCCTCTGTTAATTATATTCTACACAAAACCGCAAATTCCTCTTTTCTGAAAAAAAAATTCAAAAAATATTGGTTTTATCGTCTGTTCCAACCTGAAGGTGTCCAAAATTCTCATATTGTATATGAAACGAGAACAAATATGCAAACCGCTCCTCGATTTACTTTCATATAGCCAAAAACAGAGCTGCAATTCACAGCTCTGCCTTAAAGTCATGCGGAAGATGGGACTTGAACCCACACGAGCGCAATGCTCACAAGATCCTTAGTCTTGCTCGTCTGCCAGTTCCGACACTTCCGCATATCGCATTTCATGGAAATTTCCAATGCGGAAGATGGGACTTGAACCCACACGAGCGCAATGCTCACAAGATCCTTAGTCTTGCTCGTCTGCCAGTTCCGACACTTCCGCAT
>NZ_JAAITI010000005.1 GCF_013304735.1 Blautia luti
TACTACACCGAAAGGTGTGTTACTTGTTAAGTTGGTTGAACCGCCGTGTACGGAACCGTACGCACGGTGGTGTGAGAGGTCGGGAAAATTTATTTAATTTTCCCTCCTACTCGATTGCCCGGAAACAGGTTATATTACGGAGAGTTTGGACGTAAACTGGTACAGGGTGAGTGAATGGAAAAAAGAAATGAAAGCAGAAAATGGAAAACAGCTGGTCGTTTTCCGGCAGAGATTCTTTTTCTGACCGGTTTTCTGGTGGGAAATATCATACCGAATCTGATCTGGAAAATGGAATGGAAACAGAAAACCCTGGCTTCTTTCTATCTGATCCGGAATTTTGCGGGGAAAGATATTTCCGGCGGAGCATATTTGCTGGAAGTGTTACGACACAGGGGAGTACTCTTTCTTTTTCTGTTTTTCTGTGGGTTTACCATATTTGGGGTACCGCTGTCAGTGGCTTATATGCTGATTCTTGGGATGGAGACAGGACTTATCCTGACTTTATCCGTGCTGGAATTTGGTATTTACGGAGGTGTGGCCGGGGCCGGACTTCTGATTCCTCAGTATGTGATCTATATTCCGGTGTATTTTTATCTTGCTGGTCTTGTATACAGACAGTCCTATGATATCTGGAAAAACTATGGGCTTGTACCTCAGAAATCGAGGCTATATATCCGGCAGGGAATGACTGCATTTCTGGTGTATACAGGGGGAATTCTTGCGGAAAGTTTCCTGAATCCGTGGATTCTTGAGAAAGTTGTAAAGGGGCTGAAATTTTTTTGAAAAAATTTTTTACAATATGTAGTGATGGTTTCCATAAAATCTGCGATATTTGGTGGTTTGAGGCGGAAAGTGTTGAAATTGCGTGGTTTTGCGCTGAAAAACCGTTTGATTTTATGTAAAATACACAGTATAATTCAGTCATAAAAGAATACAGATTTTACGATTTTGTTGATAATGAGTTATTTAGAAACGGGATGTAAGAGAATGGACATAGAGATACGGGAATTTATTACATATTTACATAATAGAAAAAGAACATCTCATAATACAGAGGTGTCATATCAGAGAGATCTGAAGAAGATGGCAGCATATTTTGAAGGGCGTGGAATTTATGATATCCGTGAAGTGGGAGAGCTGGAACTGGGGGGATATCTCAGTTACATGGAGAGAGGACAGTTTGCCTCTTCTACCATTTCCAGAAATGTGGCTTCGATCCGTGCACTGTTTCAGTATCTTCAGCAGGAAGGCCGGATTGAGAGAGATCCATCCCTGGAACTGAAGCCACCTAAGGTTGAGAAGAGGATGCCGGAGATTCTTTCTGTGGATGAAGTGGACAGACTTCTGAGACAGCCGGATTTGAATACCCCGAAAGGAATTCGGGACAGCGCCATGCTGGAACTTCTTTATGCGACAGGAATGCGTGTCAGTGAACTGCTTCACCTGAATCTGGAGGATATGAATCTTCAGCTTGGTTATGTGGTCTGTCACGATGAAGAGAAGGAACGGGTCATTCCTGTGGGAAATGTGTGCAGGAATGCCATGGAGAAATATCTGAAAGAAGCCCGTGGAACATTTGTGAAAGAAAATGAGACACAGAGCCTTTTTACCAACTGTTCAGGAAAGTCCATGAGCAGACAGGGGTTCTGGAAAGTGCTGAAGGGATATGCGGAAGAAGCAGGAATCCAGCATGATATCACACCACATACCCTGAGACATTCTTTTGCCGCACATATGCTGCAGAACGGGGCGGATGTAAAGAGTGTACAGGAAATGCTGGGACATTCGGACATTTCCACTACACAGATCTATTTGAATTTTGGTGTTGCAAAAATGCGCGATGTGTATATGAAGGCGCATCCGAGGCATTAACCTGTAAACAGAAATATAATATTAAGCAGAAAAAAATAAGAACCGACGCTTCCAAAGAAAGGAAGAACGCCGGTTCTTTTGATGTGCATTTCAGTCAAGGGAATATTTGCAATCCCGTAGGGACCCCTTGATTTGTTAAAACTGCAGATCGGACAGATCTTAGCAGTTCTCAGCAATCGTATAAAGCAGTTTCTCTGACTCATCCCATCCAAGGCATGCATCTGTGATGGATTTACCGTAGATGTGATCTCCACCGATCTTCTGGTTGCCTGGCTCGATATAGCTCTCGATCATGAGACCTTTTACCATGGTATGAAGCTCAGGATCTACCTGACGGCTGTGAAGAACTTCACTTGCGATACGAACCTGCTGTTCGTAATGCTTGTTGGAGTTGGAATGGTTGGTATCCACGATCACTGCCGGGTTGGCAAGGTTCTTTGCGTGGTATTTGTCATAGAGAAGACGAAGATCCTCATAATGGTAGTTCGGGATGGCTTCCCCATGTTTGTTTACCGCACCACGAAGGATTGCGTGGGAGAGCGGGTTACCGGTGGTCTCAACTTCCCAGCTTCTGTAAATGAAGCGGTGAGCGCCCTGTGCTGCAACGATGGAGTTCAGCATAACGCTGTAGTCGCCACTGGTAGGATTCTTCATACCAGCCGGAACGTCCATGCCGCTGACTGTCAGTCTGTGCTGCTGATCTTCAACAGAACGTGCACCTACAGCAACGTAGGAAAGAAGATCAGAAAGATAACGGTAGTTCTCTGGGTAAAGCATCTCATCTGCACAGGTAAAACCACTTTCGCGGATGGCACGTATGTGCATCTTACGGATTGCAATCAGTCCGGCAAGAAGGTTCGGTTTCTTCTCAGGATCCGGCTGATGGACCATTCCTTTGTATCCTTCTCCGGTTGTACGTGGTTTGTTTGTGTAAACACGCGGGATAATGAGGACTTTATCCTCGATCTTTTCCTGTACTTTGCGAAGTCTTAAAAGATAATCGCATACAGCATCTTCGTTATCTGCAGAACATGGTCCGATGATAGCGAGGAATTTATCAGATTTTCCGGTGAAAACGTCGCGAATCTCAGCATCGCGTTTCTCCTTGAGAGCCTGAAGTTCAGCATCGATGGGATACTGATTGCGGATTTCCTCAGGAGTTGGCAGTTTTTTTATGAATTCAAAACTCATAGTACTTTATTCCTCCATAATTATAACATTTCGGTTATTAATTATAAACGATTATCGCCCGCTTGTCGATAGGGAAATTTTAGCGCTTTCACGTGTAGAAGGGAAAGGAGCAGTTCACCCAGAAAAATGCCGTAAAAATAGCCTCGAATCCCAATTGCCGGAATCATAAAAACAACAGAAAAAATACGGATGAGAATGCCGGCAGCGCTGTGGATCAGGC
Organism: Blautia luti; assembly: GCF_013304735.1. Taxonomy (GTDB): domain Bacteria; phylum Bacillota; class Clostridia; order Lachnospirales; family Lachnospiraceae; genus Blautia_A. Next base: position 3,284 of record NZ_JAAITI010000005.1, read on the forward strand.
AGCGCCCCGGCCTTCCAAGCCCCTGAAGGATGCTGGCGAGCATGGTGTTGGTATAAAGAAAAGGACAGCTGAAAGAAAGATACCGTATGTAAGTTCCGGCAGTTTGGCTGTGAAAAAGCAGTGTTCCAAGGAATGGTCCAAAGAGAAAGAATCCGCTTCCACACAAAAATCCCAGAAACATGCAGAGAAAAAAAGTCTGGTCTGTGACATGGCGGATCTGTTTCTGATCTCCAAGGGCATCCATTCTTGCGACAGAGGGCATCAGCATTACAGCTGCGGAAGTTGTAAGGGTGGAAGGAAACAGGAGCAGGGGAAGGGCCATTCCCGTAAAGATCCCGTAAATTTTCAGTGCCTCTGAAGAAGTCATTCCACAGCGAATCAGCATCTGTGGAATCAGAACCGCTTCTATGCTTCCGAGAAGTGTCAGGAGGATGCGGTTCAGGGATATGGGGAAAGACAGGGTAAAAAGATCTTTTATCAGCGGAAAAATTTTAACGGAAGTTTTTTCTTTTACAGGATGATTTCCAAAATGAAAAGAAACCATAAGGAGTGATATCAGAGAAGCGGCAGCTTCTCCTGCGAGGGAACCGCCGGCTGCGATCATCGCAGTGACCGGACGGCCTTCGGAGAGAAAGATCAGATACAGGATATAAGTGGCACCGATCCGGACAGCCTGCTCGCTAAGCTGCACAGCTGCGGGTACAGAAGCTTTTTTCCGGGCATAATAATAGCTGTCAATGCAGGAGTGAATGGCGCAGAGTGGTATACTGGCAGCCGTCAGCCGAAGAAGATCGGAGGTCCCGGGTGCTTTCAGGATTGTGGAAGCAAAAAAATCTGCATGCCGAAAAAGCAGAAAACCGGTTACAGCAGAAAAAAAGACAGCCGCAAAGATTCCCGTAACCAGAGAAAAATATGCCTCCTTTTTTTCCTGAAGAGCAAGTCTGGACGCAATCAGCCGGGAAAGTGCAGACTGGATTCCGGTATAAGAAAGAGCAGCCATAAGTCCCTGCAGAGGAAGGATCAGCTGATACAGACCAAGACCTTCCGCACCAATGGCATGGGATAGGAATATCCTATAAAAGAAACCAGCAATACGGCTGACAAGTCCCGTGCAGGCAAGAATCAAGGTTCCTTTGAGAAATACTTTTTTTGACATGGATAACCTGGAGCCTTTTTTGTCAGTATATGAAGAAGTTAGTCTTGACAGAACCATAGGTTTCTGATAGAGTAAACATGAAATCTGAGGAAAACACTGGGAATTGAAAAAGAGGTGAGCGGATGAAACTGTCAACAAGAGCAAAATACGGACTTAAGGCCCTGATAGACCTTGGTCTTTACAGTGAAAAAGAAGCGGTCTCGCTTCAGAGTATTGCGGGCCGTCAGAATATATCAGTCAGCTATCTGGAACAGCTGATGGCGCTTTTGAAGAAAGCGGGCCTTGTGAAGAGTGTCCGCGGTGCTGCCGGAGGATACTTTCTTGGAAGACCGGCAGAAGAGATTTCAGTGGGAGATATCCTTCGTGTTCTGGAGGGCGGCCTGGAGGCTGCTACATGCCCGGGAACAGAAGGTGACGGAGGCTGCCAGGGTTCTGATCTCTGCGTAGCTAAATTAGTGTGGAAGAGGATCAACGACAGCATCACAGATGCGGTGGATACACTGATGCTCAGTGAGCTGATCGAAGAAAGCCGGAGAATACACGAAAAATAATTATCCTGAACAGGAGGAAAAGAAAATGGGAAAAATGATATATCTGGACAATGCGGCTACCACAAAGACCGCACCGGAAGTTGTGGAGGCAATGCTGCCATATTTTACAGAGTTTTACGGAAATGCTTCAACCGTTTATGATTTTGCGGCAAACAGTAAAGCTGCCATCGCAAAAGGAAGACAGCAGATCGCAGACGTGATCGGAGCCAAGAAAGAGGAGATCTATTTCACAGCGGGCGGTTCCGAGTCTGACAACTGGGCTCTGAAAGCAACTTTTGAGGCATACAAGAATAAAGGTAACCATATCATCACAACAAAGATCGAGCATCATGCAATCCTTCATACCTGCGAATACCTTGAAAAAGAGCGCGGTGCGAAGGTCACATATCTGGATGTGGATGAGAACGGTTTCATTGACCTGGATGAACTTCAGAAAGCCATCACACCGGAGACCATCCTGATTTCTGTTATGGCTGCAAACAATGAGATCGGTACTCTTGAGCCGCTGAAAGAGATCGGACAGATCGCACATGAGCATGGAATCCTGTTCCATACAGACGCTGTTCAGGCATTCGGCCAGATCCCGATCAATGTAGATGAGTTTAACATTGATATGCTCAGCTCCAGCGGACATAAGATCAACGGACCGAAAGGAATCGGTTTCCTCTATATCCGTAAAGGTGTTAAGATCCGTTCCTTCGTACACGGCGGAGCACAGGAGAGAAAACGTCGTGCAGGTACAGAGAACGTTCCTGGTATCGTAGGATACGGTCTTGCAGCAGAGCGTGCAAACAAATCCATGAAAGAGCGTACTGCAAAAGAGATCGAGATTAGAGATCATATGATTAACAGAATTCTCACAGAGATCCCGTACGTACGTCTTAACGGAGATAAGGTAAAACGTCTTCCGAACAACGTAAACGTAAGCATTCAGTTCATCGAGGGTGAGTCCCTTCTTCTGATGCTTGACAACTTCGGAATCTGTGCATCCAGCGGTTCTGCATGTACATCCGGTTCTCTGGATCCGTCACATGTTCTGCTGGCTATCGGCCTTCCTCATGAGATCGCACACGGATCACTCCGTATGACATTAAGCGAGGAGACAACAATGGAGGACGTTGATTTTGTAGTAGATAAACTGAAAGATATTACTGCAAACTTAAGAAGTATGTCTCCATTATATGAAGATTTTATTAAAAAGCAGAAAAAATAATAAAAACACTTGCCAGGAGGAAAAAATAATGTATAGTGAAAAAGTAATGGATCATTTTCAGCATCCACGTAATGTAGGTGAGATTGAGAACGCAAGCGGCGTGGGTACTGTAGGAAATGCAAAATGCGGCGATATTATGAGAATATTCCTTGACATTGATGACGAAACTCATATTATCAAAGACTGCAAATTCAAAACATTTGGATGCGGTGCGGCAGTTGCAACAAGCAGCATGGCAACAGAGCTTGTAATGGGTAAAACCATTGAGGAAGCTATGGAAGTAACAAACAAAGCCGTTATGGAGGCTCTGGACGGACTTCCGCCAGTAAAGATTCACTGTTCCCTGCTTGCTGAGGAAGCAATTCATGCGGCTCTCTGGGATTATGCAGAGAAACATCACATTAAGATCGAAGGTCTTTCCAAACCGAAGTCTGATATCCACGAAGGTGAAGAGGACACAGAAGAGGAATATTAATTCCTTATATTTACGATCATAACCGAGGCATGAGCAAGCTTCAATCGAACAGAAACCGTAAGCCATTGAAAGGACAGGTAAGTAAGAAGCATGACAGGACTTACGAACGAAGAAGTTCAGGAAAGAATTGCGCAGGGCCAGGTAAATAATAACGAAAACCCCAACACCAGGACATATAAACAGATCATTATGGAGAATACACTGACATTCTTCAATTTTCTGAACCTGGTGCTGCTGGTTCTCGTACTGCTGGTTGGTTCCTACAAAAACTCCATGTTTGTAGGAATCATTTTTATTAATACCGTGATCGGGATCATTCAGGAGGTCCGTGCCAAGAAGACGATCGACAAGCTGGCCATCCTGACAGAATCCAAGACGGTTGTTCTGCGTGAAGGAAAAAAATGGAAAATTTCTACAGAGAAGCTGGTTGTCGATGACCTGATCTTTCTGAAGGCCGGAGAACAGGTCCCGGCAGATGCGAAGATCCTGGAAGGAAACCTGGAGGTCAATGAATCTCTGCTTACCGGTGAGGCGGACAATCTTCCGAAGAATCCGGGAGATGAGCTTTTTTCCGGAAGCTTTGTGACGGCGGGACAGGCCTGCTGTCAGATCATCCATGTAGGAAGCGACAACTATGCGTCAAGGATCACCAGCGAGGCCAAGGAATTCAAACGCCATAATTCAGAGCTTAGAAATTCCCTGAATGCCATCCTGAAGGTGATCAGTATCATTATCGTACCAATGGGTGCGATGCTTTTTTATAAACAGTATTATTTTGTGGGAGACAATATCCGGGATTCTGTTGTCAATATGGTTGCAGCGGTCCTGGGAATGATCCCGGAGGGACTGGTCCTTCTTACCAGTGTGGCACTGACCCTGGGAGCCCTGAAGCTGGCTCAGAAGAAAACGCTGGTGCAGGAATTGTACTGTATTGAGACTCTTGCACGTGTGGATACACTCTGTCTGGATAAGACAGGAACCATCACAGAGGGTACCATGTGTGTGGAAGCGGTGGAGAGTTATCCGCCGGTGGATGAGGAGATTTCAGGTGTAACAACAGAAAATGCGCCCGAGTCTGGTGAAAGCAAGAACGATGGAACTGAGAGTTCTGATATGACTGCGATTTCAGCAGCTTCGGCCGCAGAAGCCATCGCAAAAGAAGATGGGAGTTCGATTCTCTCACCACAGGAAGAATTTGAGGCTGGTTCAGAGACGCGCAGCCAGGAAGATCCAGAGAAAATCCGGGAGATCGAACATATCATGGGAAATCTTCTTTCTGTGCTGAAAGATCAGAATGCCACTGCCGATGCCCTCCGTGCAAGATTTAAAGTATCCCAGGATATGGAGCTGGACCATGTGATCCCGTTCTCTTCCGACAGAAAGTACAGTGGAGCTGCTTTTAAAGATACAGGTACGTATCTGATGGGTGCTGTGCAGTTTCTTTTTCCGGAAGGAAATCCCCAGCTGGCAGAATATTGTAGTGGTTTTGCGAAAGAGGGACTTCGTGTTCTGGTTGTTGCTCACAGTGAGAATGTAAATGAAGGCACGGAGATCCCGGCAGGACTTGAACCCATCGGACTTCTGCTTCTTACGGATGTGATCCGTGCAGAGGCACCGGATACGCTGGCATATTTTGAGAGCCAGGGCGTGGATCTGAAAGTGATCTCCGGAGATGATCCGGTGACGGTTTCTGCCATTGCCAGACGTGCAGGCCTTAAAAATGCGGAGCAGTACGTAGATGCAACAACGATCACAACCCAGGAACAGATGGACGAGGCAGTTGCAACATACAGTGTGTTCGGACGTGTGACACCGCAGCAGAAGCAGGCGATGGTGAAGTCTTTGCAGGCACAGAAGCATACGGTTGCAATGACCGGTGATGGCGTAAACGATGTTCTGGCTCTTAAAGAGGCAGACTGTAGTATTGCCATGGCTGAGGGTAGTGATGCGGCCAAGAATATTGCAAATGTGGTATTGCTGGATTCCAATTTTGCGGCGATGCCGGAGATCGTGAATCAGGGACGACGGGTTGTAAATAATATCCGTACTGCAGCATCCATGTTTCTGATCAAGACGATTTTTTCCGTGCTGCTGTCACTGATCACGATCTTCTTTGGGGATTCCTATCCTTTTGAACCGATTCAGATGTCTTTGATCAGTGCCTGTGCAGTTGGTATTCCTACGTTTCTTCTGGCTCAGGAGAACAATTATGAGAAGATCGACCATACATTTTTGCGTCACGTGTTTATGAATGCGTTTCCGGGCGCTGTGACGATTACAGGCTGTGTGTTCAGTGTGATGCTGGTATGTCAGAATGTGTATCATTCCAATGCAATGCTGAATACGGCCTGTGTGCTTGTGACAGGCTGGAATTATATGGCGGCACTTAAGACGGTTTACGCACCTTTGAATACCTATCGTAAGGTGATCATTTACAGTATGCAGGTGATCTTTTTCGGGGCAGCCGTGATTCTGCAGAATCTGCTGACTCTGGGATCCCTGGAATTCGGAATGATCATTCTGGTATTCCTTCTGATGACGTTTTCTCCGATCCTGATCGATGTGATCACGGCCTGGATCAAGAATATCTACAGCCGTTCGCTGGATAAGGGAGAGCAGGGGAAATTTGCCGCATTCATTGATAAGCTGAGAAAATAAAAAATATGAGAAATGTAAAAGGACACTGCCATTTTACGGGCAGTGTCCTTTTTGGTGGAAATCGTTATTTCGTATGCATAAGCCAGATAAATCCAAAGGCAGGGAGCTCTACGGCCTGAGCGTCTCTCTGAACTCCGGTAAGGAGATCTGTGTAAGTACCGTCCTGCTCGTTGATCCAGGCTACTTTGTCCTGGTCGCTGAAGTTGTAGATGCAGATCAGTTTTTCTTCAGAAGTTTCTTTTACCAGGGCAAGGAGGGATTTTTCCCAGGTTTCCAGTGTGTGTGCAGGAACATCTGGTGCAAATACCGGATGGCTGGCGCGGATGGATTCCAGCTGTTCTAGGCTGTTAAAGATACGTCCCTGGATCGTTTCGGCATCGGCTCTGTTCTGGGCAAGTGTCCAGTTGAAGCGTCCGTTGTGGAGCCAGCGGGGATCAGAAGCCTTGGAAGTGTCGGTTTTGTAGGTGTAATCGTTCAGTTGTCCGACTTCGTCACCGCTTCGAAGTACCGGAATTCCTGGAAGGGAAAGAAGCAGTGCGTGGAGTGTTACATCATAGCGGATTCCGCGGCTGACACCATCGGCATTTCCTTCATAATCAAAACGTTCGATTCCTGCAAGGGAGGCAGTTGTTCCACAGAGTTCTGCTTCTTCGGTTTCCGGATTTACATAGATCTCGCCCCGGGCAAAAGAATCCGGGAAAAGACCGGCGAGGAATTCATTCAGATAATCTCTGTGAGGGCCTTCTGTGATAAAGCTGTCTTTCAGAAAATCATAGTCCAGATTCCAGCGTACCGTGTTGCGGTTGCGGAGATAATTCTGAAATACCGGTGCCTGTGGAAGATTGGCAGTCTTATCAATTCCGTGGCGGAGAAGAGCAGTATCCTTTGTGGCAACCGTGTGCCAGATATCGGACATCAGCTGTGTGCTGTTTACAATGTGAAGTTCCGGCATATCGGAAGTTCCGCCGAATGCAGCTGCTTCGGAAGGGGTGCGGTCTGTCTCGCCAAGGAGAAGGACTCCTGGGCATACGATCTCGCAGACCATTCGTGTCATACGGAGAAGGGAATGCAGCTTCCAGAGGTTTTCGCTGTTCATCACAGGGAGGACACCAAGGCTGAATACAGAAGCCCCCTCATTTGCAAGTTCCAAGATCTGGAGAAGCATTGCATTGAAAAAGGCCGGAGTCTGAAGTACACATGGAGCACCGGAATGTGGGTCGTCCACAGAAAGGCTTAACGGGATTTCAAGAGCCAGGCGGATACCTGCTTTCTGGCAGTTAACTGCAAGGTCGTGCAGATCTTCTGAACTTCCAATCTCCGGGATAATGCGAAGAGAGCAGTTGGAAGTTGCCTGGAAAAGATCTGTCAGGTACAGAGTGTCTGCCTTGCATTCACTGATATAGTCCAGCTTACTGGACAGTCCGGCAAGGGTATCTGCGAAATCCGCAGGATTTATAGCCATTCCGGTGAACGTGGTCTTACGGAACCAGTCCGGATCCGCAGCACAGTTCTGGTCAGCTTCTTTCATGGAAAGAGAACGCTCACGGTAGATCTCTTTCATCTTCTTTGTGAGGCTTGAGAATGTGCCGGAAACCTCCGGATGATTACGGAACAGCTCGCAGTAGAGCCATTTCAGATCATTGTAGTAGTGGTTCAGGCGTTTCTCGTAGAGGGCATCGTAGGCGGTGTCTTCTTTGGAAGTCTCAACTTTCAGAGGTTCTGTTTTGGAAGTAGTTACTTTTGCCGGTTCGGTCTTTGCAGTTGTGACTTTGATCGGTTCGGTTTTTGAGGTTTCCACCTTGATCGGCTCGGTTTTTGAAGTCTCAACTTTGATCGGCTCGGTCTTTGAGGTTTCCACCTTGAGTGGCTCAGTCTTGGAAGTCTCGACTTTGACCGGTTCGGTTTTGCTTGTTCCTACTTTCAGCGGTTCCGTCTTGGAAGTTTCAATTTTAGCAGCAACTGTATTTTTCTTCAGCTGCTGTTCTTTTTTTGCCTGCATGGCAGCTTTCTTTTTCTGGAGTCTTTTTGTTGACATATAGAGTTCCTCCTTAGATAAATGGTATTTTCGGTATAAAAATGTAAACTCTCTGACCGGAGAGAGAAATAGATCTACAGCTTATGGAAAACCGGCTGACGGTTTTTAAACACAGTATAATAGGAAAAGCCGCATTCACGGAGAACATCTGCTGCTTTGTCAAAAGCATAGGCGATTTTATCCGGGGTGTGGGCGTCTGCACCGATGGTAATAATTTCACCGCCAAGTTCATGATAGCGGCGGATTACATTTACACATGGATTTGGCTCGCCAAGGCCGTAGTGATAACCGCCGGTATTTAATTCGATTCCAATGTTCTTACGGATCAGTGTGCGGAGAATTTCATCCAGGATTTCTTTATAGCGGCCATAGGAGTACTGACGGTTCTGATTGGGGCCGTAACGCACCACATAATCAATATGTCCGTAGACATCCATTTCATCAAAGGCAGCGACATTTTCCAGAATGGATTCAAAATATTCCATATAGCAGGCGGATTCTTTCCGTCCCTCAAAATAAGAAGGATAATAGGGATCGTATCCGTGTACGACATGAGAAGAACCAATAACAAAATCGAAGGGGATTTCTTTCAGAAGTCCGGAGAAAGATTCAGAAAGATGGGGCTGAAGTCCAAGTTCGATTCCGAAATTTACAGTGATCTGGTCCCGAAAAGCATCAGCCAGTTCAAAAAGACGCTGGCGGTATGCCGGGATATCCAGGGAAAAGTCCAGATTTTCCGGCGTTTCCGGGTAATCCGGATCAAGGTGTTCCGTAAAACAGATTCCTGTAAGACCATTATCAACTGCGGCCTGGATCATATTTTCCATGGGTGTTTCGGAATCTGCGGAAAAAGAGGAGTGCATATGGCAGTCCCATAAAATTTTCTGGCCCATTTTGTACCTCCATATTCAAGTCTGTGTAGTGTGTAACAGATGCTGTACCTGCTTGTTGTGTTACAGCTGGCAGGACAGAAATTTCTCTCACAGAATTATAACACATTTTTCGGGAATTTTCTTAATATTTATTTTAATGTGCTTTTTTATAAATAGCTCTTGAATTTTTGTTTGGAATTAGGTACAATATGAAACAGGTTGATGTTTCTTTAACAATCGGAGGAGAAACACTAAATCACCATTCAATTCATAGGAGGAATTTATCATGGCAGTAAAAGTTGCAATTAATGGTTTTGGACGTATCGGTCGTCTTGCATTCCGTCAGATGTTTGGAGCAGAGGGATTTGAGATCGTAGCAATCAACGATCTTACATCTCCTAAGATGCTTGCTCACTTATTAAAATATGATTCTACACAGGGAAGATACGCTCTTGCTGATAAAGTAACAGCAGGCGAGGATTCCATCACAGTAGACGGAAAAGAGATCAAAATCTATGCTAAGGCTAACGCTGCAGAGCTTCCATGGGGAGAGATCGGTGTAGACGTAGTTCTTGAGTGCACAGGTTTCTACACATCTAAAGACAAAGCTCAGGCTCATATCGATGCAGGTGCTAAGCACGTAGTTATTTCCGCTCCGGCTGGAAACGACCTTAAGACAATCGTTTACAACGTAAACCATCAGGGTCTTACAAACGAGGACAAGATCATCTCCGCAGCTTCCTGTACAACAAACTGCCTTGCACCAATGGCTAAGGCTCTTAACGATCTTGCACCGATCAAATCCGGTATCATGTGCACAATCCACGCTTACACAGGCGATCAGATGACACTTGACGGACCGCAGAGAAAAGGCGATCTGAGAAGATCCCGTGCAGCTGCAGTTAATATCGTTCCGAACAGCACAGGTGCTGCTAAAGCTATCGGACTTGTTATCCCAGAGCTTAACGGCAAACTTATCGGTTCTGCACAGCGTGTTCCTACCCCAACAGGTTCTACAACAATCCTTACAGCAGTAGTTGAAGGAAATGTTACAAAAGAGCAGATCAACGCAGCTATGAAAGCAGCTTCTAACGAGTCCTTCGGATACAACGAGGATGAGATCGTATCCAGCGATATCGTTGGTATGAGATTTGGTTCCCTCTTTGATGCTACTCAGACAATGGTACTTCCACTTGAGAATGGCACAACAGAGGTTCAGGTAGTTTCCTGGTATGACAACGAGAACTCCTACACAAGCCAGATGGTTCGTACAATCAAGCACTTCGGAAAACTTCTGAACGCTTAATTTTCTGCGAACGGGTGTAGAAGAATAGACTCAGAAAGGGTCCGGTCTGAAGAGGACCGGGCCCTTTTTTTCCAAAAGACCAAACAAAAAAATGTCTGAGGAAATGACTGTTAACAGAGCGGACAACAATACCGCTCGCCCTTATTCATCTGCTTTTGCAGAAATAAAAGTTAAGGAGATATAGAGATGCTGAACAAAAAAAGTGTTGACGATATCAATGTAAAAGGACAGAAAGTACTTGTAAGATGCGACTTCAACGTTCCGCTTCAGGATGGAAAGATCACAGATGAGAACCGTCTTGTAGCTGCTCTTCCTACAATCAAGAAACTGATCGCAGACGGCGGAAAAGTTATCCTCTGCTCCCACCTTGGAAAACCGAAGGGAGAGCCGAAACCGGAGCTTTCTCTTGCACCTGTAGCAGTTCGTCTTTCTGAGCTTCTTGGCCAGGAAGTAAAATTTGCAGCAGATCCTGAGGTAGTAGGACCGAACGCAAAAGCTGCTGTAGCAGAGATGAAAGATGGCGATGTAGTTCTTCTTGAGAACACACGTTACCGTGCAGAAGAGACAAAGAACGAAGACAAGTTCAGCGAAGAACTTGCTTCTCTCTGCGATGTATTCGTAAATGATGCATTCGGAACTGCTCACAGAGCTCACTGCTCCAACGTAGGTGTTACCAAATATGTGAAGACAGCAGTTGTAGGATATCTGATGCAGAAAGAGATCGATTTCCTCGGAAACGCTGTAAACAATCCGGAGAGACCATTCGTAGCAATCCTTGGCGGTGCTAAGGTTTCCAGCAAGATCTCTGTTATCAACAACCTTCTTGACAAGGTAGATACACTGATCATCGGTGGTGGTATGTCCTATACATTCTCCAAGGCTATGGGCGGACATATCGGAACATCCCTCTGCGAGGATGATTACCTTCAGTATGCTCTCGATATGATGAAGAAAGCAGAGGAGAAAGGTGTAAAACTTCTTCTTCCTGTAGATAACAGAATCGGTGATGACTTCTCCAACGACTGCAACATCCAGATCGTAAAACGTGGTGAGATTCCGGACGGATGGGAAGGAATGGATATCGGAACAGAGACAGAGAAAATCTTTGCAGATGCTGTAAAAGATGCCAAGACAGTTGTATGGAACGGACCGATGGGATGCTTCGAGATGCCGAACTTCGCACATGGTACAGAGGCAGTTGCAAAAGCTCTTGCTGAGACAGACGCAACAACAATCATCGGTGGCGGTGATTCCGCAGCAGCTGTAAATATCCTCGGATATGGCGACAAGATGACACACATCTCCACAGGTGGCGGTGCTTCTCTTGAGTTCCTTGAGGGCAAAGAGCTCCCAGGTGTAGCAGCAGCTAACGATAAAGACTGATAAAAAATAAAGTGTTCCACGAACACAAAAAGGAGATAAAAACAATGGCAAGAAAGAAAATTATTGCTGGAAACTGGAAAATGAACATGACACCAAGCGAGGCTGTAAAGCTTGTTGAGACTTTAAAACCGCTTGTTGTTAACGACGAAGTTGACGTAGTATTCTGCGTACCGGCTATCGACATCATCCCTGTTGTTGAGGCAGCTAAAGGAACAAACATCCAGGTTGGTGCTGAGAACATGTACTTCGAGGAGAAAGGTGCTTACACAGGCGAGATCGCTCCGGCTATGCTCGTAGATGCAGGCGTTAAGTATGTAGTACTTGGACATTCCGAGAGAAGAGAGTACTTCGGTGAGACAAACGAAGACGTTAACAAAAAAATGCTCAAAGCTTTCGAGCATGGTATCACACCAATCATGTGCTGCGGTGAGACACTTACTCAGAGAGAGCAGGGCGTAACAATGGACTTCATCCGTCAGCAGGTTAAGGTTGGATTCCAGGGTGTTACAGCTGATCAGGCTAAGACAGCAGTTATCGCTTACGAGCCGATCTGGGCTATCGGAACAGGTAAGACAGCTACAACAGAGCAGGCTCAGGAAGTTTGCGCTGACATCCGTAAATGCATCGCTGAAATCTATGATGACGCTACAGCAGCAGAGATTCGTATCCAGTACGGCGGATCTGTAAACGCTGCAACAGCTCCTGACTTATTTGCTCAGGCTGACATCGACGGCGGTCTTGTAGGTGGCGCTTCCCTGAAACCAGATTTCGGAAAGATCGTAAACTACAAATAAGAATAAACAAAGAAAGGGGCTTCGGCCCCTTTTTTTTGTGGAATAATGGAAAATCTATTTGTCAAAAAAAACTCTCTCTGACATAAATACGCAGAAATAAAAATTCGGTGTTTATGCTCAGAGAGAGTTTTTCTTATTTTCGGAGGAAGAACTGTTTTTCTCCGAAATTTCTTTTGGATTATTATTCATTTCATCCGGATCAGGAATATGTTCTACGATATCTTCAATATCACAGTGAAGAATGGAACACAACCTGTCTATTGTAAAAATTTCAATGTTTTTGTTTTTTCTAAGCCTGTCCAGAAGAGAACGGGTAATTTCATAGTGTTCATAAAGATCATACTGAGTAATACCTCGTTCTTTCATTGTGACCCAAAATCTGTCATACTTTATCATATGTTTATCCTGTCCGATTCGTCCTTGAATTAATCTTATTATGAATGTAAAATTGGAATCACAACAGTGTCCTTATAGAGACACTATGGAAAGGAGAAACAATGAGGAAATTTTTGAAGGTATTTTTTTCATTGGCGGTTACCATATATTTTTCGACTACCATGTTCTATTGTTTTGTGGCCGGAGCACCGCAGAATGGAAAAGGAGCTGTAATTTATGTAGTGTCAGCAGCAGGCCTGTCAATTCTGTTTCCGGCTTTTACCTGTGGCTGTATTCATTACATTATCTATCTCAGGAAAAAACTGGATAAACAGGGCAAATAATCAGGTTTTATGGTATGATAAAGAAAAACAGAGGATGGATGAAACCGGACAGTTATGTATTATAATAGAAAGAAAGACTGTAACTGTGCGGAAGACGCTTATGTGATTATTTGTGGAGGGTTTTATGGGAAATATTCTGGATTATCTTGACTGGAGAGGGGACCTTACTTTTGAACAGTCACCGTTTAATGAAGTTGACAATCTGATACTGTCATGCTTTTCCTATCTGGATCTGGATGAGATAACCGAGCTGAAAAATGGAGATACTCTTTGCATAAAGGATCTCTCAGAGAGATTTTCCACAGAAAAAAAAGAACAGGATATGAAAGCAGAAAGTGCGTTTTTGCAGAATACGCCGGTTCTTCTTGAAAAGATGGCCCGTTCGAAACGATTCCGGGAATGCATAGTGGGAGGATTTGTGAATGAAATTCTGTCCAGACAGGCACAGCAGTTTGCGGCAGTGATGATCGGACTGGGAGATGGAACATCCTATATATCTTTCCGGGGAACCGATGATACAATTGTGGGATGGAAAGAGGATTTTAATTTGAGCAATGGAGTTGTCCCATCCCACAGAAAAGCTCTGGAATATCTGGAAGAACACGGAACCTATCTGCAGTCCATGCTGCGTATCGGAGGACATTCCAAAGGTGGCAATCTTGCTATGTATGCTGCCATGCAGTGTAATGAAATACTTCAGGAGAAGATTCTTTCTGTTTACGATAACGACGGACCAGGATTTCCGGAGGAATTTTTCAGCCCTGAGAGAGTGGAGAAGGTTCTGCCAAAAGTCACCCGTATTATACCGGAGGCATCTGTGATCGGCATGCTTCTTACGCATCAGAAAGAACCGCTGATCGTGGCAAGCAGTCAGAAAGGCATCCTGCAGCACGATGCTTTTACCTGGGAGGTGATGGGGCCGTCTTTTATTCAGAAAGAAACACTGACAAGGAGGGCGGCGGCATCAGACCGGAGTCTTCACAAATGGATTGATACTATGAATGAAGAGGAAAGGGCACATCTGATAGGAGAACTTTTTTCTGTGCTTGAGGCCACCGGCGCGGATACGATTTCCCAGATTCAGGATGGAGGCCTGAAAAGTCTGGCTGCCATGGTACGACAGCTGGATAAAATGGAGCCTCACTCCAAAGCTATGGTACAGGAATTGATTGTCGGAATTTTTGGCAGCTGGCTGGAACTCCTTCCGCTGCCGGAGCTTGACAAAAAGCGTTTTCTGCCATAACATAGGAGTTAACTCTGATAAAAATTGGAAAAAACGGAAAGGGGACATCAGAAAATGAGCGAAAAAGTCGTAAATGCGGCCCTTCTTGGTCTTGGAACAGTAGGAACCGGAGTCTATAAAGTTATCAAAAATCAGGAGCAGGAAATGACAGCCAAGCTTGGATGTCAGGTAAAGATCACAAAGATCCTGGTGCGTAACCTCGAAAAAGCATCTAAAAAAGTAGAAGATCCATCTGTTCTTACAACAGACTGGGCAGATATCGAAGGAGATCCTTCTATTGATATTGTGATCGAGCTGATCGGTGGAATTGAGCCGGCCCGTACTTACATTCTTGCAGCACTGAAAGCCGGAAAGAATGTAGTAACTGCAAACAAAGATCTGATTGCAGTTCACGGAAAAGAGATTCTGGAAACTGCCAAGGCTGCACAGAAAGATTTCCTGTTTGAGGCTGCTGTTGCCGGAGGAATTCCGATCATCAGCCCACTTAAGAACAGCCTCGAGGCCAACCATGTAACGGAAGTTATGGGAATCGTAAACGGAACTACGAACTTTATCCTTACCAAGATGTCCCAGGAAGGAATGGAATTTTCCGATGCCCTTGCCCTTGCCACAGAGCTTGGATATGCAGAGGCAGATCCGACTGCAGATATAGAAGGAATTGATGCAGGAAGAAAGGTAGCGATCCTTGCTTCTGTTGCTTTTAATTCCAGAGTTACCCTTGACAATGTTCATATCGAGGGAATCACCAAGATCACAGCGAAAGATATCCGTTACGCCAAGGAAATGGGCTGTGAGATCAAACTTCTGGGTGTTGCCCGCTGCCAGGAGGATGGCGTTGAGGCCTATGTATGCCCAATGCTGATCCCTGCAGAGCATCCTCTTGCATCTGTCAATGATTCCTACAATGCAGTATTTGTACATGGAGATGCTGTAGGTGATACTATGTTCTACGGACGTGGAGCAGGAGAACTTCCAACAGCAAGTGCGGTTGTTGGAGATGTATTTGAGGTAGTCCGCAACATGAAGGCAGACTGCTGCGGCCGTGTGGGCTGCACCTGCTATAAGACACTTCCTGTAAAAGCCATGGCAGATACCCACAACCGTTACTTCCTCCGTCTGCAGGTTGAGGACCGTTGCGGTGTGCTGGCAGAGATCCTGGAGCACTTTGCAAAATATCAGGCAAGTGTCGCACAGATCATGCAGAAAGAGAGCAAGAGACCGGATACCGCCGAGGTTGTTGTGATTACCAAGCTGGTAAGTGAGGGTGCTTTCTTTAAGGTTAAGGAAGAGCTGGAGAACAGTGCCTCTGTAAGAAAGATTTCTTCTATGATCCGTGTATATGAGAAATAAAAAAAGCGTTGCAAAATTCCTGGATTTTGGTACTATATAAAATGGAAAACAAAAGAATCCCAGATGGCGCAGGACATTTCAGGATTTCCGGAAACTTACGCCGGCTGGAACTTCGATCAAAGATAAGAAGGGGAAAATTATGAGTAAAAAACCAACAGTTTTAATGATCCTTGATGGATACGGACTCAATGACAGACATGACGGAAATGCTGTATATGAGGCGAAGACACCGGTTATGGACGGACTTATGAAAGATTATCCGTTTGTAAAAGGTAATGCCAGCGGTCTTGCTGTAGGTCTTCCGGACGGACAGATGGGTAACTCCGAGGTTGGTCATATGAATATGGGCGCAGGCCGTATCGTATACCAGGAGCTTACAAGAATCACAAAAGAGATCCAGGACGGAGATTTCTTCAAGAACGAGGCGCTTCTTGCTGCTATGAAGAACGCAAAAGAGAACGATTCCGCAATCCATTTCATGGGACTTCTTTCTGACGGTGGTGTACACAGCCACAACACACATCTTTACGGACTTCTCGAGATGGCCAAGAGAGAAGGTCTCAAGAAAGTTTACGTACACTGCTTCCTGGATGGACGTGACACACCGCCTGCATCCGGTAAAGAGTTCGTAGAGCAGCTGGAAGCCAAGATGAAAGAGATCGGTGTTGGTGAGATCGGTGTGATCTCCGGACGTTACTATGCAATGGACCGTGATAACCGCTGGGATCGTGTTGAGCTTGCATACAAAGCACTTACACAGGGCGAAGGCGTAAAGGGAACAGACGCTGCAGCAGCAGTTCAGGCTTCCTATGACGATGACAAGACAGATGAGTTCGTACTTCCGACAGTTATCGAGAAAGACGGCAAACCGGTTGCAACGATTTCCGATAAGGATTCCGTTGTATTCTTCAACTTCCGTCCGGACCGTGCAAGAGAGATCACAAGAGCTTTCTGTGATGATGATTTCAAAGGCTTTGAGAGAGCTAAGAGACTGGATACCACATTCGTATGCTTCACAGAGTATGACGATACCATCCAGAACAAACTGGTAGCATTCCACAAAGTTCTTCTTCACAATACATTCGGTGAGTACCTTGCAGCTCATGATATGACACAGGCACGTATCGCTGAGACAGAGAAATATGCACACGTTACATTCTTCTTCAACGGTGGCGTTGAGGAGCCGAACAAGGGAGAGGATCGAATCCTTGTAAAATCCCCGAAGGTTCCGACCTATGATATGCAGCCGGAGATGAGCGCACCGGAAGTTTGCGAGAAACTTGTTGATGCAATCAAATCTGACAAATATGATGTGATTATCATCAACTTTGCAAACCCGGATATGGTTGGTCATACAGGTGTTGAGGCAGCTGCAATCAAGGCTGTTGAGACTGTTGATGAGTGTGTTGGTAAGGCTGTAGAGGCAATCAAAGAGGTTGACGGACAGCTCTTTATCTGTGCTGACCACGGTAACGCAGAGCAGCTTGTAAACTATGAGACAGGTGAGCCATGGACAGCTCATACAACCAACCCGGTTCCGTTTATCCTGGTAAACGCAGATCCGAAATACACACTTCGTGAGAACGGATGCCTTGCAGACATCGTTCCGACACTGATCCAGCTTATGGGCATGGAGCAGCCGAAGGAAATGACAGGAGAGTCTCTTCTTGTTGAGAAATAAATAAGATATTATGGAATCCCTGCAGATTTTCACAGATCTGCGGGGATTTTTTTGCATTTCCTTGTTTCTGTTTCCACACATAAAAAATTTTTTCAAAATCATCTTGTAAAATCATTCCATTTCAACTATAATCCCTCTGATACATAAAAACAGGTAACTTTTGGGTAATTTGGGGGAAAAGAATATTTCATGAAAACAGACATGACACAGGGAAAGCCGGTAAAAGTGCTCCTGGGATTTACGATCCCGGTATTTATCGGCAATGTATTTCAGCAGTTCTACAATATGGTAGATGCTGTGGTGGTGGGAAAATTTGTAGGAACAAAGGCGCTGGCGGCAGTGGGCTCAACAGGAACCATCATATTTCTGATCATAGGTTTTCTTCTGGGACTGACTGCCGGTTTTACCGTACTGACCGCGCAGAAGTATGGTGCGGGAAAAATGGATGAGATGCGCCAGACAGTAGGAAATGCACTGATTCTGACAGCAGTGATTTCCGCAGTTATGACAGCCATCAGCATGACAGGCATGCATGCACTTCTGAAATTCATGCATACACCGGATGATATTTTTAAGGATGCATATGCTTACGTTATGATTATCTGCGGAGGAATTTTTGCCCAGGCTTTATATAATATTCTGGCCAGTATCCTCCGTGCACTGGGAAACAGTAAGATACCACTGTATTTTCTGATCTTATCTGCGATGCTGAATATCGTGCTGGATCTTGTATTTATCATAGTGTTTAAGCTGGGAGCGCCCGGAGCAGCCTGGGCTACCATTATTTCCCAGGGAGTATCCGGAGTTCTGTGCCTTCTGTATATCTGGAAGTTTGTGCCGGAACTCCGTATGAAAAAAGAAGACTGGTATTTCCGGCGCAGTCTTGCTTTCAAGCAGATCGGTGTTGGAATTCCCATGGGACTTCAGTATTCCATTACAGCAATTGGAACTATGATGGTACAGTCTGCTTTAAATATGTTGGGGTCCTATGCAGTGGCAGCATTTACCGCAGGAAGTAAGATCGAGCAGATTTTTACCCAGGCATTTGTAGCACAGGGAACTGCCAGCGCTACCTACAACGCACAGAATATCGGAGCCGGAAAGCTTGAAAGAGTGAGGGAAGGATTCCGGGCTTCTCATTTTATCGGAATTGTATACTCGATTATTGTGGGAGGTTTTCTGTTCTTTGCCGGAAAATATTTTGCATATCTGTTTATCTCGGATAACATTGAAGAAGTGCTTCCTATGGTAGCAATCTATGTAAAATGTGTGGCGTTGTTCTTTATTCCGCTGTATTTTGTCAATGTACTTAGAAATGGAATCCAGGGAATGGGATATGGTCTCCTTCCTATGATGGCCGGCGTGGCAGAACTGGCGGGAAGAGGAATCACAGCTACGATTGCGGCAGGAAAAAGCAGTTATATTGGCACCTGTCTGGCAAGTCCGGTGGCATGGATTTTTGCAACGGTGCTTCTCTGGGTTATGTATTTTTACGTTATGAAAGATATGTCCCGGAAATTGTACGGTACAAATAAGTTATAAAAAAACCGTGAAATGAGATGCAATTTCCAGAAAGTATGATATAATGAAAAAGCTGGTAACTGATCTGTGTACATAAGCGTGGATCAGCCCGGAAAGTATCAATGGAAAGGTGTCTTTTCGAAAGACACATGAACATAGAGGTGAAATAAAAATATGAGCAACGAGGAGAAGAGGGACATCGAAGATAAAATCAACGACGCCATGGCC
This sequence comes from Blautia luti, assembly GCF_013304735.1. Lineage (GTDB taxonomy): Bacteria > Bacillota > Clostridia > Lachnospirales > Lachnospiraceae > Blautia_A. The sequence continues at coordinate 22,469 of NZ_JAAITI010000005.1, forward strand.
AAGATTGTCAGCGATACAGCCGGAGATGCCCAGCCTGAGAAAAAATCAGATGCATCTGCTTCTCAAAAGTCAGCCCGGCCTTCGAAGTCAGCAAGACCTTCCAAGTCGGCAAGACCGAAGAAGATCACATATGTGCCGATTGATGAGTCTGAATTTGCCCCAATCGTTCTCCCCCAAAAAAAGAAGCATAAGGCGTTAAAAGTAACCGGAATGATCGCGGCCATGGTTCTGGTAGCAGCTGGCTGTGCATATGCCGGAGTGTCTTATTATTACACGAACCACTTTTTTGAAGGGACAACGATCAACGGAATTGACAGTTCCAACAAGACTGCCTATGAGGTGGAGCAGGAGATTGCCAGTAAGATGGAGAACTACACCATCGAGGTAAAAGCGAGAGATCAGGAATCACAGACCATTACAGGATCAGATATTGATTATCGCTATATATCCAGTGGTGAGATTCTGAAACTTCTGAAATCTCAGAAGCCATATGAATGGGTGAAGGGATTTTTTGGAGAAACCACTTACACAGCCAAGGAAGAAACTGCTTTTGACAAGAGTAAGCTGGAAACACAGGTGAAAGCACTGAACTGTGCACAGAAAGAAAACCAGGTGGCGCCGGAGAATGCATATGTAAGTTTTAATAATTCGGAATTTACCATTGTGCCGGAAACCGAGGGTACGGAGCTGAAGGTGAAGGAAGCATACCAGATGATCAGCGAAGCCATCAGCAGTGATGATGCGGAAGTAGATCTGGGCAGTAATCCGGATGCATATGTCACAGCGGATGTTACCAGTGACAGTGCAGATCTTCAGGCAACGGTAGATGCATATAATAACTTTGCAAAAGCAAGCATCACCTATACATTTGGAGATGAAACAGTAACACTTGATGGAAACACCATTAAGGACTGGCTGCAGTTTGATGAAAAAGGACAGCTGATACAGGACGATGCGTCTTTTAAACAGCATATTGTGGATTATGTAGCACAACTTGCAGCTTCTCATGATACGGTAGGTACTGAGAGACAGTTCCAGACCACAAGTGGAAGAACGGTATCGGTATATGGTTCTGCATATGGATGGAAAATTGACCAGGACGCAGAGGTAGCACAGCTTACCCAGGAGATTCAGTCCGGTACACAGACAACAAGAGAGCCGGTATATTCCATGACAGCCAATTCCTATGGCGTTAATGATCTTGGTAATACTTACATTGAAGTAGATCTTACAGAACAGTATATGCGGTATTATCAGGATGGAAGTGTGATTTTTGAGTCCGATATTGTATCCGGACTTGCAAGTGATCCGGAGAGGAAAACACCTCCAGGAATCTTTACCCTGTATTATAAGAAGAGCCCGGATGTGCTCCGTGGTACCAAGAAGGCAGATGGAACATATTCCTATGAACAGCCGGTAACCTACTGGATGCCGTTTAACGGAGGAATTGGATTCCACGATGCAGACTGGCAGCCATACTTTGGTGGTGACCGGTATCTTACAGGAGGTTCCCACGGCTGTATCAACATGCCACCGGATAAGGCAGGAGAACTTTACAATATTATTCAGTACAATGTTCCGATTATCTGTTTCTATTGATCGAACCCATATCAAGCGGATATTCGGTTAAAATCAGACAGGAGCCAGCCGGTGATCCGGTGCAGGGCTCCTGTTATTTATAAGGAGGAAAATAATTATGTTTGATCAGTCATTCAGTTACATACTGGCAATTGCGGCACTGGTAATTGGTATTATGATTCTTACCGGCCATGGTTCTGTTTTTATGAAAGGTGGAAACACCCAGGCCAGAGCGCAGAAGTATGATGAGAAAAAAATGGAAAAAGTTTCCGGAATCGGTCTGATTCTGATTGGAATCGCAACAGGAATTGATGCGTTTACCACAAGTGTGACAGCGAAGATTGTTTATGTGGTTGTGCTGTTTGTGATACTTGCGGTATATCTGTTTGTTCTCAGAACAAAATGCCTGAAAAAATAAGGAAGAAAATAAAAAGGACTCCCCGTAAATAAGAAATCTGTATCCGAATGATTCCTTATTTACGGGGAGTCCTTTTTGTCCCTGACATGGGAAAAATTATTTTAATTTTGTACGGCTGGTATGCCGGAAGGTCAGTGTAAAGACAATACCTTTCACTATAGATGTAAGGGAAAGTGCCCACCAGATACCATCAAGGCCCATTCCCACATGAGTCAGCAGCATGGCAAGCGGGATTCTGGCCCCTGTCAGAATAATACTGATGATACTGCAGAGCTTGGTCATACCAAGGCCGGACAGTGCACCGATGGTCATCAGCTCAATGGCCATGAAAGCCTCACAGAAGCCGATGATGATCAGGTAATTTACAGAAATCCCAAGGGATTCCGGATCATGGAAAAACAGTCCGGAGATCGGGCGTGGGAGCAGCACAAAGGCTGCAGTTATGATAAGGCCCCAGATTGTCAGGATACCAAAGGAAATACGGTAGCCCTGGCGGATGCGGTCGTATTTTTTTGCACCGAAATTCTGTGCGGTAAAAGCATTTAAGGCAGAGGCAAAGCCGTCCGCGGTGTTCCAGGAAACGGATTCGATCTGTCCGCCCACACGCTGGACAGCAATGGCAGCAGCACCGAAGGCGGAAACCATTCTGGTCAGTACCATGGAGATCATACAGTAGAGCATGCTCTGGATAGCGGTTGGAAAACCAATGCGGAAGATATTTTTATAAAATTTTCCCGGAAAACGTGAAAAAAGATGAAGTTCACGAAGTACATTTGTTTCCAGCCCGGAAGTAAAGATCCGGAAAATCAGCACTGCAAAAACCAGGAACTGTGCAGTTACTGTGGCAATGGCAGCACCTGCCGTTTCAAGCCGTGGAAAAGGTCCAATGCCAAGGATCAGGAGCGGATCCAGGAGCATATTTCCCACAAGTCCAAGAAAATTGGCCATCAGCGGAGACCTGGAATCTCCCTGGGCTGTAAAAAGTCCGGTGAGAGTCAGGTTCAGGAAGGAAAAAATGATCAGTCCGCAGGTGATCAGCATATAAGATCTGGCAGAAGCATAGGCATCAGGGTCTGCCAGATTAAAAAATCCGATCAGCGGATCGAGAAAAACGATGCTTGCCACAGCAAATAAGAGGCCGAACAGAATGGTCATCTGCAAGGCACTGGCTGCGTAGAAACCGGCTTCTTTATAATCTTTCCTGCCGCAGGCCTGGGCTGTGTTTACCTGTCCTCCCATTCGGGGAAGGGCGACCAGTCCCTGGGAAAGCCACACATACATGCCGCCTACCCCCACACCGGCAACTGCCTTGGATCCCAGAAGCCCGATCCAGGCCATGTCCGTGATATTATAGGCAGTTCCCAGAAAGGACGAGGCCATGATAGGAAGGGCCAGTTCCGCAAGAGTTTTCAGGATTGGACCGGAAGTAAGGTCTATGGATTTTGATCTTTTCATACTCATCTGCATATCTCCGTAAGGTCAAAAGGCCTGGTGATCCGGTAATCCGGTTTATCCACCTGACCGAAACCGTATTCAGCAAAGATAAAAGGAACTCCTGCTTTCCGGCAGGCATTAAAGTCTCCTATAGTATCACCGATATAAACCGGATCGGAAAGATTATTATCCTCGCGGATCTTCATGATATTTTCCGCTTTGGCCATGCCGGTGTCACCGGGACAGAGATGGCCCTTGAAATAGTGGCCAAAGCCTGTGGATTTCAGGAACACTTCAATATATCCGGCCTGGCAGTTACTGACGATAAAAAGAGGAAAACGGCTGGAAAGAATCTTCAGTGTTTTCTCAAGATCCGGATACAGCGGAGCACATTTGCGAAGCAGTGCCTCGTGCTCTGCCTGGCAGCAGCCGTCGATGATACGAAGCTGTTCTGCTTCCGGAAGCTCAGGGAAAAGAGCCTTTGCTATATCCGGCAGCAGCTGGCCAAAAAGCCCCATCAGTCGCGCAGAACTTACATCAGTATCCATGTGTTCCGTATGGATAAGGTAATCGCTCCAGGCCTCAGCCACGATCCCCGTGGAATCCCAGAGCGTACCGTCAACATCAAATATAATACTGTCCATCAGAAAAACCTCCCAAAAAATCTGTAATATGTAAAAAAGTAACCCTTTGTACTGGACATAGTACAAAACAATTCTATATGAGAAAAGAAAAAAAAGCAACTGCGCTTTTGAAGATTTTATGTTATAGTAAAAGATACGAGGGAAAAAATATGAACTATAAAAATACGATCAGAGGTATTTTCAAAGACAGGCCCAACCGGTTTATCGCCCATGTACAGATCGGGGATCAGCTGGAGACGGTCCACGTAAAGAACACAGGCAGATGCCGGGAACTTCTTGTTCCGGAAACGGAAGTGATCCTGGAAAAGAGTGACAACCCTGCCAGAAAAACGAAATACGATCTGATTTGTGTGAACAAAGGGGGCCGCTGGATCAATATGGATTCCCAGGCCCCAAATAAAGCAGCAGAAGAGTGGGTGGCAGCCGGAAACCTTTTTCCGGAGGAAGTGACGGTCAGGCGTGAGAAGACATACGGAAACTCCCGTTTTGACCTGTATGTGGAATCCGAAGAGCGGAAGGCTTTTATCGAGGTAAAAGGCGTCACCCTGGAAGAAAATAATATCGTGCGTTTTCCGGACGCGCCTACAGAGCGTGGGATCAAGCATCTTTACGAACTGATGAAGGCGGCAGCTGACGGCTATGAAGCCTACCTTCTTCTGGTAATCCAGATGAAGGACGTACGGTATTTTGAACCGAACCGGGAGACACATCCGAAGTTCGGAGAAACACTTAAGGAGGCAGCAGATGCCGGTGTCCATATCCTGGCCTATGACTGCGCCATCACGGAAGATTCCATGAAGATCTGTGATCCGGTACCGGTGAAATTATAGAAAGGAAACAATATGACCGAAAACATTGCAGAACCCCTTCTGAAATGGTACGATAAAAACAAGAGGATCCTGCCTTGGCGTGATAAGAATAATGCCTATTATACCTGGGTATCAGAGATCATGCTCCAGCAGACCCGGGTGGAAGCTGTGAAACCTTATTTTGCACGGTTTATCCAGGAACTTCCCGATGTGGAAGCCCTTGCAGCAGCGCCGGAAGAGCGGATCGTCAAGCTGTGGGAAGGCCTTGGTTATTACAGCCGTGTTCGCAATATGCAGAAAGCGGCCATTCAGGTCATGGAAGAATATGATGGCAGGATTCCTGAAGACTTTGAGACACTTCTCTCGTTAAAAGGAATAGGAAGATATACGGCAGGTGCCATTGCGTCCATTGCCTATGGGAAGAAAGTCCCGGCAGTAGATGGAAATGTGCTGCGGGTATATGCAAGACTGACCGAAAACAGGGGAGATATCATGAAACAGTCTGTGCGGAAAGCCGTGGAAAACGAGCTTACAGAGCGGATGCCTAAGGATCGGCCAGGGGATTTCAACCAGGCCATGATGGAACTGGGAGCTGTAGTCTGTGTTCCAAACGGAACGGCAAAGTGTGAAGAATGTCCCCTTGGGCAGTTCTGTCTTGCCAGAAAACACGGAACTGTAGAAGAACTTCCGGTAAAAGCACCGAAAAAAGCCCGCACCATAGAACAGCGCACAGTCCTTGTGATCCAGGACGGGGCCAGCACAGCGATCCGGAAACGCCCGGATACAGGACTTCTGGCAGGCCTTTATGAACTTCCCAATGTGGAAGGACACCTGACCAAAAAGGCAGCGCTTGCCCAGGTGAAAGATATGGGACTGGAACCCTTAAGGATCGAAGCACTGCCGGATGCGAAGCACATTTTTTCCCATATTGAATGGAGAATGTGCGCCTATCGTATCGCCGTATCCTCCCTGGAAGAAGCACCTGGGGAAAAGTTCCTGTTTGCGGATAAGAGAGAATCCGATAAAAAATATGCAATACCATCTGCGTTTCGCGCATACACCAGATACATGAAGGAGGAAAACTCATGAAACTTTTGAGCGTAGCAATACCATGCTATAATTCAGAGGCTTATATGTCAAAATGCATCAATTCCCTGCTGATCGGAGGAGAAGAAGTGGAGATCATCATTGTAGATGATGGCTCCAGCGACCGTACTGCCGAGATCGCGGATGACTATGCAGAGAAATATCCAACTATCGTAAAAGCCATCCACCAGGAAAACGGCGGCCATGGACAGGCAGTCAATACAGGAATCAAAAACGCAACCGGCCTTTATTTCAAAGTTGTGGACAGCGATGACTGGGTAAATCAGGACGCTTACTATGAGATCCTGAAGACACTTTATGATCTTACCCGCGGAGCCGATACGGTGGATCTTCTCATCAGCAATTTTGTCTATGAGAAGCAGGGTGCTACCCGTAAAAAAGTCATGCAGTACAGACACTGTTTCCCGACAAACCAGATCTTTGGCTGGGACGAAGTACGCCACATGAAAAAAGGCCAGTACCTTCTTATGCATTCCATGATCTACCGTACCAAACTTCTCCATGACTGTGGAATGGAGCTTCCGAAGCATACGTTCTATGTAGATAACCTGTTTGCATTTGAGCCGCTTCCCTATGTAAAAAATCTCTATTATCTGGATGTGAATTTCTACCGGTATTTTATCGGAAGAGATGACCAGTCCGTCAATGAGAAAGTGATGATCAAACGTATCGATCAGCAGATTCGTGTAAACAAGCTGATGGTAGACGCCTATCTGAAAGCCAATGTAAGCAACCGGAGACTTCGTGCCTATATGTTCAGTTATCTGGATATCATCACAACCGTTTCCTCGATCATGCTGGTAAGAGCCGCAACGCAGGAATGCCTGGACAAAAAACAGGAGCTGCAGGATTATATCAAAGACCAGAATATGGGACTGTACCGGAAACTTCGGAGAAGTCTCTTCGGAAGGGTGTCAAACCTTCCGGGAAGAGGTGGAAGAAAGATGTTTGTGGCAGCCTATAAGATCTGCCAGAAGTTTTATGGATTTAACTAAAGATTTTTATACAAGAGCCTGAATAAAAAAGAGCCCCCAAGACGGGGGCTTTTTTATTATAAATTCTGTTTAGTTTTTTTCTTGCTCATCTGTGCCATAGCACGCTGTTCCTCATAATCTTCCACTCTCTGTGGATAGAACATAAGGTGTCCGAACAGTGCCATCGTGGTACCGAGGCATACATCGATCACCGAATGCTGCTTGATAAACATGGTGGACAGGATGATCAGAATGGAAAGGATCAGAGATCCTCTCTGGATCCATTTCTTATCTTTCAAAGCCTGGCAGTGATGGATGGCAAAATAAACAGCCAGGGAATTAAATACATGGATGCTTGGCAGGATATTAGTAGGGGTATCTGTCCGGTAGATTCCTGCAACCAGTTGTGTAAAGATGTTGTTTCTCGGGAATACCGCAGGGCGGAGATGCTGAATGTTCGGATAGATGTAAGAAACAACAAGGAAAACTGTCATTCCCATCATCAGGTTGAAGATCAGCTGGAAATATTCCCGTTTATTCTTATTGCGGAACAGGAAATACACAACCGTCAGTATCACATATGGAAACCATAAAAGGTACGGGATAACAAAGATCTCGCAGAACGGGATCATATCATCAAAAACAGTATGTACAACATGGTAGGCACGTACAGGCCGCTGTTCCAGATATCCGAACAGGATAAGATACACAACGAAATAGATTGCTATGATAAAACCGTGCCTGTATTTTTTTATCTTACTCAACATTTTGCCGCTCCTTTTCTTGATGTATGGCCAAAATGCCACGGGTGTCAGTCTTAAGCTTCTTTTTTGTTAAGTATCTACCTGCTACTATAACACAGGCATTATGATTTTTAAAGGTTTCTTTTCAATGGTCACAGAAAATTCACGCTGGATTCCGCCGGATTCTCCGTCTTTATGCACAGGAAGAGGGCGGTCACTTGTAATATGTACGTCTTTACACTGTAAAATATGTACACCGCGAAGGTGTGTATGTTTCCCCCAGAGTGCGCCCGGCAGACAGAAAAGCATTTTCAGTTTGGAGATCCCTTCAATGACGATCACATCCAGGAGGCCGTCATCCGGACTGGCATCCGGGCAGAACTTAAAGCCGCCTCCCTCGTATTTCTGGTTCATTACAGCCGCGAACCAGGTCTTCTGGAAGGTCTGTGGTTCTTTTCCGTTAAGGGTTACCGTAACCGAGGACGGTGTGAGGAAGAGAAACTGTTTCAGAGCCACCATAAGGTAGATCAGTTTACCCATATGGAGACGGTTGAGAAATTTTTTCCCGGGGGTGATCAGGACTTCCTGACAGACCGCCGCATCATAGCCCATTCCCGCACTGATACCGAACCGGTAGGAATGGCTGCCGAGATGGATCACAGGAACATCCATGGAAATCGTCCGTTTGTTCTCAAGGATGGAGCGAAGCGCCTCAAAAGGATCAAAAGGAAGCCCCATACTGCGGCAGAAATCATTGCCGGACCCAACTGGGATAAATCCAAAGATGACCGAAGACAGATCGCTGATCCCGGTAAGTACTTCGTAAATTGTGCCATCGCCGCCTACAGTTACCAGTGTTACCGGACTTTCCGGTGTTCCGGCGGCACTGATTTTTTTCGCCAGTACTGTGGCGTGTCCCACATATTCTGTGAGAAAATACTGATATGAAATCCCCTGACTTTCCATGATGCTGCGAAGCCGGTTCCAGACATTACGCCCCTCTCCGGATCTTGAATTGGGATTCACAATAAAAGAATACATAATAAAAAACCTCCAAACAACTGTCAGCTTTATCATAACATTGACGTCCGGCTTTTACAAATTAAAATTTCTTAAGGATTTCTATATTTTACATAAACTTAACGTTTTTTCTATGCTGGATTTTACGAAGGCATTTTATACTTGCAACTATCAGTTGAAAAATAAAGTTGGAGGAAAATTATGATATATCTGGTGGAAGATGATGAAAGTATCCGTGAACTTGTTGTATATACATTAAACAGTCAGGGCCTGGAGGCACAGGGATTTGAACGGCCATCACTTTTCTGGAAGGCGCTGGAAAAAGAACTGCCTTCCCTGGTGCTTCTGGATATTATGCTTCCGGAGGAGGACGGACTGTCCATTTTAAAGAAAATCCGTATCCGTCCGGATGTCCGGAAACTTCCGGTAATCATGCTTACCGCAAAAGGCAGTGAGTTTGACACCGTGGTAGGCCTGGACAGCGGTGCAGATGATTATATTCCGAAGCCATTCCGTATGATGGAGCTGATCTCCAGGGTACGTGCCCTCCTTCGAAGATCCGAGGACAACGGTGCAGAGGAGTACCGCATGGAAAATCTTTATGTGTGCCCGGGAAGACATGAGGTGACGGTTGACCAGGAACCTGTAAATCTGACACTGAAAGAATACGAGATGCTTTGTCTCCTTCTGAAAAACAGTGGCACGGTTCTCTCCAGAACCCAGCTTTTAAATCAGATCTGGGGCTATGAATTTGACGGGGAAAGCAGAACCGTAGATGTACATATCCGTACCCTCCGCCAGAAACTTGGTTCTGCCGGAGATCTGGTGGAAACAGTCCGTGGCGTGGGCTATAAGATCAGCGGAAAATGCGCGTGACCAACGGTTAAGAACCATACAAAACAGACAGGCACTTCGCAGGAAAAAGGCTTCAGCCCTTTTCTGGACGAAGTGCTTTTTTCATGCTATAATAGGTGAACCCTGGGGCATATCCGAAGAAATGTCCCAAAGACTAAGAGGTGAAATAAAAAATATGAAATCATTAGTGATCGCGGAGAAACCGTCGGTTGCCAGAGACATTGCAAGAGTCCTTCACTGCAGCCAAAAAGGGAACGGAACCCTGGAAGGAAAAGATTATGTAGTGACCTGGGCACTGGGACATCTGGTAACCCTGGCAGATCCGGAAGAATACGATAAAAAATATACCAAATGGGAACTTTCCACCCTTCCTATGATGCCGGAAAAAATGAAACTGGTGGTGATCCGCCAGACATCCAAACAGTACAATACGGTAAAAAAACAGCTTTACCGGAAGGATATCGGGGAGATCATCATTGCCACAGATGCCGGACGTGAGGGAGAACTGGTAGCCAGATGGATCCTTGCAAAGGCAGACTGTCATAAACCGATCAAACGTCTGTGGATCTCATCGGTAACGGATAAGGCGATTCGTGACGGTTTTGCCCACCTGAAGAACGGCCATGATTATGATAATCTTTACCGTGCGGCACAGGCCAGGGCAGAAGCAGACTGGCTGGTGGGAATGAACGGAACAAGAGCACTGACCTGTAAATACAATGCCCAGCTTTCCTGTGGACGTGTGCAGACACCGACCCTTGCCATGATCGCAAGAAGAGAGCAGGATATCCGGGAATTTAAACCGGAAGATTATTACGGCATCACCCTGCAGGCAGGAAACGTGCGCTGGACCTGGAGAGACAAAAAGAGCGGAAGTCTCCGGACTTTTAAGAAGGAACGGGCCCAGGAAATCCAGGCAAAAGCCGGAAAAAGCAGCCTTACAGTAACCAAAGTTTCCAGAAAACCGAAGAAGACCTATGCGCCGGGACTTTATGACCTGACAACCCTTCAGAGAGAAGCCAATCAGAAATATGGTTTTTCCGCAAAAGAGACTCTGAATATCATGCAGCGGCTCTATGAGAACCACAAGGTTCTTACGTATCCAAGAACCGATTCCAGATATATCGGAAAGGATGTAGTTCCTACGATTAAAGAACGCCTTCAGGCATGCGGAACAGGCCCCTACCGGAAACTTGCCGGTGCGCTGGCAAACAAACCGATCCAGGCCAATGCAAGTTTTGTGGATGATAAGAAAGTCAGTGATCATCATGCCATCATTCCTACAGAACAGTTTGTACAGCTGGATCACATGACAAATGAGGAACGGAAGATCTATGATATGGTAGTCCGCCGTTTCTTAAGTGTGCTGTATCCGCCGGCTGTATATGAGCAGGTAAGTATGGAAGGAACTGCAGCAGGAGAAACTTTTGCCGCAAGCGGACGGATCGTAAAAAGCGCCGGATGGAGGGAAGTCTATGAAGGTGGTTGGCAGGATGAGGAAGAAGAGGATTCCTCTGATAAGCTGAAAGACCAGAAACTTCCGGAGCTCACGGAAGGCCAGATTCTTACTGTGGAATCTGCATCTCTTACAAATGGCAAAACAAAACCGCCTGCAAGATTTACAGAGGCCACACTTCTCGGGGCTATGGAGAATCCGGTCCACTTTATGGAAAGCCACGACAAAAAGGCGGCGAAGACCCTTGGCGAAACCGGTGGACTTGGAACGGTAGCTACAAGAGCCGATATCATCGAGAAGCTTTTTAACAGTTTTATGATGGAAAAAAGAGGCAATGAGATCTACATTACCTCCAAGGCAAAACAGCTCCTGGAACTGGTTCCGGAAGAACTGAAAAAGCCGGAACTTACCGCAGACTGGGAGATGAAACTTAGCGATATTGCAAACGGGAAACTCCGTCAGGATAAATTTCTCACAGGGATCCGTGAGTATGCCTGCGAGATCGTAGATGAGATCAAGAGCGGACAGGGAACCTTCCGCCATGACAATATGACAAACAAGAAATGCCCCAACTGCGGAAAACATCTTCTGGCAGTAAACGGCAAGAATGCAAAGATGCTGGTGTGCGAAGACCGGGAATGTGGATACAGGGAGACGGTATCCAGAACCACCAATGCACGCTGCCCGAAATGCCACAAGCGTATGGAGATGCTTCTGAAGGGAAAAGAAGAAACCTTTGTATGCCAGTGCGGATATAAAGAGAAACTTTCATCCTTCCAGGCGAGACGTGCTAAAGAAGGTGCAGGTGTCAATAAACGGGATGTGCAGCGTTATCTGAAAAAGCAGCAGAAAGAGGCAAATGAGCCGGTGAACAACGCATTTGCACAGGCATTATCCGGGATTAAACTGGATTAAGAAGCAGAAAGAGAGGAAACGGACATGGGATTACAGGATGACAGAATGTCAGGAAATATTCAGGATATCGCAAGACTGATCACAAGACTTCTTCTTAATGGAGATATGCCGCAGTATACACTTCCTGCAGCAGAGGCAGATTATACAGAAGCAGATCATCTTTTTAAGAAAGTTATCGGACTTGCCGATGAGGGCGACATCAATGGAGCGGAAAATGAGCTTCTTATGAATATGGAGGACGATGATCCAGATTATCTGGAACTTGCCCTTACATTTTATCTGTATCTCAATGATATGGATGGCGATTACCTGGATGACCACGGTTATTCCAGGGAAGAGGTCCTGGACGGGGTGAAAAGCCTTGCGGAAGACTGGGGCGTTACCGGACTGGAGACCCTGGTCTGATGCGGCGGGAAGTTACGCTGGAGGAGATTTCCGACGGCCGTTTATACGAAGCAAATGACATGGTAAAGGCAGACTGCCAGGACTGTAAAGGATGTTTTGACTGCTGTACCGGAATGGGAGATTCCGTTGTGCTGGATCCTTTGGACGTATGGCGTTTAAGCCAGGGACTTGGTTTAAGTGTGGATCAGCTTCTTGCGGGAAAAATCGAGCTTGGCGTTACAGACGGGAATATTTTGCCGCATCTTAAGATGGCAGGTGCAGAGGAACGATGCGTATTTCTGGATGGAAACGGAAGGTGTTCCATCCACAGTTTCCGTCCGGGATTCTGCCGTCTGTTCCCGCTGGGAAGATATTATGAGGATGGTGGCTTTAAATACATCCTTCAGATTCACGAGTGCAAAAAGACCAGCCGCAGTAAGATTAAGGTCCGGAAATGGGTAGATACACCGGATTTCAAAAACTACGAAAAATTTGTCTGTGACTGGCATTATTTTCTTCTGGATGTGCAGGAAGTTCTCTATGAGAGTGAGGACAGTGACCTGATCCGAAATCTGAACATGTATGTGGTAAACCAGTTCTACCGGAAGCCTTATGACGGGAACCGGGATTTTTATGAGCAGTTTTACGAGAGACTTGCGGCTGGAAAAGAGCTCCTGAGCCTTGGGGTGTGAGACAGGTTCTCTCAAGCGGAGGAAAGAAAGGATTTTTTAACATATGAACTTAAATCAGCTCACATATTTTGTGACACTTGCCCAGATCGAGAATTATACCAGGGCGGCAAAGAGGCTGGATATTACGCAGCCAAGCCTGAGCCATGCGATTTCCAACCTGGAAAAGGAACTTCAGGTGCCCCTTTTTGAGCGCCACGGAAGAAATGTGACCATGACAAAATACGGGGAAATGTTTCTGAAATATGTGCAGGACTCCTTACATATCCTGAATCTTGGTGTGGAGAGGATTCAGGAAGCGGCAAGGATTCCAGGTGGAAGTATTTCCATCGGGTATATCCATACCCAGGGACGCAGGTTTATTCCGGAGCTTGTCCGTGGGTTCTTAAATGAACAGGAAGGGAAAAAAATAGATTTTCATTTTCAGAATGCGGCAACAGGTACTCTGATCCGTGGATTGAAGGAAGAGAAGTTTGACGTGATCTTCTGCTCCCGTGCGGAAGGGGAAAAAGAAATCAGCTTTGTGCCGGTAGCAGAAGAAAAACTGGTGGCTGTTGTACCGGAAGATCATGCCCTTGCCGGAAAAAATACAGTGACCATAGAAGAACTGGGCCAGTATCCCCAGGTGACGTTTACCCCCACCAGCGGACTGTATTTTGTGGTACGGGAACTTTTTGAAAAGGAGGGAATCGTACCGGAAACCGCTTTTGAAGTGGAAGAGGATGGTGCCCTTGCGGGAATGGTGGCAGAAGGTTTCGGTGTGGGGATTGTGCCGGATGTGCCGGTGATCCATACCCTGCCTGTGAAGATCTTAAATATCGAGAATCTTCATTACCGCCGTTACATATACATGGGAATGCTGAAAAACCGGTATCCAAGTTCTCTTGTAGAGCAGTTTCGGGATTATATCTTCAAGCATTACCGGATCTATGAAGTGATACAGTAGAATACCTGCGAAAAAATTTTTGTGAAAAATCTCTGCTTCTTATGAGGAGGCAGAGATTTTTTTACAGGGGAGGAGAATGGCGAATCTATAGAGGAATTTATAGAAAATATCTATAGATTACATGTATAAATTCAATAAAAGTTTAGGTTGAGATAAAAATGACCAGTTGGTATAATAAGGACAGACACTTGATTTAAAGTGATAAAGTGATGACGGAAATCCGTAATAAAATGAACGAAGCAAAGGAGAAATTATGAACCAGTTAGAAGTATTAAGAGAGAGCCTTGGACAGTGCGATGAGATCATCCTGGATGCACTGCTTATGAGAAACAGAATCGTAGAGGACATCATGGTATACAAGGAAGCACATGATCTTCCGGTACTTCAGCCAGAGCAGGAGGCGAAGCAGAAAGGATGGCTGGAAGCCAGAATGGAAGGCAGACGCCACAAGAAAGAAGTGAATGATGTTTTCGCAAGCATCACACAGAACAGTAAGAGAATTCAGTCCAGAAATCTTTTCAATTACAATATCTTCCTGATCGGATTCATGGGCGCAGGTAAATCCACAATCTCTGATTACCTGAAGAATGCACTGGCCATGGACGTTGTGGAGATGGATCAGTGTATCGTGGAGAGACAGGGAATGAGTATTTCCGATATTTTTGAGACTTACGGAGAAGAGTATTTCCGTGAGCTTGAGACAAATCTTCTTATCGAGATGCAGTCTCAGTCCAATGTTGTAGTATCCTGCGGCGGCGGTGTTCCAATGAGAGAGCGCAACGTTGTTGAGATGAAGAAAAACGGTCGTGTGGTACTCCTTACCGCAAAACCGGAGACAATCCTTGAGCGTGTAAAAGATAACCATGACCGTCCGCTTCTTGAAAACAACAAGACAGTTCCATTTATCGCAGACCTGATGGAGAAACGTCGCGCAAAATATGAGGCAGCAGCCGACATCGTGATCCAGACAGACGGAAAGAGCGAGCTTGAGATCTGCGAGGAGCTGATCCACAGACTTCGTGAGGCAGATGCGAATAAATAATCGCTGATCATAAAACAGAATATTTTTTACATAATTAAAGGACAGCTGTCCGATAAACCGTACAGAAACAAGACGGAATCGGGCAGCTGTCCTTTTAATTGGTCTTATAAAAAATTTCCTTGGATGTTTTCTCGATCACAAACTTCTTAAAGGCTTCCACAACCGGAGGATGGTATACATCTTTCAGCATGGCCATGTAGAAATTTCTCTGCCAGCTTGGGGAAACAAGTGGCAGGATCTTAAGATCCAGAGAATGAAGGATGGGGATATCCGGGGCAATGCAGATGCCGAAATCATTGGCAACAAATCCTGCGGCAACCTGGTCCTCATCGATTTCAAAAGCAACATCCGGGTACTGGCCGATACTCTTAAACAGCTGGTCAATGATCTGGCGGAGACCACTTCTCTTCTTGAAGATGATCTGTTTATATGGAAGAGTTTCCTCCAGATGGATCTCGGATTTCTCCGCAAGAGGATGTCCGGGAGGAACAATAACCACCAGATCCTGCTTGGCAACGGGGATAAACTCGATCAGCGG
The DNA here is from genome assembly GCF_013304735.1 of Blautia luti. Lineage (GTDB taxonomy): Bacteria > Bacillota > Clostridia > Lachnospirales > Lachnospiraceae > Blautia_A. The sequence goes on from NZ_JAAITI010000005.1 coordinate 38,021, forward strand.
TTCGTCATCAAATTTGGAACAGAAGCCGATATCATATTTCTTCTCTTTCAGGCCGGTAAGGATATCGCCGGTAAGCACCTTGTCGCAGAACAGATTGAAATTGATCTGTTTTCCCTCGTTGGCAGTGAGAAAACTGCGGATGATCTTCGGCACAAAATCAACACCCAGAGTCCGGAGAAAGGCCACATCAATCTGTCCTTCTCCCTTTCCGGCAAGCTGGAGACCGTTTACAGAGGAATCCAGCCGGTTCAGGGTTTCTTCCACATCCCCCAGAAAAGTTTTGCCATATTTGGTGAGAGAAACATTCCGTCCGTTTTTTTCAAATAATTTCACTCCAAGTTCTTCCTCCAGGGAAGAGATCGCGTGACTTAAACTGGGCTGTGTGATCGCCAGAACATCAGCAGCTTTCGTGTAATGTTCCAGATGGGCCAGTGTCACGAAATATCGAAGATGATACAGGTTCATTTTCAAAGCTCCTTTCGTAAGTTTATCTGAAGGTTTTATTTAAGCAGATTCCAGTGAAAATGTTTTATATAGTATACCACGATATATTGATAAAATCTATGAATTCTCCTGGTACAATCAATTTGTTTTGTATTTAACAAAGTTATATAATGCTTATAGAAAAAAGATACAAAATAATTTAAAAAAAACAAAAAAAATTATTTATATTTTCAGGAGGAATCACCATGTCAAAAGAATTTCCAATTACAATCAGTTCCTGGACACTTGGAGATCAGTGCAAATTTGAGGACCGTGTAAAAGCAGCCAAAGAAGCTGGCTATGAGGGAATCGGCCTGAGAGCGGAAACCTACGTAGATGCCCTGAATGAGGGACTTTTCGACGAGGATATCCTGGCAATCCTGGATAAATATGACATGAAGGTAACAGAGGTTGAGTACATCGTACAGTGGGCAGAGGAACATCGTTCCTATGAGCAGAAATACAAAGAGCAGCTCTGCTTCCATATGTGTGAATTATTTAACGTAGAACAGATCAACTGTGGACTGATGGAGAACTATTCCGTAGAGTACACAGCACAGAAACTCCGTGAGCTCTGCCACAGAGCAGGCAAATACATCATCGGTGTTGAGCCAATGCCATACAGCGGAATCCCGGATGTGAAAAAAGGATGGGCTGTTGTAAAAGCTGCTGACTGTGAGAACGCAAAACTGATTCTTGATACATGGCACTGGGTAAGAGCAAATCAGCCCATCGAGCTTTCCGTACTTGAGGGAATCCCGGCAGACAAGATCGTATCCATCCAGATCAACGATGTATGGGAAAGACCATACGCAACAACAATCTTAAGAGATGAGTCCATGCATGATCGTCTTGCTCCTGGAACAGGAATCGGAACAACCGTACCGTTCGTAAAAATGATCAAAGAAAAAGGTATCAAACCAAATGCAATCGGTGTAGAGGTTATCAGCGATGCAAACCTTGAAAAAGGTATCGAGTATGCTGCAAAACATACATACGAGAACACCAAGAAAGTACTGGAAGAGGCTTGGCCGGAAGTACTCTAATCAGAAAGGAGAACACACATGAAATTCAATGCGATGTTTCAGCCGATCGAAATCGGCCCTATGACAGTAAAGAACCGTTTCGTTGTTCCGCCAATGGGAAATAACTTTGCAAACACAGACGGAACTATGAGCGAGCAGTCCGCTGCATATTATAAGGAAAGAGCAAAAGGTGGTTTCGGTTTAATCACCATCGAGGCTACCGTCGTTCACAAAGGTGCAAAAGGCGGCCCGCGTAAACCATGTCTCTATGATGATTCCACCATCGAGAGCTTCCGCAAAGTCATCGACGGATGTCATGAGGAAGGTGCAAAAGTTTCCATCCAGCTTCAGAATGCAGGCCCGGAAGGAAATGCAAAGAACGCAGGAGCACCGATCACAGCAGCAACAAGCATTCCATCAGTATGTGGCCGTGACATTCCGAAACAGCTTACAACGGAAGAAGTTTATGAGCTGATCAAAGGATACGGCGAGGCAGCAAGAAGAGCCATGGAAGCCGGCGCAGATGCTGTAGAGATCCATATGGCACACGGTTATCTGGTAAGTACATTCCTTTCTCCAAGAACAAACAAGAGAGTAGACGAGTTCGGCGGATGCTTTGAAAACCGTATGCGTTTCTCCCGCCTGATCATTGAGGAGATCAAGAAAACAACACAGGGCAAGATCGCGATCCTCGCACGAATCAACTGTGCAGATGAGGTTCCGGGCGGTCTTGACATCCATGACAGTGCGGCAATCGCAGCATACCTGGAGAGCTGCGGACTGGATGCCATCCACGTATCCCGTGCCGTTCATATCAAAGATGAATTCATGTGGGCACCGACCGTTATCCACGGCGGATTCTCCGCATCAGAGGTTGAGGAGATCAAACGTGCGGTAAATATCCCGGTGATCACAGTTGGACGTTATACAGAGCCACAGTTTGCAGAACTGATGGTAAAAGAAGGAAGAGCAGACCTTGTGGCATTCGGACGTCAGAGCCTTGCAGATCCGGCTATGCCGAAAAAAGCACTGGAAGAGCGTCTGGAGGATATGACTCCATGTATCGCCTGTCTTCAGGGATGCGTCGCAAACATGTATGCAGGAAATCCGGTATGCTGTCTGACAAACCCATTCCTCGGCCATGAGGCAGAGCCCATCGAGAAAACAGAGAATCCGAAGAAAGTTATGGTGATCGGTGGCGGTGTTGCAGGACTTTGTGCAGCATTTATCGCAAAAGAGAAAGGTCATGAAGTAACACTTTACGAGGCAGGAGATGTTCTCGGTGGAAACATGAGACTGGCTGCTTACCCGCCAGGAAAAGGTGATATCACAAACATGATCCGCAGCTACATCCACCGCTGCCAGAAAGACGGCGTTAAGATCGTGATGAGCTGCGAGGTAACTCCGGAGCTTATCAAAGAGGAAAAACCGGACAGCGTGATCATCGCAACTGGTTCCAAGACTCTGATCCTTCCGATCGAGGGAATCGACAACCCGGCCATCATCCACGGTTCAGACCTTCTGGACGGAAAGAGAGCAGCAGGCAAAAAAGTTCTCGTTGTCGGCGGCGGAATGGTAGGATGCGAGACAGCTGCATTCTTAGGCGAGCAGGAGCATGATGTAACAGTTATCGAGTTCCGTGATACTGTAGGTGCAGACGTGATCCACGAGCATAGAGTATATCTCATGAAAGATTTCGAGGACTACGGAATCAAAGAGATCACCGGAGCAAAGGTATGCAAATTCTATGAAGACGGTGTAGAGTACGAGACAGCTGACGGAGTACGTCACGAGACAAGAGGATATGATTCTGTTATCCTTTCCATGGGATTCCGCAACTACAATCCACTGGAAGAAAAGATCAAAGATCTTGTACCTGAGACACACGTGATCGGAGATGCCATCCGTGCAAGACGTGCACTGGATGCAACAAAAGAGGCTTATGCCGTAGCTTCCAAACTTTGATCAGATATCTGTCTGAGAGCGTTACCAGCTATCGGATCGTATCATACAAAAAGAAAATAAAAGTCCAATAAAAAGGACAGTATAAAAATCAAAAAGACGTTGTGGCAGGCACCTGGAAAGACACTTCCGGTGTCTGTCAATGGGAAAATGCAGGAGGTAATAAGAAATGGAACAGAGAATTAAAGGAACAACTGGTTTACTCGCACTGATCGGAAGCCCGGTAGGACATTCAGGAAGCCCGGCTATGTACAACTTCAGCTTCCAGTACCATAACCTGGACTATGCTTACATGGCATTCGATATCAAAGAGGATCAGGTTCCGGCAGCTCTTGATGCAATGCGCCTTTTCAAAATGAGAGGATGCAACGTAACCATGCCTTGCAAGAACAAAGTAGCTCAGTGTGTAGACGAGCTTTCACCGGCAGCAAAGATCATCGGTGCTGTAAACACTATTGTTAATGAGGATGGAAAACTTGTAGGACATATCACAGACGGTATCGGATTTGTCCGCAACTTAAAAGAGCACGGCGTTGACGTAAAAGGCAAAAAGATGGTAGTTCTTGGAGCAGGTGGAGCAGCTACAGCTCTTACTGTACAGTGTGCCCTTGACGGAGCAGCATCCATCGCGATCTTTAATCCGAACGATCCATTCCTTGAAAGAGCAAAAGGAACAGCAGAGAAGCTTGCAAAAGAAGTACCGGACTGCAAAGTAAGCGTATACTGCCTTGACGATCAGGACAAACTGAGAGAAGAGATCGCAAACGCAGATATCCTTGCAAACGGAACACTTGCAGGTATGAAACCGCATGACGACCTTACACTGGTTGACAAATCCATGTTCCATAAAGATCTTGTTGTTGCTGACTGCGTATACAATCCTGCAGAGACAAGAATGGTAAAAGAAGCAAAAGAGGCAGGTGTAAAACTTGCAGTAGGTGGAAAAGGAATGCTTCTGTGGCAGGGTGCTGAGTCCTATAAACTGTACACAGGACTTGAGATGCCGACAGATGAGTACCAGAAATTCCAGGCTGAGAACGAAGGGAAATAAGAATCATGAGCCAGACAGGTAAGAAAAACTTAGTGATTACTTCTATCGCACTGTATTTTACATACTTCATCCACGGAATCGGAGCTTCCATCATGGGCCAGTACAAGCCGGAGCTTGCAGCTCACTGGGGAGCAAAGGCTTTAAGTGATGGAACTATGGATGTCAGCATGGTAGTATCTGTAATTGCTGCACTTGGACTTGGAAGACTGATCTCGCTTCCGTTTTCCGGTCCCCTGTCCGACAAATTCGGACGCAGATTAAGCGGAATCATCGGTGTGATCTGTTATGCAGCATACTTTATGGGGATCGCATTTGCTCCATCTATGGGAGTTGCCTACGCCTTTGCCATTGTAGGCGGTATCGCAAACTCCTTCCTGGACACCTGCGTAAGCCCTACATGTATGGAGATCTATGTAAACAATCCTTCTGTGGCGAACCTGTTTACAAAATTCTCCATGTGTATCAGCCAGTTCCTGCTTCCTTTCCTCATTGGATTCGTATCAGCGGCCAATATGTCCTACAGAACCATCTTTATCGTTGCAGGTGCTGCGATCTTTATTGATGGAATCCTGATCCTGTTCCTGCCATTCCCTGACAGAAATACAGCAGGTGCGGCAAAGAAAGAAAAAACAAAATTAAAGATCACTCCTGCGGCAATTGCGGCGATCCTCATCGGATTTACAAGTTCTTCCACATTCATGCTGTGGCTGAACTGTAACCAGGAACTTGGAAAACTTTACAACTTAAGTGATCCGTCCAAGATCCAGTCCTTCTACGCAGTAGGAACTTTTGCAGCGATCCTGTGTTCCTCCGTATTTATCAAAAAAGGACTGAAAGAGATCAACATCCTGATCATCTATCCGCTGATCTCCTTTATCATGCTGGGACTGTGCTACTTTATCCAGAACCCGACCATCTGTCTCGTTGGTGGATTTGTCATCGGTTTCGCAGGTGCAGGCGGAGTGCTTCAGCTGGCTGTTTCCACAACCGCTGAGTTTTTCCCGGAGAACAAGGGAACTGCAACATCCATGGTTATGATCGCATCCAGTGTTGCAAACTATACGATCCTGACATTGGCAGGTTATATCACAAAAACTGCCGGAACCAGCGCTCCGAGAATGATCCTGCTTCTTAACATGGCAGTGACATTCGTTGGAATCCTTCTTGCACTGTTCGTCAAGATGAACCGTGGAAAAGAGGCCTGAGACAGGGTGAAATAAGTGAATAATTGTATGGATTCAGACGAAGATGACTGAATCTATGCAAATCAAAGTTCCAATTCGGGAACAATTCCCGGGTTGGACTTTGCCGTTTCTGAAAATGTTTGTTAATTAACAAACTTCCAGAACAGAAGATACTATATATGTATTATCAAAAAAACTGACAAAGGAGAATCGTTATGGCGCGTGCAGCAAGACAGAGAAGAGAAAACGAACTGCCCTACATTCCGTTTGGGCCATTTCAGATTCGTCTTCCCTTTATTCACTACAAACTTGAGTCCGTAGAGTTTATCCAGGGTCTGATCCTTGGTGTTACGGCACTGGCGGCTGTCCCTTATCTGGAACAGTATCTGGGGCTGCCTTATGAGCTGGCATGGAGCTGTGTGATCATAGAGACCATGCTGTATATGCTACACAGTTTACTTGGTGATCCGGTAGTTCCCGGATGGATCACGCCGACCCTTCCGCTGACTATCGTATTCCTGGAAGGCTTTCCTCTGGGAAAAGAGCGTATCCAGGCAATGATCGCCCTGCAGATGCTGGTTGGTCTTGTGTTCATATTTATGGGCGTTACCAAACTTGCGGATAAATTTGTCCATGCTGTACCGGATTCCGTCAAGGGTGGAATCCTTCTTGCTGCGCCGGTTACGGTTATGGCAGGACAGCTGGGAGAGGGCGGCAACATGCATAAATATCCTCTGGCAATCGTTGCCGGTGTTGGTCTTCTGATCCTGATCAGCTTTTCCGACAAATATCAGGAAAAGAGACAGCATAATAAATTTCTGGATCTTGTTGCCCGGTACGGAAATCTTTTCCCGTATCTGATTGCTATGGTGGTAGGACTTCTTGTTGGAGAACTGGATAAACCGGGACTTGAGATCGGAACTTTTATCAAGATCCCGCAGTTTAAAGAGATCATCTCACAGGTAAGTATCTTCGGTGTGGGGATCCCGCCACTTTCCATGTTTATCAAGGCTCTTCCGCTGGCACTTGTATGTTATGTGATCGCGTTTGGTGATTTTGTTACCACAGAGACACTTGTCACAGAGGCGCGTCAGTCCAGAGATGATGAGTACATTGATTTCAATTCCAGCCGCTCCAACCTGGTCAGCGGTCTTCGAAATCTGATCCTTTCCATCATCGCACCGTTCCCGCCGCTTTCCGGTCCGTTATGGGTTGGCATGACAGTATCTGTCTCTATTCGCTACAAAGAAGGAAAGAAAGCCATGAAATCTCTTCTTGGCGGTATGGCATCCTTCCGTATTGCAACTTTTTTAAGTGTGCTGATCATTCCGGTTGTAAGTTTCTTCCGGCCGATCTTCGGAGTTGGTTCTTCCATCACTCTGATGTTCCAGGCGTTTGTCTGTGCAAGGATCGGTATGGATTACTGTAAGACAGACCGTGACAAGATGATTGCCGGTGTTATGGCAGCTGTCCTTGCAACCCAGGGAACTGCATGGGCATCCGCATGGGCGCTGGCTGTAGGTTTCGGACTGAACATTTTCCTTTCCAACTGGGATCCCAGGAAAAAAGCTCAGGAAACTGCCATTGAGGAAAAAGCTGAGAAATAATAAATAAAGTTACAAAAGATAAGAAAAGAGGAACTGCACTGGATGGGTCAGCGCAGTTCCTCTTTTTGGGTCATGAGATTTGTTTTTGTTACAAAATAGATTTGCTATTTACGGGATTAAAATCTGGTCTATAATTTACGTTCTTTCTTAAACGAAGCCGTAGATCCTTTCAATGGGAGGTTACGGGATCACAGGCTTTTGTGGATAATGTCAAGAACCTGTTCAAGTTCGCTGACATTGATCTGTCCCGGTGCGGAAGCTTTGGTAGCTGCACCGAAGGTAAGGGCGGAACCGAAGGTTTCGCCGGCGAGACGGCTGACAACACCTGTACCTGCCATGGACATGGTAATGATCGGGCGGTCGGCGAACTGCTGGGACATTTCCAGCGTGGCACTTAAGAGTGTAAGCACGTCCTGTTTGTTTCTTGGCATAACAGCCATTTTCGGGATATCTGCGCCATAGTCCTGCATCATGCGAAGACGGCGCACGATCTCATCTTTCTCAGGAGTTGCGTCAAAATCATGGTTGGAAGCGATGACCTTTACGCCATAGCTGTGTGCTTCCTGGATCATGCATTTTACGATCTCCTCGCCTGTGAAGGCTTCTACATCAATGAGATCTACATAGCCGCTTTTTGCGACAGCCATGTTGAGGGCTTTGTAATCTTCGTTGGAGATTGCTTTTTCTCCGCCTTCTTTTGCAGTACGGAAGGTGAAAAGAATCGGAGTGTCCTTTAAAACGGTCTGGAGATCTTTTGCCACATCCAGAACCTTGTCTGTGTCAAAAACATCTTCGAACCAGTCAACACGCCACTCTACAACGTCTACGGGGATTCTTGCGAAGGTTCCTGCCTCAAGAAGGATATCTTCTTTTGTTTGTCCAACGATCGGGACACAGATTTTCGGCCTGCCTTCTCCGATTGTGATATTTCTTACCTGAACTGTTTTCATAATGGTCCTTTCCGATACGGATGGGATTTTATCAGTCATCGTATCTGATGTTAAGAATCTCTTTCATATGCTCGATCGGCATCGGCTCGCCGGTCCACAGTTCAAATGCAGCGGAGCCCTGGAAAAGCATCATGCCAAGGCCGTTCATTGTCTTGCAGCCAACTTCCTTTGCCATGGAACGCATAGCAGTTTCAAGAGGAGAGTAAGGCACGTCAACAACGATAAGCTCCGGACGGAAGTAAGACTTGTCAGGAACAACGGACTGACCTTCCAGCGGTTTCATTCCAACACCTGTCGCATTTACGAAAATATAACTGTCAGCCATTTCTTTTTTCAGCTGGTCAAGATCTGCCAGATCATAGAGAACAGCATGGCTTGAAGTTCTGGTGTTGATCTTTTCTACCGTAGATACTGCACGGTCCCAGAATTCATCTTTGCGGTTGAAGATCACGATCTCGCCTACACCGTCAAGTGCTGCCTGGATCTCGATAGCAGTTGCGGCACCACCTGCACCTACGATGGTCATTTTCTTTCCGATGGCGTCGATGTTATTGTCTTTCAGTGCTGCCATAAATCCGATACCGTCTGTGATATGGCCTGTAAGATGACCATGATCATTAACGATGGTGTTTACAGCGCCGCACATTTCTGCTGCCGGTGAAAGCTCGTCAAGGTACTGGCCTACTAGAGTTTTGTTCGGCATGGAAACGTTAGAACCTCTCATTTTCAGAGTACGGATGGCTTTTACAGCATCCTCGATCTCGTCTGCGCCAACCTCAAATGCAAGGTATGCATAATCATAGCCAAGCTTTGCGAAAGCCTCATTCTGCATGGCCGGTGAGCTGGAGTGACGGATCGGATATGCCATAAGACCGATCAGTTCGGTATGTCCTGTGATTCTTTCTGACATGGTAATAACTCCTCTCGTTGGTAAAATCTGGATGAAGATTTGTCTTTTTTAAACCTCCCGCCACATAGATCTGAAGAAGCTGTGGACATCTCCGAACGGCTGCGGGGGAGGAAGACGTGGAAAATCTATGTTACGGATCACCGAGTGAACTGTAACAGATCTATATACACTTTCCGGTAGAAGGATGGAAATGTTCCCGGAAAGGGTATAGCGGAAAAATATTAAAGGTATCCCTTCTGCTCAAGAATGGTAAGGATATTGCGTCCTTCCTGGGTACCGTCAATGATTCGTCTTGCTCTCTGGCTGTCGCCGATGTTCATGATCTCAACATCCTCAGAAGAAAATTCCTCTGTGAGGCTCTGGTAAAGCTGTCCCTGAGCTCTCATTCCAAGACATACGAAACCGTACTCAAATGGAAGCTCATAAGGCTCGCCGTCACCCTTGACAAGGAAGGAAGAATCCTTAACCTCAAGGAGAGCAGTTTTTGTAAGCTGATGTACATTATGTTTTTTCATCATGGTCTTTGTGTCGTTTTTGCTTACAGGGTCAAGATCACGTCCGATCTGATCCATCATCTCAACAATAGAGATATCTGCGTTTCTGTCTGCGAAGAATTCCACAACATCAAGACCTACAGCACCGCCGCCTACCACAACGACTTTTTTGCCTTCCAGATCCTTCGGAAAATCATTAATGTGGCTGATCATACCAAGAATAGAATAAATATTATAGTTCTCGTTGTCAATACGATCCTTCAGTCCTGTGATCGGAGGAAGGAGCGGAGCGGAACCGGTGGAGCTTACGATGATATTCGGATGGAATTTGCGGATGTTCTCCGGTGTTCCTTCTGTGTTTTTGAAGATGTAAAGGTTCTCAAGCTGTTCTGCGCGATGCATGAGATAATGCGGGAAATCAGCCAGACGGTTCTTAGCTGGGATTCTGGAGATCAGAGATGCAAGTCCCCCAAGTTCATTGCCTTTTTCCAGAAGGAAGGTGTTGCAGCCAACCTCTGCGGCTGTACAGGCAGCTTCCAGTCCGGCAGTGCCTCCGCCGATAACAACTACGTTGCAGTTTTTATTTACATGTTTTTTCTTATATACATCGCCCTCAAGAACAGATGGGTTTACAGTACAGCGGATCGGACGGTTTACACCGATACGGTTTCCGGCACAGCCAACGTTACAGGAGATACATTTGCGGAGGTCACACTCATGACCTGTGGCAACCTTGTTTACCCATGCAGGGTCTGCAATCAGACCACGGCCCATACCGATCAGGTCTGCGTCACCGTCAGCCAGGATACGCTCAGCAACCTTCGGGTCACGGACATTACCCATGGAGATACATGGCTTGTTGAATTTTTCTCTTACGGCCTTTGCCATGTAGGAACGCCATCCGTCCGGGAGATAATTTGCATCGATCTGGTACTGGATGGAACCGTTAAGTCCGCAGGAAACATCGAAGATATCAACCTCTTCCTGAAGATAATCCAGGTATTCCAGGGTATCCTCCAGTGTATTTCCACCCTCCATCAGCTCATCCGCACTGAGACGGAGCATGATCGGGAAGAAAGGTCCTACCTGTTTTCTTACTTCATCGATGACCATACGGCAGAAACGGGTACGGTTCTCAACAGATCCGCCGAACTCATCGGTACGCTTGTTTGTGATCGGGGAGAGGAACTGACTGATCAGATAGGAGTGGCCTGCATGGATCTCTACCGCGTCAAAGCCAGCTGTCTGTGCACGTTTTGCAGCCTCACCATATTTTTTTACGATGTGAAGGATCTCATCTTTGGAAAGAGGACGCGGGATCTCACCGCCTTCTTTGGATGGAATGTCAGATGCGGAAACCGGCTGCATGTTGATCCTGGAAGAAACAGCGGAAGCTCCGGCATGGTTGATCTGAATCGCGATCTTTGTTCCATATCTGTGGATATTCTCACAGAATTTGAAAAGACGTGGCAGATAGTTGTCATGATCGATGCGCAGCTGTGTGGTTCCGTTGGAGCCCTGCGGGGAATCGATGCTTGCGTTCTCTACGATGATGAGGCCTGTGCCACCCTTTGCACGCTGCTCATAATAATTGATATGAAGAAAACTCATTTCGCCGTTCTGTTCACCGTAGTTGGTGCCCATCGGCATCATAACAATACGGTTCTTGATAGTCATATTTTTAACGGTTAATGGGGAAAAAATATGCGGATAATCATTCTTCATCTGAAAAAAACCTCCCTGGTTATTTTAAATAGAATCGTTTGTTTGTGTTAATTATATAACAAAAATATCTATAAAACTAATTCATAATACAAGTGATATAATAAAAATAATCTATAGATTTTCTTATGAGATAAAAGGAGCAGAATGTGCAGATAGCAGCTGAAAAAAAATAACTGGAAAAGGGTAGCAGATTCCAGGGTTTACATACAGGACTTTAGCGTGGTATCATAACAAATAAAAAAGATACAGAACACGGGGAGACGGAAATGTAAGACCATATTACCGTGAAATGTAAAAAAGACAGGAGATAGAAAAATGGAATTCTGGGATATTTACGATGCAGATAAGAAACCGACAGGACGTACCATGAAGCGCAACGACTGGTGCCTGAAAGATGGAGAATATCATCTGACAGTCTTAGGTGTGGTGGCAAGACCGGACAAAACTTTTCTCATTACCAAACGCGTGATGACAAAAGCCTGGGCTCCAGGCTGGTGGGAAGTTTCCGGCGGCGCTGCCCAGGCAGGTGAAGAATCCAGGGATGCGGTACTCCGTGAAGTAAAAGAGGAGACAGGACTGGATGCTAGCCAGGCAGAAGGCGGATATCTTTTTACCTATAAAAGAGAGAACCCTGGGGAAGGAGATAATTACTTTGTAGATGTGTACCGGTTTGTCATGGATGTGGAAGACAAGGATCTGAAACTTCAGACAGAAGAGACAGACGGATATATGTTTGCAACGCTGGATCAGATCAAAGCGTTTGCAGCTGAGGGAAAATTCCTGCATTATGACAGCATTAAGAAGGCGTTTGAGTTCTAAGCAGATTTTGACTGGTTTTCCGGACTGATGTGAAAATGAGTGTTGTTTTCTGTGGATTTTTATTTTTGAAAACGTTGTTTTTTGCCTTGTTTTCGAAGAATTGTATTGACATTAAGAGGTACAGATAGTAAAATTTAACGTAGGGAAATTGTAAGCCGGATGAACAAAATCCGGCTTATCGAATATTAGATCGATCGAGAAATCGATAGCATGGATCTTGACAATGCTATGTTACAAAATTTTTGAAAGCGAGGAATCATCAATGGCAGATGAACATAAAGACCAGATCAGAATCGTACAGGAGACCGTAGCCGGTAAGGAGATCACATTTGCCCATATCATGGGTGGTCCGGCACCGATCATATATCAGAAGCTTGGACTGAATCCACAGGTGGACTATGGCTCATCTGCGATCGGAATCATGAATATGACCCCTTCCGAATCCGCTGTGATCGCATCTGATATCGCAGTGAAGAGCGGCAATGTATATCTTGGTTTTGCAGACCGTTTTACAGGAACACTGATCATAACAGGAGAGATTTCCGATGTGCAGACAGCAATGGAAGAGATCGTGGACTATTTCCGCGATACTCTTGGATATGTAGTCTGCAAGATCACCAAGAGATAAGGAAGTGCACCATGGAAGAACGGATAACGAAGGAAGAACTGCTGGAGCGGCTGTTCCATGATGATTATGAGAACCTTAAGGGAAAAAGGCTGCGACTGACCCGGGTGAGAGTACCTGGAAAAGAGCTTTCTTTTGCACATGTTTTTACACCAAGTGACAAGTCGGTATATGAGAATCTTGCGTTACATATCGGAGTTCACGAAGGAGAGGACCATACGGGAGATGCCATCGGTATGGTCAGGGTTACACCCTGGGAGGCTATTGTAGTGGCTGCAGATGTTGCAGTGAAGGCTGCTCATGTGGAAGTGGGATTTATGGATCGTTTCTGTGGGACACTGATCCTGACAGGCGGTTTTACGGAAGTGATGACAGCTGTGGAGGAAGTGGTGCGGTTTTTCCATGAGACATTGAAATTCGATGTCTGTAAGATCCACAGAAGCTAGAGCAGGACGGGATAAAAAATGAAAAAAATTTTTCTGATGGGTCGAAGTGAAGCCGGCAAAACATCCCTGACACAGGCGTTGAAAGGGGAGGAGCTTCATTATCATAAAACCCAGTATACCAATACAAATGAAGATACCATTGATTCACCGGGAGAATATGCAGAGTCCAAGCATTTCAGCGTGGGACTTGCCTGTTTCTCTTTTGAGGCGGATGTGATTGCCATTGTACAGGCGGGCAACGAGCCATTTAATCTGTTCAGTGATGGCAGCAGGAATTTTCTCCTCCGCCCGCTGATTGGGATCATTACCAAGGTGGATTCCCCCCATGCCAATATCCCCATGGTCAGACAGTGGATGGAGAACATGGGCTGTGAGCGCATTTTTATGGTAAATAATAAAACCAGGGAAGGCATCGGCGAGCTGATGGATTATCTGAAAGATGATCTCCCGAAGCTCACTCTGGAACAGGCGAAGTTTAAACAGAGCCTTGGACTCAATGAGTGGGACCCCATGCCGGAAGGTGTGGAGTATCCGGAGTCGATCCGGTAGGAAAAAAGGTATCTTTAATTAATGAATAAATTAGTGAATAAAAATGCATATTTTCCTGCGGAATAAGTAGAAATAATTCAGAAATTATGTTATACTACAACAGTTTGGAAGATTTAGTGGACTGAATATAAGATCCCCAGGGCATGAAGGATAAAGATGATAAAAACGGGGCTCGAAGATATACGGCAAACGGCTGTATGTCGAGAACACCGATGACCCATCACTTCATGTTCCGGGGATTTTTTATGCGTTAAACACGGATTTTCTGAATGGGGTTGCAAAAACAAAAGAATACAAAGAACAGGAGAGGAAAAAGATGTTTGCGTTATTTGAAAATCTGACTAACTGGCTCTGGGGACTGCCGTTGCTGATTACGATCCTCGCTACAGGCGTATATCTGACAGTACGTTCCGGTTTCTTCCAGTTTCGCCATTTTGGTTACATTGTGAAAAACATGTTCAGTAAAGAACGTCGCCAGGAAGGCGGAGATGACGGAAAGAGCCTGACACCGTTCCAGGCTATTTCCATTGCGATCGGAGGTACTGTTGGTGTATCCAATATGTCCGGTGTTGCAACGGCCATTGCAACAGGAGGACCTGGGGCATTATTCTGGCTCTGGATCGCGGCGCTTCTTGCCATGGTCATCAAGATGGCAGAGGTAACACTTGCTGTATACTACAGAGAGAAACAGCCAAACGGTGAGTACCAGGGAGGCCCGACCTACTACATGCAGAAGGGTCTTGGCGGAGAGAAAAAGCTTCCCTTCTGGAAACTTTTTGCAGTACTGTTCGGCGGCTGTATTTTCATGACATGGTTCATTACTTTGCAGAATTATACAGTATCAGAGGCTGTCGGAAGTACCTTCCACCTGCCGTACATCGTACCGTCACTTTTGTATGTGGCAGCGATTTATCTGATCATCATCGGCGGTGTAAAGAAAGTCGGCGTGATCTCTTCCTATATGACACCGATCATGTGCATGCTTTACATTGTAGGCTCTCTCGCAATACTGGTAGTGAATTTTGACAAACTGCCGGAAACCTTTGGAATGATCTTCAAGGGCGCATTTACAACACAGGCGGCAGTCGGCGGATTTATGGGAGCCGGTGTTGCAACAGCAATGCGTCTTGGATTTGCCCGTTCCGTATACAGCAACGAGGCAGGCTGGGGAACCTCTCCTATGATTCATGCTTCCGCAAAGACAGATCATCCTGTAAAACAGGGACTGATGGGAGCATTTGAGGTATTTGCAGATACTATCGTAGTGTGCTCCATGACAGGTCTTGTTGTTATTACCACTGGCTACTGGAATTCAGGACTTCAGGGATCAGAGCTGACACTGACAGCATTTGAGTCCGGAATGGGCTCTGTTGCGAGAGCACTGATCGCGATCAGTATCTTCCTTTTCGGACTGACAACATCAACCGGATGGTTCACCTACTACAGCGTGATCCTGAAGCACTGGCTGAAAAATAATCAGAAGGTTCTGAAGATTGCAGAGAAGGTTTTTATCCTTGGAACACCATTATGGGGTCTTCTGGTCACAGTGCTTACTCTTTACGGAAACGGAACACCGGCGCAGCTGTGGGTAATTGCAGACTTTACAACCGTATTCCCTACATTTGTAAATGTTGCCACATTATTTATCTTAAGTGGTACTTTCTTTAAACTGCTGAAGGATTACAAGGCGCGTTACATGGGAATCGGAAAGGTAGACAAGGATATGGCACTTTTCTACGAGGATAAAAAAGAAAAAGAGGAAAAATAAACAGTGGATACAATTTTTTTTAACGGATGTATAAGAACACTGGATGACAGTGAAAAAGTGGCAGAGGCTGTGGGAATCGAAAATGGTCGGATCGTTTTTGTGGGAACTGATAAAGAAGCGGAAGCTTTTTCCTGCAAAAAACGGATCGACCTTAAGGGAAGGCTGATGCTGCCCGGTTTTGTGGATACACATATGCATATGCTGCATTATGCATTTGTGGAAAGATCTGTAAAACTGTTTGACTGTACAAGTGTTGAGGAAATGCTTGCCGCAGCAAAAAAAAGACTGGAGGAGAGCAAAGGTCAGAAGCTGACCTGGCTTTACTGCAGAGGCTGGAATGAGGAGCATTTTGATAAGCCACGCTATCCGCACAAGGATGAGCTGGATGCGCTCTCAACGGAAATCCCCATCATTATGGTGCGTGTCTGCGGGCATGTGGCTGTGTGCAACAGCTGCGGTCTGGAGCTTCTGAAAAAAATCCCGGAGTTCCCGGAGATTGCGAAGGAGGTTGACCTGGATACCGGACTTCTGAAGGAAAATGCAGTACAGTTTTATTCTTCCGTATTGGAAGCACCATCCCAGGAAGAAGTGGAAGGCTACATCAAATACAGTGCGAAGAAGCTGAATGAATGTGGATTTACAGGTGTACAGTCCGATGATCTTGCCTCACTTCCGGGGAAAAACTGGCGTCGGATCATGGCCTCCTACAAGGCACTGGATGCCAGAGGGGAGCTGAGTATCCGCCATTATGAGCAGTGCCTTTTTGAGCGGGCGGAGGATGCGAAGGCTTTTATTGAGGAAGGATATCGTACCGGACAGAGGGGGGATCACTTTACTGTCGGACCAATGAAGCTGATCCAGGATGGTTCCCTTGGTGCAAGAACTGCGGCCATGAATGAGCCTTACGAGGATTCGCCGGGAAATACCGGGATCATCACATTCAGTCAGGATGAGCTTGACGATCTGTTTGCTTTTTTTGACCAGCATCAGATGCAGGCAGCGGTACACTGTATCGGCGATCGTGCCATGGATATGGTCATTGAGGCAGCTGCGAAATCTCTTTACCGGAAGGATAATAAAAAGGGCAGACATGGTATCGTACATTGCCAGATCACCAATCCGCGTATTTTGCAGGGGATGAAAGACCAGGATCTTCTGGCATATATCCAGCCGGTATTTATCGATCTGGATATGAACACAGTGGAACCTGCCATCGGCGCACACCGTATGGATAAGGTGTATGCATGGAAGAGCATGCTGGATATGGGAATCCATACGTCCGGCGGTTCGGATGCTCCTGTGGTAAGCTTTGATGCCATGGAGAATATTTATTTTGCAGTCACCCGCAAAAATATCAGCGGTCAGCCACAGGAAGGCTGGATCCCCTCCGAAAAAATGTCTGTAGATGAGGCGGTGAAGCTTTTTACAAAAAACGCAGCTTACGCTTCCTATACAGAAGACGAGAACGGAACCATCGAAGTGGAAAAAAATGCAGACTTCGTAGTTCTGGAGAAAGATATTTATAAGATTGATCCGGATGAGATCAAGACCACGAAAGTGGATATGACAGTTCTTGGCGGTGAGATCGTTTATGAGAGAAAAGTAGAAGAATGACGGCAGTATAAAAAGAAAAAAGTGAGAGGCAGAGTCTGAGTGGAGCAGGCTCTGCCTTTTTGTGTGGTGCAGTAAAAAGTATAGAACAAATATTCGGTTGCCCTATACTTTTTTACGCTGAATGACATACTGTAAAAGCAACAATAATAAAGATAAAAGCACTCTCTTTACATATAGTAACAGGCAGTATTTACATATCCACAAATTTCAGAACAACAAGGAGAACCGTATGGATCATTTCAAATTACACTCCGAATACCAACCCACAGGAGACCAGCCTCAGGCTATCGAAAAACTGGTCAATCATTATAGTGCTTCTTATTGTAGTGGGAATATCTATGGTTACTTTTGGATCCATCGTATGTAATAAATTGCGACAACCACAAAACTATATTGAAGCAGTAGACTCAGATAGTATAGAAATGAAAACTGCTGAATTGTTATCAGGAATTGATGGAACAATGATGTTTCGATACAATTCAAGGGATACATTTAAAACGTTATCTATTTACTTGTCAGAATATCAGCTTGGACAACGAGTTTCACATAAAAAAGTTTTGGAACTTTCCTATGAAGATGTGAAATCTTCCACAAATGGATTGATTGTCATTACACCGGATTTTGATAATTTTACTGCAAAGCTCATCGCAGCAGATAAATATTCAAAATATATGACAGAAATACCAATTTTGGAGGGAGTTAAAAACAGGGAATATTATGGAAGATCAGCAACGACTATTGAAAACAAATGCAAGATAGAGTATGGAACAGAGCAAGGATTAGCAGCACTGATTTATGGAGAAAAAGGGTTAAGCTCGTTGCCAATACAGGATATTGCAGGGGAGCATATAGATACAGATAATGAGTACATGTATTACTATTCGGTTGAATTTATAAAATAGCACTAATAAAAAGAAGAGGATGTTACGTAATCTGCTTTGATTCGTTGGCATCCTTTTTTGATATTTAGGACAATAAGCGGGAATCCTTGGCAATTCAATTACCGAGATGAAAGCGCAGGATTGTGCATATCTGCACATTGAAATAATATAATAATCTCCCAATCCCTTGGTATTAATGCCGTAACCGGCATATAATCAATCGAAAATATGTTCGTTTTTTATTGCGCATTTCTACTTGTTATGTTATACTATATGTATGAAAGAAAATCTAATACATTACAGGACTTGTGTGTGTAATATTAATTACCATATGGTGTGGTCGGTGAAATACCGGCGGAAGATATTAAACCCAGAAATTGAGGAATACCTAAAGGAACTGGTGCAGCAGATCGCTGAGGATAAAGGTTTTACTGTTCATTTATTTGAATGTGGTGAAGGTGATCATGTCCACTGTTTTGTATCAGCTCCACCAAAACTGTCCATAACAGCGATTGTCAAGTATCTGAAGGGGATCACCGGCAGAAAACTGTTCGAACGTTTTCCGGAAATAAGAGACCAGCTATGGAAGGGAGAGCTGTGGAACCATTCCTATTATGTGGAAACGATCGGATCTGTATCGGAGGAAAATATCCGCCGTTATATTGAGCATCAGAGCAAGTCGTATTAAACCAAGGTGGAGTGTAGATTTCTATCTGCATAGCTGTCCAAAGGGGGAAGAGGAATGCTGCTGTCACACAGAACATCTGTAAAGATCCGGCCGGAATATTCCAATATCATAGGGCATATGTGTTATGCAGCTTCCAAACTCTGGAATGTCTGCAACTACGAACGTCATCATTATAAAGAGCTGGGACTGGAAAAGTATCCTGACTGGTATTATCAGAAAAAAGCGCATAAAGGAGATCTGTGGTACAGACAGCTTCCGTCACAGACAGCACAGGAGACCTGCAAGCAGCTGGACAAAGCATGGAGATCTTTCTATGTCCTGAAAAAGACCGGAGGGATCAAAGATCCAAATCCGCCCCGTTTTAAACAGGACAATATCCCGGTCACATACATGCAGATGGGGATCCGGCATGAGAAAGGTTCAGACCAGCTGCGGCTGTCTCTGCCAAAGGATCTGAAAATCTATATGGAAGAAACCTATGGGATCCATGAAAGATTTCTATATCTTGAAAATAAGATTTTCAGGGACATGGATCATATAAAACAATTGCGGATCTATCCGCCGGAAAACGGAAAATGTGACCTTATCGTTATCTATGAGATTGAAGGACCAGAGCAGCTTTCCCAGAATGGACATTATTTATCTATTGATCCTGGACTTCATAATCTGATGACCTGTTATGATTCCGGAAATGGCCGGACTTTTATCCTTGGAAGGAAATATCTTTCATTGGAAAGATACTTTCATAAAGAGATCGCCAGAGTGCAGTCTGTTTGGTATGCGCAGCAATCGGAAAGAGGGATAAGATATCCAGGATCATCGAAACATATCCAGAGACTTTACAGAAAAAAGCAGAATACAGTGAAGGATTATCTTCATAAAGTGACCAGATGGATTGCAGAATACTGCAGAAAAGAAGATATCCGCTGTGTGGTTGTGGGAGATATCCGAAATATCCGTAAAGAGAAAGATATGGGGCATAAAGTCAACCAGAAGTTTCACGGACTGCCATATAACAGGCTTTATATCATGCTGGGATATAAGCTGAAACTGTATGGGATCCAATTGATAAAACAGGAGGAAAGCTATACCAGCCAGTGCAGTCCGTTATCACCGGAAGTATCAAAAAGATATGCAGAAGCAACAAACCGAAAAGAACGGGGTATGTATATAACTGACAGAGTAAGCTACAATGCAGATGCAGTAGGCGCATTTAATATCCTGCGGAAATATCTTTCCGTATCCGGAAAGCAGAAGGAACTGTCCGTAACCGGACTAAAAAATCCAGAAGTAATAAAAGTAGCTGTATAGCCGAAAGGCAAGCAGTATTGGTGTCATGGACGCACCCTGAAAAAAGGCGGTATCCCGCCAGATTTCAGATGCTCTGGTAACTAAGTTGCCGAGTAGTTCACTTTTTATGACATTATAGATTTCATAACCTATTTCTTATTTTTCGGTATTCTCTCGGCGAATATCCTTTCAACTTGTGAAAAAGCCGACTGAAATAAAGCTGGTTATCATATCCGACAATCTTAGAAATCTCATGGATGGAATAAGTTGTTGTTTCAAGTAACATCTGAGCATTGTTGATGCGGATTCCCACAATGAATTGCATTGGTGTAGAACCGGTATATTTTTTGAAATTTCGGATAAACCAGCTGACACTCATGCCTCGTGAGGCAGCATAATCATCAATATTGATATTTTGATTGTAGTTTTCACTGAAAAAGGTAACAGCATTATCCATCTCATGATCAAGGTATTCATTTTTTAATATGTGCTCTCTTGTCAGTTCCCGGTGGAAACTGATCAGAAGATGACGTAGCAAAAGGACAAGCATTTCCTCATAATTGTCTTGACAGCGTTGCAGCTCGATAATGATACGTTTGAAAATTTGTTCATATTCATTAGATGTACCCACTTGAAAGACACGTTCTTTATCCGGAAACCCATATTGACGTAAGATATTTTTCACATTGCTTCCTGTGAAGTGAATCCAGTATACTTCTGTCTTATCTTCTCCGTAATATTCATATTTTTGGAGTTCTTTCGGTCTGTACAGTACAATGTTGCCGG
Organism: Blautia luti; assembly: GCF_013304735.1. GTDB lineage: Bacteria > Bacillota > Clostridia > Lachnospirales > Lachnospiraceae > Blautia_A. Next base: position 58,878 of record NZ_JAAITI010000005.1, read on the forward strand.
CTGGAACAATCGTTTCATTATTTACATTATCAAAATGAAAATGCCCACAACCAGCAGTGATATATATAATCTGATAATCCAGACGACCCTTTGGACGGTAGGTCGGAAGTTTGGGATGTCTGGAAAGACGGTAAGTACCACAGCTACCTACAATCAGCGGACGACTTTTGTCTTTGAAATCCATATGTGAGTGGTTCAAATAACCGGTGTTCAAATACATAGGACAGCACCTCTTTTCGTACTTTTTATCATTGTATCATTTAGTGCATATTTTGTCTAATCCAATTCATAGACATATTTTGCGAATTAGGATAAGCTATATATAGCATAACTAAGGAACGTAAACAAAAAGTAAAGTATAAGGTTTGCTTTAGGAAAACAAAGAACAAAAAAGTATATGTATTGGAGGAGAGCTATTTATGATCGTACCACGTTATTATGAAAATCTAAGCGTACTGCACGAAAACACAATGCCAGCCAGAGCCTATTATATTCCGGTATCCAGAAGAATGGATAACTTGGTGGAACACAGAGAAGAGTCAGATCGTATGCAGTTATTGAATGGAACTTGGAAATTCCAGTATTTTAACAGCATCTATGACATTCAGGATTCTTTCTTTGAGAAGAATTATGATACAGAAAATTTTGATGAGATTCAGGTTCCAAGTGTATGGCAGATGGCTGGATATGATACACACCAGTATACAAACATCCGGTATCCATTTCCGTTTGATCCACCATATGTGCCACAGGACATTCCGTGTGGAGTCTATGTACATACTTTTGAGTACAGTAGAGATGAGAAAGCGCCAAAATCTTTTTTGAACTTTGAAGGAGTAGACAGTTGCTTTTACGTATGGATCAATGGCTCTTACATAGGATACAGCCAGGTTTCGCATATGACCAGTGAGTTTGATGTTACCGATGTACTTCAGGATGGAACGAATACGGTGGCAGTGTTGGTAATGAAGTGGTGTGATGGTTCCTATTTGGAAGATCAGGACAAATTCCGTATGAGTGGTATTTTCCGGGATGTGTACATTTTGAAACGCCCAAAACAGGCAATCAGTGATTATCATATTAAAACAAGAATTGAGGATATGCTTGCGAAAGTAGAAATTGAAATGAAATTCTACTCTCCGTTAAATGTAAAAATTTCGATTGAAGATAGAAACGGAGCAGTTGTAGCACTAGGAAGTATTGCTGAAGAAGGAACAGCTGTATTAGAAATCGCAAGTCCGGAACTTTGGAATACAGAAAATCCATATCTATATAAACTGATTCTTGAAACAGAGAATGAAGTAATTGTAGATCACATTGCATTAAGAAAGATAGAGATTAAAGACCAGGTTATTTATTTAAATGGACAGAAGATTAAATTCCGTGGTGTCAATCGACATGATTCTGATCCGGTTACTGGATTTACAATCAATCCGGAACAGATTACAACCGATCTTACGTTAATGAAGCAGCATAATTTTAACGCAATCCGTTCCAGCCACTATCCGAACGCACCATTTTTCTATGAAATGTGTGACAAGTATGGATTCATGGTAATAGATGAAGCAGATATTGAAGCTCATGGTCCATTTATGATCTACAGAAAAGAAGACACTGATTACAATCGGTTCAAACGATGGAATGAGAAGATTGCAGATGATCCGGTATGGGAAGAGGCAATCGTTGATCGCGTAAAACTCATGGTAGAACGTGACAAAAACCGTTTCTGTATTGTTATGTGGTCAATGGGAAATGAGAGTGCTTATGGCTGCAACTTTGAAAAAGCACTGGAATGGACAAAGAATTTTGATCCAGACCGTATCACACAATATGAGAGTGCAAGATACCGTAATTATGATGAAACATATGATTACAGCAATCTGGATGTGTACAGCCGGATGTACCCAGCGCTTTCCGAAATTCAGGAATATCTGGATAAAGATGGAAGCAAACCCTTTCTTTTGGTAGAGTACTGTCACAGCATGGGAAACGGACCTGGAGATTTTGAAGATTACTTCCAGATGATTCAGGATAATGATAAAATGTGCGGCGGCTTTGTCTGGGAATGGTGTGACCATGCGATTGCTCATGGAACTGCTGAGAATGGAAAGACTATATATGCTTATGGGGGCGACCATGGCGAAGAAATTCATGATGGCAACTTCTGTATGGATGGATTAGTATATCCGGACAGAACGGTACATACAGGACTTTTGGAATACAAGAATGTTTATCGCCCGGCAAGAGTTATTTCCTATAACAAAGAAAGCGGAGAACTGGTGCTTCATAACTACATGGATTTTGATGACTTGAAAGATTATGTGAAGATTAGTTATGAGCTGACACAGGATGGTCTTGTGATCAGCAAAGGCATACTTCCGGAGTTTTCTGTGGCACCACATGGGGAAGGAAAAACAAACCTGAAGATCAATGTTCCAGAGAATGGGAAATGTTATTTAAAACTTATTTACCATCTGAAAAAAGAATTGCCACTGTTGGATGAAGACCATATTCTTGGATTTGATGAAATTGAGGTAAGTAAAGAGGATACAAAATGTAAACTTGCAGAGAAATGGATATCAAAAACAGTAGTGGACTCTGAATTACAGGTAAATGAAAATGATACACAGATTCATATCAAGGGGCGTGAATTTGCTTATACCATAGACAAACGTACTGCACTCTTTACAGAGATGAAATTCGCAGGGCGGGAATACTTGAACCATCCGATGGAATTAAATATTTGGAGAGCTCCAACAGATAACGATATGTACATCAAGTCTGAATGGAAGAAAGCCCACTATGATAAGGCTTACACAAGAGCCTATACGACAGAGGTTGTGCAGGGAAAACATGGTGTGAAGATTACAAGCCATGCTTCCGTTGTGGCAGAGACAGTACAGAAGATTCTTGATGTGACGATTACATGGAAAATAGAAGCTGCTGGAAAGATTGATGCAGATATTGCAGTAACAAAAGACGATGAATTCCCGGATCTTCCGAGATTTGGTGTGAGGATGTTCCTGGATAAAAAACTTTCAGCTGCACGATACTTTGGAATGGGACCACAGGAAAGCTATTGTGACAAACATCAGGCTGCGAGCCACGGTTTGTACCGGGCAGATGTAGGGGATTTACATGAGGACTATATCCGTCCACAGGAAAATGGAAGCCATTATGATTGTGAATATGTGGAGCTTAACAACAGCCGATATGGAATTGTGGCATCCGCAGAAAAGGCATTTTCATTCAATGCTTCTTATTATACGCAGGAAGAACTTGAGAAGAAAACGCATAATTATGAACTGACAGAATCAGATAGTGTAGTATTTTGCGTTGACTACGCATTAAATGGCATTGGTTCTAATAGTTGTGGTCCAGTTGTATTGGATCAGTACCGATTTGATGATGTATTATTCCGGTTTCAGTTTACACTGATACCGTATGTAAAGGGATAATAAAGTTTCATGTAACCCGTAAACAAGGAAAGAGAGTCTGATTGTTATGTAAAGTCCGGATATACAGAGCAATCAGACAAAAACAGAGAAAAAACTAGAATTAGACATCATACTCTGTTAGACATCTTGAAATTCTAAGTGCGATGAAGATGAGGAGCAAAGAAATTCGATGGAAGAAAAAAAGTATTTGAAATGGTATAACAAAATTGGATATGGATCAGGCGATATTGCAGGTAATGTAGTCTATGCGTTCCTGACATCTTTTATGATGGTCTATCTGACGGACTCAGTAGGACTTGCTGCAGGTGTCGTAGGTACCCTGATTGCCGTATCAAAACTATTTGATGGTTTTACGGATATATTTTTTGGATCAATGATTGACAAAACACACAGTAAAATGGGAAAAGCGAAACCCTGGATGCTATACGGATATATTGGTTGTGCCATTACGCTGGTCTGCTGTTTTGCAATACCAGTCAGCTTGGGAACAACGGCTAAATATGCATGGTTCTTTATCTCTTATACACTGTTAAATGGTGTGTTTTATACAGCAAACAATATTGCTTATTCAGCACTTACGTCACTGATTACAAAGAACAGCAAAGAGCGTGTACAGATGGGATCTTACCGTTTTATTTTTGCATTTTCAACAAGTCTTCTGATTCAGGCGATTACAGTTGGATTTGTAGATAAATGTGGTGGAGACGCTGCGGCATGGAGAACGGTTGCTATTATCTATGCAATCATTGGTCTTGTCGTAAATACGATTTCAGCACTTTCTGTTAAGGAACTTCCGGAGGAAGAACTTAATGAAGGAGAAGTAAAGAATGATAATGAAAAGTACGGAATGGTACAGGCATTCAAGCTTCTTGTCAAAAACAAATATTACATGATGATTTGTGGAACATATATTTTACAGCAGTTATATGGTGCCATGATTGGAGCTGGCATTTATTACATGACATGGGTACTGAAAAATAAGAATTTGTTTGGACAATTTGCATGGGCAGTAAATATTCCACTGATCATTGCCCTGATTTTCACACCGACATTAGTTGGTAAGTGGAAAGGTATGTATAAACTGAACTTAAGAGGTTACGTCTTAGCAGTCATCGGTAGAGCACTTGTTGTTGTTGCCGGATATATGGGCAGTGTTCCGCTGATGATGGCATTTACAGCTCTTGCAGCCTTAGGTCAGGGACCATGGCAAGGAGATATGAATGCAGTTATCGCATCCTGCTCTGAATACACTTATCTTACGCAGGGAAAGAGAATTGACGGAACGATGTACTCTTGTACTTCTCTTGGTGTAAAAATCGGTGGAGGTATTGGAACCGCTGTTGTTGGATGGATGCTTGAGTTCAGTGGATATATCGGAACAAATGCAACTCAGCCGCAGTCTGCACTTGATATGATGCAGTTTATGTATCTTTGGCTTCCGTTAATCTTTGATGTATTGATTATGTTTGTACTTTCAAGAATGAATGTAGAAGATGCAAATAAAAAACTGAAAGCAGAAAAAGGAATTGCTGCAGATGAAGTAACAGATGCATTAGACATAAATTAGAATTGACAGGAGAAAGCGTTGTCTGGTCGTTGCTCGATGAGACAGTGCTTTTTTCTATATATAAAGTGATAGAACTGTATTTTGAAAATAAAAAAGGACCACTTCATTTTTGTGAAATGGCCTTAAGAAAATATTCAGTTTTCACAAAATAGTCCTTTTAGTATTTATACATGGTAAGGATGCTCAAAATATTCAGTGTAGAATACTAAAAGGTCATTCAGATATTTTTTTAGGTTGCTCATTTGCAATTCCTCCTTTCCTTATTTACAAGTTGATTATAAGATAGGTGTAAAAGGATTGCTTGCCAAATCGAAAGAAGATATAGACAAATGTTGCAAAGGGGAGTATTTCATGCAGTTAAAATATGTTGACACAAAAGAGGAGATTATAGCAATAAATAGGAAGTCAAAACATATTGAACCACATCTTCATAATGCACTGGAGATCGTTTGTGTAACAAGTGGATCATTAGAACTTGGTGTCGGACAGGAACTATACCATATGGAAAAAGGAGATATAGGCTTTGTATTTCCAGATGTTATTCATCACTATCAGGTACTGACACCCGGTGTAAATAAAGCGACTTATCTGATTGCATCGCCATTTACGATAGCCAAATTTGCAGATATCATGCAATCCATGGCTCCTGAATACCCAATCATCAAAGCGGAAAAGGTTGAACCGGAGGTATATAGGGTTATAAATGCAATTTTAGAGACAGAACAGTCGGATATTACTGTTGCACAGGCATATCTTCAAATTGTGTTGGCACGCTGCATAGGAAAATTAAATTTGGTAGAAAAGAGCAGTGTGGGGAGCAACGATCTTATTTACCAGACAGTTTCCTATATATCAGCAAATTTTAAGAAGAAATTTTCGCTGGAAGAGATGGCAAAAGATCTGGGGGTGAGCAAATATGTTTTATCCAGACTCTTTTCCAAAACATTCCATAGAAACTTTAATCAATATCTTAACGATGCAAGGCTGAACTATGCATGCCATCGTTTGGAAAATACGAGTGATTCTATTACAAACATTTGTCTGGATAGTGGATTTGAAAGTCAGAGAACATTTAACCGAGTATTTAAAGAAAGATATAAAATATCACCGAGTGATTATCGGAGTATTTGTGTGAAAGAGATGTTGTCATAAAAGGTTCTGTTGATAGAAATATTTACTTTGATTTCACAGTACTATGTATTTGATTTTATGTGTGGATGATATAATATAAAAATATTTGTAGAAAATAGCGCTTTATTTTATTATGAAAAGAGTAAGGTGTATTCTAAAGAAACAAGAAAGGCAGGGCGCATATGAACATGATAAAATCCATAATCGATTTTAATGAAAAAAAAGGATTCATCTGTGATATGGATGGTGTGATCTATCATGGCAATCAGATATTGCCAGGTGTTCCAGAATTCATCCAGTGGTTGCATGATGAAAAGAAAGAATATTTGTTTTTGACAAATAATAGTGGATATACACACGAGAATTAAATCAGAAACTGGCTAGGATGGGACTTGATGTGCCAGAAGAACATTTTTATACCAGTGCATTGGCAACAGCCACATTTTTAAAAGAACAGGCGGCAGGCTGTTCGGCATTTGTGATAGGAGAAGCAGATCTCTTAAATGCACTTTATGATGTTGGCATTACAATGAATGATGTAAATCCGGATTATGTTGTTGTGGGAGAGGGATGATCCTATTCATTGGATACCTTAACGAAAGCAACGAATTTAGTTCTGAAGGGAGCTAAGTTGACTGGAGCAAACTCGAATGTTTCCGGACCAATCGAGAACGGAATCGCTCCTGCCTGTCGTGCATTGATTGCCCCAATTGAAATGGCAACAGGTATACAGGCATATTTCTGTGGGAAACCGAATCCACTGATGATGAGAACAGGATTGAATATGCTTGGATGTCATTCAGCAGAAGCTGTAATGGTTGGGGATCGTATGGATACAGATGTGATTTCAGGAATGGAAAGTGGTATGTCTACTGTATTGGTTCTCTCTGGATGTTCAACGAAGGATACACTCAAAACTTATGCTTATCTTCCGACAATGGTATTGAATGGAGTGGGAGATATCGCCAGTATGGCAAAAGCAAAAGAGGAATAGTGTGATTAGGCAAATACCAGGAGGTAAAGTATATGATGAAACTTGATAATTTTGTAGGAATGATGACAGGACATTTTGATAATAAGGATCAATTTAATAAGATGCAGGCAGAAGGGAAAACATATCCATATGCGGAACATGTAAATACAATCTGTAATGACAAAATAAATAACCTTCCTGAAGATTTCAAAGGAAAATTTGTTGTTGAAGAGAGTTATTATGAAATTAATGGAAAACGTCATGCATCTCCACATCTTTTCCTTATCACGGAAATAGAACAGGGAATTTTACTTTCTTCTTATAAAATTCCAAAAGGAGAAGATAAAAATACATTTTCATATGATTCTATGAAGAATGTTGATTACTCTAAACTAGAAAAATCTGAAAAATTTAATCCGGCACTTTATCATGAAAAGGACGGAATTTGGGAGGGAGGCAGCACAAGCCAGTTCTCTCCGGTAATGACATTCAAACTTTGGGAAAAGTTTTCCAACAATTTTCTGGAAGTATCGGAAAGCATGGAAGTTAATGGGAAGAGAACTTTTGGATATGATGAACCAATAATTTATAAGCGTGTATAATCAAAGGTCTGCATATTGGGATGAACTTCAGTTTGTAGAGGACTCGATGAATTTGCGTAATATTGGGCGTTACATGAATGTTAATTTAAGAAAATAATATGGTAAGCAAAAGCGGGATAACTTTTCAAAGTCGCTGTTTCTTTGCGTTTACGCAAACTTATCATATTGAGTGAAGTATCGAAAGTGATTGAAATAGACTTAATCCTGGAGGAATATTTCAACGCAGCATGATAAAAAATAGAATAGTAGTGATAGAAAAAAGTACAAATAAGAATCGAACATTTGTACTTTTTTCTTGCGTTAATCTATATACTTTCAAAAATTTATTTGATATAATAGGGACTGTTACAAGAACAAACAGTAAAAATATGACAGAACCGGAGCCTGGTATCATCAGGTATTTCCGAGTGCTGTTTTATCCGCAAAAATCAGTTTTGTGACTTTTATTCGTAACGAGGTGGGAAACACATCTATTCACTATAAAAATGAGCTTTTCGTCACGAATCTGGATACGAATTTTTGGCTGATAATGATCATAGTAAAAGTCGCAAATGGAGGGATTTACCATGAATGCAGAAAAAGGACATTCGCAATCCGCTGACAATAGTCAGCTACTTGCTCATAAAAGCAGCCCACAGGGCGGACATGCTTTTAAATTAAAAGCCCCATACAAACCCACAGGAGACCAGCCTCAGGCAATTGAGAAATTGGTCGAGGGATTTAAAGAAGGCAACCAGTTCGAGACTTTGCTTGGTGTTACTGGCTCAGGTAAGACTTTCACAATGGCGAATGTCATTGCCCAGTTAAATAAACCAACTCTGGTACTTGCACACAATAAAACACTGGCGGCACAGCTTTATGGCGAGATGAAGGAATTCTTCCCTGAGAATGCAGTGGAATACTTTGTCTCTTACTACGATTACTACCAGCCGGAGGCTTACGTCCCCTCAACAGATACCTACATTGCCAAAGATGCATCCACCAACGACGAGATCGACAAGCTCCGTCTTTCCGCCACAGCGGCCTTATGTGAGCGGAAAGACGTGATCGTGGTTTCGTCGGTATCCTGTATTTACGGCCTGGGTGCACCTCAGGAGTTTTTTGATATGATGATCTCTCTTCGCCCTGGAATGGAGAAGGACCGTGATGAGGTTATCAAACAGCTGATCGATATCCAGTACACAAGAAATGAGATGGATTTTCATAGAGGAACTTTTCGGGTGCGTGGCGATGTGCTGGAAATCTTTCCAGCTAACTCTACAGACCGGGCAGTGCGTGTGGAATTTTTTGGCGATGAGATCGAGCGGATCACAGATATCGATGTGCTTACCGGTGAGATCAAAAGTGTGGAAAGCCATGCGGCGATTTTTCCGGCGTCCCATTATGTTGTGCCTCAGGAGCAGATCCGCCGTGCGGCAGATGCCATCCTGGAAGAGATGAAACATCAGGTGGAATATTTCAAAAGTGAGGACAAGCTGATCGAGGCCCAGCGAATTGCCGAGAGAACCAACTTTGATGTGGAAATGATGAAGGAAACAGGATTCTGTTCCGGAATCGAGAATTATTCCAGACATCTGACCGGGCTGGCACCGGGACAGCCGCCATATACCCTGATGGATTACTTCGGAGATGATTTTTTACTTATTATAGATGAGTCCCATAAGACAGTTCCCCAGGTTGGCGGTATGTATGCCGGTGATCAGAGCCGTAAACAGACACTGGTGGATTACGGCTTCCGACTTCCGTCTGCTAAGGATAACCGTCCATTGAGCTTTGATGAATTCGAGAACAAGCTTGACCAGGTAATGTTTGTATCTGCGACACCGGGAGAATATGAATATGACCATGAGCTTCTCCGCGCAGAGCAGATCATCCGTCCTACAGGGCTTCTTGATCCGAAGGTGGAGGTGCGTCCGATCGAAGGACAGATCGATGATCTTGTAGCAGAAGTAAATAAGGAAATAGAAAAGAAAAACAAAGTCCTGATCACGACCCTGACCAAACGTATGGCAGAGGACCTTACCGATTATATGAAGGATCTGGGAATCCGTGTCCGATACCTCCATTCAGATATTGACACTCTGGAGCGTGCAGAGATCATCCGCGATATGCGACTGGATGTGTTTGATGTGCTGGTTGGAATTAACCTTCTGCGAGAAGGGCTGGATATTCCGGAGATTACACTGGTAGCGATCTTGGATGCAGATAAGGAAGGCTTCCTTCGTTCGGAAACATCCCTGGTACAGACTATCGGCCGTGCTGCCCGGAACAGCGAAGGCCATGTGATCATGTATGCGGATAACATGACAGAATCCATGGAAAAAGCAATCTCGGAGACAGAAAGAAGGAGAGCGATACAGGAGGCTTACAACAGGGAGCATGGCATCACTCCGACCACGATCAAGAAGGCGGTCCGTGATCTGATCGCTGTTTCGAAGAAGGTGGCAGAGACAGAAGTGAAGCTTAAAAAGGATCCGGAATCCATGAACCGAAAAGAACTGACGAAGGTGATCGCTCAGGTAGAGAAGCAGATGCGTGCTGCGGCAGCAGACCTGAATTTCGAGCAGGCTGCTGAGTTGAGAGACAAGATGCTCGAATTAAAAAAGAATCTGGAAGAATTAACGGAATAGGCTGCAAAGCAGCTGACAGTACAACACCCCTGGCTGTAATAGCCAGGGGTGTTGCCGGGTATGCTCGATCTGTTTTTAGGAAAAGCTTATTTTGTAGTTGAAAAGCCTAGGGAGCGCAGGGTGATGCCGGAGCCCTTGAGAAGATCAGCCCAATATGGAACAGCCATATCCAGAGTGTCGTTGGCAAGCTCGGAAGCATCTTTTTGTGTCAGGATCTGCCTTAGCCTGGAAGAACTGATCCTGGGAGCGGCCTCTGTAACACAGACTGTGCCAGGCAGAATTGCCGATTCTGCCGGAAGCATGGCCAGTACAAAGACTGTTATCAGAGATATCAGGATTTTTTTCCATTTTTTCATAGCGATCCCTCCTTCGAAAAAATATGAGGGGTCTCTTTATTGATTGATTATAAGTAAAATTCCGGAGAAGGGCACTGGCATTTGTGCCAGTAACTTTGTTATAAAGAAGAGAAGAAGTTATGTATTCTGTTCCCGATAGGCGGAAGGTGTGATCCCCATTTTCTTTTTGAAGCTGGTGCTGAAATAATATTGATTGGCATAACCACATTTCAGGCTGATCTCCTTCAGACTCATAGTAGTCGTAGTCAGGTAACGGGCGGCTGCGGAAATTCGCTGAGATGTGATAAAGTCACTGAGACTGATCCCCTGATTTTTTTTGAAAAGAGCACTTAAATAAGCAGGGCTTACATTGGCAGAGGCAGCAATGTCATTGAGGCAGAGCGTATTGTCAGTGTAGTGTTCGTTGATATAGGAAATCACCAGTTCACAGAGCTTCTGGTGATAATCATTCATGGAGGAATCAAGCTTCCGGCATAAAAGATGGCACAGATCCTTCAGCCATTGACATAGCTCTTCCGTATTATGAAACTCATTTATGTGGTTGTAAACATACAAAATTTTAGCTTCAAGGTCATGCGTATCCAGATTTAATTCATAGAAAAATTTCAGGATCCGGCCAAGAAGAGAATAAATCTGTATGAAAGCGAAATTCTTTGTGCGAAATTTCTGAGTGAGCCAGTCGGAAAAATTCTGAAACCAGAGATCTATGGCAGCGGTATCCTTTTTGCAGAGAAGCCGGATCAGTTCATCCTCCTTTGTATCTGAAAAATCTGCAACAGACAGATCGGAACCCAGAGCGTCTCTTCCGTCAAAGATATTCTGATGAGGGAAAAAGAATCTGTATTCCAGCGCATGTACGGCGCTTTTATAAGAATGGTTCAGGTTCCAGAAATCCTGGACAATTGTTCCAATGCCTGCGTTGAGAGAAAGTCCCAGTGGCTGGCAGGCATCTGCGATTGAGGAAATAAGTCCGCTGGTAAGCTGGCGAAAGCTGTTGGACTGACAGCCGCTGTGTCCCAGAATGCACAGATAGCCATCCATATCCGGGAGAAGATACACAAAATCAAGAGAAGCGGTTTCCTCTGTTATCAGATCCTGAAGGTTGAGAAGCTCCATCTGAAACTTTTCAATCCCGTAAACGGATTTTAGATCCGGAGCATTTTCAAGCTCCAGAATAACAATTGCATAAAAATCATAATTCAGCTCCAGATTCAGATACTTAAGATAAGGCTTCAGTCGGTAGGCTGCTTCAGAAGACGGAAGGTGTGTGATCTCGCGGAAAAATTTTTCCGTAAGAAGAGGCCTGCTTTGTTTCAGAAGCTGGAGATTTTTCTGTTCCTTTTCCATCAGTGCAAAAGCGTTTTTTACCTTCTGGATAAGATAGGCATAATCCAGAGGCTTTTCGATATAATCCAGAGCACCGAGGAGCAGAGCACGTCTTGCATATTCAAATTTATCATAGGCACTGATCAGGATGATCTTCACCATAGGATTGATCTCAAGAGCTTGACGGCTCATGGAAATGCCGTCAAGATCAGGCATTTCAATGTCAGAAATGATCAGATCTGCCGGTTCTTTTTTCATGGCTTCGATAGCAGAGGTTCCATTGTAGCAGACATGGATGATCTCTGCATTCAGTGTTTCCCAGTCTATGTTTTTTTCGATACCTTCTGCAGATAAGTAATTATCATCTACGATCATTATTTTTTTCATCGATATCTTCCTCCATCTGTTCGAATTCAATGGTGACGTATGTGCCGTTTCCGGGGTTGCTGCGGATCCTTACGGAACCGTTTCCGTATAATGGGTTGGAAATACGGGAACTTACGTTGGAAATTCCAAAATGCTTCTCATAATCAATAACATTATGCTCAATAGCATGGCGCAGCTGTGCAAGGGTTTCGGAGTCCATGCCGGCACCGTTGTCCTCAATGGAGATCACAACCGTATCATCGCCATAAAGAACATGGATCGAAATGAAAACAGCTGGTGTGCCCGAAGAAATCCCGTGCAGAATGGAATTTTCGAGAAATGGCTGAAGTGTAAACTTGCAGATCAGGAAATTTTCGATTCCATCTTCTGCTTCGATTTCCCAGTCCAGATTATCTTTATGACAGAGCTTTTCCATTTCCAGATAAAGCCGGGCAATTTCCAATTCATCTTTAATAGGAATAAGTTCCTTTGATTTACGCAGGGTAAGACGGTAAAAGGCAGTCAAATCTGCGATCATCTGATCAGCAATGTCAAGCTTTCCAAGGGACTGGCAGGTACGGATCGATCCCAGGATATTGTAAAGAAAATGCGGATTGATCTGTGACTGGAGCAGCTGGTATTTCAGACGTTCTTCGTTTACGGAAAGATTTACAATGGATTTCAGGTTTCCGGCTATTGTGTGCTGCATATCTTCAAAGGTGATGCCCAGTCTGTCAATCTCATCATACCTGGAAGGATCATCCGGGTGGGGAACAGTAACGATAGACAGATGTTCCGGATCATGTCCCAGCTGAAAGGCTTCCATTGCATAGGAAAGTGCAGTGATCTTCCGGGTTAGATTTTCGGAAAACAGGATAACGATGATAACAGTAAGGGGCAGAAAAATAAGGACAGTGATCAGTAAGGCACGGATCAGAATGTGTGTGTTGCCCCTAATGTAGCTTTCAGGGATTTCGGTAACATGGAGCCAGCCATTGCTTAAGGTACAGCAGTTATAATATTTGTCGCCGCTGTGAAAAGAAGAATCTGCATTTTCTTTAAATTTCTGAAACTGTGCTTTGGAAATTCCGGATAAATTCAGTGAGGATGTATTTTTCGCTGCAATCTCTCCGTGATCTGTGAGAATGTAGCTGTATATGCGGGAATCCATAGCTGCAGGCTGCAGATAAGTGGTAAGCTCTGAGGTATCCAGTGCAATGCCGTAGGCGTATTCCAGAATACCGGTGGCCTGATTTTTCAGTGCCCGGACGCAGAGAATCACATCGGCGGATGTTTTTTTTGTTGACAGTATTTTAGGCAGCGGCATATTGGAAACCGGTATCCAGACAGAGGAGAAGCCTGAACCGGAAACAGTATTTTTATCAAGACCATATGCAGAAAGCTCGTCTGTGGAAAAGAAGTACAGGCCTTCTTTTGAACCAAGCTGATCCGGCCGCAGAAAAACATATATATGGAAGAAATCGAATGTGGATTTATACAGCGAAATATTGTTTTTTACAGTGGTGAATTTTTTAAGTGCATCTACCTTATTGGAGGAAGAATGATTTAGGGAGTACATTTGAAACTGTATGGTATCTGCTACATTTTCAACCTGACCGAGACGGTCGTTCAGCTGAGAAACCAGCTGTCTGTCAGTCATTACGGCGGAATCGATAATACGATCTCTGGCAATGTTATAGGAGATATGGTAGCTGATGAAGGTCAGGGAAATCAGAGGTACCATAGTTGCGATCAGAAATGCGAGCAGGAGCTTATAGCGAAATGAGGAAAAACTGGGTGGGATACATTTGTGGAATTTCATAGTACATATTCTCCTTTATGTCAAAAACAAATTAATGAAACCGAATTCAGCTGTGAAAAAAGCCGTTACAAATATAGATTATATAAAAGGATTATAAAAAATTAACAACAAAAATACAAGAGAACGAAAAATAATATAAATAAATCATAAAATATTGTATTTAGAATGAGGGGGCTCTCTGGTATCCTTAAACCATCAAAAACAGGTGTGGACAAACACGAAAATGTCCAGAAAGGAAGAAAGATATGAAGAAAAAAGTAATGAGTGCAGTTTTGGCAGCAGCGATGGTTGTGGGTATGGCAGGTAACGTGGTTACTGTTTCCGCAAAGGAAAAATATGATCTTACCTTATACAGCGTCAACACCACAGACCCGGATTTTGAGGACTGGCTTGCAAATGTGGAAGATGCCACGGGCCTGAACATTAATGTAATTGCGGCACCTACAGATACAGATACCCGTCAGCAGAAGATCACCACAATGCTTTCCACAGGAGATACTTCCGTGGATGTCATTGAGATCAACGATGAGATGAGCGCGGCATTTAAAAATTCCGGATGGCTGGAAGGACTGAACGATACAGTAATGACAGATGATATCGCTGATCAGTTTGCCCAGGGATATGTAAAGGATATGATCACAGATAAGGACGGAAACATCGTCGGTGTTCCAGGCTATACAGGATATCTTGCATTCTGGGTAAATCAGGAGATCATGGATGAGGTCGGAATCAAATCCATTGATACAAAAGAGGATTTCATGAAGTATATGAAGGCTGTTTCCAAGGACGGAAGATTCGGCTACGGCGGTTCCTGGGAGAAAACCTATGCATTTAACGAGCTTGCACAGTTTGTAAACATGTTCGGCGGCGATTATTTTGACTGGACCAAAGAGGAAAACAAGGAAGCAGTTCAGTTCCTTCACGATCTGGTTGCTAATAAAGAAACATCCATCGAACAGATTGCAGATAAATATGACCAGATGAATCCGAAGATCAATGACGGAAAATACGGATGCTGGTTCATGTGGGGCCTTGGAACAGATTATGCAAAGGCAGATATGCTTGGCGCAGATAAGATCCACATGGAAATGGTACCGGATTTCAGCGGCAAGGGAGAGCGTGCGATCTTTACAGATTCCTGGAGCTATGTTCTCAACAAAGCATCCAAGAATAAAGATGCAGCTGTGAAATTCCTCCAGTATATGGCTGATGAAGGCGGAATGGAAGCTTCCTATAAAGCATTTGACAGATATCCTGCAAGAAAGGATGTTGCAGAGAAGGTAGTTCCGGATTCTGACCCGGCAAAAGAAATGTACAGCAGATATGCAAATGAATGCAATGTACAGGGACGTCCGATGGTGGCACAGACAATGGAATTTATCAGCGATATGGGAACAATCTTCCAGTCCTGTATGAAAGACGAGATTACAGTTGATGAGTTCTGCAAGAAGGCTCAGGATGTGGTAGATATGTATAAGTAAAAGATATAAAAAAACAGCAATGTAAAGCAGAGGTAAAAGTCTGCTTTACATTGCTTGATGAACAGGGAGGAAAGTTCCATGACAATAAGCAAAAAAAATATGAAGTGGATACCATGGCTTTTGATCCTGCCGGTTGTACTGATTCGAGGTTTTACAACAGTATATCCCATTCTGATGACTGTGAAAAACAGCTTCTTTAATATCAGTATCCTTGCAGGTATCAATGAATTTATAGGCTTCAAGAATTACCTGAAGGTATTTTCTGATCCTAAAGTGCTCACATCGATCAGCTTTACGGCAATATTTGTGGTTGCTTCCATGATCTTTCATGTGATCCTCGGAGTTATCCTGGCACTGATCCTGAATATGAAATTCAAAGGCCGCCGTTTTCTGAGGACCATCGTGCTGATCCCGTGGGCTATGCCTGCAGTAGTAGCCGGTATGGCTGCAAAATGGGCATTTAACAATGATTATGGTCTGATCAATGATTTTATCCGCTGGTTTGTACCGGGTTACCAGAACAGCTGGCTGATCAATACAGGTACTGCAAGAGCAGCGGTAATTGCAATGGACCTGTGGAAGGACCTTCCGTTCTTTGCAATTCTTGTACTTTCCGGACTTCAGTTTATTTCCGGCGATATCTATGAGGCAGCAAAGGTAGACGGTGCAAACGGGATCCAGAGCTTTTTCCGGATCACACTTCCGCTGATTGCAAAAAATGTCCTGACTTTATGTATTCCGTTCACACTCTGGAGACTGACAACCTTCGATCTGGTTTATTCCATGACATCTGGAGGCCCTGGAGAGGATACTGCGCTGATCGCATACAGAATCACAACAGAAGCATTTACAAATCTAAACGTAGGATATGCTTCGGCGCTGGCTATGCTGCTGTTTGTTGTAATGGCGATCTTCAGCTGGCTGAATATACGTGTTATGAATAAGTTTGACAGTTAGGGGGAATTATCGTGAAGAATACAGGAAAATATAATGTTTATCATGGAGTGGTAGCCGTTGGAAGATGGGTTCTGTTTGCAGTTGTGGCTTTTCTGATCCTGTTCCCGGTTTACTGGATCTTTATTTCTTCGATCACACCGTCAGGAGAACTGTTTAAAACACCGATCGATTATCTTCCGGATCATCCCACACTGGAAAGCTATAAATTTCTGATACAGAATGTAGGACTGCTTTCAAAGATCGGAAATACAGTTCTGATCGTAGGCATTACACTTGTGATCAGTACCGTGCTGTGTGCAATGGCTGCCTATGGCTTCTCAAGATTTAACTCAAAGGGAGTTTCTGTTGCATTTGCGTTTGTTCTGGCTACCATGCTGATCCCTGAGGTTGTCACAGCCCGCCCGCTGTATGAGTTTATGCAGAAGGTAAAGCTGTATGATACATATCCGGGACTTATCCTTCTTTATATCAGTACCGTTATACCGTTTACGGTTCTGATCCTCAGAAACTTTGTCGGTGAGATCCCGATCTCACTGGAGGAGGCAGCTGCTATTGACGGCGCATCTTTTTCACAGAGACTGTTTACGATCGTTCTGCCGCTGATGAAGCCGGCAATCGCTACGGTTTGCATTATCAACTTTATTACCTGTCTGAATAACTTTTTCACACCGTTGTTTTATTCAAATGGTATTCAGGTACTTTCTGTTTCCATCGTACAGCTTCCGTTACGTGACAACATGTATGGAGTTCCGTGGGATCTGGTCAGCGCCATGGGATGGATCATCCTTCTTCCGATCATTATCTTTGTAGCTGTTTTTGAGAAACAGATCATGGATGGTATCATGGCAGGTGGAGTAAAAGCGTAAATATAATATTTTTAATTTCCAAAAGAGAGGAGAAAACAGATATGTATCAGGCATTTACAGGCGGACTGGGAGGGATCGCACTTGCAAAGCATGGAAAAAGCCGTGCGATCAACGCAGAAAATCCTCATGGAGAAAAAGGCAGAGGCGGTATGGCTGCAAGTCATCTGGGACCGTCCAGAAAAGGAAGCCCGTGTCTCAGGGATATTGAGCCGGGAACTGTGGTAACTCTGGCAGAAATGGAAGGACCGGGACAGATCAATCATATCTGGATCACCGTTGATAACAAGACTACAGAGGCAGATTGCTTTGTACTGAGAGATCTTGTAATCCGTATGTACTGGGATGACGAGGAAACTCCTTCCGTGGAAAGTCCTCTGGGTGATTTCTTCTGCTGCGGATTCGGAAGGGAATGTTTTGTAAATTCTGTTCCGGTGGCTGTTGTTCCAAACAGGGGCTTTAACTGCTATTTCCCGATGCCGTTTAAGAAGAAAGCAAAGATCACACTGGAAAACCAGCATGCAAATAAAATCCCGGCTTTCTTTTATCAGGTAGATTACTGTCTCTATGATGAGCTTCCGGACGATATTGCTTATTTCCATGCGCAGTGGAGAAGGGAACGGTTGACAGAAAAAACAAAAGATTATACAATTTTGGATGGAGTAAAAGGAAAAGGCCATTATATAGGAACCTACATGGCACTTACCACACTGGAACGTTACTGGTGGGGCGAGGGAGAAATGAAGTTTTATATTGACGGAGATGAGGAGTATCCGACCATCTGTGGAACAGGAACGGAAGATTACTTTGGTGGTTCCTGGAGCTTTGCCAAACAGGTGGATGGAAAAACCGTGGAACAGAATTATAACACGCCGTATCTGGGATATCCGTATTATTCTGCCCATGACGAGCTGATCCACAATTTTTATCATAATGATGACTGCCCGCCAATGAGAGGCTTTTACAGATGGCATTTACAGGATCCAATCTGCTTTGAAGAGGATCTTCGCGTTACGATTCAGCAGATAGGCGTCGGATACCGTGGCCTGTTTGAACGACAGGATGATGTGGCAAGTGTAGCGTACTGGTATCAGACACTTCCTCATGCACCGTTCCAGCCGTTGATGTCAAAAGAGGATAGATGGCCCAGATAAAAAGGGTGGTAGAGATTGAAAAAACAGGTATTTTGCGGGGTATTTGCCCTGGCTCTGGCAGTGACAGGATGTGGAGTCCAGAAGAAGGAGGCTGCATCTGATATTGTGCCGGAGAACAGACAGGAACTGACGATCCTTCATGTGGATGCAGGCACAGAAGGCTTTGATTCTTTTATCAGCCAGGCGGAAAAAGATCTTGGAATAAAGATCCATATTAAAAAATGTCCGGCCAATGCGGACAATCGCCAGGCCAAAATAGCAACTCTTCTGACATCAGGAGATGATTCTGTTGATCTGATCACAGTAAATGATGAGATGATATCCGAATTTAAACATAAGGGATTTCTTCTTCCGTTGGAAGATACGGTTATGACAGAGGAGACAGCGGCGAATTTTCTGCAGGAATACCTGAAAGAAATATGCATGTCAGACGGACATATTTTTTCGGTACCGTTCAGGATGGATATCATGGCATTCTGGGTGAACCAGGAATTGCTGGATCAGGCTGGTCTGGACAGACTCTCCTGTCTCAGTGATCTTGAGATCCTTCAGAAAAAGCTTCAGAATACGGGAAAATATGCATATGGGGATGCATGGGAGATTTCTTACATATATAATAGTATCAGCGAGTATGTCGATTTTTTCGGAGGAGATTATACAGACTGGACGGATCCGAAAACAAGAGAAGCGGCAGAATATATGAAGCGAATGCTGGATACAGGGATGATATCAGAGGAGAATCTGATCGACCAGCATGACCAGCTGAATGAAAAATTTATAAACGGCCAGTATGGATGTATGTTTATGTATACCGGTGTGTTGAGTACTTTTCAGAATGCAGGCGTGTATGGAAAAGATAAGATCCATATGGCACCATTTCCGGAATTTGACGAGAAGGTGACCAATATCGCAACCTGGCAGTATGTACTGAATAAAAATTCTGATCATAAAGAAGCAGCTCTGAAGTTCCTTCAGTATGTGTCCGGATATGAGGCCAGTAAAAATTACGGACAGCTGACAAAAATGTGTCCGGCAAGACTGGATGTGATCGAGGATAAGAATTTTGATCTGGATGGCATTGAAATGATCCGGCAATATCTGAAAGATTATAAGCTGAAAGCAAGACCACTGTGTGCCGATTCCATAGAAGCCGTTTCGTCCATGGGAACGGAATTTCAGAAATATATGCTGGGACAGAAAACAGAAGCGGAATTTTTTGCCGGGGCACAGAACTGCATAGACCAGTATTACAAAAAAGCATCGTACTGATGCTTTTTTTGTTTTGAAAAAATAAGAACTTTTTTTCAAAACATATTGACAAATATTTTACATGGTGATATCTTAAAGACTGTAGATGTTAGCACTCCACTAAAATGAGTGCTAACAGATGTAAAAAAAGAATCAACATCCGTCAGGAAAGAATAAAAAGGAAAGGAGATGGATTCATGGAAGAGGTGTTGAATGAGCGCAAGCAAAAAATCTTAAAAGCAATCATCAAGACCTATATGGAAACCGGAGAACCGGTTGGTTCCAGGACCATTTCCAAGTATGCGGATCTCAATGTCAGTTCCGCAACGATCCGAAATGAAATGTCAGACCTGACAGATATGGGCTATATCGTCCAGCCTCATACCTCAGCAGGAAGGATTCCTTCAGATAAGGGCTACAGACTTTACGTCAATGAGTTGATGAAGGAGAAGGAAGCGGAGGTCGCAGAGCTGCGAGATCTGATCATTGAGAAGACAGATAAGATGGATAAGGTGCTTAAGAAGGTTGCGAAGGTTCTTGCTTCCAATACCAACTATGCTACCATGGTTTCCGTTCCGCAGTACAGCGGCAACAAGGTCAAGTTCATCCAGCTGTCGAGGATGAGCGAGCTTCAGCTTGTGGCAGTGGTTGTCAGTGACAACAACACAGTCCGGAACCAGATCATCAATCTGGATGAGGAAATGGACGACCAGACGATCCTGAAACTGAATCTTCTTCTTAACACCAATCTCAATGGGATTCCAATCCAGGATATCAACCTTGGGATGATCGCCAGACTGAAGGAACAGGCAGGCAGCCACAGCGGTGTGGTGGCAACGGTTCTGGATGCAGTGGCAGCCACCATTCATGTGGAAGAGGAAGATATGGAGATCTATACTTCAGGTGCAACTAACATTTTCAAGTATCCGGAGCTTGCCGATAAAGAGAAGGCAACGGAGCTGATCTCCGCATTTGAGGAGAAGCATGAACTTGCCGATCTTGTAAAAGAACAGATGTCAGATGGAGAGAATACAGGAATTCAGGTTTACATCGGTGATGAGATGCCAATCCAGACCATGAAGGACTGCAGCATTGTAACTGCCAGATATGAACTGGGAGACGGAATGTACGGAACCATCGGGATCATCGGTCCCAAACGAATGGATTATGAGAATGTAGTGGACAGTCTGAAGGAACTGAAGAATCATCTGGATGACGTTTTGAAAAAGAAGAAAACTTAGAAAGGCGGTAGAAAAAAAGTGTCGGAGGAAACAAAGAAAACATCCGAAGAGCAGGAAGCGGAGAAGGAAATCCCCGTAACTGACGGAGATCAGGAAGAAGAAAACCTGACACCGGAGGGAGAAGATCTGCCGGAGGAAGAAAATAATACTCCAGGCGAAGAAGCTGCCTCAGAGGATAAAAAAGAAGAAAAATCAAAAACTTCCTTCTTCGGAAAGAAGAAAAAAGATAAATCTGAGCAGAAGGTGGAGGAACTTACCGATCGCCTGAAGCGTACCATGGCTGAATTTGATAATTTCCGTAAAAGAACGGAAAAAGAAAAATCCAGCATGTACATCATCGGCGCAAAAGAGATCGTTGAAAAGATCCTGCCGGTTGTGGATAACTTCGAAAGAGGTCTTGCACAGGCACAGGAAGGCGATGCTTTTGCAGATGGAATGAAAATGATCTACAAGCAGCTTACCACAACACTGGATGAGCTTGGTGTGAAGCCGATCGAAGCAGTGGGAAAGGAATTCAACCCGGATTTCCATAATGCAGTGATGCATGTGGAGGATGAAGAGGTTGGAGAGAACATCGTGGTGGAAGAATTTCAGAAGGGCTACACCTACAAGGATTTCGTAGTACGCCACAGTATGGTAAAGGTTGCAAACTAACTGACAACAAACTTTATTTTAACAGATACAGACTAAAACAGGAGGAAAAAATCATGGGAAAGATTATTGGTATTGACTTAGGTACAACAAACAGCTGTGTAGCCGTAATGGAAGGTGGACAGCCAACAGTTATCGCAAATACAGAAGGCGCAAGAACAACACCATCCGTTGTAGCATTCACAAAGACAGGAGAGCGTCTGGTAGGTGAGCCTGCAAAACGTCAGGCAGTTACAAACGCAGACAGAACAATCTCCTCAATCAAAAGAGAGATGGGTACTGATTACCGTGTAACTATCGACGACAAGAAATATTCTCCACAGGAGATCTCCGCAATGATCCTTCAGAAACTGAAAAAGGATGCAGAGGCTTATCTTGGTGAGAAAGTAACAGAGGCTGTTATCACAGTTCCGGCTTACTTCAACGACGCTCAGCGTCAGGCAACCAAAGATGCAGGTAAGATCGCAGGTCTTGATGTAAAACGTATCATCAACGAGCCTACAGCAGCAGCTCTTGCATATGGTCTTGACAATGAGAAAGAGCAGAAGATCATGGTATACGACCTTGGTGGTGGTACATTCGATGTATCTGTTATCGAGATCGGTGATGGCGTTATCGAGGTTCTTTCCACAGCTGGTAACAACCGTCTTGGTGGTGATGACTTTGATAAGAAGATCACAGACTACATGCTTTCCGAGTTCAAGAGAACTGAGGGCGTAGATCTTAGCAACGATAAGATGGCTCTTCAGAGACTGAAAGAGGCAGCTGAGAAAGCTAAGAAAGAGCTTTCTTCCGCAACAACAACAAACATCAACCTTCCGTTCATCACAGCAACTGCTGAGGGACCGAAGCATTTTGATATGAACCTTACAAGAGCTAAATTCGATGAGCTGACACATGATCTTGTAGAGATGACTGCTGAGCCGGTTCGCCGTGCACTGTCTGATGCAGGTATCACAGCTTCCGAGCTTGGCCAGGTACTTCTGGTTGGTGGTTCTTCCCGTATCCCGGCAGTACAGGATAAGGTAAGACAGTTAACAGGCAAAGAGCCGAGCAAGAACCTGAATCCGGATGAGTGTGTTGCACTTGGTGCTTCCGTACAGGGTGGTAAACTTGCAGGTGATGCAGGTGCCGGTGATATCCTTCTTCTGGATGTTACTCCGCTGTCTCTGTCCATCGAGACAATGGGTGGTATCGCAACTCGTCTGATCGAGAGAAATACTACAATTCCTACAAAGAAGAGCCAGATTTTCTCCACAGCAGCAGATAACCAGACAGCTGTAGATATCAACGTTGTACAGGGTGAGCGTCAGTTCGCAAAAGACAACAAATCCCTCGGCCAGTTCCGTCTGGATGGAATCCCGCCAGCACGTCGTGGAGTTCCGCAGATCGAGGTAACATTTGATATTGATGCCAACGGTATCGTTAATGTATCCGCTAAAGACCTTGGAACAGGTAAAGAGCAGCACATCACAATCACAGCTGGTTCCAATATGTCCGATTCCGATATCGACAAAGCTGTCAAAGAAGCAGCTGAGTTCGAGGCTCAGGATAAGAAACGTAAAGAGGCGATCGACACAAGAAACAATGCAGACTCCATGGTATTCCAGGTTGAGAATGCACTGAAAGAAGCTGGCGACAAGCTTGACGCAAACGATAAAGCAAGTGTTGAGGCTGACCTCAATGCACTGAAAGATCTTCTTGCACAGACAGCAAATGCTCAGGAGCTTACTGATTCTCAGGTTGCAGACATCAAGGCTGCACAGGAGAAGATGATGGAGAGCGCTCAGAAACTGTTCTCCAAGATGTATGAGCAGACTCAGGGAGCTCAGGGTCAGGCTGGTCCTGGACCGGATATGGGCAACATGGGCGGAAACGCTGGTGCTCAGGGCGGAAATGAAGCAGGATACGGCGATGATGTTGTAGATGCTGATTACAAGGAAGTCTAAGACAAGTAGGAAATAATTACAATGGCTGATAAAAGAGATTATTATGAAGTCTTAGGTGTGGATAAAAACGCCGACGACGCAACATTAAAAAAAGCATATCGTAAGCTGGCCAAGAAATATCACCCGGATGTAAATCCGGGTGATAAAGAGGCTGAGGCGAAATTCAAAGAGGCGACAGAGGCGTACTCCGTTTTAAGTGATGCCGACAAGAGAAGACAGTATGATCAGTTTGGTCATGCAGCATTCGAAAACGGCGGCGGAGGCGGTGCCGGCGGCTTTGGCGGATTTGACTTCAACGGCGCAGATATGGGAGACATCTTCGGAGATATCTTCGGAGACCTGTTCGGCGGCGGAGGCAGAACCAGACGGGCCAACAACGGACCGATGAAGGGCGCCAACCTTCGTGCACGTGTGAACATTACTTTTGAGGAAGCGGTTTTCGGATGCGAGAAAGAGCTGGAAATCGTTCTGAAGGATGAGTGTACCACATGTCACGGAACCGGAGCGAAACCTGGAACATCACCGGTCACATGTCCGAAATGTAAAGGCCAGGGTCAGATCGTTTACACTCAGCAGTCCATGTTTGGTATGGTACGTAATGTCCAGACCTGTCCGGACTGTAATGGAACCGGTAAGGTGATCAAGGATAAATGCAGTGCCTGCCGTGGAACCGGATATACTTCTTCCAGAAAGAAGATCCAGGTATCTGTACCGGCCGGTATCGACAATGGCCAGTGCATCCGTATTCGTGAAAAAGGTGAGCCGGGAACCAACGGCGGTCCGAGAGGAGATCTGCTGGTTGAGGTAAATGTAGCCCGTCATCCGATCTTCCAGAGACAGGATATGAATATCTTTTCAACAGCTCCGATCACATTTGCACAGGCTGCACTTGGCGGGGAGATGCGTATCAATACGGTAGACGGTGAGGTTGCCTATGAGGTGAAACCGGGAACACAGACGGATACAAGAATCCGCCTGAAGGGCAAAGGTGTTCCGTCATTACGTAACAAGAACGTTCGTGGTGACCACTATGTAACACTGGTAGTCCAGACTCCGACTAACCTTAATGAGGAGGCAAAGAAAGCTTTGGAGGCTTTTGATGCGGCATGCGGCAACCGTCCGGCAGCAGACAGTACAGCCGAGACTTCCGAAAAATCTGAAAAAACAGAAAAGAAGAAAAAAGGTTTCCGTGAGAAAGTCAAGGAAATGTTTGAGGAATAAATAAAGTGAAAACAGGAAAGAGGCATAAAAAGCCTCTTTCTTTTTTTTCTGTATTCGTGTATATTAAAAGAAGTGCCCGTTTTCAGGGAAACAGAAAACAGGCAACAGACAGGAAAAGAAATCCGTAAATGTGTATACAGCATAAGGAGATATAGAAATATGAAATGGAACCGTTTTACACTTAAGACAAAAACAGAGGCAGAGGATATTGTGATCTGCACACTTGCCGAGGTGGGAATTGAAGGTGTGGAGATTCAGGATAAACAGCCGCTGACCGATGAGGACAAAGCGCAGATGTTCGTGGATATCATGCCGGAAGGACCGGCAGATGACGGCATCGCATATCTGAATTTCTATCTGGAAGAGGATGCAGATACAGAAGCCATTTTGAAAGATGTAAAAGAAGCACTGGAAGATTTAAGAAGCTTTGTGGATATCGGAGAAGCTACCATCACAGAATCCCAGACAGAGGATAAAGACTGGATCAACAACTGGAAACAGTATTTCCATCAGTTCTATGTGGATGATATCCTGATTGTACCGTCATGGGAAGAAGTGAAGGCAGAGGATAAGGACAAGATGATCCTTCACATTGATCCGGGAACAGCTTTTGGTACAGGAATGCACGAGACTACACAGCTTGTGATCCGCCAGCTGAAGAAATTTGTGAAGCCGGGAATGGAGATTCTGGATGTGGGAACCGGAAGCGGAATCCTTGGAATCGTTGCACTGAAGCTTGGTGCAGGCCATGTGGTTGGTACAGACCTTGATCCATGTGCAGTTCCGGCAGTATCTGAGAATAAGGAGGCCAACCAGATCGAGGAGAAATCCTTTGACATGATGATCGGAAATATCATCGATGACAAAGACGTTCAGGATCAGGTAGGATATGAGAAATATGATATCGTAACTGCAAATATTCTGGCAGATGTTCTGGTACCGCTGACACCGGTGATCGTTGCACAGATGAAAAAAGGCGCTTATTACATTACATCTGGCATCCTGGATGTAAAAGAAGACGTTGTAGTGCAGGCTGTAAAAGACGCCGGACTGACTCTGGTAGAAGTGACTCATCAGGGCGAGTGGGTATCTGTGACAGCAAGAAAGGACTGATCTCATGCAGCGATTTTTTGTGGAACCTCATCAGATCGACGGGGAAAGACATGAGATCCACATCACAGGAAGTGATGTGAACCATATCGTGAACGTGCTCCGCATGAAAAAAGGCGAGGAGCTCTGGATCAGCGACAAGGAGAAAGAATATCACTGTGTGATCGAAAATGCCGGGGAGGATGAAGTGCTGCTCCACATCCTCTATGTCCAGGAGCCGGATTATGAGCTGAAAAACCGCATTTATCTTTTTCAGGGCCTGCCGAAAGCGGATAAGATGGAGCTGATCATCCAGAAAGCAGTGGAACTTGGGGCATACTCCGTAGTTCCGGTTTCAACCAGACGATGTGTGGTAAAACTGGATAACAGGAAAGCGGAAAAAAAGGTATCCCGCTGGCAGCAGATCGCGGAAAGCGCGGCAAAACAGTCCAAGCGCATGCTTGTTCCGGAAGTCCATTCCGTGATGACATTTAAGGAAGCCCTTGCTTACGCAAAAGAACTGGATGTTCTGCTGATCCCTTACGAACTTGCAAAAGGAATGAAAGAGACAAAGGAACTGATCCAGGCAATCGAACCGGGAAAAAGCATCGGTGTTTTTATCGGCCCGGAGGGTGGATTTGAAGAGCAGGAAGTGGCAGATGCCATGGAAGCCGGTGCGAAACCGATCACCCTGGGACACCGGATCTTACGGACAGAAACTGCGGGACTCGCAGTACTTTCTGTTCTGATGTTTCAACTGGAGGATGAATAAACTATGGAAGCATATTTTGACAATTCCGCGACAACGAGATGCTTCGATGAAGTAAAGGATATTGTCTGCAAAACCATGACAGGAGATTTCGGAAATCCTTCTGCCATGCATAAAAAGGGAATGGAAGCGGAGAATTACGTCCGCAAAAGCGCCCAAACCCTTGCAAAATTATTGAAAGTTAACGAAAAAGAGATTCTTTTTACCTCCGGTGGAACAGAATCAGATAATCTTGCCATTATCGGCGGCGTGGAAGCCAACAAGCGTATGGGAAACCATATCATTACAACGGCAGTGGAGCATGCGGCAGTGGCTCAGCCTTTTGCCTATCTGAAAGACCAGGGTTATGAGGTGACCATCCTTCCTGTGGATCATCAGGGAGTTGTGAAACTGGAAGCGCTGGAAGCAGCTCTGCGCCCGGATACGATCCTGGTGTCTGTGATGTACGTGAATAACGAAGTGGGAGCTGTGATGCCGGTAGAAGAGATCGGAAAGCTCGTCCACGAAAAAAGCCCGAAAGCGCTTTTCCATGTAGATGCCATCCAGGCTTTCGGAAAGTACCGTATCTATCCGAAAAAGCTGGGAATCGATCTTTTATCTGTAAGCAGTCACAAGATCCACGGACCAAAAGGCGTGGGCTTCCTCTACATCAACGAAAAAGTAAGAGTACAGCCACAGATCCTTGGAGGCGGACAGCAGAACGGCATGCGTTCCGGAACAGACAATGTACCGGGAATTGCAGGCCTTGGCGTTGCCGCAGAGATGGTATATACAGATTTTGATAAAAAAATACAGCACCTTTATGACCTGAAAGAACGGATGGCAGAGGGACTTTCAAAGCTTGGAGACATCACCATCAACGGAATGCCTTTAAGAGAAGGGGCACCGCACATCATGAGTGTGACTTTCCACGGGGTCCGAAGCGAAGTCCTGCTCCATACACTGGAAGAATTCGGAGTATATATTTCCGCAGGAAGTGCATGCTCCAGTCATAAGAGAAAACCAAGTGCAACACTGACAGCTATGGGACTTTCAAGAGCAGATGTGGAGAGTACCGTCCGCATCAGTTTCTGTGAGGAGAATACTTTCGAAGAAGTAGATTACTGCTTGGAAGCCCTGGGAAAAACCATCCCGATGTTACGCAGGTATGCACGTCGATAGAGAACACACAAGAAAGGAATTTTTATGTTAGTACATGCATTTTTGATCAAATATGCGGAAATCGCCCTGAAGGGAAAAAACCGCTACCGTTTTGAAGATGCTCTCGTACATCAGATGGAGATTGCGCTCTCCAAGATCGAGGGAGATTTTGAAGTAAAAAAAGAGCAGGGAAGAGTCTATGTATTCTGCCCGGAGAATTATGATTACGATGAGGCTGTAGACGCACTGCAGCACGTATTCGGTATCGTAGGTATCTGCCCGGTTATGATCTACGAAGAGCAGGGCTTTGAGAAACTTGCCGAAGACGTAGTAAGCTATATGAAACAGTGGCATCCGGACTTTAACGGAACCTTTAAGGTTTGGACACGCCGTGCAAAGAAATCCTATCCGATTAGCTCCATGGAAGTTAGCGCAGAGCTTGGCGGACGTATCCTGGATGCGTTCCCGGAGGCAAGTGTAGACGTTCATCATCCGGAATTGGATCTTTCTGTGGAGATCCGTGACAAGATCTATGTATATTCCCAGACCATTCCGGGCGCAGGCGGAATGCCTATCGGAACAAACGGAAAAGCCATGCTGCTTCTTTCTGGCGGAATCGACAGCCCGGTTGCCGGTTACATGATCGCAAAACGTGGCGTTAAGATCGATGCGGTATATTTCCATGCACCGCCTTACACCAGCGAGCGTGCAAAACAGAAGGTCGTGGATCTTGCCCGCCTGGTAGCCAAATACAGCGGACCGATCCGTCTCCATGTAGTTAATTTTACAGATATCCAGCTTTATATTTACGACCAGTGCCCACATGATGAGCTTACCATCATTATGAGAAGATACATGATGCGTATTGCCGAGCATTTTGCAAAAAAAGACCGCTGTCTCGGATTGATCACAGGTGAGAGTATCGGTCAGGTTGCAAGCCAGACATTACAGAGTCTTGCTTCCACAAACGAGGTCTGCACACTTCCGGTATATCGTCCGGTGATCGGTTTTGATAAAGAGGAGATTGTTCGGATTTCCAGAAAGATCGATACTTTTGAGACATCCATTCAGCCGTTTGAGGACTGCTGTACCATCTTTGTTGCAAAACATCCGGTAACCAAGCCGAATCTTAAGGTGATCCGCCGTTCCGAGCAGAAACTTTCTGAGAAGATCGATGAGCTGATGGAGACTGCTCTGAATACCACAGAGATCATTGAAATTCAGTGATTGTTTTTCCGTAAGAAAAAACAATCAGGGAACCCCGCTTTGGAGGTTCCCTGGGATTATCAAACGGTATCAGAAAAAGGGAGATCATTGAGATCAGAAAAATTCTGAAAACATGAAAAAAGAGGAACTGTATCCAATACAGTTCCTCTCAAATATACATCATAGATTAGTCGATTGTATATTTGGAAATAATCTGCATTACGTTATCCAGAGCAGCGCCGTCTGCGTGGATGTTGAGGTCGATCGGCTTGGAAAGATCCAGGCTGAAGATACCCATGATGGATTTTGCATCGATCACATATCTTCCGGATACTAAATCAAAATCGCAGTCGAATTTGCTGATCTCGTTTACGAATGCCTTCACCTTATCGATGGAGTTCAGTGAGATTTTAGCTGTTTTCATTATAATAACCTCCCTTGATAGATTTTTGTATTTACAGCTTTCATCTTACCTGTCGGCCCCAGAAAAGTCAAGGTAAAAAGAGATAAAAATTGTTTTAATAATTAGTTAAAGTGTAAAAAAAGTGAGGAAAAATGGGAAATAGAGTTGCATTACACAACCTGGGCTGCAAAGTAAATGCCTATGAAATTGAGGCCATGCAGCAGCTTCTGGAGGAGGCAGGATATGAGATTGTGCCTTTTGAGCCGGGAGCGGATATTTATGTAATCAATACCTGTACGGTAACGAATATTGCAGACAGAAAATCAAGACAGATGCTTCATAAAGCAAAAAAAATGAATTCGGAAGCAATCGTGGTAGCAACGGGATGTTATGTACAGACCGGTGGTGATAAGCTGGAAAAAGACGAAGCCATTGACCTTGTACTTGGAAATAACCAGAAGATCAATATTGTGGAAGCACTGGCAGAATATGCGGAAAATAAACCGGGACATGGCTCCCATGTGATTAAGATCAACCAGACAAAAGAGTATGAGGATCTTTCCATTGATCATACAGCAGAACATGTAAGGGCATACATCAAGGTTCAGGACGGATGTAATCAGTTCTGTACGTACTGTATTATTCCTTATGCGAGAGGCCGTGTCAGAAGCCGTAACATTGAAAGTGTGCTGAAGGAAGTCCATTCCCTTGCAGAAAAAGGGTATAAGGAAGTAGTTCTTACAGGAATTCATTTAAGTTCCTACGGCGTAGATTTTCCGGAGGAGAAAAAAGAGACACTGCTTTCCCTGATCCGCGCTGTACATGAGATCGAAGGAATTCAGCGTATCCGCCTGGGATCTCTGGAACCGGGAATTGTTACGAGAGAATTTGCCGAAGGGATTGCGGCACTGCCAAAAGTATGCCCGCATTTCCATCTTTCCCTGCAGAGTGGCTGTGATGAGACTCTGGAGAGGATGAACCGCAGATACAGAAGCGGAGAATACAGAGAACGGTGTGAACTTTTAAGAGAAGTATATGAAAATCCAGCACTGACTACGGATGTGATCGTAGGTTTTCCACAGGAATCCGAAGAAGAATTCCAGAAGTCCTATGATTTTGTGGATGGTATTCATTTTTATGAGACCCATATCTTTAAATATTCCAGGAGACAGGGCACAAAGGCAGCAGCCATGGACGGCCAGCTGACAGAGGCTGAAAAAGCCCGGCGCAGCGAAAAAATGATCGAGATGCATCACCGTCATGCAAAGGATTACGAAAGGTCCATGCTGGGAAAAGAACTGGAAGTTCTTATTGAAGAGGAATATACAAAAGATGGCCAGATCTGGTATCTGGGACACAGCCGTGAATATATAAAAACAGCGGTACCGAAATCCGAAAATTATGGCGTAAATGATATCGTAAGAGTAAAGGCAGAGAGTTTCCTTGAAGAGCATATCATGACCGGTGAAGTTGTAAAATAAAGCACGGAATCGTATGTTGACAGTTTGCATTCGCAATCCGCGTTAAATTTAAGATTGTAATTTATGTAAATTTATATTAAAATAAAAAAGAATATATTTTAAGGACGTGAGAGACAATGGCAGAAAATAATCTGGGAAATACACAGTATTTCAGAACAAAACCGGATCAGGAGCTTCAGGTAAAGGAAGTCCTGGATCTGGTGTACAATGCAATGGATGAGAAGGGATACAATCCGGTGAATCAGATCGTAGGATATATTATGTCCGGAGACCCGACTTATATCACAAGCCACAAGGGTGCGAGAAGCATGATCATGAAAGTGGAGCGTGATGAGCTGGTAGAGGAACTTCTTACCGAGTATATCAAGAACAAGTCCTGGGAACGGTAATATGAGAGTACTGGGACTGGATTATGGCTCGAAGACTGTGGGAGTTGCAGTAAGCGACCCTCTTGGTCTGACAGCCCAGGGCGTGGAAACGGTATGGCGCAAGCAGGAGAACAAGCTTCGCCGTACACTGGCACGTATTGAAGAAATTATTTCGGAGTATCAGGTTACGGAGATCGTTCTGGGATACCCGAAAAACATGAACAATACCGTAGGGGAGCGGGCCGAGAAATCTCTGGAATTTAAGGAAATGCTGGAGAAACGTACAGGCCTGCCTGTTATTATGTGGGATGAAAGACTGACTACCATGGCAGCGGACCGCACACTGGAAGAGACCGGCGTGCATAAGGAAGACCGTAAACAGTATCTGGATCAGGTAGCTGCAGTCTTTATTTTGCAGGGATATTTGGACTCTGTTGCACATAAGAAGGCGCAACAGGAAAGTGAGAAAGAATAAACCGGAAATACGGATATTTTCATAAGAACGGATAAGGAAGAATTAAATATGGAAAAAATAATATTTCAGTCAGACGACGGCACAACTGCTGAGTTTTACGTAGAGGAGCAGACCAACATTGCGGGTGTGACTTATCTTTTGGTGTCCGATTCACAGGATGAGGAAGCAGACGCATATATTTTGAAGGATATTTCTGCTCCGGGAAGCACGGAAGCTTGTTATGAGATGGTCGAGGATGAGGACGAGCTTCAGGCTGTTTACGCAGTTTTTCAGCAGATGCTGGATGACGTGAATTTTGAATGGAGGAGCGATTTTTGAAAAGCGAAAATAACGGTGACAACAGAAATGCGGAGAACAGAACAGTAAGTTCCGCAGGCGGCGCCAGAAAACAGGCACCAAGACAGAAGAACGCTGGATCAAGGACAAGACAGTATCGTGGCGGAAATAAGAACCGCCAGGATAAGCCGTTCCGCCCGACAGCGAAGAAAGCAGCCACAGGCGGTGCTGTAAAGAACAGCAGCAGAAACACACAGAGACCGGTTAAGAACAGCGGCAGACCATCCGGACGGAAAAACAGCCGCAGATCATCCTCGAAACTTAAAATCATACCACTTGGCGGTCTGGAACAGATCGGAATGAATATCACCGCTTTTGAGTATGAAGACAGCATTGTAGTTGTGGATTGCGGACTTTCTTTCCCTGAGGATGATATGCTGGGAATTGATCTTGTTATCCCGGATGTGACTTATCTTAAGGAAAACATTTCCAAAGTGAAGGGCTTTGTGATTACTCACGGACATGAGGACCATATTGGAGCTCTGCCTTATGTACTGAAGGAGATCAATGTTCCAATCTATGCTACCAAGCTGACGCTGGGACTGATCCGCAACAAACTGAAAGAACACAATCTTGTGCGTTCCACCAAGCTGAAAGAAGTAAAGCACGGACAGGTGATTAATCTTGGAGATTTTGCTGTGGAATTTATTAAGACCAACCACAGTATTCAGGATGCCTCAGCACTGGCCATTTACTCTCCGGTGGGAATTGTGGTACACACAGGAGACTTTAAAGTCGATTATACACCGGTATTCGGAGATGCCATCGATCTGCAGCGTTTTGCGGAGATTGGTAAGAAGGGCGTTCTTGCACTGATGTGTGAGAGTACCAATGCGGAGAGACCGGGATTTACCATGTCCGAGCGCACAGTGGGACATGTATTTGATAATCTTTTTAATGAGTACCGTACATCCAGAATCATCATTGCGACCTTTGCGTCCAATGTGGATCGTGTGCAGCAGATTATTAACACTGCATACCGTTTCGGAAGAAAAGTTGCAGTAGAAGGCCGCAGTATGGTCAATGTTATTTCGGTAGCATCCGAACTTGGATATCTGCAGATCCCTGAGAATACTCTGATCGAGATTGATCAGGTGAAGAATTATCCGGATGACAAGGTAGTTCTGATTACAACTGGAAGCCAGGGTGAGTCCATGGCGGCACTTTCCCGTATGGCAGCCAACATCCATAAGAAGATTACCATTAAGCCAAACGATACCATCATCTTCAGCTCCAATCCGATTCCCGGAAATGAAAAAGCAGTTTCCAAGGTTATCAATGAGCTGTCCATGAAGGGGGCCAAAGTTATTTTCCAGGATGTCCATGTTTCCGGACATGCCTGCCAGGAAGAGATCAAGCTGATCTACTCCCTTGTAAAACCGAAATATGCGATCCCGATCCATGGTGAGTACCGTCATCTGACTGCACAGAAACATATTGTGGAAGATCTTGGAATTCCGAAAGAGAATATCTTTATCCTTTCTTCCGGAAATGTACTGGAACTGGACGGACAGGATGCCAAGGTAACAGGAAGTGTTCACACAGGAGCGATCTTCGTAGACGGACTTGGTGTGGGCGATGTTGGAAATATTGTACTCCGTGACCGTCAGCATCTGTCAGAGGACGGAATTATGATTGTTGTTATGACACTGGAGCGCCACAGCAATGTGGTTCTTGCAGGACCGGACATTGTTTCCAGAGGTTTTGTATATGTAAGAGAATCCGAGGATCTTATGGAACATGCCAGACAGGTTGTGGAAACCGCACTGGATTCCTGCCTGGAAAACAATATCACAGACTGGGGCAAAATTAAGACAGAAGTCAAAGATGCACTTGGTGAATATCTGTGGAAACGCACCAAGAGAAGTCCGATGATTCTGCCGATCATTATGGAGGCATAAGAGGATGGACGAAATCAGCATGGACATTGAGAAACTTCTCGATGCTGTGCACAGAAGTGATGAATACCAGGAATATCAGAAACAGGCAGCCCAGCTTGAGAAAGATCCTGAGCTGAAGGCGAGGGTGATGAAATTCCGGGGAGATAATTTCAGACTTCAGAGTCAGGCAGACAAGGATGAGCTGTTCCAGATAGCGGAACAGCTCATCCGTGAATCTGCAAGTCTGAGACAGAACCTGAAAGTAAATGCCTATCTTGATGCCGAGCTTGCGCTGTGCAGACTGATGCAGCGAATCTGCAGAACACTGGTAGCCGGGATAGACATACAGATTCCTGACTTATAGGAGGAAGAAAGACTATGGCAGACACAAGAGAGAAGGCAGGCAGGGCCGGCGTTTTTCTGGCTGGAGGGGTGTTTAAAATCGCCTTATATATCTGCGTAATCGTATTTCTGATCTGGGTTGGAAAATCCGCATATCAGTTCGGATATAATGTGTTTAACCAGCAGGCTATGAGCCCGGGAGAGGGACAGCAGGTCACGGTGGTCATAAAGGAAGGTGCGTCCGCATATAAAGTGGGTAAGACACTGGAGCAGAAGGGCCTTATCAAAGATGCGCTTGCATTTACTGTGCAGGAAAGAATGTCCGCGTATCACGGACAGATTAAAGCCGGTACATACCTTCTCAGTACAGCATATACGCCAACGAGAATTCTGGCGGTGCTGTCAGGAGAGGAGAGCGAGGAAGGATCGAACAGCCAGTGATCGTAGAAGAACGCATGAAGACCTATATCAATTCTCTTGATATGGGGAACACTCCGTTTCTGCAGGAGTTGGAAGCAGAGGCACTTGCGGACCGGGTGCCGATTATCCGAAGAGATATGCAGAGTTTTATGAGGATGCTTCTGGCGGTAAAACAGCCGAAGCGCATTCTGGAGGTGGGGACTGCCGTAGGCTTCTCCACACTTCTTATGTGCGAATACGGCCCGGAAGATCTTAAGATTGTTACCATAGAAAATTACGAAAAAAGAATTCCTGTGGCAAAGGATAATTTCAGGCGTGCAGGAAGGGAATCCCAGATTACACTTCTGGAAGGAGATGCCGGTGAGATCCTGAAAACCCTTACCGGAACGTTTGACATGATCTTCATGGACGCGGCCAAAGGTCAGTATATCCACTGGCTTCCTGATGTGCTGCGGCTGATGAAAGAGGGAAGTGTTCTGGTATCCGACAACGTGCTGCAGGAGGGAGACATTATCGAATCTCATTATCTTGTGGAACGGCGAAACCGGACAATTTATAAAAGAATGAGAGAATATCTCTGGCAGCTGACCCACAGCCCGGTGCTACGTACATCGGTACTTCCTCTGGGAGACGGGGCGGCTGTAAGTGTGAAAACAGGAGAACAGGCTTATGAAACGACCAGAACTTTTAGTTCCGGCGAGCAGCCTTGAGGTTTTAAAGGTTGCCGTCATATATGGTGCAGACGCCGTTTATATCGGCGGAGAAGCCTTTGGACTTCGTGCAAAGGCTAAGAATTTTTCAAAAGAGGACATGCGTGAGGGTATTGCCTTTGCCCATGCACATGGTGTAAAAGTTTATGTGACAGTGAATATCCTGGCACATAACCGGGATCTTGAAGGCGTAAGAGAATATCTTCAGGAACTGAAGGAGATCGGACCGGATGCACTGATCATCGCAGATCCTGGAATCTTTATGTATGCAAAGGAGATCTGCCCGGAGATCGAGCGTCACATTAGCACCCAGGCGAACAATACCAACTATGAGACATACCGTTTCTGGTATAATCTTGGTGCCAAGCGTGTGGTAAGTGCAAGAGAACTTTCTCTGGAGGAAATCCGGGAAATCCGGGCACATATTCCGGATGATATGGAAATTGAGACGTTTATCCACGGAGCAATGTGTATTTCCTATTCCGGAAGATGCCTTCTCAGCAACTTCATGGCAGGAAGAGATGCCAATCAGGGAGCCTGTACCCATCCCTGCAGATGGAAATATTCTGTTGTGGAGGAGAAGCGCCCGGGAGAATACATGCCGGTATTTGAAAATGAGAGAGGAACTTTTATTTTCAATTCCAAGGATCTGTGCATGGTAGAACATATGGAAGACATCCTTACCAGCGGTATTGACAGCCTGAAGATCGAAGGACGTATGAAAACAGCTCTTTATGTGGCTACAGTAGCCAGAACCTACCGAAAAGCCATTGACGACTGTATGGAAAGTCCGGAAAAATATCATGCCAATATGCCGTGGTATCAGGAACAGATCTCGAACTGTACCTACCGTCAGTTTACAACCGGATTTTTCTATGGAAAACCAGATGAGAATACACAAATTTATGACAGCAATACCTATGTAAGAGAATATACGTACCTTGGATTTGCGGAAGAGATCGATGAGAGAGGCCTGGCAAGACTGACACAGAGAAATAAGTTCTCTGTTGGAGAAACCATCGAGATTATGAAACCGGATGGAAGAAACATTCCGGTTACAGTGGAAGCCATCTATAATGAAGAGGGTGAGTCCATGGAGAGTGCGCCGCATGCACAGCAGAGAATTTACGTAAAACTGAACGAGACACCGGAGGTATTTGATATCCTTCGAAGAGGCGAATGAGGTAAATGATTTAGGGGAGAACGAAAAGAACGTTCTCCCCTTTAGTGATTTTTTGGGAAAAGAGTGCGGAGTTTTTGGAGTGCATTTTTTTCGATGCGGGATACGTAGGAGCGGCTGATAGAAAGTTCTCTGGCAATTTCACGCTGAGTCCGGGGTTCCTGGCCGTTCAGACCATAGCGGCAGCAGATGACATGGTATTCTTTTGGAGAAAGGATCTCGGCAATATGACGGAGAAGATGGAGAATGTTTTCCCGCTGAAAACAGTCTTCCACAACGTCAACAGGTGGACTTTCAATGATATCAAGGAGGCTGATTTCATTGCCTTCCCGGTCCGTACCAATAGGTTCATAGAGGGAAACTTCCCTGGAACGTTTTTTGCGGGCGCGCAGCATCATGAGAAGTTCATTGTCAATACAGCGTGCCGCGTAGGTGGAAAGCTTGGAGGTACGGCAGGGGTCGAAGGTGGAGATTGCCTTGATCAGTCCGATGGTACCGATGGAGATCAGATCATCCGGGTCCTCATCACAGCCCTGGTATTTTTTTGCAACATGGGCTACAAGACGAAGATTGTGCTCGATAAGAATATTTCTTGCCTCAGGATCGCCCCTTTGGAACCGCAGAAGATAAAACTGTTCTTCTGCGGCAGACAGCGGTTTCAGAAACGTTTTCAAAGATTCACCTCAAAGGGGATTTCCTTACAGTTTATGAAAAGGACGTGCTTTTCGTGCTTTTCCAACAGAATTTTTAAGAAAAGGACAGAGGGTTCATCCTGTTGCACCACCTTCTGATCTGGTGTATAATCATAAAATATGAGTAGAATAATCAGTGTACATTGACGAGGAGTATATATTTTGAAAAAGAGGATAGAACAGCTTCTTAATGGAAAATTTATTTATGAACAGCCAGAGCTTCTGTTTTCCCAGGAGGAGATTTCCGCTACCCTGAAAGCAGGAGAAACTACCAGGGCTGAAATTTATTTTGGCACAGATGACAACCGCAGGATCAGCGGATTTGTGACATCATCCGACCGGAGACTTGTGCCTGGATTTGATCGTTTTTCAGGAACTACCATACGCATGCCCTATGGAGTAGATGCAGAGGGGATGAATCCGGGAGAGAGCTTTGAGGGATGGCTGTGCTTTACTACCAGCATCGGAGAATACAGACTGCCTTTTAAGGTTGCTGTTTCAGAAGAAGAAGTAAAAAGTTCCGGCAGAAAAGTTTCCTCCCTGGAAGAATTTCTTCGCATTGCGAAGGAAGATTTTCACGAGGCATACAGAATTTTCACAGAGCGCCATTTTTCCCTGATTCTGAAAGATCAGAGTGAAAAAATCCGTTCTCTTTATGCAGGGATGTCTCAGCAGCCGGTAACCTATCAGCACCTGGAGGAATTTCTCATTGCGGCCGGCGTCAAGGAAAAAGTGGAGTTGAGCCTGAACCGGGAAGAAGCCAATTTTTATGATGTCAGTGAGTCCGTTCAGGAGTCACTTTATATTCACAGAAGTGGTTGGGGACATTTACGGGCAGATATTGAAGTAAACGGTGAGTTTCTGGAAGCAGAAAAACATGTTATTACAGAAGATGATTTTATCGGAAGAACCTGTGAAATAAATTATGTGATCCACAGAGAAAAGATTGGAAAAGGAAATCAGTATGGTGAGATTGTTATAAAGACACCTTACCAGAAGCTGGTATATCACGTGCTGGCATCCAGAGGAACAGGAAGTTCTGTAAATATTGATCTTCTGGAGAAACAGTACCGAGCAGCTCTTCTGAAGGAATATCTGGGTTATGTCTGTGGAAAAACGGATTTTCAGTCCTGGTCGGTACTTGCCCATGAAAAACTTGACAGAATGGGTGACAGCGGACTGAAATATCCGGAGTATCAGCTTCTGGAAGCTTATCTTTATCATCTGGAAAATGAAGATGAGAAGGCAGTGGATATCCTGAAACGGTATCAGAATAAATCTTTCAGCCACAATGAGCTGGAACTGGCAGGACTGTATCTTTATCTGTGCACACTGACCGGATTATACAGAGATAAGGAACAGGCATTGCGTAAGGTTCAGAATTTCCAGATGCAGAAGGAGGACAGTTTTATCCTTCTGAAACTGGTATTTGAAATGGACCAGGGGCTTTCTTCTTCCAGAAAAATCTTTCTGATGGAGGAACTCTTTGAAAGAGGATGTACCAGTCCGTTTCTGTATCTGGAAGCATGGAATGCAATCTGTGCAGATATGTCCCTGCTTCACAGGATGAACCGTTTCTGGGCACAGGTATTTCTCTTTGCAGGAAAAGAGAAGATGCTGACAGAGGAGCTGGTAATGCGTCTTGCCTACCTTTCCGGTTATGAGAAAAATTTCAATGATAGTCTGTACCGTGCCATGGTTATGGGCTGTGAGGCTTTTCCGACAGATGATACCGTGGAAGCAATCTGTAAATATATCATGAAGGGAAACCCGAGAAAAACGGAATATTTCCGCTGGTTTTCCGCAGCAGTGGAGAGAGGAATCAGGATTACGCGTCTGTATGAGTATTATGTGGAAACACTGGATACTTCTTACCGCAGAATTTTGCCGAAGCCGTTACTTATGTATTTTACTTATAATAACAACAACCTCGGAGATTCCAAGAGAGCATATCTGTACGCATGTATTATTGCACAGAAGGAGAAAGATCCCAAGACGTATGAGAGTTATCGGGACAATATGAAGGATTTTGCACTGCGTAAACTGCAGGAAGGCCGGATGAATGAGAATTATGCGGTTGTTTATCAGGAATTTATGCGGGAGCCAGAAGGCAGCGAGGAAGCACAGATTATTGCGTCAAGAATGTTTACCTACCGTCTGTATACCGATGATCCCAAGGTACGGAGTGTGATTGTACGCCACAGACAGCTGAAACAGGAAGAAATTTATCCATGTGTACATGGAATTGCCTACCCGAAAATTTATACCGGTGATGCAGCAGTACTTTTTCAGGATGAAAAACAGAGACGGTATGCAGCTACGGTAGACTATAATCTGACACCGCTCTTTGATGACCGGGAGATGGTACCGGCAGTGCTGGAAAAAGGTGCGGATGAACCGGGCGTGCTTCTTTATTACTGCCAGAACCAGGAGATTGGAAGAAAAAATCTGGGAATTTTCCAGAAACTTGTTCTCTCCTCAGCGTTTACAGAGGAATACAAGAGTGCTGTCCGGAAAAGAATTCTGGATTATTACAGAGATCATGTGCAGGGAGAAGACCTGGATACCTGTCTTGAGATGATGGATTACCGGGAATATGCCATGGTTGACAAAAAGATCCTGCTGGAGATTCTGATTCAGAGAGGGCTTTTTCCACAGGCAATGAGTGTTGTGGAAGCTTTTGGATTTGAAGGTGTGGATGAGCGGGCACTTCTGAAACTTGTAAGCAGGATGATTATAAGATGTGACTGCGCGGAAGATGAGGAACTGATTGCACTCGCGTCGTATGTATACAGGAAAGGAATTTATGACGAGGTGATTCTTCAATATCTGATGAAGTTCAGGTTTGGGCCTGTGGATGAACTTCTGAACATCTGGAAAAGTGCCTGCGGTTTTGAGATGGATACGTATAATCTGGAGGAGAGAATCCTTTCTCTTCTGATGTATACTTCTGATTACAGAGAAGAAGGAGAGGAAATTCTGAAATCCTATATCAGTCATCTTGGAAAAGAAAAAGTGATCGGAGCTTATCTGACACAGATGGCATATGGAATGTTTGTGCGGGAAATGCCGGAGACCCCAGAGCTCAGGGAATATCTGAAAGAGGGAAAACGAAAAGAGTGGCCCGAAGATCGGATCTGTGATCTGGCACTTCTTAAGATACTTTCCGAAGAAAAAACACCGGATGAAGAAGAGCTGGCGCTGGAAGAAGAAATCATTGCTGCCTGTGTGAAAGAAGGAATGGTGTTTGAGTTTTTCCATAATCTGGATCAGCGTATTTTAAGGCCATACCAGCTGGATGATAAAACATTTGTGGAGTTTCATGCTTCACCGGAGGCTTCGGTTACGTTGTATTATTCACTGGATACAGGACTTGGAACAGCACCGGAATATAAAAGTGAACCCCTTCGCAATGTTTATGAGGGAATTTTTACGAAGACCTTTACCCTGTTTTACGGGGAAACCCTGCGTTATTATTTCCAGACAGAAGACCGTGAAGGTACGCACAAAACAGAAGAAAAAGTGCTGACCATGAACCAGACGGATGACCGTGCATCCAGCAAATATCAGCTGATTAATCAGATTCTCTGTGCAAGAAAGCTGGAAAAAGAACCGGAAGTGAAGGAAAAGCTGACACAGTATCTCCGTCAGGAACAGTACGTCAATGAAATGTTTGTCATAGAGAAGGAACCGGAA
Organism: Blautia luti; assembly: GCF_013304735.1. Lineage (GTDB taxonomy): Bacteria > Bacillota > Clostridia > Lachnospirales > Lachnospiraceae > Blautia_A. The sequence continues at coordinate 100,061 of NZ_JAAITI010000005.1, forward strand.
AGATGAATGAAATTCGTGACTTGATCATAGGAATTGATATTGGAAAAGAATACACACAGATCTGTTATTATGACAGAAAGGCAGAAGAAGCACGTTCTCTTTCCATGAAAGTGGGGGCCAGTCAGTATGAGGCCCCGGGCTGCATCTGCTACAGATCCGTGCAGAAGGATTACTGCGTAGGCCTGGAAGCTGAGTATTTTGCCAGGGAAAAAGGCGGAATCATGGTTGGAAATATTTATGATATCTGCCGGAAAGAAGAGGCAGTTCAGGTAGCAGGAGAAGAGAGAAAACCGGCAGAACTTTTCTCACATTTTCTGAGAGAAATTCTGAAATTTCTGGGAATCCAGGATATTGTAAAAAATACAAAATGTTTATGTATTACTTCGCCGGAACTTAATGCGGTGCAGGTACGGAATTACCAGGAAGCCTGCAGCCTGGCTGGTTTTCCGGAAGAAAAATACATGCTCATGGATTACGGGGAGAGCTTTTATTATTATGCACTGGGACAGAAAAGAGAAACCTGGAACCGGAGCGTAGGATGGTATGCGTTTTCGGGAGATACGGTTGATTTCCGGAAACTGACCATAAACGGTGCATCCAGGCCTGTCCTTGTAAAACTGGAAGATCCGGTAAGCACAAAGCTCGATCCGGAAAATGAAATCCGTGATGTGGAGTTTTGCCGTTTTGTGAGCAAAACTCTTGGAAAAGAGCTCTTTTCCAGTGTCCAGATTACAGGAAAAGGATTTGACCAGCAATGGGCGCAGCAGTCGGTGAAAATTCTATGTCATCAGGGCCGCAAGGTATTTTACGGAAATAATCTTTTTGCAAAAGGTGCCTGCATCGCTGTTAAAGACCGCCTTGAGGATCGTAAGCTGAAAGGCTATCGCTATTTAAGTGACTCCCTGGTTGTTGCAGATGTGGGAATGGACATGCGTGTTATGGGCTCTCCGGCATATTATCCACTGATTGAAGGTGGAAGTAACTGGTATGAATGCAGTGCTGGATGTGAACTGATTCTGGATGATACAAAGGAACTGGTATTTACGGTAAGCCTTCCGGATGAAACGGAAAAGAAGCGTGTGGCGATGGCTCTTGATGGCCTGCCAGAACGCCCGAACCGGACAACCAGACTTGCGCTTACGCTGAAATATGTATCCCCGAAAGAGTGCGAGGTTACAGTGAGAGATCTTGGATTTGGTGAAATGTATCCGTCCAGTGGAAAAGTCTGGAAAGAACTGGTTCGCTGGGATGAAACGGAAGAAAGGAAACAGGTATGAGCGGATATATTTTATGCCAGGTAAAGAAAGCAGAGAAACCATTTTATATTGAAAATATCAGCACGAATATTTATTCCATAGAAGAACTGTGCTATTATCTCTACAACAATCTGTATCTTGTGGACAGTTCTCTGATCAGCAATCAGCTGTGCACCTGGCTTGAAGAAGAACTGGATCTGCCGAAACTTGCGGCAAAACTGAAACCTTTTATCGGAAAAGAAGCAGGACTGGAAGAAATCCTGTATCCGGTTTTTAAGGAAATCAATTATCTGGCTTATGAGGAACTCCGTACACTGAATGGCAGAATTGAGAGAAGAAACAGTGAATCTGAGGAAATCAGGGAAAAACAGAAAGGGGACGCTCTTATGGAGAACCGGATGTATGTAAATGCCATCCGGGTTTATCAGAAACTGCTGGAAAAGGAGTCAAAAGATGTTTCCGGTGAGATGCGTGAGCGGATTTTCCATAATCAGGGATGTGCCTACAGTTATCTATTTCAGATGGACAAAGCCCTTGACTGCTTTTTTATGGCATGGAGAGAAAACCGGTCAGAAAAAGCTCTGAAAGTTTATCTTCTGGCGTATCGAAGTGTTCACAGCCAGGAAGAGTTTGAAAAGAGGCTGGAAGAGCTGAAGGTGGAAGAAACAGTAAAAGAAGAGGTAGCAGGAAGACTGGAGAAGTTTTTGAGTCTCCCGGAGCAGAAGATTGCATCCGGGGAGACCGACAGGATTCTTGAGAATCTTACAAGAGAATATCACAGAAGTACAGGTTCTTAAAGCTGTTCAAGAAGTCCCAGCAGGATTTGCTGGGCTTCTTTTTTTGAGTAAGCGGCATGATCGTCGGCAAGGGAGCAGAGATAATCATTCAGTGCCTGGCCGATACTTGTCTCTTTCAGATAGACGCAGATAAAGGTGTCTTCCTCTGAGAGAAAACAGAGAAAAACAGAGTAATCAGACAGGACTTCAAGATGAATGACTGTTTCGGGAAGAACAGAAGGCTTGAGGATTCTGCATTTTTCGCCACCCAGATCTGTATTAAGAAGATGCAGGATGGCTCTTTTTCGTTCTTCCACCGGAAGTGGTGTCTGATGGTAGGAATAGGGACCGTCAAGCAGTCCGGTTTCCGCAAATTTCCGGATTCCGTTCAGGGTAAAATAATTGCAGTAAGTGTCATCTTCTGTAAAAGCAAAGGATGGCTGTTTTAATACGGCAGCCAGCTGTGTATAGACAGGACTGGAAAGGTCCACATCACGGTTTTTAAATAATGCCTGCACAAAATCAGGTCCGTAGGACATCAGGGCAAGGCAGGGATGGGATTCCAGCGCAAAATTTGTCGTAATACTGGTGTGCATAATGGAACCAAAAATTTCCAGAATCTGAGAGGGAGAATCGGACTGCTGAAAGAAACGTCGGGAATTTTCAAGAATCCGTTGAAATTCCTGATTGTAAGAGCTGACAACAGCCGGATTTTCTGTGAACACAAAGGTCATCATATCATAGGAGAGAAGCAGGAGCTTCTTTTTTGTTATAAAGAAAAACGGAAATAATGTGTAACTGGAAACATCTCTTCCTGCCTGTGTATAGTAATAATACGGCTGATAATTGAGAAAACCGGACAGGATTGGGAGGATGGTGCAGAGAAAGGTTTCCAGGTTCATATTGTAATCCGGTGAAGCGGTGGGATTCTGATGAAGCGGAAGAATCTGGATCACAGGAGGAAGCTTCCCGTATTCTGGATAAAGGCGTGCAAAAGTCTGTACAAGAAGGCGGCAGTTAGCCGGGATATTAGTACAGATTTCTTCATCAGAGCCGGAATCAAGGATATCTTCAAAAAGGCTGAAGACCTTTTTTTCCACATCAAAAGAAAAATCTCCACGGTAAAACGGCAGAGAAGGAAGCCGCTGGAAACCGGAGGGGGAAATGGTCTGCTGGGAGCTGATTACGCGGAGAAGCTCCTGAATATATTTTCGGTTATAATAAACTTCTTTTCCAATTTTTTCGATTTTATATAATTCCATCAGTTCCAGGCGCTGAGATGGATTAATCCGGATGGAGTCGCAGAACTGGTGGATAAAGTCAATGCTGGGCAGACGTTTGCCTGTAAGCATACGCTGCAGGGAGGTGCGGTCCAGACCGGAGGATGAAGCTAACTGGTAAACCGTTTCTCCTGTATCTGTTAGATATTCGCGACATTTACTGCTGAAATCAGACATGATAATTCTCCTTTTTCATACTTATGGCATTATTATACGGAAATGAATCAGGAATTGCAATGATTTGTAAAAAAAGAGGGCACAATTGGTAGCACATATTGCAGAGTCCTTTCTATAAAAATAAAATAGGTCTTATAGAGTTAAGCAGAAACAACAGGACGGAGGAAACCAGAACCATGGCGGTAATGACAATTGCGATATGTGACGAAATACGAAAAGATGCACAGAAACTTTCCAGGCAGCTGTCCACACTTGTTCCGGATGCGGAGATACTGGTATATCGCAGCAGACAGGGGTTTCTTGACGGACTTTCCCAGGAACATAAGATCTGTAATATGGTGTTCATGGGACTGGACGGCGAAAATGGGAAAAGCCTGGAGACTGTACGGGCAATGAGACTGCGGGGAAATTATATACCGGTTGTCATGGTAGCGGACAATGAGAAATTTTATAAAGAAGCCTTTGAAGTATTTGCATATAATTATCTGACGAAACCGGTGGAAAGCGGAGAACTGGAACATGTGCTGATACCGATTCTGTCGGCATGTAAGCGGGAGGGTGGAAGAGCGCTGTATTTTCATTACAGAACGCAGGTTTATACACTTCAGCACAGCCGATTGTCGTACATATCCAGCAGCCTTCACAATGTAACCTTTCATCTTACAGATGGAAAGAAGATCAGCTGCCGGGCGCGGCTGGGGGATTTTGAAGGTCAGCTGGCAGAGAGCAGTTTCTTAAGATGTCATCAGAGTTTCTGCATTAATCTGGAGAAAGTGACCTCACTTAAAAAGAACAGTTTTGTCATCGGACAGACAGAAATTCCTATTTCCAGAGCCTATCTGAAAAATGCAAGACAGAAATACAAAGATTATCTGGCACAGCAGAAGGTTTGCTCTTGACAGCTCCTTTTTGGTATGTTACTATAACCATACGCTTTCGCGTGGTAGAGTGACCACGTGATAAAGGAATAACGAAAAAAAGGAGAACGATCATGAAGAAGAGAACAGTTGCAGTAGTAATGGCGGCAGCGATGACAATAGGAATGATGGTAACAGGAGTAAGTGTACAGGCTGGTGTTGAGGATAAGACACTGATCGTCGGATTTGACGCAGAGTACCCTCCATTCGGATATAAGGATGATAATGGAGAATATGTGGGATTTGACCTTGACCTGGCTCAGGAAGTATGTGATAATCTTGGCTGGGAGCTTGTCAAGAAGCCGATCAACTGGGATTCCAAGGATATGGAGCTGAATTCCGGAACCATCGACTGTATCTGGAACGGATTTACCATTAACGGCCGTGAGGATGATTATACATGGAGCGATCCTTATATCAACAATGAGCAGGTGATCGTAGTTGCCAAGGATTCCGGAATTGAGAAGCTTGCAGACCTTAAGGGTAAGAACGTAGTTGTACAGGCTGCATCCGCTGCACTGGACGCATTGAACAACGATGACAATAAGGAACTGAAGGACAGCTTTGCATCTCTCACAGAGAACCCGGATTACAACACCGCATTTATGAACATTGATTCCGGTGCTGCAGATGCGGTTGCTGTTGATATTGGTGTTGCCAATTATCAGCTTTCCCAGAGAGGCAAGGATAAATATGTGATCCTTGACGAGCCGATCCAGAATGAGCAGTATGGCATCGGATTTAAGAAGGGTAACGATGAACTGAAAGATCTGGTATGGGATGAAGTCAAGAAACTTGACGAGTCCGGTGAAGTTGACAAGCTTGCAGATAAATATGAGCTGGATAAGAGTATGCTCTGCATCAGCGAGGATAAGGAGGACTCAGATTCCGATTCCACAGAAGCTGACACAGAAGAAAGTGCAGATAGCACAGAGAAAGAAGCGGATTCTGAATCTAAGTGATCCAGTCTCAGATTACAGCAAAAACTGTGAAGATATTTTTCAGAAACTATCAAACAGCAGGAGAAATAAGAAACATAGCAGAAGTTTTTGAAGCTTTTGCATAAAAAGGAAATGAGGGTGCTTCGGCGTTGGAAGAGCTGCCGGGCATGCTCATTTCCTGTTGTTTACAGGAATTACAGGTATCAGTCCGATAAATGGGACAGATACTCCGAACCAGGAGGAAAAAAATGAGTTTTATTGTAATGCTTCAGCAGCTGGCAGGAGGAATGCTGGTCTCCATTGAGATCTTTTTTGTAACTTTGCTGTTTTCTCTGCCGCTGGGACTTCTGATCTGTTTTGGCAGAATGTCCAAAAACAAAGTGATCCGTGCCATTGTATCCGCTTACATATCCATCATGAGAGGAACTCCTCTGATGTTGCAGCTGATGGTTGTATATTTCGGTCCATATTTTATCTTTGGAATCCGTATTTCCATGGGATACAGCCTGATCGCTGTATTTATCGCATTTGCCATCAACTATGCGGCCTATTTTGCAGAAATCTACCGTGGCGGCATTGAGTCCATGCCGGTTGGACAGTATGAGGCTGCAAAGATCCTCGGATACAATAAAGTGCAGACGTTTTTCCGCATCATCCTTCCACAGGTGATCAAAAGGATCCTGCCATCCATTACCAATGAAGTTATTACACTGGTCAAGGATACTTCCCTTGCCTTTGTTGTGGCAGTAGCGGAGATGTTTACCATTGCCAAGCAGATCGCAAGTGCACAGACGACCATGATGCCCTTTGTGATCGCTGCCGTATTTTATTATGTATTCAATCTGATCGTGGCTGTTGTGATGCAGAAGGTTGAGAAGAGCATGAATTACTACCGTTAACCGGAATGGAGAGTACAGAATATGAAATTATTTGAAATGAAACATATCAAAAAAAGCTTTGACGGGCTGGAAGTTCTCAAAGACATTTCGCTTGATGTGGAAGAGGGGGAAGTTTTAAGTATCATCGGTCCTTCCGGTTCCGGCAAGTCCACCATCCTGCGCTGCGCCACAGGTCTTGAGACACCGGACAGCGGCGAGATCATCAAAACAGGAGATGTGGGACTGGTATTCCAGCAGTTTAATCTGTTTCCTCATTTTTCCGTAATGAAAAATATCGTGGATGCACCTTTAAAAGTGCAGAAGAGAAAGAAAGATGAAGTTTATGCCCAGGCAAGAAGCCTTCTTAAGAAGATGGGCCTGGCAGATAAGGAGAACGCATATCCTTTCCAGCTTTCCGGAGGACAGCAGCAGCGAGTATCCATTGCCCGTGCCCTCTGCATGAACCCGAAGATCTTGTTTTTTGATGAGCCGACATCTGCACTGGATCCGGAGCTCACCGGTGAGATCCTGAAGGTTATCAAGGATCTGGCACAGGAGCATATCACCATGGTGATTGTTACCCATGAGATGAATTTTGCAAGAGATATTTCCGATCGTATCATTTTTATGGACAAGGGTGTGATCGCAGTGAAAGGAACCCCACAGGAGGTATTTTCTTCCGATAATGGCAGAATGAAGGAATTCCTGGGAAAATTCCATCAGGGTATGGAGTAACAAACGGTTGCTTTTAAAGAGGCAATGTTATATAATTTCAAGAGGCGTGAATTAACCAGATTCGGGCAGATAACGGATCATTCGCCATTCCGGCCCGGATGTATGTAATCAGGAGGATAATAATGAATACAGACAGATATGTAAGCCCGCTGTCAGAGCGGTACGCAAGCAAAGAGATGCAGTACATTTTTTCCCCGGACATGAAATTCCGCACATGGAGAAAGCTGTGGATCGCACTTGCTGAGACGGAACGTGAGCTTGGCCTTAACATCACCCAGGAGCAGATTGACGAGATGAAAGCTCATGCGGATGATATCAACTATGATGTGGCTAAGGAGCGTGAGCGTCAGGTTCGCCATGATGTAATGTCTCACGTGTATGCGTTTGGTGTACAGTGCCCGAAGGCAAAAGGTATCATCCATCTGGGAGCGACCTCCTGTTATGTAGGAGATAACACTGACATTATCGTTATGACAGAGGCACTGAAACTTGTCCGCAAGAAACTTGTGAATGTGATCGCTGAGCTTTCCAAGTTTGCTGCACAGTATAAGGATCAGCCGACTCTGGCATTTACTCATTTCCAGCCGGCACAGCCCACAACCGTAGGTAAGAGAGCAACTCTCTGGACACAGGAATTCCTGATGGATCTGGAGGATCTTGAGTATGTATTAAGCACCATGAAACTTCTTGGTTCCAAGGGAACAACCGGTACACAGGCAAGCTTCCTGGAGCTCTTTGACGGAGATCAGGAGACGATCGACAAGATCGATCCGATGATCGCCGAGAAGATGGGATTTAAGTCCTGCTATCCGGTTTCCGGACAGACTTATTCCAGAAAGGTTGACACCCGTGTACTGAATATCCTTGCGGGAATCGCTGCAAGTGCACATAAGATGTCCAACGACATCCGTCTTCTTCAGCATCTGAAAGAAGTGGAGGAGCCGTTTGAGAAATCCCAGATCGGATCTTCGGCTATGGCATATAAGAGAAATCCGATGAGAAGTGAGAGAATCGCTTCCCTGTCCAGATATGTGATGATCGATGCCCTGAACCCGGCAATCACATCTGCAACACAGTGGTTTGAGAGAACTCTGGATGACTCTGCAAACAAGCGTCTCAGCGTTCCGGAAGGCTTCCTTGCCATCGATGGAATCCTGGATCTCTGCCTCAATGTTGTAGATGGACTGGTTGTTTATCCGAAGGTTATCGAGAAGAGACTGATGTCCGAGCTTCCGTTCATGGCAACTGAGAATATCATGATGGATGCAGTTAAGGCAGGCGGAGACCGTCAGGAGCTTCATGAGCGTATCCGTGAGCTTTCCATGGAAGCAGGCAAGAATGTGAAGGTAGAAGGTAAGGAAAACAACCTTCTTGAGCTGATCGCTGCGGATCCGGCATTTAACCTGACTCTTGAGGATCTTCAGAAATCCATGGATCCGTCCAGATATACAGGACGTGCCAAAGAGCAGACAGAGGCATTTATCGCCAATGTGGTACAGCCGGTTCTGGATGCACATAAGGATCTGCTTGGCGTTAAGGTTGAGATCAACGTATAATTCCAAGATGTTATAAACATTAAGAAATGAACACAGACAGGAATGACGTGTCTCTGTGTATTACAGGCAGAGAACATGTCGTTCCGAATAATAGAGAAAGACACAAGGAGGAAACTGTGTTATGGTAACTGCAGTAGTAGGAGCAAATTGGGGAGATGAGGGTAAAGGCAAGATCACTGACATGCTTGCTGAGAAAGCCGATATCATCGTAAGATTTCAGGGTGGAGCCAATGCGGGCCACACCATCGTAAATGATTACGGTAAATTCGCACTTCATACACTTCCGTCAGGTGTGTTTTACGGACATACAACAAGTGTCATCGGAAACGGTGTTGCACTGAATATTCCGGTATTCTTCAAGGAGTACAACGAAGTAGTAGGCCGTGGAGTACCGGCACCGAAGATCCTGATCTCCAACAGAGCACAGATGGTAATGTCTTACCACATTCTGTTCGATCAGTATGAAGAGGAGCGTCTTGGCGGCAAGGCTTTCGGTTCCACAAAATCCGGAATCGCTCCGTTCTATTCTGACAAATATGCAAAGATCGGCTTCCAGGTAAGTGAGCTCTTTGATGAGGAAGCACTGAAAGAGAAAGTTGTACGTATCTGTGAGACCAAAAACGTAACACTTGAGCATCTCTATCACAAACCGCTTCTGAAACCGGAAGATATCATGAACGAGCTGATGGAATACAAGAAAATGGTTGAGCCATACGTATGTGACGTATCTCTCTATCTCTGGAATGCACTGAAAGAGGGCAAACAGGTTCTTCTTGAGGGACAGCTCGGAACTCTGAAAGACCCGGATCACGGAATCTATCCGATGGTTACATCCTCTTCCACACTGGCTGCTTATGGTGCCATCGGTGCAGGCCTGCCTCCATATGAGATCAAGAAGGTCGTAACCGTATGCAAAGCTTACTCCAGTGCAGTTGGAGCAGGTGCATTCGTTTCTGAGATCTTCGGCGAGGAAGCAGATGAGCTGAGAAAACGTGGCGGTGACGGTGGTGAGTTCGGTGCTACTACAGGCCGTCCGAGACGTATGGGATGGTTCGACTGTGTTGCATCCAAATACGGATGCCGTCTCCAGGGAGCTACAGACGTTGCTTTTACAGTACTGGATGTTCTGGGATATCTGGATGAGATCCCGGTTTGCACAGGCTATGAGATCGACGGAGAGGTAACAACAGAATTCCCGACAACTGTGCAGCTTGAGAAAGCAAAACCGGTTATTGAGAAGCTTCCGGGATGGAAATGCGATATCCGTGGAATCAAAAAATATGAGGATCTTCCGGAAAACTGCAGAAAATATGTAGAGTTCGTAGAGAAACACATCGGATTCCCGATCACCATGATCTCCAACGGACCAGGAAGAAACGACATCATTTATAGATAATCATTTACTGTGACAGGATTATGACAGGCAGCGCCGGGGAAACTTCTCCGGCGCCCTTTTGTTAATTGCTAAGTGGATGAAGATAAGGATGCCTGTAATAACTGACATATCATGTGAAAGGAATCTCAATGAAAAATTTTAAAAGAATTGCGGCACTGGCAGGTGTTGTTCTTTTGCTTCTCATATTCTGCCTTCCAATGGTGTTTGCATGGGGCAATAGTGAGAGCTCACAGACACTGTTCCGTGGCGCTTTTGCGGCAGCTGTGCTGGTACCGATCGTGGCTTATGTTTTCTGGATGGCGTACCGGATCTGGGGACCTAAGAAACCAAAGGAGGATGAGGACCGTATGATCGAGAATGTTATTTTTGATGTGGGAAATGTGCTGATGGGATATGACTGGGAAGAGTATCTGAAGAGCTACAACTTCCCGGAAGAGAAATATCAAAAAATCGCAGATGCAACATTTCGAAATCCAATCTGGGAGGAGCAGGACAGAGCACTCCATGAGGAATCCTGGTATGTGGATAAATTTGTAGAAAGTGCGCCGGAATATGAGGCAGACATCCGTGAGGTGGTACGACGTGACCCGGAATGCATGCATCTCTATGACTATGCGGAAACCTGGGTAAAATATCTCAAAAACCAGGGATATCATCTCTACGTTCTTTCCAATTACGGAACTTATATGCTGGATCGCACAAAGAAGGATATGCCGTTCCTGAAATATATGGATGGAGTGGTATTTTCCTGTGATGTACAGCAGATTAAGCCGGAAGTGGATATTTATGAGACACTTCTGAAACGCTATGATCTGAAACCGGAGAAGTCAGTATTTATGGACGATCGGGCCATCAACTGTGAAGGGGCCAGAAAAGCAGGAATCCGTACCATTCAGTTCGAAAACCTGAAACAGGCGGCAAAAGAGCTTGAAAAACTTGGCGTGAAATAACCTCCGGTGTAAAAAGAGAAACGCAGAGAACCTGCACCATCGCGAAGCCCTCTGCGTCTAAAGGGGAGGATATAAAAAGTATATCCTGAAGCTGTGTTTATTATACAAATTATATATAAAATTATAGGATTTTATGATATTATAATTTGTGTTTTTGTGGAAAAGATGCTATAATAAACGCACATCATAAAGCGGAATGTAAATGTCCGCTTTACTCATTTAAAATTTTGGAAAAGAGGATCAGACAATGAGCGATATGACAATTCTTGAGCAGTGGCGTTCCGTTGCTTATAATCAGAATGCAGATAAGAATAAGCTTCAGCGCTTCTGGGCAACTTATTTTAACATTGAGAAGAACATTTACGAGCAGCTTCTGGAGAACCCGGATGAGGTTGTTTCCGGAACCGTTAAAGAGCTTGCTGAGAAATACGGCCAGGACGTTATGACTATGGTTGGTTTCCTTGACGGAATCAACGACAGCCTGAAGGTTCCGAACCCGATTGAAACTATGGATGAGAACACCAAGGTTAACCTTGCATTCGATAAAGAAGCTCTCTACAAGAACATGGTAGATGCTAAGGCTGACTGGCTGTACAACCTTCCTCAGTGGGATAAGATCTTCACAGAAGAGAAGAAGAAAGCTCTCTACATGGAGCAGAAGAAATCCGGCACAGTTGTGAAACCACATAAAGTCGGAAGAAACGATCCGTGTCCATGCGGAAGCGGCAAGAAATACAAATACTGCTGCGGAAGATAATGAGCGTAAAGAAGAATCTGGATTACATTATCGTGTTAGGTGCCCATGTGGACGGAACACGGATGACACTTGCCCTTCTGGAACGAGCCAGAAGGGCCCTTCTTTATCTTGAGGAGAATCCCGGGACGAAGGCAGTGCTTTCCGGTGGAAAAGGTACCGGGGAAAATATTTCAGAAGCAGAGGCTATGTACCGGTATCTTACAGGTCATGGAATTGACGGAAGCCGTCTGATCCTGGAAGAAAAATCCACCAGTACGAAAGAAAATCTGGCTTTCAGCCTTAGAAAAATTGGAACCTGCAACTGTTCTGTAGGCGTTGTCACTAACAATTTTCATGTGTGGAGAGGCGCAGCCATTGCCAGAAAATGTGGTTTCCGTGAAGTTGCCATGATTCCGTCCAGATACAGAAGCTGGCGTCTTTTGATCTACATTCCAAGAGAGATTCTGGCTGTCATTAAAGATAAACTCATGGGAAATCTGTAGTTCACAGGAGGTTACTGCCTGCTCCGTGATCAGTAACACAGGAATGTATAAATCTGAAAAATTTTGCCAACATGCGTTGACAAATAAAAATCATGAGCTTATAATGAACCACAGAAAAAGCAATAAAGCAACACGTTGACGAGACGAGTAAGCTGTGAAATGTTACAGAGAGAGATGTGAAGTGCTGGAAACATCTTATCAGGAAACAGTCGAAAACTACCTCCGAGTGGCCCCAATCCGGTCCGGTGATTCCGTTATCATCTAAATTGAGAGGCTTTGTATCCTGGCGTGACTAGGGAAGCAGAGCAAGCAGGGTGGAACCGCGAGAATGAACAAACTCGTCCCTTACAGTGCACGATGTACTGTGAGGGATTTTTTATTGCAAAAAAATCCTTCATAATAACAGAAACTGCACTGTGTACCATAGAAATTTACCGAAAATGAAAGGAGAAACGATTATGATCATCACATTAAAAGACGGATCAAAAAAAGAATATGCAGAAGCAAAATCTGTAATCGATATCGCATATGATATCAGTGAAGGCCTTGCACGCGCAGCATGTGCAGGAGAGGTAAACGGAGAGGTTGTAGATCTCCGTACAGTTCTTGACAGTGACTGTGAGCTTAACATCCTTACAGCAAGAGATGAGAAAGGTCTTGCAGTTCTCCGCCATACAGCATCTCATGTAATGGCACAGGCAGTACAGAACCTGTATCCGGAGGCAAAGGTTGCCATCGGACCATCCATTGACACAGGATTCTATTATGATTTTGACCACGAGCCATTCTCCCGTGAGGATCTTGATGCCATCGAAAAAGAGATGAAGAAGATCATCAAAAAAGGCGCAAAGATCGAGCGTTTCACAAAATCCCGTGAGGATGCCATCGCATACTTCAAAGAGAAAAATGAGCCATATAAGGTAGAGCTGATCGAGGATCTTCCGGAGGGAGAGGAGATTTCCTTCTATTCCCAGGGAGACTGGACAGACCTCTGTGCAGGACCACACCTGATGAGCGTAAAAGGAGTCAAAGCATTCAAGCTTCTTTCTTCTTCCAGCGCATACTGGAGAGGAAGCGAGAAAAACGCAATGCTTACACGTATCTACGGAACTGCATATGCAACAAAGGATGAGCTGAAAGAGCATCTGGAGCAGATGGAAGAGGCTAAGAGACGCGATCATAACAAACTTGGCCGTGAGATGAAGATCTTTACAACGGTAGACGTAATCGGACAGGGACTTCCGCTTATCATGCCAAACGGTGTGATCATGATGCAGGAGCTTCAGCGCTGGATCGAGGACGAGGAGACAAAACGTGGATACGTAAGAACAAAAACTCCTCTGATGGCAAAGAGCGACCTTTACAAGATCTCCGGACACTGGGATCATTACAAAGACGGAATGTTCGTACTTGGAGACGAGGAGAAAGACAAAGAAGTTTACGCACTTCGTCCGATGACATGCCCGTTCCAGTACTATGTATACAAAGCAGAGCAGCACAGCTACCGTGATCTGCCGATCCGTCTCGGTGAGACCTCCACACTGTTCCGTAATGAGGATTCCGGTGAGATGCATGGCCTGACACGAGTTCGTCAGTTTACTATTTCCGAGGGACATCTGATCGTAAGACCGGACCAGATGGTAAAAGAGTTCAAAGACTGTATCGCACTTGCACAGTACTGCCTGCAGGTACTTGGTGTTGAGGAAGATGTAACCTATCACCTTTCCAAATGGGACCCGACAAACAAAGAGAAATATATCGGTGAGCCGGAAGTATGGGAGGAGACAGAGGGTCATATCCGCCAGATGCTGAACGAGCTGAACATTCCGTTCACAGAGGATGTAGGAGAGGCTGCTTTCTACGGACCGAAGGTTGATATCAATGCCAAGAACGTATACGGAAAAGAAGACACCATGATCACAATCCAGTGGGATGCACTTCTTGCAGAACAGTTTGATATGTACTATATTGATGAGAACGGCGACAAACAGCGTCCGTACATCATCCACCGTACATCTATGGGATGCTATGAGAGAACTCTTGCATGGCTCATTGAGAAGTATGCAGGAATGTTCCCGACATGGCTCTGCCCGGAGCAGGTTCGTGTGATCCCGATCTCCGAGAAGTTCAACGATTATGCGCAGAAGGTAGAGGCCCAGATGAAAGAGGCAGGCATCCGCTGCTCCGTAGACGGACGTTCTGAGAAGATGGGATACAAGATCCGTGAGGCACGTCTTGAGAGAGTACCATACATGCTTATCGTTGGTGCAAAAGAGGAAGAAGAGGGCAAGGTTTCCGTAAGAAGCCGTTACCTTGGTGATGAAGGAATGAAAGATCTTGGCGAGTTCATCAGCTTCATCAAAGAAGAGATCAAGAACAAGACTATCCGTAAGATCGAAGTTCAGGAAGAAAAGAAATAAGAAGATATAAAATAACATAACCAAACTCCCGCTGACAGAGACAGCTGTTTATAGCTGCCTGTTGGTGGGAGTTTTTTTGCAGGGAATACCTCCGTAAAGTCAGGAGTTATTAATGAAGATGAAGAATATCTTCTTTCAAAATCTGGAGCTGAAGCATTTCGCCCATATTGCGCTGCCGGTTGGTTTCAAACAGGGTATCTGCCCGTAATTCGATACCATCGCAGTCTATGGTGTAGGAAATGGTAGTTCCACGCAGCATCACACCGGTGATCTTTCCCTGGAAATGCACAGCATCATTAAGGGGTTCCGGAGAAATCAGGACGGCTTCCGGGCGGATTGCGACAAAGTCACAGTCTGAGGAAAGACCGCACAGTTTTTTGAGATCCGGATTGCTGAGGATGTTATAGTGTCCGATAAAATTGGCTGCAAATTTTGTCTGTGGATGGGTATAGATATCTGCCGGTGATCCGGACTGTTCGATCTGGCCCACATTAAATAGATGGATGGTGTCGGACATAACCATGGCTTCTTCCTGATCATGTGTGACGAAAATGGTAGTCATTTTCAGATTCTGCTGAATTTTACGGATTTCAACCTGAAGGTTTCTTCGCAGCAGGGCATCAATTGCACTTAAAGGCTCATCCAGCAGAAGAACTTTCGGTTCCATGATAATGGCACGGGCCAGGGCAACACGCTGCTGCTGGCCGCCGGACAGCTGACGTGGATACTGGTCCAGCTTGTCGGAAAGTCCTACGGTATGAAGAACATCTTTTACTTTTTCCGCAATAAAATGTTTGTCTTTTTTCTGCATCTGAAGGCCGAAGGCAACATTCTGGCGCACAGTCATATTGGGGAACAGACTGTACTGCTGGAAAACCATGCCGATTTTTCGCTGTTTGGGAGTAAAATCGGTGATGTTTGTTCCGTCCAGATAAATTTCTCCTTCCGTAACGGTCTCCAGGCCTGAAAAACAGCGGAGAAGCGTACTTTTTCCACAGCCGGACGGACCGAGAAGAGTGACAAATTCTCCCTCATCAATAGAAAGATTGATGCCTTTCAGAACTTCGTTATTTCCGAAACTTTTGTGAACATTTCTGAATTCAATATATGCCATTTATATCACCTATCTCTTTCTGTTCTGAAATTTAAAAACAAGCTGTGAAATAACCAGAGTAACTGTAAACATGATGATTACAATTACACACTGATACTGAAGTACAATCAGACGGCTGTTGTACAGAAGCATCTGAATGGTTTCGTATTTGTTTCCCGCAATGATTTTTATGACTGCAAAATCTCCGAAAACTGTGGAGAGAGCGAGAAGAGAAGATACCAGAATACCGGCCAGCATATTCGGAAGAATAATCCGGATAAATGCGTATAATTTTCCGGCACCCAGGATTTCCGCTGCTTCCAGAAGACGGGTAACGTTGATTCCGTGCAGATTGTTTCGGATTCCCTGATATACAAAAGGCAGGATGGAAATACTGTAAATACAGACCAGCATTACCATTCGGTTGGAAAAGAAAGTTACTCCGCCTGCATAAAGTGCCAGTACAGGAATTGCAATCGTTACACCCTTCAGGGAATTTGGAATCATACAGATGGTCTGGATGTATTTTTCAAGTTTTGGATAATAGACCACTGAAGTATACAGAGCCAGAATTACAACGATGTTGCAGATCAGAATCGGCGGAATACTGATCAGAACGCCTCGAAGGATAGCGGGCCACAGTGTTGGCTCGGTAAATGCCTGTATCCAGTATTTAAAAGTCCATCCTGCAGGAAACAGTTTTGTCCATCCGATGGTAAAGGAGTAGACAAGGGTTGCAGCAAATGGAATCAGGAGAAAAATACAGGCGAGGATAATGATAACATAAGGCAGTTTTTTTCTTCGTTTCATACCTGTTCCCCTCCTTTATACGTCAGCTTTTTCAGAAGATTGCAGATACAGATAACGGCCAGCATGATGATAATCATCCAGATTGCCAGAGCAGATCCCATTTCTTTCTGTGGTGTCATTTCTCCGGTAAACATGGTTGTGATTTTTACCGGAAGAAGAGGAATACTGGTGGTTACCAGAAGAAGAACTGTGGCGTAAGCTGTGATCGCATTGGCGAAAAGCAGTGCAAAGGTGTCAAGAAGACTCGGAAGCATTACCGGAATTCCAATTCGCGTCCAGAACTGGAACGGGGAAGCTTCCAGGATCTCAGCTGCTTCCTTCCAGGAAGAATCCACTGCCTGAAAAGCAGGAACCAGCATCAGGCTGCCCAGGGGCAGCTGAAAGTAAATGAACATCAGCAAAAGCCCCTGGATGGAATACAGACGGAAAACGGTAGACAGCTGTATACCGATGGCACGCAATGCAAGTACAAAAATTCCGGTGTTTCCAAGAATAACTACAAATGAAAAATAAAGTGGTAAGCCAGCAAAATTTGATACCATATTCAACATGGATAACATACGGCTCTGTCCGTTTTTTCCAAGTTCATTGACTGCCCAGGCAATAAAGAAAGAGAGGATCAGTCCAATGATAGTGGAAGCAAAGGACAGATACAGACTGTTGCTGGTTGCTACCTGATAAACGGAATCTGTAAAGATTGTTTTGTAATTATTGAATGTAAAAGCACCCGTTTCCGGTGATAAAAAGCTTTTCTGGACCATGCTTATAATCGGCAGAAAGATAAACAGGATAGCCAGCAAAAGTAGCGGAAGAAGCGGTATCAGTTTTTGAAGGTTACGAACTTTTTTCATCTGTCAGCCCTCCCTTTTACTGAACCAGTGGAAGAACTTCTCTTTCCCATAATTCAGCGATTTCTGCACATGCGCTGTTTAATGCGTCAACATCAGAGATATTTGTACAGTTTTTGTATAAATCATCATCAAGAAGTTTGGATTTTACATCGTCAGGAAGTGTTACGTCCTGTTTGGTCGGACGTGCATATCCTTCTGCACGGTTGATGGCACCTTCGTCGCTGCAGAGATATTCAATGGCAAGACCTGCCGCATTTGGATGAGGCGCGTATTTGTTGATGATCTGCGCGTATCCGTTTGTTACGGAACCGTCAGACGGGATTGTGATATCAAGTTCCATGGTTGGATTTTCTGCTACAATGTTATCTCTCCATGCAAGGACAGAATAATCATAATTACCTACACAGCAGACCATTTCACCGCTTGCAAGGCGGGCGGAAGTGGTGTCGCCGGTGTCAAGACGTCCGGCTTTGGCCAGTTCTTTAAAGTAATCAATTCCTGGCTGGACATTATCCATGGAACCGCCATTGGCGATCGCACAGGATAATACAGCAACCTGTGATGCGGCACCGCCAAGAACATTTCCGACAGATACCAGATAATCCCCGTTCTTTACATCTTCCCAGGATGTCGGGCATTTTCCGCCGGTAAACTCTGTGTTTGCGATGAAGGCAAGAGATCCGGTATAGGTCATGATCCAGTGGCCGTCAGGATCTTTTGCCCAGTCCGGGAAGGAATCCCAGGTGGAAGCTTTGTAGGTGCCGATGACATCCTGTTTGATGGCTTCTGGTGTCATGGAAAGACCGATATCACCGATATCTTTTGTAGGATCATCTTTTTCAGCTGCAAACTGAGAAAGCTCTTCTGCGGAAGTCATATCAACATCGCCGTGGGTGATTCCGTAAGTATCTGTGATTGCATCCCAGGAACCTTTCCAGTTTGCCCAGTCATCAGGCATTCCCACAGACTGCAGATCCCCTTCTTCTTTGGCGTTTTTGATCAGGTCATCAAGACTCATTTCTTCGCCGTTTAAAACAACGGTTGAAGCGTCCGCAGCGCTGACAGGAATGGCACAGATCAGCATGGATGCGGAAAGTGCGGCTGCAAGTACAGTGCTCATTAAAGATAAGTTACGTTTTCTCATAGTTAAACCCTCCTTTGTTATGGTATGAGTGAAATAGCATCTGCCATATTGATCGGAATCTCTGCCATCATATCCGGGGATGGCTCGATATCAAGAAGCCGGCACAGAAGCGGGGCAATGCAAAGCTGTGAAATATACTGATTTTCAAATCGACCGGCAGATACCTGATCGCTGAAAATATAAAGTGGAACATCACGCTGTGCACAATCGTTTCCTCCGTGGATGCCAAGTTCGTTGATGCCGTGGTCTGCAGTGACAACCACATGGTATCCTGCGGCTCTCCATGTGGGAAGCAGATTGGCGATCATATGCCCTGCAATAGCGATGGCTTCTTCGTATTCTTTTGAACCGGATCCGTGCTTATGTCCCTGATCGTCAATTGCCATAGAATGAATCAGGAGGAAATCCGGGTTCTGATTCTGCCGGAGAAATTCGCCATCAGCAAAAAGATGGGAATCCGGGTAAGTGTCATCCCAGTAGTAAATTCCGGAATTAATGGTTTCGGAAGACTGAAGCTGTATTCTTTCACGGTCAATGCGAAATGGAATGTGGTTATAAAGTTCTCCGAACCAGTGATAAGCGGCGGCTGCGGTTTTTCCACCCTGTTTCTGACAGAGGGAAAAAACATTGTCACAGTCCAGGGTCCTCAGGGTATCATTGGTCGTAATCCCATGGGAAAAGACCGGAGTTCCTGTAAGAAGCGTTGCATACATAGGTCTGGAAAGAGAAGGAAGTTCTCCTTTTACTTTATATTTGGCACCTTTTTTGTAATCAATCAGATGTTCCAGATATCCGAGATTTCGTGTGCCGGCTTCATACTGGCAGGCATCCAGAAGTACAAAAATTGTTTTTTTCATAGAGGCCTCCTTTAATAGTCTTCAATGGTGGAAAATGAGGTTGTCGTTTCCCTGGAATCGTTGATTGCTTTGATTTTTTTCGGATCTGTTTTGAACTGATGATCTTCATCGAGAAGCCCATTCTGTTCCTGCTGGATATCAGATAGCTGTGTGTAGCAGAAACCACAAAGCAGATCAGAAGCGTAGATGGATCGGATTACATGGCTGTAAGCTGCGAGAAAACTTTCTTCGCTGTCTGTATCAGAATAGCCCCAGCTTTTTTTATCCTTTCCTGTTTTAAGGGAAATTCCTCCGGCTTCTGTAAGCATAACCGGCTGCCCTTCATAAACAAAGCTGTCTGCAAAAAGCGGTCGTTCTACCAGGCTTTCAAGTCCGGAAAGAGATTGAAGTCCCAGAGAAAATGCGGCCTGAGCATCCGGGTTATCCGGAGATCCGTGTTTGTAGGAGTGAAATGCACAGATGTCATTTTCCGTCATTTCCCATCCATCATTGGCGATTACAAGTCTGGAAGGATCCAGGCCATGAGCCAGATGATACAGAGACCGCGCAAAATGCTGCTGTTGTGTGTTATCGTAAAGTCTGGGAACCCCCCAGCTTTCATTCATCATGTTCCACAGAATAATGCAGGGGTGGTTGTAGTCTCTCTGTATGGTATGGGTCCATTCCTGGGAAAAAACAGCTGCTGACTGCGGAGAAAAACTCCAGAAACTGGCTGTGCTTTCCCATACGAGAAATCCAAGTTTATCGGCCCAGTAAAGAAAGAGAGGATCTTCCGCTTTTTCATGTTTGCGGCAGCCGTTAAATCCCATTTCCTTGGCTTTCTGAATATCCTGGATATAGTTTTCTTCGGAAGGTGCGGTAACAAGTCCGTCCTTCCAGTATCCCTGATCCAGAAGCAGCTTCTGATAATAAGGCTGATTGTTAAGATAAACTCTGCCACCGTGGACGTGCACTTTACGCATTCCGAAGTAAGTTTCCACCTGATCCAGAAGGATATTTCTGGATTTCAGAAGTGCACTTACTGTAAAAAGATTCGGATGTTCCGGAGACCAGTACCATCCGGTAAAGTGGAAGGAACCGCGCAGTGCTTTGTTTTTGAAAATATCAACAATTATCTTTCCGCGTTTTTCGGAAACGGTAAGGGAACCGTGAGAAACCGGATGGTCCTTAAACCGGATATCCCATTCCAGTTCACATGGAAAAACAGTGCAGTCGGAAAGAGAATAAGTGATTTCTACAGTACCCTGATCAATATCCGGAGTAAAATGAATCCATTCCAGGTGGGCTTCATTTACCGGCTCCAGCCATACGGACTGCCAGATGCCACTGGATTGTGTGTACCAGATAAACTCGCCGGATGATTTCCAGAACTGTTTGCCTCTGGGAACGGTCTCATCGTGCAGGTAATCGGTAACTGCCACGGTGAGTGTTTCTTCACCTCCGGAAAGAAAATCTGTGATATCAAAGGTGAAGGAGGACTGACCGCCTTCATGAAAGCCAACACAATGATCGTTGATAAATACGCTGCATTTGTAGTCAACAGCTCCGAAGTGAAGAAGAATTCTCTGACCGATCCACTCTGCCGGGATAAAAAAATTCCGCTGATAGGTAATTCTGTCAGAAGTAAGTTCTTCCTGAAACCCGCTGAGTCTGCTCTGAGGCGGGAAGGGAACCTGGATTTTTACGGGAGTTTTGTCGGTTCCGTCCTGAAAATTCCAGGTACCATTTAAAGGCATCCATTTCTCCCGGATGAAATCAGGGCGCGGATATTCATTTCTCATAGAGTTAAATCCTTTCTTTGAGTAAAATCAATATTGAAATATCCGTAATGGGTATTGCCCGGGATATAAAAAAGAATGTTGTCAGGTTACGTTGGCTGCCATATAATAGGGTTAATAAATTTATTACATAATTACTGGAAAGAGAAGAAAAAACGAAGCTTCAAAAAGTTTTTTCTCTTTTTTATACTCATAATTGTAGTTGCAAAATTCAAAAAAATCAATGGTTTTAATGCAAAATGACGCAAATCTGCGATTGTAACAAGAATGTATAATGCAATTTGTATATATTTTTGAAAAAATGATGTTTATTACATAAATAATGAAATAAATAAGAAAAGAAGCAGATATTCATTACATGAATCTTGAAACGGAGGAAAAAGAATGGCGGAAGAAAGAATCAGTCAGGGAATTACAACGGAAAAGGAACTGGAACTGAACCTGTCAACAGAGAGTCACAAACCATGGATCACAGCAATCGGAAAGGCGCTGTCTTCAGCGGTACGGATTGATATTTTGAATCTGATAAAGGTGCATCCGTTGTCACTGCAGGAAATTTCCAGGAGACTGGGAATCCCGTTATCTTCAACAGCGCTGCATATCCGCTGTCTGGAGGATGCTCATCTGGTATCTACAGAAAGCCAGCCGGGAATTCATGGCTCCATGAGAGTCTGCATGTGCGATTTTATTTCGTTTCATCTGGAAGCGTATGATACGGATATCAGCGCGGCGGAAAATACGCTGGTATACCAGATGCCCCTTGGAAATTATACAGATTTTCAGGTGGAACCTTCCTGTGGCCTGGCGGGAATGAACGGGGTAATTGATACTTTTGATGATCCAAGGTCTTTTTATTCGACGGACAGGCAGCAGGCGCAGCTGATCTGGTTCAGCCGGGGATATATAGAATATCGTTTTCCCAACAAAATAAATCCCCTCTGGAACATCCGGGAGATGAATTTTTCCATGGAACTCTGTTCGGAAGCACCTGGATATAATGCCCAGTGGCCGTCGGATATTACTTTTTCAGTTAATGGAACAGAGATTGGGACTTATACATGTCCGGGAGATCTGGGAGCAAGAAGAGGAAGACTGACACCAAATGTATGGCCCATAGGTCTGACGCAGTATGGATTTATGACAGGAGTTTCTCTGCGAAAAGATGGATGTTACATCAATGAGATTAAGGTGAACGATGAGAATATACTGGAAACCGTGCGCCTGTCAGGAAAACCGTATATTTCTCTGAGGATCGGAGTGCGCCCGGATGCCATAAATCAGGGTGGAATCAATCTCTTCGGAGAAAAATACGGAGATTTCCCACAGGGAATTAATATGCGGATCGTGTATTAACAGGGATGGATTATTTAAAATATTTCTCTCTTACAATCTCAACCGGCATATCCAGTCCGGTCCAGATGTGGAATGCTTTTACGCCCTGGTGAAGCAGCATGTACATTCCGTTAAAGGTTGGACATCCGGCTTCCCGGGCTTCTCTAAGAAGTCTTGTTTCTCTTGGTTCATACACAACATCGGCTACCGTAAGTTCCGGATGGAACAGAGTTTTGTCCGGGATGACTGTGCCGGTCACATCCGGAACCATTCCCACAGAAGTAGCGTTGATCAGAAGAGTGCTTTCTTCCAGTGCGTCTTTCAGAGCGGCGTGATCATCCATCTCATGAAGGATCATCTGACATTCTGTCATATGAGACATTTTTTCTGCCATGGCAGCGGCACGTTCCCAGTAACGGCTGGTAGGACGTGCAAAAACATGGATCTTTTTTGCACCTTCCAGGGCGGACTGTCCGCAGATTGCCATTCCGGCACCGCCCACACCCATAACGGTGATGGTGCGTCCCTTCACATCACAGCCTGCATCTCTGGCAGACTGGGTAAATCCATAACCATCGGTATTAAATCCCTTTAATTTTCCATTATCATTGCGGACGGTATTTACCGCTCCGATCAGCTGTGCGGTAGGAGAAAGTTCGTCCAGGAGCTCCACGATCTTATTCTTGTTTGGCATGGTCAGGTTAAAGCCCTTGATCCCGCAGGCTTTCAGTCCCTCCACTGCCTGAGGAAGGGTCTCCTCTGTCACATCAAAACAGAGATATACATAGTCAAGCCCGAGGTAACGAAATGCCTCATTGTGCATTAAAGGTGATACGCTGTGTGCAACGGGGCTTCCCAGAAGGCCGGTAAGCCCGGTGTGTCCGGTGATATTAATCATTGTTCGATTCCTCCCTTATATCCATAAAAAATATCAGCAAAAAGCTGTCTGCTTTTCAGATTTTATAATAAAAAATATTTTAACACTATAAAGTGTGAAAATCAACAAAGATGCATCATTGTACAGAAATTTATACATTTTTGTCACGAATCCATAGAAAGAATCTATAAATGTCGAGTGCCCCAGAAATGCCACGACAAGTTTGAGGCCAGGGCTTCCATGCTTTGACAAAATATGCAGAGAGCCTGCCATATAATAAATGCACTTACCAAAGTGAAGGATTGATCACGGATAAAGTGTTAGGTGGCAGCGGGGGAATTTTATGTATCAGACCATATACATAGATATCGTTTTTCTGACGAATTTCCTGATGGATTACATGCTTCTCAGACTTGTGGGAAGGTTTCTGCATCTTGGCGGAAGCCGATTCCGGTGTCTGGCATCTGCTGCGCTGGGAGCTGGTTTTTCCTGTCTGCTTCTTTATATGCCTGTCCGGATTGTTTTTCCGGTGGCTGTTCTGATTCATGGAAGCTGTGCTTTTTTTATGGCAGCTTTTGCGTTTCGGCTGAAGAGGGGCTGCCTGCTGGCAAAAACAATTCTGGCGATGTATCTTACCGCTTTTGTGGTGGGAGGGATTTATCAGGCGCTGGAAACAGAAGGAACCATGACAGGAAGAACTTTTCTGCTTTTTCTGGCAGGAACCTATGGCAGTCTTTACACACTGACCTGTGTGGCAGAAACTTTCCGGCTGTGCCGGAAAAATATTTATCCGGTAACCCTGATATATCAGGGGAAAAAACAACAGTCCTACGGCTTTTTTGACACAGGAAATCTTCTTATGGATCCTGTAAGCAGACAGCCGGTATCCATAGTAAAACCGGAACTTCTGGAAAAAGTGCTTTCCAGAGAACTGGTAAAAAAACTGATGTACATAAAAGAAAAACCAGAGGAGCTGGAAAGCACGGAACTTGCCGGGCTGCGGCCTCATTTTCTTTCGTGCCGCACAGCAGGCGGGAAAGAAGGACTGCTGCTGGGTGTGATTCTTACCGAACTTACGATCCAGACTCCCGGAAGGGTTGTACATGTGGGAAAACCGGTACTTGCCATTACATTTGAGCCCTCAGCTTTGGGAGAAGAGTACGGGATACTTTTGAATTCCAGACTATTGAATTAAGAAGGGGGCTTTTTTATGAACAGAGCTGCAGTAAGAGCGTATCCATTTCAGGTGATTTCAAGATTTATGATTAACCGGCCGGGAGATGTTTTTTATATCGGGGGAAATGATATCCTTCCGGCACCACTTCCGCCGGAGCAGGAGACGAAGGTAATTGCCATGCTGGGGACAGAGGAAGAAAAAGAAGCAAGGGCAGTTTTGATTGAGCACAATCTCCGGCTGGTGGTTTACATTGCGAAGAAATTTGACAATACAGGGGTAGGGGTGGAAGATCTGATTTCCATTGGAACGATTGGACTGATTAAGGCGATCAACACATTTAATCCTGTAAAAAATATCAAACTTGCTACTTACGCATCCAGGTGTATTGAAAATGAAATCCTGATGTATCTTCGGAGAAACAGCAAGACCAGAATGGAAGTTTCCATTGACGAACCCCTGAATGTGGACTGGGACGGCAATGAACTTCTGCTTTCGGATATTCTTGGTACAGATGATGATGTGATATCCAGGCGGCTGGAGGATGAAGTGGAGATTGCGCTTCTGGGAAAAGCCATCAGCAAACTGACAAAGAGAGAGCAGATGATTATCCGCTTGCGTTTTGGGCTGGGAAACAGAGAAGGGATGGAAAAGACTCAGAAAGAAGTGGCAGATCTCCTGGGAATTTCGCAGTCCTATATTTCACGCCTGGAGAAGCGGATCATGAAGCGGCTGCGAAAAGAAATTGTAAAGTATGAATAGGAGAAACAGGAAAAAACGGTTTACCGGACAAAGCCAACGTGTTATATTGAGGAAAAGAGCGGAAACAGCTGTTTTCTGGAAACGGAGGAGCCTGAAAAATACGATGAACCGAGAAGAACTTGACCGTTATCTGAGAAAGATAACACCAAGAGAAAAAGAGATTCTGAAAGGAATTTCCCTGGAGGAACTGCACAGGCAGGACACCTGCCGGTTTGCAAAGTCCGGCCAGGGAACTTATCTTTTTGAGGGAAGCCTGTTTATGGCACCGGGAGAAAAAATTGTGGTAAGCAGGCAGGACCGTTATGTGGAAGTACTGCCCCATCAGCATGATTATATAGAACTGTGTTATCTCTGGTCAGGAAGCTGCAGCCAGACCATAGAAGGAAAGAAGGTTGTCACCAGCGAAGGGGATGTCTGTATTTTTGATACCCAGGCAGTGCATTCCATTGAGGCCGGCGGTGAAAATGATATTCTGGTAAATATTCTTATGAGCCGGGAATTCTTTGACGCGGCGTTTTTAAGCCGGATGCCGCGTCAGGGAATTGTCTCGGAGTTTCTTGCGGAATCGGTGACCAGAAGCAGGAAGAAGAAACATTATCTGTATTTTAAAACCCATGGAAACAACCGGGTGGGTGAGATCATGGAACAGATTATATCCGAGTATTACACCCGGGACATCGGCATGGAAGAGGTGATGGAAAGCTATGTGATTATTCTGTTTACAGAACTTCTCAGAACCTGGCGTGATGAGACAAAGAAACAGGCATCTGTGGCAAAGGAAGTACAGATCCTGGAACTGCTTTCCTATATCGAAAAAAATTACGAAACCTGTACACTGCCGGAAATGGGAAAGGCTTTTGGAATGCATGGCAATTATCTTACCGCCCTTCTGAAAGAAAAAACAGGAAGAAGTTTTGTGGAACATGTTCAGGAACAGCGCCTGAAAAAAGCAAGGATGCTTCTGGAAACAACGGAACTGCCGCTTTCAGAGCTGATCCCGCTGTGTGGTTACAATAATATGAATTTCTTTTACCGGAAATTCCGTGAGGCAGAGGGGTGTACGCCGGCACAGTACCGGAAAGAACATCGAAACACCTTATAAATGGTTAATATTTTGATGAAAAAGCGTTATTGAAGGATGACGCTTTTTTTGTTACCATTTCTGTAAGAACTGACAATATCACGGAAAATTGGGGGTAGAACCTATGTTAAAAATTAATGAGATCCGTATGGATTATGAAAAAGAACAGATTGGAATCACACATGTTCCGGAGTTCAGCTGGACATTAGAAAGTGATAAGAGAAATGTAATTCAGGATACCTGGGAGCTGGAAATTGCAGAGGATAAAGCTTTTGAGAAAAAGATCTACGAAAGTGGAAGGGTAAACAGTGATGCATCTGCACAGATCCTTCCTGAGAATGTGAAACTGGAATCCCAGAAGAAATATTTTGCCCGTGTAAAAGCAACCGCCAACGGAGAAGAGACAGAGTGGGCGGAGACATCCTTTGTCACAGGAATTCTGGATAACAGAGAATGGAAAGCAGTGTTTGTATCTGCAGAGGAAGAGGCAGATAAGGACAATTCCAAAGGTACCTATGTAAGAAATGAGTTTACAGTTGAAAAACCGGTAAAAGAAGCTTTTGTGTCTGTAACTGCACTGGGACTGTATCATTTTTATGTTAATGGCAGAAAAGTTGGAAAGGATGAACTGACACCGGGATGGACTTCCTACCGGAAACATCTCTGCTTCCAGACTTATGAAGTAACCGATTACCTGAAAGAAGGCAAAAATGCGGCGGGTGCCGTGCTGGCAGCAGGCTGGTATAAAGGAAAAATGGGATTTGAAGGCCTGGAAAAGAGAAGAAACCATTATGGAGAAAATACCGCACTTCTGGCGCAGATGGTAATCCGTTATGAGGATGGAACCGAAGAGCTTTTTGTGACAGATGAGAGCTGGAGCGGTGCAGATGCACCGGTTGTGTTTGCAGAGATCTATGATGGTGAGATCTACGACGGAGCAAAAGAAATCAAAGGATGGTCTGAGGCTGGATGTACAGCCGGACAGTGGAAACCAGTCCGTAAACTGGATTATGATTTTTCCGTTCTTACCGGACAGGGAAGTGGAAAAGTTTCCCTTATGGATGAGGTAAAACCAAAAGAAATCTTTGAGACGCCGGAAGGAGATCTGGTCATTGATTTTGGTCAGAATATGAGTGCCCTCATTCAGGTTACCGCAACAGGTAAAAAAGGTGATGTGATCCGTCTGGACTGCTTTGAGGTGCTGGACTCCAAAGGAAATGTATATCTTGATAACTTAAGAGGGGCAAAAGAATCTCTTCAGTATACATTCGGAGAAGATGGAACCATTACTTACCGTCCGTCCTTTACCTTTATGGGATTCCGTTACGCAAAGATCGTTTCCTTCCCGGGAACACCGGAACCTGGAAACTTTATCGCACATGCCATTCATACCAACATGGAACGTACCGGATTTCTTGAGACATCCAATCCGGATCTGAACCAGCTGGCCCACAATATCCTCTGGGGACTGAAGAGTAACTTTGTGGATGTTCCTACAGACTGCCCGCAGAGAGATGAGAGACTTGGATGGACCGGTGACGCGGAGATTTTCTGCCGTACAGCATGCTTCCTTGAAAATACATATTCTTTCTACCGGAAATGGCTCCGCGATGTGGAGGCGGATCAGACAGAGGAGGGCGGTGTTGCCCATGTTGTTCCGGATATTATTTCCGGAAATGAAGGGGATAACTGGCTTCTTAAACAGGGCAGCCATTCCGCAGCGGCCTGGGCAGATGTGGCAGTAATCAATCCATGGACCATGTATCTGACTTTTGGTGACAAAGAAATTCTGAAGATTCAGTATAACAGCATGAAGAACTGGATCAACTTTATGAGAGAGTATTCTGTGGATTATATCTGGAACTACAAGCTGCAGTTTGGTGACTGGGTAGCTCTGGACGCAGAAGAAGGCAGTTATTTCGGGGCAACTCCAAATGATCTGACCTGTACGGCTTATTTTGCATATTCCACAGGACTGTTTGTAAAAGCAGCCGAAGTTCTGGGCCGTGAGGAAGATGTGAAGGAATACACAGACCTTTACAATAAGGTTGTGGATAAATTCCAGAGAACATTCTTTGATGAAAACGGTGAGATGACGGCGCAGACACAGACCGCACATATTGTGGCACTGTATTTTGACCTGGTACCGGAAGAATATAAAGAGAAAACGGTTCAGGGTCTTTTAAGGCTTCTGAAAAAAGAGAATGATCATCTGGTAACCGGATTTGTGGGAACTCCGTATTTCTGCCACGCATTAAGCCAGAATGGCCATGTAAAGGAAGCGTACGATTTGCTTCTGAAAGATGATTTCCCGTCATGGCTGTATCAGGTGAAGATGGGAGCTACTACGATCTGGGAACACTGGGACGGACTGAAACCGGACGGAACCATGTGGAGTGCAGATATGAACTCCTTCAATCACTATGCTTACGGTTCCATCGGAGAATGGCTGGTACGTGTGATGGCAGGCCTTGAAGTGGATGAAAAGAAACCTGGTTATAAACACGCAGTGATTTATCCGAGAATGGGCGGAGATCTTAAATATGTAAAAGCAGAATACCGTTCTGTTTACGGTCCGGTAAGAAGCTTCTGGGAAGTAACACCGGAAGAGACACTTCTGCATGTTTCCGTACCTGCAAATACAACCGCAACCATCTGCCTGGATGGGGCGAAGGAAGTGAAAGCCGCAGACGGACTTACGTTCACGGCAGGAGACGGATTTATGCAGGCTGAGGCCGGATCAGGAGATTATGAGATCCATTTTGTGAGATAAGAAAATAGTAAGAGATTCCAGAGAAAAGGCGGCTGTCCGGTCTATCCAGAAGATAGACATAGGTCAGCTGTCTTTTTTTGACCTGGATCAGGCAACAGAGGGAATTTTCAAAATTCCGGGAAATACGGTGGAATTTGTCAGAGACCTTCGATATAATAAACACAGAGCGTTTTAAAAAAGTTACAGAACGAAAAAAAGCAGAAGGGGTGTGGCAGAATGATTGATATTGCACATGCAAAACAGGAATTCGAGAAATATCTGGATGAATACGACCGGCAGGATGAGCAGATTTATCTGAAGATCGAGCATACCTACGGCGTGGTGAAATACGCAGGGGAGATCGCCAGACGGATGGAGTGTTCCAGGGAAGACGTGGAACTTGCAGAACTGATCGGGCTGCTTCACGATATCGGACGTTTTGAGCAGATCCGAAGATTTCACAGCTTTGAGCCGGGAACTATGGATCATGCAGTATTCGGGGCAGAACTTCTCTTCGGGGAGGAAAAAATAATCCGCCGTTTTATCCGTGATGACCAGTTTGACATTCTGATCGATGCGGCAATCCGTAAGCACAGTGATTTTAAGCTGGAGGGGATCCATGACGCCAGAACACTGTTTCATGCAAAACTGATCCGGGATGCAGACAAGCTGGATAACTGCCGGGTGAAACTGGTGGCATCCATTGAAGCCATGCTGGGAGCCTCAGAGGAAGCAGCTGGAGAAGGGCTGATCTCGCCGGCAGTGTGGGAGTCCTGTCTCAGAAGAGAGTCTGTATTATCTGCGGACAGACAGGTGCCTGTGGACTACTGGGTATCCTATCTTGCCCAGTACTATGATATTAATTTCCCGGAAACCTGTGAGATCATCGAGGAAGAGGATTATATCACCAGGATCGCAGACCGGCTGACCTACAAAGAGCAGGATACCAGAGACAAGATCCGTATTCTCACAGAAGATCTGAACCGGTATCTGGAGATGCCGGCAGTGTCTGTGAAAGAGTAGAAACATGGCATAGCAAAAAGAATCAGGGGAAAAGCAGAAACAGATGTTGACTTAAACAGGGTTTATGATTATGGACGTAAGGATGCCAATGGGAAGGAAAGGGATCTTCATATTGAGAAGGCGCTTCAGGTGACGAAGAGGGTGCCGATCCTTCGGAAGAAGTCTTTTGAGCCGCATATTGTGGACTGTGATTATTTTACGGTTGATAAGGTGGTTCTGGATGGACAGAGGATGAAGAAGATCTTTGGAGAGATTGATAAGACCTCTTTTGCCAGCCTGCTTGTGCTGGATGGCGCCGGGAAGGTGCAGTCCGGGGAGGAAAGTGTGGATGTGCAGAAGGGAGATAGTATTTTTATTACGGCTAATGCCGGCGAGTATGAAATGAAAGGAAAATTTGAGGCACTGTTGACAACAGTGTAAAAAACCGCAGGGGAGGGAAAGGCGCTCGGAGTTTCGAAGCCCACTTTTCCCTCCCCTGCACCCCTCCCTTTCCGGGCACGAGTACGGTATTGGTCATGAACGGGAAGGCGGGCGCTTGCGCCCTGTTCCCTGAATGGTGGCGATAGGGTTTGGTGGATTAGAATTTTTTTGGTTTGGGGTTGACTTTGGGGGAGTTTTCGCCTAAAATGTATCAAAGATACGGCGATGATGAGAATAGTACACAGGGAATTATCTCAGAGAGGGGTCTGGTTTGGTGGAAGGGTCCTGTGCGTGAACTGTGGAACCGGCCTCGGAGCTCTGCGTGATTGAAGCGTGGCGTGTGTTTCCGGCGTTAACGGGTGTTGAGAGAGCAGCGGGTGCGCTGTTAACTGGGGTGGTACCGCCGAAGTCATTCGGTCCCTTGTGAGGGATTCGGAGGGCTTATTTTTTTTGGAAAAAAGGAGATTTATCATGGCAAAAGAAAAGAAATTAGTACAGGCCATTACGTCTATGGATGAGGATTTTGCTCAGTGGTATACAGACGTTGTTAAGAAGGCTGAGCTTTGCGGCTATACAAGCGTTAAGGGTTGTATGGCGATCAAACCTGCAGGTTATGCAATCTGGGAGAATATCCAGCATGAGCTTGACCGCAGATTTAAAGAGACTGGTGTAGAGAACGTTTACATGCCGATCTTTATTCCGGAGTCTCTTCTTGATAAAGAGAAAGATCATGTAGAAGGTTTTGCCCCGGAGGTTGCATGGGTAACTCATGGCGGTCTTGATCCGCTTCAGGAGAGACTTTGCGTACGTCCGACTTCCGAGACTCTGTTCTGCGATTTCTACCAGAAAGAGATCCAGTCCCACAGAGACCTTCCGAAGGTTTACAATCAGTGGTGCTCTGTTGTCCGCTGGGAGAAAACAACACGTCCGTTCCTTCGTTCCAGAGAGTTCCTGTGGCAGGAAGGACATACAGCACATGCAACAGCAGAGGAAGCTGAGCAGCGTACCATCCAGATGCTGAACATCTATGCAGATTTCTGTGAGGAAGTTCTTGCAATTCCGGTTATTAAAGGCCAGAAGACAGATAAAGAGAAATTT
The DNA here is from genome assembly GCF_013304735.1 of Blautia luti. Classification (GTDB taxonomy): domain Bacteria; phylum Bacillota; class Clostridia; order Lachnospirales; family Lachnospiraceae; genus Blautia_A. Next base: position 131,634 of record NZ_JAAITI010000005.1, read on the forward strand.
GCAGGTGCTGAGGCTACTTACACCATCGAGTCCCTGATGCACGATGGAAAAGCTCTTCAGTCCGGTACAAGCCATAACTTCGGGGATGGTTTTGCCAAAGCATTCGGAATCCAGTACACAGACAAAGATAACACACTGAAATATGTTCACCAGACATCCTGGGGAATGACAACCCGTATGATCGGTGCCATCATTATGGTACACGGTGATAACAGCGGTCTTGTTCTTCCTCCGAGAATCGCTCCGGTACAGACTGTGATCATTCCGATTCAGCAGCGTAAAGAGGGCGTTATGGAGAAAGCTGACGAGCTTCTTGTAGCACTGAAGGCAGCAGGCATCCGTGCAAAAGTTGACGCTACAGACAAGAGCCCGGGATTCAAATTCGCTGAGCAGGAGATGCGTGGTATTCCGCTTCGTGTTGAGTGTGGACCGAAAGATATCGAGAATGGCCAGGCAGTTCTCTGCAGAAGAGATACCCGTGAGAAATACACTGTATCCTTCGAGGAGCTTGCAGATAAGGTTAAAGAGCTTCTGGATACCATTCAGCATGATATGCTGGAGCGCGCACGTGCACACAGAGAGGCACATACTTATGTAGCCAAGAATTACGAGGAGTTCGGCGAGATCATCAACAGCAAGCCAGGATTCATCAAAGCTATGTGGTGCGGCGACCGTGCATGCGAGGACAAGATCAAAGAAGATTTCCAGGCAACATCCAGATGTATGCCATTTGAGCAGGAGCAGTTAAGCGACGTTTGCGTATGCTGTGGAAAACCGGCCAAGAAAATGGTTTACTGGGGACGTGCATACTAAAATGTATAAAACTGCGTGAGCAGTAACCAGATCATACAGGAATTTGGACAGCGGAGCGAAATAAGCTCCGCTGTTTTTATGGATTTATGCTATAATGTCGTTACTGAAACCATATCAGAATATCATCCGGCTGCTGAGAGCAGATAATACAGTGAAATGTGAATGCTTGATCTTGACAGCAGCAATCAGTAAGAGGAGTTATTATGAAGATAAACATACCACAAAAAGCAGCGCAGATTCTGAAGACTTTAAATGCTGCCGGCTATGAGGCCTACGTTGTCGGCGGCTGCGTCCGGGATTCCATCCTGAACCGGGTGCCGGGGGACTGGGACATTACAACTTCTGCACTTCCGGAGCAGGTGAAGGAACTTTTTCACAGAACTGTAGATACGGGGATCCAGCATGGAACAGTAACCGTAATGATGGATAAAGAAGGATTTGAGGTGACAACCTACCGTGTGGACGGCGAGTATCATGATGGCCGCCATCCGGATGCTGTGACTTTTACCAGAAGCCTTGAGGAAGATCTGAAACGAAGAGATTTTACCATCAATGCCATGGCCTACCATCCGGAGCACGGACTGGTGGATCTGTTTGGCGGAATGAAAGATATTGATGGGAAGATCATCCGGTGTGTCGGGGATCCGGTGGAACGTTTTACAGAGGATGCCCTTCGGATGCTCCGGGCAGTGCGTTTTTCCGCACAGCTTGGATTTACTGTGGAAGAGAATACAAAGGCAGCACTGGCGCGGATGTCAGGAAACCTGGAACATGTCAGTGCAGAGCGTATCCAGACAGAGCTTGTGAAGCTTCTGGTGTCCGATCATCCGGATTATCTCAGGACAGCCTGGGAGACAGGTCTTACAAGAGAGTTTCTTCCGGAATTTGATGCCTGCATGGAGACAGAGCAGAATACTCCCCATCACTGTTACACCGTGGGCGAGCACATTCTGAAAAGCCTCACAGAGATCGAAAATGACCGGCTTCTCCGCATCACCATGCTTCTTCACGACATCGCCAAGCCGGTTGTAAAAAAGACGGACGAGAACGGAAGAGACCACTTTAAGACGCATGGCCCGGCAGGTGAGAAGCTGGCCGGTAAGATCCTGCGCCGTCTGAAATTTGACAATGCAACGATCCGAAATACCTGCCGTCTGATCCGGTATCATGATCTTCGCCCCACGCCGGCAGCTGAGGATGTGAGAAGATCTGTGAATCTTATAGGAGAAGATCTTTTTCCACTGTATCTGAAAGTACAGAAGGCAGACCTTTTAGCGCAAAGTACTTACAGGAGAGAGGAAAAACTGGCACGGTTAGGTGGCGTGACAGAAACCTATCAGGGAATCCTTGAGAGAGGAGAATGTACCTCACTGAAAACCTTGGCAGTTTCCGGAAAAGATCTCATAAAAGCCGGACATCCGGCCGGACCGGAACTGGGAGACCTTCTGGAAAGACTTCTTGACTGTGTACTGAAAGATCCATCCCTTAACACAAAAGAAAAACTTCTTGAAACAGCGGAAAAAGACAGCATGAAAACCCAATAGAATAACGAAAATCCCCCCTGCATAAGATAGAACGTAAAATAAGGCAGGGGGGAACTTTTTTGTATGATTATGGTTTGAGCGTACTGGAGCAGTATGGGCTTACAGCATTTACTTCCGGCAGGGTGAGGGGTGCACTTCTTTGCCAGACAGAAAAAGGTCCTGTGATACTCCGGGAATTTCACGGCTCAGAAAAAAAGCTTTCCATGCAGCAGCAGCTTCTTGAAAAACTGAAAAAACAGAATTGTTTCGTGGATGCTTATCTCAGAAATCAGGAGGGTGTTCTGGTAAGCAGGGACAAAGATGCCATTCCATACACTGCACAGATCTGGTTTGAGGGACGGGAATGTGATACGAAATCCGAAACGGATATTTTAAAGAGTATCCGTACTCTGGCACAAATCCACAAAATCATGCAGCTTCCGGTGGAAATGGATTATGTGGGAAGAGATCTGCAGGATGAATATAGCCGGCATAATCAGGAAATGAAAAAGATACGTCGTTTTATCCGGAAAAAAGGAGCATCCAATCAATTTGAAAAAGATTATCTGAAAAGTGTGGAATGGTTTCTTCAGAAGGGAGAAGAAGCGGCAGATATGCTGGAAACCACGGATTATAAAAATTTGCGGCAGCAGGCTCTCCAGAAAGGCAGTATCTGTCATGGGGAATATAATCAGCATAATGTACTGATCCTTGGAAAAAATACAGCAGTAACCAATTTCAGCCACTGGAGTTTTGATGTGCAGATGGCAGATCTGTACCGTTTTATGCGAAAAATTCTGGAGAAATATTGCTGGGACTTACACATTGCCCGGAAAATGCTTTCCGCATACAATTCGGTACGCCCGATTTCAGAGTCTGAGTGGCAGAATTTAAGAGTCCGATTCTGTTATCCAGAAAAATACTGGAAACTTGCCAATCATTATTATACTCATAATAAAGCAGTGGTTTCCGGGAAAAATGTGGAAAAGCTGCGAACCCTGATTCATCAGAAAAAACAGTGGGAGGAATTTTCAAAACAGTGCTTCCGGCAGGAATAATTCTGAATGTGTCAAAAACAAAACTTCCCTTTTTCAGAAAATTGTTATATAATGTTAATTATCTTATACAAAGAAACAGGGAGGTATTTTGGAACATGGATTATAAGGAAATCTATAATCAGTGGCTTGAAAACCCATACTTCGACGAGGCAACAAAAGAAGAGCTGAAAGCAATCAAAGACGACGAAAATGAGATCAAAGAGCGTTTTTATATGGATCTTGAATTTGGTACGGCAGGCCTGCGCGGTATCATTGGCGCGGGTACCAACCGTATGAATATTTATGTAGTAAGAAGAGCAACTCAGGGTCTTGCCAACTACATCGCAAAAGTAGACAAGAAATCCCAGGGTGTTGCCATTGCATATGATTCCCGTCATATGTCACCGGAGTTCGCTCAGGAAGCAGCACTTTGCCTGGCAGCTAACGGAATCAAGGCTTACATCTTCGAGACACTTCGCCCGACACCGGAGCTTTCCTTTGCAGTACGTCATCTGGGATGCGTTGCAGGTATCAACGTAACAGCCAGCCATAACCCGCCGGAATACAACGGATACAAGGTTTACTGGGAAGACGGTGCACAGATCACACCACCTCATGACACCGGAATCATGGGTGAGGTTAAGGCAATCTCCGACTGGAATACCGTAAAGACCATGGATAAAGAAGAAGCAGTGAAGGCAGGACTTTTCGAGGTGATCGGACAGGCTGTTGACGATGCTTACATGGCAGAGCTTAAGAAACAGATCATCCATATGGATGCCATCCAGGCAGAGGGCAAGAACCTCAAGATCGTTTACACACCACTTCACGGAACTGGTAATATCCCGGCCAGAAGAATCCTGAAAGAGCTTGGATTTGAGAACGTATACGTAGTACCGGAACAGGAACTTCCAAACGGAGATTTCCCGACAGTCAGCTATCCGAACCCGGAGGCAGCAGAGGCATTTGAACTTGGCCTGAAGCTTGCAAAAGAAGTTGATGCAGATATCGTACTTGCAACAGATCCGGATGCAGACCGTCTTGGTGTCCGTGTAAAAGATAAAAACGGTGAGTACCATGACCTTACAGGAAACATGTCCGGATGCCTTCTTGCAAACTATGAGCTGAGCCAGAGAAAGGCTGTAAACGGAAGTCTTCCAGAGGATGGAGCTCTTGTAAAGACAATCGTTACAACAAACCTGGCAGATGCGATTGCCAAGGGATACAACGTGAACCTCATCGAAGTGCTTACCGGATTCAAATACATCGGACAGCAGATCCTTGGATTTGAGAACAGCGGTAAGGGTACATATCTTTTCGGATTTGAGGAGAGCTATGGCTGCCTGATCGGAACCTATGCAAGAGATAAAGATGCCATCGTTGCTACTATGGCACTTTGCGAGGCTGCCGCTTACTATAAGACACAGGGCAAGACTCTCTGGGATGCAATGATTGATATGTATGAGGAGTTTGGATATTATAAAGATGCTATCCAGGCAGTTACCATGAAGGGTATCGAGGGACTCCAGAAGATTCAGGAGATCATGACAACACTTCGTCAGAATCCGCCGGCAGAGTTTGCAGGTCATAAAGTAACCGCAGTACGTGACTATAAACTGGATGAGATTACAGATCTTGCTACAGGAGAGAAGAAACCGACAGGCCTTCCGAACTCCAATGTTCTTTATTATGAGCTTACAGACGATGCATGGGTATGCGTAAGACCGTCCGGTACAGAGCCGAAAGTAAAATTCTACTATGGAGTAAAAGGAACCTCTCTTGCAGATGCAGACGAGAAATCCGATGCAATGGGCAAGGCAGTTCTTGAAATGGTTGATTCCATGAAATAAATGGGTCATCCTTCCGCCTGTAATATGCGAAAAACCTTGACATTATAAGCCAAAAGGTTTATATATATAAGGCAAAGCCAAAAAAATAAGAGAACATCAATTATAGGAGGAAACACCATGAATAAAACAGAGTTAGTAGCAGCAATGGCGAAAGACACCAATCTTTCCAAGAAAGATGTAGAAGCTGTTCTGAAATCTTTTATCGATGTTGTAACTGATGAACTGAAAAAAGGCGAGAAGATTCAGCTTGTTGGATTTGGAACTTTCGAAGTAAGCACAAGAGCTGCAAGAGAGGGAAGAAATCCTCAGACTGGTGAGACCATGACAATCGAGGCTTCCAAGTCTCCGAAATTCAAAGCAGGAAAAGCTTTAAAGGATGTTGTTAACGGTAAATAATCTGTTGATTCAGTGATAACGGCAGGAGGAACCAGAAACCGGTTTCTCCTGCTTTTTTACTACGAAAGTTTTGTTAAAGGAGGAAAAAAATATGCGTCTTGATAAATATCTGAAAGTATCCAGACTGATCAAACGCCGTACAGTGGCCAATGAGGCATGCGATGCAGGAAGAGTTCTGGTAAATGACAAACCGGCCAAGGCATCTGTACAGGTGAAAACCGGAGATACTGTGGAAATTCAGTTCGGAAGCCGTAACGTAAAGGTGGAAGTTCTGGAAGTAAAAGATACAGTAAAAAAAGATGAAGTAGAGAGTATGTTCCGCTATATTTAACCAGATCCGGAAAACGCTTTCTGCACGTTTCGATATCCGGCCGATGGGCATGTTTTTGCGAATGGTCTATTTCCATACGGCGTTTCATAGATTAAAAGAGAAACGGTTCCCGGGAGGCTGGTTTTGGACGGAAAGAAATCTGCGGTAGCTCATAAGCTGATGCTGGAAAGACAGAAGGGGGGCACAATCACCGGAATCCGGGAGGTGATATCTTTTGACGAAAAAGAGATACTGCTGCACACAGAAGAAGGAAAACTGTCCCTGAAAGGAGATTCCCTGCATGTAAGGCATCTGGATCTGGAGAGCGGGGAACTGAGTCTGGAAGGCAGAATTGACAGCCTTGCATATCTTGGCAGAAAGAAGGAAAAAAAGGAAGAGTCCTTTTTAAAAAGACTGTTTCAATAAGGACAAAAAAAGACAGTAAACTGGTTGATATTTTTTAACAGAAGTTGTAAAATCTGGATGTATAAGCTCATAATAAAAATGAAAATCAGGAAAGATAAAAAAGGAGCAGACAGATTGAAAAAGCCGGAAAAAGGGAAAAAAAAGAAGATAATCGGTTATAATTATCTTGGTATGGTAGGAATTGCCGTGATTGCGCTGGTGCTGCTTGGAAGTCTTATGGTGCAGAGCAAGGGGCTGCAGCAACGTCTGGATTATTATAATTCCAAGGCGGCGGCACTGGATAAATCAATTGACAGTGAGAAGGAACGAACCAAGGAAATAGAAGCTCAGAAAGAATATATGAAAACCGATGAATATGTAGAAGAAGCAGCCAGAGAAAAGCTTGGTCTTGTAAAAGACAATGAGATTGTATTTCAGGAAGAAAAATAGCCGAAACCAGAAGTCTTTTGGCAGAAAATTTCCTGGGATTATCGTGCGGTTTTGACACATATTTCAGAATCCCTCCTTTATAATAATCAGTCAGTGAAGGTTATAAGGGGAGGGAAAAATATGCAGGAATGGATCATTGCCATGCTCGTAGTCAGCATTCTGCTGATACTCCGGGACATGGCAAAAACTGTCTTTTCAGGAAGAACGCAGGAAAAAGAAGAGATGATGCCGCTATGTGAAAGCCATCCCCAGAAGGAAAAAGTGGAACGGTATGCAGCATCATTCCGAAAACTGGCGGAAACTTTTTATGGGATGCCATACCGTAAGGAGTTTTTGAGCGGAGGACAGCTGAACCGTATTATTTCTGACACCAGTGCTTCTGTCTGTGCCAGATGTTATCAGAGAGAAATCTGCTGGGGAGAACGTGCCGGGGAAACCATGCGGGGCAGTGAGAAGATGATCCGTGTTATGGAAGAAGGCGATGAGGAAGCCATATGTCAGGCGCGAAGTGAATGGATCAGCGCCTGTGGGCGGTCAGCTCAGTATTTTCAGGTTCTGAATGAAGAGTTTCGGGAAGAGAGACAGAATCTGGTCTGGGATAACCGAATGATTGAAAGTCGTCTTGCGGTTGCACAGCAGCTTACTGAGATATCCAGAATTATGGATCACGTGGCCGAAGAATTGTATGACATTATGCCGGCAGATCCCAGCTTCCGGGAGGATCTCCGGAAGGCTTTCCGCAAAAAACATGTAATCATAAAAAATGTCTGGGTTATGGACAAAGTAGAAGGAAGACGGCAGGTATTTCTGAATCTTCGTGCCAGAAGCGGGCAGTGTGTTTCTATGACGGAAATTACACAGATTTTATCTAGAATATGTGGAAGCCCTATGACACCGGAGCAGGGAAGCAGGAGTATTGTAAATGGGGATTTTCATACCGTGCATTTCGTGGAGGATGTAAGTTATCAGATTCTTTACGGAGTGGCAAGCCTGACAAGAGAAGCGGAAAAAGTTTCCGGAGACAATTATATCTGCCGCCAGGAGGAAGATGGCAGGTTTTTTCTTTGCCTTTCGGATGGAATGGGGTCCGGGATGGAAGCTTTCAGGGAAAGTGAAATTGTGGTGGAGCTGCTGGAACAGTTTATGGAATCCGGATTTTCTCAGGAAACAGCAGCACGAATGGTGAATTCGGCACTGATTCTGAAAGGAAGAGAAGGAATGTTTTCCACAGTAGATATCTGTGCGGTGGATCTTTACACGGGAATCTGTAATTTCCTGAAGGCGGGTGCATCCTCTACATTCATAAAAAGAGACCACTGGGTGGAGTCCATTGCATCGGAAAGTCTGGCAGCAGGCCTGGTTCAGCAGCTGGATTTTGATACGGCATCCAGAAAACTTTACCATGGAGATTATCTGATTATGATGACAGATGGAGTTCTGGATGCGCTGCCTGCAGAGCGGGAAGAGGAGACCATGAAGGAAATTATTATGGATATCCGGGAAAAAGAACCGAAAGAGATTGGGCGTGGAATACTGGAACGGGTTCTGGGATACAGCGATTACCGGGCAAAAGATGATATGACGGTAGTTGTGGCCGGCCTTTGGAAAAAATAGAAAGTCTTTGATACAGGAGAAAAAATGATCGAACGTGTAAAAAAATATATCAGGGAAAATCAGATGCTGGAAGCTGGAAGTATGATAGTGGCGGGAGTATCCGGAGGAGCGGATTCTGTTGCCATGCTCCATATTTTAAAAAGCATACAAAAAGAGTTTAGATTTTCCCTGGAGGCGGTTCATATCCACCATGGAATCAGGGGAAAAGAAGCGGACAGAGATGAAGCCCTTGTAAAAAAAATCTGTGAAGAATGGAAAATTCCGTTTCAGTCTTATCATTATCCGGTTCCCAGACTTTCCAGGGAGTGGAAACTGGGAGAGGAAGAAACCGGAAGGATTGTTCGTAAGCAGGCTTTTGCGGAAGAAAAAAAGAAGCTTGGTTTTTCGGAAAAACGGGAAGAGGGAATGGGGCGGTTCTGCATTGCGCTGGCCCATAACTGTAATGATCTGGCAGAAACCATGCTACATCATCTGGCACGAGGGACAGGCCTTCGCGGCCTTTCGGGAATTCGCCCCTGTAATGGAGAAATTATCCGGCCGGTTTTATGTTTAGAACGGAAGGAAATTGTCTATTATCTGGAAGAAAGAGGAATTCCCTATATTACAGACAGCAGTAACCTTTCTGATGAATATACGAGAAACAGAATCCGGCATCACATACTTCCTGCAATGGAGATGGAAATTAACCAAAAGGCAGTGGAACATATGGCGGAAACAGCCAGAATCCTTGCGTCTGCGGATGAGTATTTCCAAAAAAAAGGAAAAGAACTTCTGAAACTGTGCAGGCGGAAAGAAGGCTATTTTCTGGATGATATCTTTTTTGAAGAAGATTCCATTATCCGGGAATATGCAGTGATGGAAGGTTTTGAACAGCTTGCGGGGAAAAGAAAAGATTTTACCTCTCTTCACGTAGAACAGGTATTTTCCCTCAGGGAGAAAGAAATCGGCCGTTATATTTGCTTTCCGCAGCATTTAAGGGCCATCCGGCAGTATGGAGGGATTCTGCTGGAAAAGACAGAAACGCAGGAGGCACCGGAGTATACAGAGTGTTTTTTTGAAATTCCGGTTCCAGGAACCCTCAGATGTTCTTTCGGAATCTTTGAGACAAAAATTTTTCCCTATAAGAATCAGAAGATTGAAGAAAAAAAGTATACGAAATGGATGGATTATGATAAAATAAAAGGTAGTCCATGCGTTCGTACCAGAAAACAGGGAGACTATCTTGTTGTAAACAGTGCCGGAGGAAGAAAGAAACTGAACCGTGTCTTTATTGACGAGAAGATTCCGGCCGGTTTAAGGGATCAGATTCCGGTTGTTGCCACAGGATCAGAGATCCTCTGGATCCCGGGAGGACGAATGAACGAACAGTATAAGGTCACTTCCACTACAGGGAGAGTGTTGGAATTACATTACCAAGGAGGAGTTTTAACATGAGCGAAAAAATCAGGGTTTTACTCAGTGAAGAAGAAGTAGATGCCCGTATCCAGGAAGTTGCAGATGTGATCAACAAAGATTACGAGGGAAAAGATGTACACATGATCTGTGTGCTGAAAGGCGGAGTTTTCTTTATGTGTGAGCTTGCCAAAAGGATCACACGGCCGGTAACTCTGGATTTCATGTCTGTATCCAGTTACGGTGATGACACGAAATCAAGCGGTGTTGTAAAGATCGTCAAGGATCTTGACCAGCCTCTGGAGGGGAAAGATGTCCTGATCGTGGAGGATATCATTGATTCAGGAAGAACATTAAGCTATTTGCTGCGTATCCTGAAAGGCAGACATCCGGCAAGCATTAAACTCTGTACGCTTCTTGATAAACCGGAGAGACGTGTGACAGACGTAAAGGTAGATTACTGCTGTTTCAATATTCCGGATGAGTTTGTGGTAGGATATGGACTTGATTATGCCCAGAAATACAGAAACCTTCCTTACATCGGAGTAGTGGAACTGGAGGACTGAAAGGAGATTTAACCAAGTGAGCAAGCATTCAGGTAAGATAGGCCTGTACCTTCTGCTTATTGTGGCACTGATCGCAGGATATCTGTATCTTAATGACCAGGTATCTACCCAGGGCAGTTACACAATGGGTCAGCTGGAAAAGGCTCTGGAAGAAGACAAAGTAACGGATGCAGTGATTCATCAGAACAGAGAAGTGCCCACCGGTTATGTAACGACAAACATTGTTTCAGACGGTCAGAGGACAGTCTATGTAACCGATGTAAAAGAGGCAGAAGAGCTTCTTGAAAAATATGACATTGATCCGACGATCCGCAATGTGCCCAAAGACAGTTCCATGATCGGAACCGTTCTTCCGGTGGTACTTACCGGTGCGATCCTTATCTTTTTCTTTATGATGATGAACCGGCAGATGTCTGGAGGCGGTGGAAGCAATGCGAAGATGATGAACTTCGGAAAAAGCAGAGCCAGAATGTCTACCCCTGATGATAAGAAAGTAACATTCAAGGATGTTGCAGGTCTTCAGGAGGAGAAAGAGGATCTGGAGGAAGTGGTTGACTTCCTGAAATCCCCGCAGAAGTATACCAAAGTAGGTGCCAGAATTCCGAAAGGAGTAATCCTTGTGGGTCCTCCGGGAACCGGTAAAACCCTTCTTGCGAAAGCAGTTGCAGGAGAAGCGGGGGTTCCGTTTTTCTCCATTTCCGGATCGGATTTCGTGGAGATGTTTGTAGGCGTCGGTGCGTCCCGTGTACGAGATCTTTTTGAAGAAGGCAAGCGCCATGCGCCATGCATTATCTTTATTGACGAGATCGATGCGGTAGCCCGCCAGCGAGGAACCGGAATGGGTGGCGGCCATGATGAGAGAGAGCAGACACTGAACCAGCTTCTTGTAGAGATGGATGGTTTCGGAGTAAATGAAGGTATTATCGTGATGGCAGCTACCAACCGTGTGGATATCCTGGACCCGGCAATCCTCCGTCCGGGACGTTTTGACCGAAAAGTCGGTGTGGGACGTCCGGATGTTAAGGGCAGAGAAGAGATCCTGATGGTCCATGCCAAGGACAAACCGCTGGGAGATGATGTGGATCTTCGCCAGATTGCCCAGACAACAGCCGGATTTACCGGTGCGGATCTGGAGAACCTTCTCAACGAGGCGGCCATTGACGCAGCCAAAGAAAGCCGTCCTTATATCATGCAGAAAGATATCAAAAAAGCATTCATTAAAGTCGGGATCGGTGCAGAGAAGAAGAGCAAGGTCATCTCTGACAAAGAGAAGAAGATCACTGCTTATCATGAGGCAGGTCATGCGATCCTGTTCCATGTGCTTCCGCATATGGACCCGGTATACACCATTTCCATTATTCCTACAGGAATGGGCGCTGCCGGTTACACCATGCCGCTTCCGGATAATGATGAGATGTTCAACACAAAGAACAAGATGCTGGAGGATATCACAACGCTTCTCGGAGGCCGTGTGGCCGAGGAGATCATCTTCGGAGATATTACAACAGGTGCATCCAATGATATCAAACGTGCCACAGAGACTGCACGTTCCATGGTAATGAAATACGGTATGTCCGAAAAGATCGGCCTGATCGCTTACGGCAACGATGACGATGAGGTATTTATCGGCCGTGATCTGGCACATACCAGAGGTTACAGCGAGGAAGTGGCAAGAGAGATCGATGAGGAAATTTCCCGTATCATCAGCGAATGCCACGAGAAAGCAGAGAGTATTATCCGAGAGCATATCGGCGTTCTTCACAGCTGTGCATCCCTTCTTCTTGAGAAGGAAAAAGTACATCGTGAAGAGTTTGAAGCACTTTTTACAACAGAAAAAGAAGAGGTTGCAGAAACAAACGAATAAAGTGCACAAAAAAACATATTGAATTTTGTGAACTTTGTGCACACTTTTTGGTGGACACATGGTACTATATATACCGTAAAACCCCCCCAATACATTATATAGTTTTTGCTACACCCCATAAGAAGAAATACCTTCTCCAAAAAAGGCAGCCTAACCAGCTGTCTTTTTTACTGCGTAAAAATAAAAGCGGAAACATGGAGAAAACCGGTAGATAAACTTGCGATATGGAAAAAATTAAGATAATATATTTAAGAGAGTGGTACTAAAAACGGAATGAGGAAAATAGAATGTTATATGAAAGCATGGAGACAGCAAAGAAGATGCAGTATATACTCAATATGAGTCCGGTATTAAATAAAGACGCGATGTTCAGCGATGGAACAGAATATTACCGGACACCTGTGGAACCGCGGGAGGGCGATACAGTTACGATCCGTTTTCGTACCCAGCGAAATAATGTGGACAACGTCTGTCTTGTGCATGACGGGGAATATCTGGAAATGAAACGGGAGAAGACTTCCGGAAGTTTTGATTACTATACTGCACAGATCATAATGGGAAAAGACATTGTGCGCTATCATTTTGAAATCCATTCAGGGCTTGTTACCTGTTATTACGATACAAACGGTGTCAGTACCAGGCATGAGGAACGGACAGAATTTGAGATCTATCCGGATTATCATGTGCCGGAATGGCTGAAGGGTGCGATCATGTACCAGATTTATGTGGATCGTTTTTATAACGGAGATCCTTCCAATGATGTGGAAACCGGAGAATACTCCTATATTGGGGATATTTCCGTGAAAGTGGATGACTGGGGAAAAATTCCTGCAGTTATGGGTGTCCGGGAATTTTACGGCGGCGATCTTCAGGGAGTCATGGATAAACTGGATTATCTGCAGGAGCTTGGGGTGGATGTGATTTATCTGAATCCGGTGTTTGTTTCCCCAAGCAACCACAAGTATGACTGTCAGGACTATGACCATATCGATCCTCATATCGGAAAGATCGTGGAGGACTGTGACGGCCTTTTAAGCCCCGGAGACCGGGATAACAGTCATGCACTTAAGTATATCCGTCGTGTGACCGATAAATGGAATCTGAAGGCCAGCAACGAGCTTTTCCGGGAACTTGTGGAAGAGATCCACAGGAGAGGAATGAAAGTGATTCTGGATGGGGTATTTAACCACTGTGGATCTTTTAATAAATGGATGGACAGAGAACGGATCTATGAAAACCAGGAAGGATACGAAAAGGGAGCTTATGTTTCGGCGGACAGCCCTTACCGTTCTTTCTTCTGTTTCCGGGATCAGAACCGCTGGCCATATAATCCTACTTATGATGGCTGGTGGACTCACGATACGTTGCCGAAACTGAATTATGAAGGATCTGAGGAACTTTGTCAGACAATCCTTGACGTAGGCAGGAAATGGGTTTCTCCGCCGTATAATGTAGATGGATGGAGACTGGATGTGGCAGCAGATCTGGGCCACAGCAATGAATTTAACCATCACTTCTGGAAAGAGTTCCGAAAGGCGGTAAAAGAAGCCAATCCCAATGCGGTGATCCTTGCGGAACACTACGGAAATCCGGAGAGCTGGCTTCTTGGTGATGAGTGGGATACAGTTATGAACTACGACGCTTTTATGGAGCCTGTAACCTGGTTCCTCACCGGAATGGAGAAGCACAGTGATGAGTACCGGGAAGACCTTTATGGCAACAGTGAGGCTTTTATCGGAGCTATGAAGCATCATATGCGTTCACTGCATATGGGAGCTCTTTACGGGGCCATGAATGAGCTTTCCAACCACGATCATTCCAGATTTCTCACAAGAACCAACCACAGGGTAGGAAGGCTTTCCTATGCAGGAGCAGAAGCAGCATCTGCAGGTATCAACCCTGCGATCATGAGAGAGGCAGTTGTGATCCAGATGACGTGGCCTGGCGCACCTACGGTATATTACGGGGACGAGGCCGGCGTGTGCGGCTTTACAGATCCGGATAACCGCAGAACCTATCCATGGGGAAAAGAAGATTCTGAGATGTTGGATTTCCATAAACGGATGATCTGTGTACACAAGGCATATCCGCTCCTTGCAAAAGGTTCCCTGGAATTTCTGTGGAACGATCATCAGGGCTTAAGTTATGGCCGTTTTTCTGATTCTGAGCAGATCATTGTGATTCTCAATAATCAGGATTATGAGAGAGATGTGAGAGTAACGGTCTGGAAAACCGGTGTGAGTCGGAAAGAAGCAACCGCTTTTCAGCGGCTGATGCTTTCTTCCAGAGAAGGCTATACGGAAATGCCGGAAGAATATATTGCAGATGCGGGAATCCTCCATGTGAGAATGCCTGCATACGGAGCGATGGTGCTTCATCACAGAGCAAGGGATAAATATAAATAATGCACAGTTCAGGAAACAGACCGTAAAAATATGGAGGATGCCTGATGGAAAGGAGAAATATACTATGACAATTGAGCAGTGTTACAGTGCAATTGAAAGCAATTATGAAGAGGTGCTTGGACGTTTTGCGGGAAACAAAATGCTGGTTGAAAAATTTGCCCGGAAATTTCTTGATGATCCAAGTTATCAGACACTTGTAGAGACTATGGATAAAGCAGATTATGAGGAAGCTTTCCGTGCCGCCCATACATTAAAGGGTGTTTGTGCAAATCTTGGATTTACGCAGCTGTTTAAAGTTTCCAGTGATCTGACAGAAGAGCTCAGAGGCGGCAATCCGGATGCCGCAAAGCTTCCGGAAATGCTTGAGAAAGTTTCTTCTGAGTACAGGAAGACGGTAGATGCGATTAACTGTGTAAATGAATAAAAAGCGTCAGAATTGAACGCTGTTTATAAAAAAGCCGATCTGTTCTTTCCATTGCTGGAAAGAGGATCGGCTTTTTTGACTGTTTTTTTATGTTTTATTCTTCTGTTACATGTTCCAGACCCTGATTCATGATGGTGGCTACATGGCTGTCTGCCAGGGAGTAGAAGATTGTTTTTCCATCTCTTCGAAATTTGACCAGTGACATCTGTTTCAGTACACGAAGCTGATGAGAAATGGCACTTTGTGTCATGGAAAGCCGGTCGGCAATGTCCTGCACACAAAGCTCTTCTACAGAAAGCGCATACAGGATACGGATTCTGGTAGGATCACCAAAGACCTTAAAAAGGTCGGCGAGCCGATACAGCGTATCATCATTGATCGGGTAATCAATATGTGGTTTCTTCATTTGCGTATCCTCCAAACTATTAACTTCTATTGTAGCTGAAAAAACCGCACCGGTCAAATTCTTTATTTTTTATACAGGATACGAATGGAATTCAGCACGCAGATCATGGCAACACCAGTGTCTGCAAATACGGCCATCCACATGTTTGCGTGTCCGGCAAGACCAAGGATCATAACTGCGATCTTGATCACAAGGGCGAATACCACGTTCTGCCATGCAATGCGGTTTGTGTTCCGCGCAATGGCGATGGACTGCGGGATAGCGTCTACATTGGAATTCATAAATACAGCATCTGCAGCCTCGATCGCAGCATCTGCACCACTTCCCATGGCTGCGCCTACATCAGCGCCAGCAAGAACAGGAGCGTCATTGATTCCGTCGCCGACAAACATAACCGTTCCGTGTGCCTCACGGACTTTTTTCAGGGCATTGAGCTTATCTTCCGGAAGAAGTTTGGCATAGATTTCATCGATTCCGGCATCTTTTCCTACGGCCTTTGCACTGTCTTCGGAATCTCCGGTAAGCATAACTGTGTGAAGACCGAGTTTTTTCAGGGAAGCAATGGCTTCTTTTGCATCTGGTTTGATAGTATCGGAGATCAGCATATATCCTGCAAAAGTTCCGTTTACAGCCATAAATACTTCAGAGCCGTAAGAGGCTTCTTTTAATTCTCCGATGGTGACGCCGAATTTATCCATCAGCTTGCGGTTTCCACAGAGAACTTTTCCCTCCGACATTTCTGCGACAATTCCATGTCCGGAAATTTCTTCCAGAGAGATCGGTTTTTCAAACTGGATTCCGCGTTCTTTTGCGGCAGCTACAATACTGTTTGCAATCGGATGTGTGGAGTTCTGCTCGCAGCCTGCACACATGGAAAGAAGTTCGTTTTCGTTATATTTACCGGCAGTTACAACTTTCTGAAGCTGGAAGTTACCTTCTGTGATGGTTCCGGTTTTATCCATAACTACAGCGCCAAGATTGCTTAATCCCTCGATGGAAAGGCCGCCTTTGAACAGGATTCCTTTCTTGGAACCGGCACCGATGCCTGAGAAGAATGCAAGCGGGATACTAAGTACAAGAGCACATGGGCAGCTCATTACCAGGAAGGTGATGGCTGTGTAGATCCAGTAATGCCAGTTTCCGGTTACAAGGGATGGAATCAGTGCTGTTGCAACAGCGATTCCTACAACACAAGGAGTGTACACTTTTGCAAAACGTGTGATAAAACGGTCGATCTTCGGTTTACTTGCTGCTGCATTTTCTACAGAATCCAGGATACGTGTGACCATGGACTCTTCGAGAGGTTTTTCCACGCGGATCTTTAACTGGCCGGAGGTATTTACACATCCGGAAGTGATCTCGTCACCCTCGTTTACAGCAACTGGTACAGGTTCACCTGTGATTGGTGATGTGTCAATACGGCTGCTTCCTTCGAGGATCACGCCGTCAAGAGGAATACGGTCGCCAGGGCGGACCAGGAGAACATCACCAACCTGAGCTTCCTCAGATGGGATTACCTGAATGTCATCGCCAACAATAAGATTTACAACTTCCGGGCGGAGGTCAACAGCGTCCATGATCTGTCCACGGCTTCGCTCAACAGCTTTTTCCTCAAAAAGCTCACCGATACGGTAGAAGAGCATAACGCCTACGGCCTCTGCAGAATCATTGATAGCAAAAGCAGCAAGGGTTGCAACACTCATCAGGAAGTTTTCATCGAAAACCTGTCCATGGGAGATGTTTTTGGCTGCTTTTACAACGATCACACCGCCAAGGGCCAGGTATGCAATCATGAATACCGGAAGAGTGGCAGTAGTTGCAAATCCTTTATGTTCCATGATTTCGCCGGCAACAAAGAGGATCGCACCGATGATAATACAGATTGTGTCGATCTTTTCTTTGGAAAAAGTTTCTTTTTTGCCAGCTGCGTGAGTTTCGGATGCAGCTGTCTGCGTTTTTGGCTTCGGATCTTTTTCTTTTACGACAACTTCGGATTCGATGGAAGTACAGATCTTGCGGATCTGGTCAAGATAGCGGTCCGGATTTTTTGCAGTGACACGGAGCTGCTTGGTGGCAAAAGTGATGGTAGCTTCGGAGATACCGTCGAGATCTGCAATCTGTTCTTCCATCTTGGAAGCGCAGTGAGCACATCCTAAGTTCTCCAGAAGGTAGATCTTGGTTGTCACGTCAGCAGAAGCGGATGGTTTCGGATTTCTCGGAACAACTTTGACTTCGGATTCAATGGAGGTGCAGATCTTGCGGATCTGCGGAAGCAGAGCATCCGGATCAGCAGCGTTTAAACGAAGCTGTTTGGTGGCGAAAGTGATGGTTGCACTTTCTACGCCGTCAAGATGCTGGATCTGTTCCTCCATCTTGGAAGCACAGTGAGCACAGCCCAGGTTCTCCAGGATGTAGACACGTTTTGCGGATGCTGTGCTGTGGGAGTGCTCGTGATGCTCGTGGTTGTGGTCGTGATCCCCGCAGCCGCAACCGCAGTGTTCGTCATCGTGATGATGGTGATGCTCATGCTCGTGATGTTCGTGGTCATGATCATGATGTTCATGCTCGTGGTGGTCGTGATCATGATCCTCGCAACCACAGCCGCAGTGGTCATCGTCGTGATGATGGTGATGATGTTCATG
>NZ_JAAITI010000060.1 GCF_013304735.1 Blautia luti
CTGGCAAACGTGTAGTCGTAGAGTGCTTTGTCCTGTAAGCCACTGGTTTTAAGATTATCAACATTCAATCCTTTTAAGTTTATTCCTGCATGCTCAAGTACATGCCTTGCGTAAAAAGGCTGACATGCTTTTCATGCCGGATGCTTTGAATTTGGTAGTGAGAATGTACTGCTCATCATCGCTGAGATAAAATTACACCGGATTGGTGCGGTTTCTGTTTGCCATTGAGTCACGTCCTTCCTAAAATGGGTACAAAAAAACTGCTGTAAAATGTTCGGTTTTTACAACAGTCTGTTTCGTGTTTAATTCAATTTTGGGTGTAACTACCCAAGGCAAATTGTAGCAAAGACGGTAGGAAGGGTCAAGGTATTCCAACGGAAAACCGGAGAAAAATCGAAAGAGGGTTAGGGATACTTCCCTATGGAAATTTAACCACACAGACGATAGGAAAGTGTGGGGAATTTCGCCTGTGTCATGACACAGGCAGTGCTTGCTATTCTTGATTAGTTAAAGATTTTTAACTTTCTTAGATAAGAAACGTGCTCAAGGCAAGCCTTACTATGTCTATATGACTGCAGGTGCCAACAAGTTTCTAAGAATCTACTACGGACGAGTGAAAGAATATCTTTCATCTCTTCCAGAATCTTAATTATCCACTAATATTTTCAGGCCAGCACTGGTGTGGTGGTCTTATTTTGATACCTAATTTTCAACCTGTATAAAATTTTCAATGTTCTTCAATTTAGCCTTGACTTTTTATTTGCAGGCTTGATTTTAAAATAATACCGATCAATAATATCCTGCAATGTAATGGATTTCATTTTTTCATCTACCATATTTTGAATTTCATGATAGAAGTCCCCAATAGCGAATTGAATGTTGATACCGATTCCACAATCCGGATTGGTATCTGTGTCCAGGTGAAGCAGCGGCTTATCGCCCTCTACAGCTCGGTAGATGTCATACATATTGATTTTATCTGCCGATTTTGCAAGAGCGGCATTCGCATGACCCTGTGTGTTGACAACAATGCCTGCATTTTTCAGGGTTGCCATAAGCTGTCTGACATAAGCCGGGTTTGTCTTGATACTTTCTGCAATTTTTGTGCTGGAGAGTTGTTCGTCATCTCCAAGAGCAATAAATATAAGAATATGAATGGTGTCACTAAGCTTTGTGGAATATTTCATTTGTCACCTCGAATTTTCTTCTTGCAATTTTTAAACTTACATGATAACATGATTTTAATGCTTGATGTAAATTTAATTTTAACAAGTAAAAAAATAAAAGTCAAGCAAAATAAAAAGTGTGGAATCTGATATAAAAAAGGAGATAAGGTGGTGTATGCAAAAGGAGGAACAAGTCAGTTTTCTGGCAGAAAAAATCCGTCAGGCAGATGCCGTTTTAATAGGCGGTGGTTCTGGTCTTTCCAGTGCGGCGGGATATAACCATTATCATTGGCTACCCTATATGGAGGAATGTTTACAAGATTTCAAGGAATGGTATGGACTGAAATCTCCCTTTGACGGTTTTTACTACTGTTATTCATCGCCGGAACAACAGTGGGCATATTATGCACGTTACATACAAAGTATGTGGGATGCACCTACAGGGCAGCCATACTATGACCTGCGTGATATTGTGGCGAAAAAAGAAGTCTTTGTTTTAACAACCAATATAGATATGCAGTTTGAACGGATTTTTAAGAAAGAAAGGATTTGCGATTATCAAGGTAACAGCGGTTATGTTCAATGCAGTCAGCCTTGTCATGACCAAATTTATTCCAATGTAGAAATGATTCGCAGGATGAACGAAAATATCCGGGAGCTGCGTGTTACTTCCGAGCTTCTGCCAAGATGTAATGAGTGCGGGAGAATCATGGTTCCCTGGGTAAGGGATGATACATTTTTGGAGGGAAAAGACTGGAGAGAAGGTGTAAGGCGATATGAGAATTTCCTAAAAAAATATCTCATGAATGGAACAGATAAGAATGTTGTACTGCTGGAGCTGGGGGTTGGTGAGATGACACCCAGTATTATTAAACTTCCTTTTTGGGAAATGACATACAAAAATGAAAAGGTGTTTTATGCCTGTCTGAATCAGAAGAAATCCTCAACTCCAGAACATATAAAAGACAAAGGCATTTATATAGCAGGAGATTTGGCAGAAACCTTGCGGGATTTAAAAGAAAACATAGTGGGAAAGGAAATGTGATGAAGATGAATGTATATCAAGAGATAAGTCAAATCATCAAAGAAGCAGATGGTATTTTGATTGGAGCCAGTAATGGTTTGTCTATCGCAGAGGGATATAATATTTTTGCAGATGACGCATGGTTTCAGGAAAATATGGGAGATTTCAGAGAAAAATACGGACTGCGTTGCGTTTTACACGGATTTTCAGTGCCAATGAAGGTAGAAGAAAAGTGGGCGTTTGTAAGCAGACTTGTTAAGGCAAAAGCTATGCAGGATGAGCCGAGTGAGATTATGAAAAACATCTATGCACTAGTAAAGGATAAAGAATATTTCGTAGTAACTTCCAATGCGGAGGATCATTTTGTGCCGGCAGGTTTTGAGGCAGACCGTGTTTTTGAAATGGAAGGGAAATTAACCCAGATGCGGTGCAAGAACAGATGTCATGACGAGGTCTATCCTAATCAAAAAGCAGTTCTCGCCATGACAGAAGAGGAAGTAAACGGAAGAGTACCCAAAGAGTTACTGCCGAAATGTCCAAAATGCGGTGGAGATATGGAAGTAAATTGGGGTGAGATGTCCTCGTTTACAGAAACGAAAAATTGGAAGGAAAAGGCTGCCCGCTATCAAGAATTTATTCAGAATTTACATGGAAAGAAGCTGGTAATTCTGGAATTTGGTATTGGTTGGAGAAATCAGATGATTAAAGCTCCTTTGATGCAGCTTGCAGCAGTAGAACCACAGGCAAGATATATCACATTTAACAAGGGCGAAATTTACATTCCAGAGGAAATCAAAGAAAAATCCATCGGTGTGGATGGTAATCTTACGGTAGCGTTAAAGGAAATCAGAAAGGAAATCTAAGGAAAATGAAAAGAGAAGAAAAAGCAGTATATTACAAACATAATGGATTTAATTGCTGTCAGTCGGTTATCAAGGCAATGATCGATTTATCAGATTCTGATAAGGAAACACTGACGAATGCTGCATCCGGATTTGCGGTAGGTATGGGAGGTATGGAAGCAACTTGTGGTGCATTGATTGGAGCAACCATGATGGCGGGAATTGTAAAGCCGGGGAAGAAAAGTGTGATAACGGCACGGGCGATATTAAACAAATTTCAGGAATATTCAGGTGCAACCATATGTAAAGACCTAAAGGGAAAGGATACAGGTGTTGTACTCTGTGAATGTGATGATTGCATTCGCAATGCAATACGGGCTTTTGACGAGGTGTTACCGATGGAATCAGAAAGGGAAGGATAGACTAAGTAAGGTGGTTAAAGATATTACAGTTGTGAGATAGGAGAATGAAAAAATGAGCTGTTATGAAAATTTGGTAATGAAAACACAAATGAACTATTCCGGACACTATAGTACCTATGCATCCGGCGGTACTGCTGTAGTGTTGAGCAAACAAAAACCACTTCCTTATGAGGAACAGATTCAGGAATTTGTTCGCAGAGTGCAGGAGGCAGAGTGTATCATAGTAGGCGGAGCATCCGGTTTATCAGCGGCTGGAGGTGGTGACTTTTATTATAGTGATACCCCTTCTTTTCGTGAGCATTTTGGAAAATTTGCAGATAAGTATGGATTCAAAGGTGCTTTTAGTGGAATGATGCATCGGTTTTCTACAAGAAATGAACACTGGGGATATGTGGCAACCTTTTTAAATACTACACAAAATGCTCCTATCAGAGAGCCATATCTGGATTTGGATAGAATCTTGCAGGGAAAGGATTTTCATATCTTAACGACTAATCAGGATACACAGTTTGTAAAGATTTATCCGGAAGAAAAGGTCAGTGAGATTCAGGGAGATCATCGTTTCTTCCAGTGTTCCCAGTGCTGTCAGGATGAAACATGGGATGCCGTACAACCTGTGGCAGATATGATTGCGGCTATGGGAGAGGGGACAATGGTGCCGGATGAACTGATTCCTCGATGCCCTCATTGTGGTGCGGAAATGTTTCCGTGGGTAAGAGGATATGGGAATTTTCTGCAAGGGAAAAAATACGAAGAAGAATATGAAAAAATCTCAAAATACATTCAAAAGAATAAAGATAGAAAAATTCTCTTGATAGAACTTGGAGTAGGGCGCATGACACCGATGTTTATACAGGAACCGTTTTGGGAACTGACAAACAGCTTGAAAGATGCATATTATATTTCCGTAAATTCAGAATATCAGTTTTTGCCAGAATTCATTGAAGATAAGGGGATTGCTATTTTGGGAGATATAGGAACAGTGTTAAAAGATTTGCGGAAAGCAAAAGAGGAAAGTGCATTTGTATAGGATACTTGTTCTTGATATTCCACTTGATGGAGAAACATTAGAATATTGATTGATACAAAACTGCACTCAGGGATATTGTGGGTGCAGTTTTGCATTAAAATTATTGATTACGATACAGTTTCTGATATGCAGTAGGTAATATCTGAAATATATCTCGAGACTATGAAAAAATCTCTGTAAATAGGATTCTTCTATGATAAGAAAGGGTGAGTAGCTTAAAAACTAGGCTTTTCACCCTTGCTATTTCTGGAATCAGAATGCTTCAGAAACAGGAAGCGGTATTTCAGAAGAAGGCGCCAAAGGTCAGGCAGTAACGGATGAAAATACGGTCCAGTATCAGGGAAATACATATAAATATAACGATCATCTCAGTAATTATCTGTTTATGGGAATAGATACCAGAGATAATGTAGACAGTTATGAGTCTCAAGCAGATGCAGGACAGGCAGATGCTATTTTTCTGGTTTCCATGGACAGAGCTACAGAACAATTGAAAGTTTTATTTATTCCCCGTGATTCCATGACAAAAATAGAAGTACTTAATCCGTCTGGAAAGAGTTTTGGCATGACAACGGATCATATTAATATTCAGTATGCGTACGGGGATGGAAAACAGAAAAGTTGTGAGCTGATGAAAACAGCCGTATCCAATATGTTAAATGGGCTTCCTATTCAGGGGTATTGTTCCATGAACATGGACGGAATTTCGACAATTACAGATTTTGTTGGTGGTGTGGAAATTACAGTACCGGATAACAGTCTGGAAGAAGTAAATCCTGATTTTAAGGAGGGGGCATCTGTAACGCTGACCGGTGAAAACGCCGAGCAGTTTGTGCGGTATCGTGATACAGAAAAAAGCCAAAGTGCACTTGTGCGTCAGGAGCGTCAGAAAACATATCTTCAGGCTCTTTTGAAAAAGGTACAGGAGCAGGCTTCGGAAGATGCCGGTTTTGTAACAGATCTGTATGACAGTATCCGTGATTACACAGTTACCAATATGGGAAATGATATTTTTGCAAAACTTCTCGTTGCATCCAGAAATGGAATTGCAGATACACAGACAGTTCCAGGTAAGGGAACAGAAGGTGAAAATTTTGATGAGTATCAGATTGATGAAAATAAGCTGTCAGAAATGATTATTTCCATGTTTTATGAAAAAATGGATTGATATTATGATCTATTTGTTTTACTATGTATACATATGGGGTAAATGAGATGTTTGCCTTATTATATACAGTTATGTTACATAAGAGATGGATGGTACGAAAGTACTGTTATCTAAATAATTTTTTACTCAAAAGGAGAGGTGCATTATGAAAATGGCAAAGAAATTCATGGCACTTGCGTTAGCTGTTGTCCTCAGTGTAGGATGTGCATTTTGCGTTAGCGCAGATGGAAGTCGTACCAAGAACATTACAGTAAGTCAGGAGCAGTCCAAGATCTATGAAGTCCTTCAGAAGATTGAGGAGACTGACGGGTTTAAAGAGCTCAAAGAAGAATACCCGGAAATTGCGGAAGTATTACAGAAAGTTGGAGAAGGCAAGATGGATATGAAGGGATTTATTGATTTCCTGAAAACTCTTGCTACAGAAGAAAAAGATGAAACCCGTAAGGCTAAACTTGAAGATGTAATTGAAAAACTTGAGAAAAAAGAGTTTGTTACAGGGTTTGTTCAGTTTAAAGTACTTGACTTTGATAAAGCTGTAAAAAGTGCAGAGGATGAAGATAAGTATGAGGTAGATCTTTCTGTTCCAAGCATCACAGATGAGATGGAGAATATTCAGCTGTTATGTTACAATAAAGAAAAGAATGAATGGAGCATTGCTGAACCAATCAGTGTTGACAAGAAAAATAAGACAATTAAAGTTGCTCTGGAAGATCTCTGCTATTTTGCTATTATCGCAGATGCGAAAGAGGAAAACACTACAAAATAATTTGTTTTAACTGAATAATTTCAGTACAAAAAAACAGCTTTATGATATCAGAACGGGATATCATGAAGCCGTTTTTTGTTTTATATACAAGGAAAAATGATATGAAAGTTTCTAGCACACTTAAGGAAGTTAATGCACTTGAAGAAGATTATAAAACAAAAAGCAGAGAAATTTTTGTGCAAAACTGCTCAAAAATACTCATATAAAGGACTGACTTTTGGAAACACAAGGCCAGTCTTTAAAATTTTTTATTTTGGGTGTAAATCTTTTGTTGTAATCTGGGAATTGATGTGGCATAATAAATGGGAAAATGTTAAAAATAAGAAAAATCCGGATTAAGGAAATGTAAAATTACATTTTCGGGATAACACGGCTCCTGACAGATGCTGACAGGAAGCGAGTATGACAAAGGAGAAAATTATGGCAATTTTTTCAATGATCTTATCTTTGTTATGTGGAGTATCATTATTTTTATTTGGAATGTCCTTAATGGGCGATGGTCTGAAGCTGGCAGCCGGTAATAAGCTGGAAGCGTTTCTCTATAAGATGACCAATACTCCACTGAAGGGTGTCGCACTTGGTACTGGTGTTACCAGTGTGATCCAGTCGTCTTCTGCGACGACTGTTATGGTAATCGGTTTTGTAAACTCCGGTATGATGAAACTGAAACAGGCGATAGGTATCATCATGGGAGCAAATATCGGAACCAGTATTACAGGCTGGATCTTATGTCTTTCTTATATTGAAGGATCCAATGGTATTGCAAGTATTCTTTCCACAGCAACAATTTCAGCTGTTGTGGCAGTTATTGGTATTATTTTCCGTATGTTCTGTAAGCGAACCTTACATAAGAATGTAGGAAATATCATGCTTGGTTTTGCGATTCTGATGACAGGTATGCAGATGATGAGTGGAGCGGTATCTCCTCTTCGTGAAAGTCCGGTATTCATTAAGATGCTGACCATGTTTTCCAATCCGATCGCAGGTATCCTTGTTGGTATTGCATTTACCGCAGTACTGCAGAGTGCATCTGCAACAGTCGGTGTACTTCAGGCGCTGTCTGTAACCGGAATCTTGACATTTGCGAGTGCGTTTCCGATCGTTCTTGGTATTGGTGTCGGTGCTGCATGTCCGGTCCTTATTTCTGCGATTGGAGCCAATAAGAATGGTAAGAGAACTGCTCTTGTGTATCTGATCAATGACCTTTTTGGTTTGATCCTCTGGTCAGTGATCTTCTATACAGTAAATGCATTTGTACATTTTACATTTATGGATATGACGATGACACCGGTAGCGATCGCCCTTCTGAACACAGTCTTCCGTCTGGCGACAGTTATTGTGCTGTTCCCGTTTATTCCAAAGATCGAGAAGCTGGTATGCTGGCTTGTGAAGGATAACAAGGAAGATTTGGAAGATGAGGCAGACTTTGATCTTCTGGAGGAGCGTCTTTTGAATTATCCGGCTCTTGCTATTGCACAGTGTCACCGTGTAATGAACGGAATGTCCAAGAAACTTCGTAAAAACGTCAACAGAGCCATGAACCTTCTGAATGATTATCAGCAGGATAAATATGATAAGGTTCAGCGAAAAGAGGATCTGATCGACAAGTATGAAAGCCGTCTTGGAGAATATCTGATTCAGCTAACCAAGAGAGAGATGAATTCCGCACAGACAAGACAGACTTCACTGTATCTGCATACGATCAATGACTTTGAGCGTATTGGTGATCATGCTTCTTATATTGCACATATGTCCAGTGAGATGCATGATAATCACACGAATTTTTCTCAGGAAGCCTGGGATGAACTGAATGTTGTTATGGAAGCAGTTCGTGAGGATATCAATATAACCTGCAATGCTTTTATGAAAGATGATAAGGAAATGGCACAGAGAGTAGCACCTCTGGGAGCTGTGATCACAGGACTCTGTGATGTGCTGAAGATGCGCCATGCAGAACGTCTGAGCCAGGGCAAATGCGGACTGGAGGAAGGAACAGTATTCAGTGATATCCTGAACAGTTTCTGCCGTATTGCAACTCACTGTGCAAGTGCCATGGTTGCGCTGATGAAGAGTGGAGAGACCGGTTCAGATCTTCATATCCATGATTCCAAGATCTATCCTACAAACAGTGTGGAGTATTATCAGTATTTTAAGGAATACGGACAGAAATATGATATTGTAAACCAGGAAGGTCATATGCTTAGTATGGAGCCGGAAGAGGTAGAATAAAAAATTCAGGCAGCGGAGTAAAAAATAATCTCCGCTGCTTTTTTTCTACCACGGATATTTACCCTTTTTAGCATAAGGAAGAAGTTTACCATCGAATTTAATGATAACACGGTGATTTCCCTCTGCATCTTCGGTCACATCTACATCCAGTCCGAAATCTATAGCGCTCATGATGGCGTTTCCACCCTGTTCGTGAATAATGTCTTTGATGGCAGGACCGTAAGTATCAATAACTTCATGAAGTCGGTAAAGAATCGGATCAGTATTTCCCTTATAAGGATGGCTGTTGAGAAATGCAGTAGCGGATGGACTGATTTTAAGCGCTTCTGCAAGTTTCAGTGTGTATTCTTCCGGAACATACTGCTGTCCTTCAAACACAGAAGCGAGCCATACTTTATTGACTCCTATGAGTTCAGCTAATTGTTCGTAAGTCAGCCCGGAAGCTCTTTTTGCTGCTTTTAAAGATTCCAGTTCGTCAGCATGTTCCAGTCGGGTAAGATAATCAGCGTTATTCATTGGTGTCATAATAGATTCCTCCTTAAGTAATAATCTTAAATAAATAATTGTATAAAAAAAACGAGATGCCTTAAAAAGGTACCTCGCTGTACAAAAACAATTATAGTTCAGAGAACAGAATGTGTCAATGCTTTATTTATTACTATTTACTATAAAAAAGTATATAATTGCTGATAATTAGAATCAGGGGTTATCAAAATACAGATTTCATGGTATGATAAATCTATATCAGACAGCGTAAGACATATAATGGGGATATGCATCTTACAGCAGGAAAAAGGGAGGTTTTTACTATGGGTGAAAGTATGATCACATCGTTTGACGGAACGAAACTGTATTTAAAAAAGGAAACGGCAGCAGATAATAAGGCTGTGATCGTGATCGTTCACGGTCTCTGTGAGCATCAGGGCAGGTATGATTATTTTGCAGAGAAGCTTCATGAGGCGGGAATTGGTACCTACCGTTTTGACCACAGAGGACATGGACGCTCTGAAGGAGAGGAGACTTTTTATTCGGATTTCAATGAACTTCTGGATGACACCAATGTAGTGGTGGATATGGCTATTGAAGAAAATCCGGATATCCCGGTATTTCTTCTCGGACACAGCATGGGAGGATTTACCGTTTCTCTGTACGGGGCCAAATATCCGGCCAAAAAGCTCCGGGGAATCATTACCAGCGGTGCGCTGACTGCAGATAACGGAAAGCTGATCCGTGGAGTGCCGGGAGGAATGGATGTACATACACGTCTTACCAATCAGCTGGGTTCCGGTGTATGCTCTGTGCAGGAAGTGGTAGACTGGTACGGAAAAGATCCATATAATAAACAGTCTTTTACAGCAGGTTTATGTTATGCGATCTGTGACGGACTTGACTGGTTCAGGGAGAAAAAAGCAGAATTTTATTATCCGGTTCTTATGACTCACGGTGAGAAAGATGGATTGGTAAGCGTACAGGATACCTACGATTTCTTTAAAGAAGCAGGATCAGAAGATAAACAGATGAAGATCTACGGCGGACTTTTCCATGAGATTTTGAATGAATACTGTAAAGACGAAGTAATCGGGGATATGATCCGGTGGATGGAAGTACGGATCTGATTGGATACTTTTTGCTCCAGATTTGAAATTCGGTAAAGTTTCAGATCTGGAGTAATTGTGTGACAGTAAAAATAAACCCCCTGCTATGCAGGGGGAGGGAAGATCTTTAG
>NZ_JAAITI010000061.1 GCF_013304735.1 Blautia luti
CAATTACAGCTTTAATAACACACTGCTGATCACCATGCAGAAACCGGAAGCAACACTGGTGGCAGGGTATCAGGCATGGCAGAAGAAATTTAACCGCCATGTAAAACGTGGGGAAAAAGGAATCCAGATCATCGCACCGGCACCCATCCGTGAGAAACAGGAGATTGAAAAGATCGACCCGGTGACCAAAGAGCCGGTGATCGGGGATGACGGTCAGCCGGAAACAGAGATCGTGGAGATGGTCATTCCAAGGTTCCGTGTGACAACGGTATTTGATGTCAGCCAGACAGAGGGAGAGCCGATTGCAGAACTGGAAGTACCGGAACTTACCGGGAGCGTACAGTTTTATGACACGTTCATGGAAGCATTGCAGAACATTTCCCCTGTTCCAATCCGCATGATGGAGATAGAAGGGGAAGCAAAAGGCTATTATCATCAGACGGAAAAGTATATCGCAATTCAGGAAAATATGAGCAATCTCCAGACCATGAAAACCGGAGTCCATGAAGTAAGCCACGCATTGCTGCATGACCGGGAAGTAATGGATGTGGAAGGAATTTTAAAAGACCGGACAACAAAAGAAGTAGAAGCAGAAAGTATTGCTTATATTGTCTGCAATCACTTTGGTCTGGATACTTCAGAATACTCTTTTACCTATATTGCCAGCTGGTGTGAAAGCAAGGATATGAAAGCACTCCGGGCATCTATGGATACCATCCGGAAAACGTCTGCGGAAGTCATTGAGAATATCGAGACACAGATGCACGAGCTGGAAATGGAAAGACCAGTTCGGGATACTTTTCATAAGGAAGATTTAATTCTGCATCTTTCAGGCAGTATGGGTTCCGAGTTTACTTATGATCTGATCGAAAACATGAGCAGGGAACAGTTAGAGCAGAATGTGGGTGAATATGTCCGCCTTCTGGAAAGTGGTGAGATAGAGGAAAATGAGAAACCACTGGAAAGTTTTCTGGAAGAAAAAGGTGCTGCCGTCACACCACTCTATGACAGCAGTGGGCACGGAGAGAACTATCCGATTGATTTTTATGATGTGGAATATGATGCTGACACAGGCGTTACTTATTTTTCTGACCTTTCTCCGAAAGAGCAGGTAGAGATGTTGGTGCAAAAAGCAGAGTTTCCAAGAAATGTTTTTTCAGAAGAAGAAAAGGCATTTGTAAATGAATACGCAGAAACCTTCCCCGGACAGGTGGAAAGACTGAATGACCTGGTATGGGACATGAGGGAATCTTACGATGAAGCCGGTTCAAAGCTGGTGTATGAAGTGATCCAGGCAGCAAGGGCGAACTTCCCAGCGAAAGAGCCGGAAATTGCAGAAGAAACAGCCATGCAGTATGCCCACCGTCTGATTGAAACAGCAGAAGCTGCCAATACGGGAGATTTCACAGATTCCCAGAGAAATCTTATTGTGAATTTTGCATATAAGATGGATGATAAAGACGAAGTGCTTGGACTGGTGAACCGTATGATGACTGCAATCCGCAGACCGGGAAGTGAATATACGAGAAGCCTTATGAATGAAATACAGGCACAGATTGACAATTTCCCGGATGGCATGGTTGGTTTTACAGAAATGCACGAGGCAGGAATCCAGTTAGACCATATGCTTCCGCTTACGAAAGACCGTGCATATGAATTGTACCGTGGAGGGGCAGAAATTTATGTGTTACATGGAAATCAAGAGAATCCACAGCTGGCAGAATCAACACTTGTAGACACAGAAGATGCAATTCTTGGATATGACGGTATCTTTGGAATCACAGAAACAGAATGGGAAGTGCAGAAAGAAAGAGAAATATCTGCTACAAAACAGGAAGCACTGGAACAGCAGAGTGCAGAAAAGATTGATGAGACACTTCTTCTGCATGGAGAAAGCGGAAGGTTTGCCATTTATCAGATGGATAGTGGGGATGAGCATACTTATCAGTTTATGGGAATGGAATCCGCAAAGAGTCTGGGATATACCATTGACGGAAAGGATTACCGGATGGTTTATGCAGCACCATGGATGCCAACAATCACGTTAGAAAATATATTTGAACGCTTTAACATTGACCGACCGGAAGATTTCCGTGGTCATTCTTTATCGGTAAGTGATGTGATCGTGATAAACAGGGGTGCAGAGATTACAGCCTATTATGTAGATTCTTTTGGATTTCAGGAACTTCCGGAGTTTGTCCAGCAGAGAATGAACATACTGGAACATAATTCCGTCAGGGCATATCCGCCAGTTTATAAAGGAACATTGGAACAGGCAATGGGAGAACGGGATGTGGATGCTTATCTGGATTCGAGAAAGTTAAACCTGGACCGCAAGAAAGCAATCGAAGAAGCTATCCGGGAGAATTTTGACGGGCTGCACTTAAAGCAGAATGCAGCAAAAGAAGTCGTGGAACGCTTTGGGGAAGAACGTATGAATTTTGTTATGGCAAATACCATCCAGGAACTTTCCCATGATGGAAGATTCTCCAGACAGAACAAAGACTGGGCGGAGCATATCGAAGTCCCGGAAAATATCAGCCGGGGCAGAAATCTGAATCTGGATTATGTGATCGAAAGCCACCCGGCAGTTTTAGATGGGTTTATCGACATGGCAAGAGCTGAGATCCGGATGCAGAGGATAGAACAGGCGATAGGAGAAAACGAAGTGACGATTACGGCAGAGACAAGAGGGTATGAAGCAGAAGGACATAACGGAACATGGCATACGGTTGATGAAAAGGAATATGCCGGGGAGAAGTTTTTCTTAATGGAACAGGATGAATTTGGCTCCGATGTGGCAGGCATTATCGTAGCAGAAAATGGACAGCTTGTAGCGGAGGACTTATGGAACGGGTTTGACGCAGGAGCATTGGAAGCAGTTTCAGAATATTTGCAGGAAAATGGAACAACACTTTATGACTTGACGGAATTCCCGAAAGATTCTGTTGTAACCCTGCGGAGTGGACAGACACTTACAATCGAAGAAATACAGGCAGTACAGAAAGATACCTGGGAAGAAACGATGGCAGGAAAAAATGAATCTGGAACGGATGTCCGGTTTAATTTTCATGCAGTCAGTGAGGTGCAGCTGCCGGAAGGCATAAAGTTAAAAATGCCAGAGATTCATTACGTTGATAATTTTTATGTGATGGAAGATGTAAATGCAGAGGGTGTAGTAAAAGTAAACCGGTATGAATCACTGGATGAAGCGATGCAGGAATATTTACGTCTGCCAAATCATCAGAAAAAAGTGCTTGGTATCCAGAATACGGAAACGATGCAGGAAAGCATGGATTTTATCCGATGTGAAAACGGGATAGATCGGCTGACCCATGCGTATAAACAGATCGGAGGGTGGTTGAATCCAGAAATATATGAAGTGGTAAATAAAATGGAAAACATGCTGGACTGGAATGAGGTACAGATTGCATATCAGATTGGAAAACAATAC
Source organism: Blautia luti (assembly GCF_013304735.1). Taxonomy (GTDB): domain Bacteria; phylum Bacillota; class Clostridia; order Lachnospirales; family Lachnospiraceae; genus Blautia_A. The sequence continues at coordinate 3,455 of NZ_JAAITI010000061.1, forward strand.
TTTACAATCCAGACCGCAGAAGATGGTTATGACTATACATTTTATAATGAAGATTATCAGGAGGATGATGGAGGAATCTATGACAATCCGACAATCTATGTAGATGAAGCTGCCAGTGATATTTTAGAAGATAAAGGGTACTCACTGGAAGATGCAAAAGTAGTGGATTACGAAGATCTGATGGCAGATGTGGAAGAAGTTCAGGAAGAACAGATGCAGCGGATACAATTAGAAAAGAACTGCCCGGCAAGTATTTTTGAAGGATTTCGCAGGGAAGAAGCAATGCAAACCTATGAAGGAATCGCAATGCAGTTTACCAGAAGTAAAGGGTATCTGACCATACAGGCAACAGAAGAAGGATATTCGTTTATTTTTTATGACTCTGATCTGCATGAAATCCAGAGTGGTGATTATGATAATCCAGACGCATCCATTCAGGAAGCTGCTTATGAAATTCTTAAAAGTGAAAGAATGGATGACATGGAATGTGTCAAAGTGGATTATAAAGAATTTGAAGAAATGACGATCCAGCACGCTAAGGATTTATTGCAGGAGGGGGAACTTCGTGCGACTTCTGAGATTGGAAGAAATGAACTGGCATTAAATAGCCTGAGCAGGGCAGAAGTTGAAAGAGGGGTTCTGTATCATGCACAGGCAGTATTAGAAGATATGGGAATGGAACAGGAGGTAGAGCTGCTTGCTGCAAGAGTGTATGGTTCCAGAAGCAGACAAGACCTTTACGGGGAAGATTCTGACCTTGATGTAGTGCTTTCTTATCGTGGCAATATCCGTGAAGACAGTTTCTTCAATGAATTAAATGCTCATGGTATAGCAATGGCAGGTATTAAGGTGGACATCAATCCTATCGCAGAAGAAAGAATCACTCTGGCAGAATATATGAAGGAAGCAGATGCTTACCTTGATCAGCAGGAGATTAAAAAGCTGGCGGTGGATTTAGATAATTTCAGCTATGAATATGACGCTTATGAATATAAAGATACCGTTGAGAACAGGGAAGAACAGGTGGAGAAAATCACAGAGGACATTCTGAATAAGAAAACAGGGTGTTTAAAGGACTGGCTCGTTGAAGTATCGGAAGAGTCTGATATAGACAGTGATGTGATAACTGCCCGTTCTTTACTTTCCCGTCTGGAGGACGCAGAGAGATTTTCTATCTTTGACAAACAGCCAGAGCAGGAACAGCCAGAAGCCACGATCAGTTTTTATGTCGCAGAGTGCATGGAGTTTCCGGTCATGGGAGAGTACCATAACAACCTTACTTTAGAAGAAGCCATTAAAATATATGAGAGTATCCCAGCAGAGAGACTGCATGGGATTAAAGGAATCGGATTTGATCTGCAAGATGGTGATGAAGATTATTCCGGAGAATATGAGTTGATGAGTGCAGACCGGATACGGCGTGATCTGATAGATATGATTCCACACTATAAAGAAAGCCCTCTGGTGCAGAAAGCAATCACAGACATGGAAAAGTATCTGGATGAAAAGTATGGAAGGGTGCAGGAAGCGGAACATGCGGCAGAAACAGCAATAGGAAGTGAACAGAAACCTTCTGCGGTTGCGGCAGACAGAAGGTCAGAGCAGGAACCGGTATCTGTAAGTCAGAGTCAGCCACAAAAGGTAGAACTTGTAAGCAGAGCAAAAGGTGAAGTGAAGAAATCTGTGCTGCAGTCTTTAAAAGATTTTCAGGCAAGGGCAAAAGCACAGGAGCAAAACAAGGCAACGGAGAAATCCAAGGCACATAAGAAGGGAGAGGTGGAATTATGATGGATCTGGCAATGAACTTTGACGCAGATGAATGTTTAGTAACTGCAATGTTTGATAAAGGAAACCGAAATGACACGATGGAGGCAATCGACCATATCATTCCTTTTCTGAAAGGCGATGCAGATATGATTGGGCTTGTCTGCAATACCATAAGAAAACTGTTCTGTATGAGTGATGAAGGTTATGAAGTTTTTCTTATGGATCTGGAAGAATATAAAATGGAACTGAAAGAGGAGGAAGAAGAATGAGTACAAGTCAGTGTGCAGTATATCAGGTAAAAGATACCCCTGAGTACCGGGATGTCCGTTTCCGTTCTTACGAGAAACTGAAAAGCGAAGGAAAAACAGTCCAGATAGAAAACTATCATCAGGTGTATATTGGAAGAATCCAGCCGGGGGAAACTCCGGCTGACATTAAAACACGCTTGCAGAAGCAGCGACCGAAAAACTTCAAAGGTCATTCCATCGGTTGCAGCGATGTGATTGTCATTACCGATGATGGAAAAACCACAGCTTACTATGTCAACAAAGATGGTTTTATCATCATTCCAGAATTTCTCACAATCAAAAGTTCCTCCGATACCAGACTTTCCATTGATACGACCGGATATGAAATCGAAGGAAAGAAAGGAACATGGCTTGCCCAGGATTATATTTTGATGAATGAGAAGAAATGGTTTCTGATGGAACATGAGGAGTATGGGACAAGAGCAGCCTATGTGATTCTCAGTGAGGAAGGTGCCGTAGTCATGAATGACTGTTACAATGGTTTTGATGAAGAAGCCAGACGGAACATTCAGAACTTTATGCAGCAACAGGCAGCAAAAGAACAGGAACAGCAAAGACAACAGCAGATACAGGCACAAGCTCAGACTGGGCAGACACAGCCAGAAGGAATACAAAAGAAGAAACCAGAGCTGGCGAACTGGCAGAAAGTCATGGATAATGGAGAATACCTTCGCAGTGCAGAGATGACAGAAGAAGCCAATTACAACATGATTGACGGACTGATGAACAACACTCTAAAGAAAAAGGATAAGAATGCTCCACGGAGATCAGTACTGAAGCGGCTCCGCAATCATCAGAAGAAGATAGCCAGTCAAGGCAAAGGGCAGCCACAGCAACAGAAGGCGATGGAAGAAGAGATGGAAAGGAAGAAGAAGTGATTTTCAACAGAGATGGTCTTGCTACTGAGGTAGCAGGGCCATTTTTATTGCAAAAAGTAGTAGATGAATTATAATATAGCTAGAAATATGTAACAGAAGATATGATTGCCATACTTAATAGGGGATGTAAGATGGATTTGAATAATTTATATAATTTTAAAAATGCGGTAAGGCATTTTGTAAATATTGATTTATTAAAGTATCCTGCGGATATTGAGAATTTTAGCACAAGAGAATTGTGTTGGACTATGCCTGTTTCTTTTAATGTACAAAAAGGAAATGGTAAATATAGAACATTGAAAATTCCAAATGTTCTGAACTTTGTACGGGCATATCATTATTATTCGGGGTTACCTGACTTTGATAACATTCAAGGAATTAATCCTGAACATAGTAGAATGACGGTTAACTTTGATACGGGAGATTTTATAGCTGGCGAGTATGATGCACAACTAAATGATGATTTTATGAATTTGTGTCTGTACGACAATCTGATTAAACTTGATATTAAAGATTTTTATGGGAAATTATATTCACACTATTTACCGAAGGGACAACTAAAGGACAATGTTTTTACAAGTATGAACAATGGAAGAACAGGTGGGATAATAATGGGTAACTACTTGTCTCTTTACTTTGCAGAAAATGCATTGAAAAAAATATCAGATGATTTTGAAACAGCCTTAGAAGATGCGTCTATTAATTGCCATTTTGAATACTTCTCAGATGATTTTTATATTTTTTGCAATAAATATGATAATGAAACAATCAGAGGTCTGTTTAATCAGGTGCTAGCAGAAAATGATCACGAAGGAAATGACCGGAAGATAGAAATAGAAGATTATGAATCATATAATATAGAAAATTTATTGACTAGATATTGGAAAGCAATTATGCGACACTGGAATGAAGAAGTCCTTAAAGATTTTCAAAGGCAAAATCAGATTGGAACAGAAATACAACATAAATTGTCTTTTTTGAATCAGTTGATATATAGATTATCAAATGTAAAAAAGGAAAGAAACAAACAGTCTTTGATAAGAAACTTTTTTAAAACAAAACATTTCCAAGAAACAGATTTTGAAGAATACGATGTTGAAGAATATAATTATCATCAGCTATGCTTTCTATTAAAAATGTCACCGGAGTCATTGTTATATACATCAGATATTTTTAATAGTATGAGTGGGTTTGATAATCAAAAAATTAAAATATTTTTGAAAGCCAGATATAGAGAGGCGTTGATCTCTTCTTTACATGATGTGCAATTATACTATTACTATGCCATTAGATGCTATCAGCTTGATTGGTGTCTGGAAGATACATCCAATCTTGTTCTTAAATCTCAGAACCAGATTTTAATTGCTTATTATTTGAAGGATGGATTGTTTTCAGAGGAACAGATTAATAGTTTAAAACTCTTAGATAATGAGAAATTTTGGTTTCAAAATTATCACTTGATTTTATATAGACCAGAATTAATAGCAGATTTAGATGGAAGTGTAACAAAATATCTGTTGCCTGAGAAAGCAAATACAAATCCGAAAAAAGAACGATATAAAAAGTTCTATAAAGAAAATTTGGCGTTAGGGAAGGCAATTATCAATGAAGTTTCTGTTGTAACTGAAAATATTCAAGAATATTTAGAAAAACGAAATTTAGAACTTATAGAAGAATGAATTTAGTATTATGATGGATACTTATATGAAAATAATTTATATGAGGGAGAGCAGCTATGGAAATATTGACGAAAGAATATTTTGAAGAATTGGAGAAAAAAATATTAAAGGAAAATTATAGTGATTTTTTTGGTGATATTCTTGAGGATTTTAAAAAAGAAAAAGATAAATTCAAAACGGAAATTATTGATACAGGGCAGATATTTTATAGAGCGAGAGTTGGAAATGGTGTAATAGAAGCGGCAATAGACGATTTAGATATTAAATGTAAGATACCGTATTTCGGGAGTGACATGGAAAAACCACCAGCAAAATTTGTGCAAGGCGGAAGATTTAATAGACAAGGAGTATCTTATCTTTACTTGGCAGATAATATTGAAACATGTATTGCTGAAATTCATTTACAAGTAGGACAAATCTGCTCTATTGTGGAGTTTGAGTGTGTGAAAAAAGGTAACTATGTTTTGATTGAAAGTAATTCAGAAGAAATATTATATGATATTTTGACCAGACCGGTACATAGTGATATAAAAGATTATTATTTGGTTACACAGTTTTTTTCCGATATATTTAAAATGTTGGGATATGATGGGATTGTTTTTTTTAGTACACAAGGATCAGGGAAAAATGTTGTGAGCTTTAAAAAGGATTGTTTTAAATTAGTGAAATATTCTGAAAGGATGTGTAAAGCAAAAAGAATCTCATATGAATATGAGTTACTGGAGGCAGAATATAAAAAATATAAAGATTGCAAAAAACTTTTGATGCCAGGTAACATTTCAGAGGAACAAAAGAGAGAAAGCATATGTGAATATATACAAGAAAAAATAAATTATGAAGATGAACTACTGCAGAAAGTTGCAGAAAAAGAATTTCAGTCAGATAAGGATGAGAAGAAGTTCCTTGATAGAATATCTGCAATTGATAATAAACAGAATGCATATGAATTTTTGGGAGCTTTTTATTTTAATCAGCAAGATTTAAAAAAAGGAATGGCGTATTTTTTAAAAGCTCCGTTTGAGCATTGTTCTCCTAGATTTGAAGGAATATTAAAAAGAATACAGTCGTGTACTCAAATAGAAAAAAAAGAACTATATCAAGAAGAATCTATGAAAAAGGAATTACGGATAATATTTGATGAATTAAGTCAGGAGCATGAAAAAATTCGAAAAAAAATGGAAGTGGATATATTAAAAAATTTAGAGGAACTTTGCAATTAAATAGAGGCGAGAAAGTAAACCGATGTCCTGTATTTATTCGTAATCCAGTTGAATGAAGAGTTAAAGTCATTTGGATTATATGACTTTTTCATGTTTGCCAGAAAATATTTTAGAAGAATCAATTTCATTTTTGAGATTTAATACACGAGCAGATAATGTGTTAAAGAGAAACGGTGTAGATACGATAGGTGCGTTACTGGAGGTGTTAATATTACCAGAATGGATTCAGCATTTATCCTGCATAGAGAAAAGTCACAGAAAGAAATCGTGCAGAAAATGGAGAAGATAGGTTTAGCAGATGATAGCTATGCGGCAGTAAGAAATATAAAATTAAATTAGAGTTCATCTTTCACTAAAAGGGAGACTATTACAGTCTCCTTTTATCTATGTATTTGTTATTCAGATTCTTCAGAAACAGAGTCCTTCTTCTTTCTGGATTTTCCAGAAATCATTTTATGACCAGAATAGATAGCCATAATCATGCAGATAAGAGAGCTGCAAGCAAAATATTTATGTGCGGATTTCATATCTTTATAACCAGTGTAAAAAGTTCCAATCATGGTTGCCAATGCACCAAGTGACCAATATTTATGTGATTTCATCTTAATACCTCCTATTTTTTTCTATATCATACATCTTTTTGAGAAAGATGAAAACAGGAATTTGTTCATTGGCTTATATTTAAAATGATATTTTTGTGGTTTAGAAAAAACGATAGAGATTATAGGAATTATAAAGAGAGTATGAAACTTTTTCTGTAAAATAATGTTTATAAGGTTCTTCTATGATACA
>NZ_JAAITI010000062.1 GCF_013304735.1 Blautia luti
CTAAAGATCTTCCCTCCCCCTGCATAGCAGGGGGTTTATTTTTACTGTCACACAATTAAAACGGCGGAAAGCACTGCTCTCCGCCATTTTTCTCTACATTATTTTACTGTAATTGTACAGGTAGCTTTCTTACCAGATTTCAAAACAACTGTGATCGTAGATTTTCCTTTTTTCTTTCCAATAATTTTGTACTGATTTGTTTTAACTTTCTTTATCGTTGCGATAGTTGTCTTACTGCTTTTAATAGACTTAATGGAATCACCTTTCGCAAGATTAGTAATACTTAATGTGTAAGATTTATTTCTTCCGATCGTCTTCTTGGTTGCAGAAAGTTTAATTGTAGGCTTTAATTTTGGAATAGTCTGTGTTTTTTTACTTCCACATGATTTGCAACTACATACCTTTTTACCTGTTGCAAAAACAGTTGCTGACTTCACAGTTTTCCATTTTCCATATGTATGTTTATGTACTGGCTTAGCTGCTAATTTGAACTCCGTGTTAATATAAGGACAATCAAAAGATGCCCAATCACTAAGCAATGTGCCATCAGAATAGCATGGTGCATTTACAATATACACAGAATATTTACCCGGTTTCGCAGTAGCTGTATTCCAGGAAATATACCCACTGTAAGTATCTTGTCCAGAAAGAGATACCTTGTTTTGTTCGCTTATATATACGATGTCTGAATTAGCATTAAAAACAGAAACTATTGGTTTTGTATAATAATATTTCCAAGTATCCCTTGCATAAAATTTAATGTATAATTTTTCGCCCTGTGTAATTACATCATTTTCTCGAGGTGCAACTCCTGTAAGATAACGAGTATCTGAAGAGTATTTCCCCATCTCAACAATATTATCTTCTATAGAGTTGGCTAATCCTGCGGGAACATTATTGTTTAATAACCGAGTATTTTGATTTTCAATAACATGTTCAACCTTTTGCGCTGTTGCACTAATTTCTTTTTTTTCTGCAACATTCTTCGCCATAACCGGAATTGAAAATGCAAATACAAGCATTATACCAAATAGCAGTATTCCCAGTTTCCTTTTCATTTGTTTCATAAAAAATCCCCCTTTTATTATATTGTGTTATATTTCACACTTTTTTCACAATTTCTTATATACCATATTATATTTGCAATCGCAAAGATATTCTAGAGCAAAATAATATTTTATGGTTATTGTATGATTTCCTCCTTGTTCTTTATTTACGAACCATAAATCCTATGCTATTATAATTATCTAATCTCTGTTTGATTGCTATCTATCCCTTTTTGGAAAGGAAGTCTTTGTATGCAGGACAATCTGTCTCTTTATCATATTTTTTATACGGTTGCTCGCACAGGCAGCATCTCTCACAGCTCCCGAGAACTTTATATCAGTCAGCCGGCTATCAGCAAGGCGATCCAGAAGTTGGAACAGAATCTCGATACTATTCTTTTTAAGCGCAGTTCCCGGGGTGTTACTTTGACTCCGGACGGCGAACTTCTCTTTGAGAAGGTAAAAGAAGCTCTTTCCCTTCTGGATGAGGGAGAAAATTCCATTCGCCACAACCGCTCCCGGGACATTCCCAAACTCCGCCTAGGTGCCAGCTCCACCTTAACCAGATATGTACTCCTTTCCCATCTTGAGAAATATATCTCTCGTTTTCCTCATGTACGCATCACCATTTCCTGCCAGTCTACTTATCAGACGCTGCAGCTTCTGGATGAGGAAAAAATTGATCTGGGGCTGATCGGACGGCCACAGAAGCTTCGCGGATATTATTTTCATCCCCTCTTAAAAATCCGGGATACTTTTGTCTGTACACAGCAGTATCTGGAAAATCAGAAAAAACTCTATCCTGATGAACCGCTGATCCAGGCGGCGACTTTCATGATGCTGGATGAGGATAATATTACCCGTCAGACTGTAAACGCACAGCTGAAAGAACATCATGTGGAGCTGAGTCATATTCTGGAAGTATCAACCATGGATCTTTTGATCCAGTTTGCGGAGATTGGTCTTGGAATTGCCTGTGTGATTCGGGATTTTGTAAAAAAGGAATTGGAAGAAGGAACACTGGTGGAAGTACCGGTAGGATTTTCTTTTCCACCTCGTGAGATCGGATTTGTATGCAGACAGAAAGATGTGGATATGGATTTAATTATGCCGTTCTTTTGGGAGGACAAGGGAATTAAGTAAAAAATTCAAATAAATACTACAAAAAACCATCTGATCATAATGACCAGATGGTTTTCTTCATAGTAGCCAGTAACAAAAAAGTTTCATGCCACTATATTACAAGTGTAACTTTTTTGACTCAAACTCCGCTTCGCTTCGTTCGAGTAGCGCAAAATTTATTGCTTTGCAATAAATTTTGCTTAGTTGTTGATAAGCTTATCCTCGCCGTTCCAGCTATAGAGTTTACGGATCTCCTCGCCGACTTTCTCAGACTGATGCTCAGAAGCTAATTTTCTCATAGCCTTGAAGTGTACCTGTGCACCTGCATCGGACATGTCGAGTAAGAACTCTTTTGCGAATGTACCATCCTGGATATCGGAAAGAACTTTCTTCATTGCTTTCTTTGTATCCTCTGTGATGATCTTCGGTCCTGTGATGTAATCGCCGTACTCAGCTGTGTTGGAGATAGAATATCTCATTCCAGCGAATCCTGACTGATAGATCAGGTCAACGATCAGTTTCATCTCATGGATACACTCGAAGTATGCGTTTCTTGGGTCATAACCAGCCTCAACAAGTGTTTCGAAACCAGCCTGCATAAGTGCACAAACACCACCGCAAAGTACAGCCTGCTCACCGAAGAGGTCTGTCTCTGTCTCTGTACGGAATGTTGTCTCAAGAACACCAGCTCTTGCTCCGCCGATTCCAAGTGCATATGCAAGTGCGATATCCTGAGCTTTACCTGTAGCATCCTGCTCTACAGCGATCAGACAAGGAACACCTTTACCAGCCTGATACTCGCTTCTTACTGTATGTCCAGGTCCTTTTGGAGCGATCATTGTAACATCAACATATGCTGGTGGTTTGATGCATCCGAAATGAATGTTGAAACCATGAGCGAACATAAGCATGTTGCCTTCCTCAAGGTTTGGCTCGATGTCTTTCTTATAAAGTGCAGCCTGTTTCTCATCGTTGATCAGGATCATGATGATATCTGCTTTCTTAGCTGCCTCTGCGGATGTATATACTTCGAAGCCCTGCTCCTCAGCTTTTTTCCAGGATTTGCTTCCTTCATAAAGACCGATGATTACGTTGCATCCAGACTCTTTAAGGTTCAGTGCGTGTGCATGTCCCTGGCTTCCGTATCCGATAATCGCAATTGTCTTACCATCTAATAATCCGAGATTACAGTCTTCCTGGTAAAAAATCTTATTTGCCATTTTGCTTTCCTCCTCTGATGTTCATCACATCTTCTTCATAAAAATTATTTATCGTTAAGAGAGTGGCTGCTCTCCTAGCAAACATATGTAAAAAATTTACAGGTAACGGACATCGTCACTGCCTCGTGACAGACCTGTGATTCCTGTTCTTGCAAGCTCAAGGATCTCATAGTCAGCCATCAGCTCCACAAACGCCTTCAGCTTGTTCTGGCTTCCGGTCATCTCCATAATAAGAGAATCCTTACTTACATCCACCACCTTGGCACGGAAGATATCTGCAACAGAAAGAGCTCCCTGTCTCTGTTCCGGCTTCACAGCAACCTTGACGAGCATCAGCTCACGGGCAACGCTGTCGTCCTGTTCAAGGACCTTAACATCCCGTACATCTTCCTGCTTCGCCAGCTGTTTGGTAATCTGCTGGAGCATCTGATCATCTCCCTCACAGACAACTGTCATACGGGAATATCTCTGATCTGCAGTCACTCCTGCGGTAATGCTGTCAATATTATATCCACGGCGGCTGAAAAGACCAGCCACACGGCTAAGGACTCCGGAGGTATTATCCACAAGGATGGATAGTATTCTCTTTTCCATAATACACCTGCTTTCAACACTTTTATGTATAGAAAACCGACTTCGTCAGTTAACGCTTTAATCTAATAAACCCTTGCTTTCTTACCATTATAACAACTTCGAAAATTTTGTCAATCAAAATTTCCTGCAAAATTCCTTCAGGATGATAAGAAATGTTTTTATCCTCAGATCAGATATTTTTTCTTAAGCTCCTCGGATGCCTTTGGTGTCAGATAGAGTTTTTTCCGAAGGAATCTTTCAATTCCTCCGTTTTCTTTTTCGATGACATCAAAAACTGTATTGATATAAGACTCCTTCACCTGATAGAAGGCTTTCAGATCTGCAAGCTTTCGGCTGTTTTCCGGCCAGTCTGCCCGGTAAAGCCTGCGCATATATTTCAGTTCATCTTCCAGACATGAATTCGACCGCATATAATCCCTTCGTATCGTTTCCTTAGGTACACCCAAAGCAAAGAGCAAAAGTGCTGTTCCGACTCCTGTCCTGTCTTCTCCTGTGGTACTGTGAAAAACAACGGCTCCATTCTTTACATGAAGCAATACATCCAGAAAGCGCGCGTATTGTTTCAGGGAATATTCATCTGTAATAAGGCTTCGGTACCGTTCCCTCATATACCGTTCTCCATCTCCGTAGCAGGACATCACACGTTCAAAAAAGCTGTTTCCGCTGCGTTCTTCATCACGGATCGGAATATGATAATACTCTACTCCTGCCATAATATCATCCGGTTTTTTCTTTACTTCCGCCGCAGACCGGAAATCGATCACTGTTTTGACATTATATTCTTCTGAAAGAATCCTGGTATCTGCTATGGAAGCATGATAAATCTCACCACTACGCAGAAGTTTTCTGGGAAGAATGTGCAAACCATCTTCGGTCATCAAAGCACCCAGATCTCTCGTATTTGGAAGATTCTGAAGCGGAAGCCTGCTTCCTTTTGGAAAACCAACTGCAAGATCCGGATTCAGTACTTTCAGAAGCCGGAGACAGTCCTGTACTTCCTGTTCTGTCATATCAAATTTATAACGTTTCTGACGCCTGGTTATAATTACCAGATAGTTGATGATCAGCTGTTTTTCACCGGTTTTATCTGCTCCTTCCCGGCGCATATACGCCCAGAGGATATCCTTACACGGAAGACTGTTAAGCATCATATGTCTGGTAAATACAAAAAAGCCGTCTTCGATCCGTATTTTTCCGTATCTCATTTTTTCTTTCTCCTTCTCAACCCCTGTGCTGCTTTTTTGCAACACTTTTTATCATACCAGAATTTTACAGTCCCGTATACCTCGTTTGACAATTTTCGAGGATTCGATATAATAAATGAAGATATTTTACCTCAGGGAGGCTTTCTTTTTATGGACAATCTTATTTTCTGTCTCAATGTTACCGTGCCCATCTTTCTCACCCTGCTCCTCGGGTATTTTTTCCGTAGGATCGGACTTTTTGATGAAGCATTTGTCAACCGCATGAACAAATTCGTGTTCGTCATCCCACTGCCCGCCCTTTTGTTCCAGGATATCGCCAAGATCGATATCTATGAAGCGTGGGATTCCAAAATGGTGATCTTCTGTTTTCTGATCACCTCCCTCAGCATCATGATTTCCGTATTCCTGTCCCGGCTCCTTCATCCATCTGATATCCGGGGCGAGTTTATCCAGGCATCTTACCGCAGCAGCGCCGCTATTCTGGGCATTGCAGTTATCCAGAATCTTTATGGAAACGCAGGCATGGCACCGCTGATGATCATTGCAAGTGTACCTCTTTATAATGTGATGGCCGTTGTAGTTCTCTCTGTCTTTAAACCGGATCAGGGAAAGCTGGATGGAACTGTTCTGAAGCGTACTTTAAAAGGCATTGTCACCAATCCCATCATTCTCGGTATTGTTGCCGGTACACTCTGGTCTCTTCTTCGCCTTCCGTTTCCGAAGATCCTGGACTCTACCGTAGGCAATCTTGCCAAAACTGCTACTCCTCTTGGTCTCATGGCCATGGGTGGATCTCTTCATTTTGGGAAAGTTTTTTCCAGGCTCAAAGCATCCGTCGCCTGTACCTTTATGAAACTGATCGGTTATGAAGCTCTTTTTCTGCCCCTTGCCATCCGATGCGGTTTTACAAAGGACAAACTGGTTTCCATTATCATTATGCTGGGATCTGCCAGTACAGTTACCTGCTTTGTCATGGCAAAAAATATGGGACATGAAGGCTCTTTTTCTTCGGGAGTTGTGCTTCTCACCACACTGTTCAGTGCCTTTACCCTGACAGTCTGGCTGTTTCTCTGCAAAAGCCTGGGGCTGATCTGAACACTATCATAACGCAAAAATGCCGTGGAAATGTACATAAAACATTTTCCACAGCATTTTTTATTTTCAGATCAGCTTCAGATATCTCAATCCATCCCGGATTCCGTAATGGAACATATCGGACGTAACATAGTCTGCCAGTTCCTTGATCTTCGGGGAGGCATTTCCCATGGCAACTTTTGTTGCAGCGTATTCAAACATAGCCAGGTCATTGTTGCTGTCTCCAAAAACAATGGTATCTTCCCACGGAATGTCAAACAGGCGGATCACTGCCGCGATTCCCACCGCCTTGTTAAATCCTTTTGGCACAAGTTCAATGGTATTTCCAACAAATGAACTGCTGCCCTCATGACGAATGATATCATAGTATTCTGACAAAATGGACAACGCAGCCTCTGCATCACATCCTGCGGTCATTTTTGCACTGATCTTATTGATCCGCATGCAGTCCTCATTTCCACGGATCGGTCTCCATTTATCGCCCAGAGATTCTGTGATCAGACTGGCATACCAGTTTACTTCATCGGTATACTCCTCTTTATCATAGTACATGAAATCCGCGCCTTCCATTACCGGAATCAGCCCATATTTTCTCAAAACCTCCACGGAAAGTTTTGCAACCTCCGGTGTCATCTCTTTGTTAAAAAGTCTCTTCCCGTCTTTCTCAATGGTCGATCCACAGGCACTGATCATTCCGGTAAAAGGAATCTGCTCCAGATACCAGGAGACAAAAGCCCGGCTTCTTCCTGTGCAGAGCCATGCTTCATGTCCATTATCTACCAGCGAACGGATGGCTTCAATGGCACTGTCCGGCACGCCTTTTTTCATATCGCAGACAGTTCCGTCTGCATCAAAAAATACTGCTTTTCTGCTCATTTTCATATCCTCCGCTCTTATCTGTAAAATACTTTTGCCGCACGGATCAGACTTTCCGTATCTTTCACTCCGGCTGTCTCATAAGCGGAATGCATGGCCAGCTGAGGAAGGCCGATATCTACCGTATTCATAGCTGCCTGAGTGTTGGAAATATTTCCCAAAGTAGATCCGCCGGCAATATCGGAACGGTTCACAAATGTCTGATATGGCACCTCTGCTTCTCTGCAGAGTTCCTTGAAAATCGCTGTGGAGATCCCATCGGTACAATATTTCTGATTGGCATTATATTTGATCACGATTCCACCGTTCATCACCGGACGGTTTACAGGATCTGCCTTGTCTGTATAATTCGGATGAAGCGCATGTGCATTGTCCGCAGAGATCATAAAACTCTCCGCAAGGGCCATCAGATAAGTTTCCTGATCTCCCCCAAGGGCCAGATTGATCCGAAACAGCACATCTTTAAGGAATGTGGATGCTGCTCCCTGCTTTGTGGTACTGCCCACTTCTTCGTTATCCAGTACACAGTGGACTGTAATATTTTTCTTCTTATCTGCCTGGAGAAAACCTTCCAGTGAAGCGAAAGCACACTGCAGATCATCCAGTCTTGGGCTGGAAACAAACTCATTCCGGGATCCCCAGATTGTTCCGGGCATCCGGTTATAAAGAAACAGGTCATGACCCAGAATATCCTCCGGACGTACCTCGGCCTCTTCCGCCAGCATCCGCATGAAGTTTCCTTTTTCACCATTGCCACTGTACAATGGAAGCATATCTTTCTGGACATTGTAATGATAGCCTCCGTTAATATCCCGGTTCATATGGATGGCAAGACTTGGGATCATGACAAGATCCCGGTCAATATTTACAAGTTTTTCCAGGATTTTCCCATTTTTGCGGATGATCATGCGGCCAGCCACAGAAAGAGGACGGTCAAACCAGGTAGACAGGATCATTCCTCCGTACCGCTCCACATTCAGTTTCACATACGCTCCGTTTACAGACATCTCCGGGTTTTCTTTTATCTTAAAAGACGGGGAATCGCTGTGGCTTGCAATGATATGATATCTTCTGCAGTCATTGACTGGAATGGAAAATCCGATGATCGCAGAATGATTTCTCATGACAAAATATTTTCCGCCTTTTTCCAGGTTCCAGCTCTCCTCCTCTTTCAGTTCTGTAAAGCCTTCCTCCAGAAAACGTCTTCTTGTCTCTTCTGCTGCCTGAAAGGCTGTAGGGCTTTTGCTGATAAATTCCAGCAGTTTCTCTGTTGTCTCTTCGTACATAGTATTTCTCCTCTGTCCGGCCCGGATCGCCGGACCGTTTTGCTATTGCCCATTATACGGCAAAACTTTTTTCAGAGCAATACTTTTACCCCAGCACCTGAAAGATCCAGGATACCACAGGAAGGGTCAGGACAGAACATAATGTAGTAACCACAATTCCTCCCATTGCATAATCTCCATCCGATCCGGAAGCATTTGCCATCATTACCACCGATGACATCACAGGCATGGCAGAAGTCAGCGCCATAGTCATCCGGATATCCGCCGGAATATGTACAAAGCCTAACAGGATATAAAAAAGCACTGGAAATACCAGCATTTTTATCAATGTGATTCCATAATAATCCGGTTTCCTGATAAAGCTCAGCACATCAATGCAGGCAAAAACACCTCCCAGATAGATCATTGCCAGCGGTGTTGCCGTCGCCCCCATCTTCTGAAGTGCCGTATTTAAAACAAGCGGAATCCGGATTCCTGTCAACACGCAGATCAGTGCCAGAATAATGGCAACTGTCACAGGGTTGATCAGTTTTTTCGGATTAAAAGCCCCGCCTTCTTTTTCTGAGGAAGTCAGCTTTACTCCCAGAGTCCATAACATTAACTGATCAATGATTGTAAAAACAGCCATATACAGCATTCCTTTTTCCGGATATATGCTGACAACAATAGGAATTCCCATAAATCCCACATTTCCAAATACAGTCATTGCGCGGTATAGCTGCAGATGTTCTCCCTGAAGACGAAATACTTTTCCGGATAAAGTGCCCAGGATCAGCAGGCACACGTACATCACTGCCGCTATCCCAAGGATGGACAGGGAAGAAAAAAACGTCTGCCGATCCACTCCGTTTACCGTATTGATAAAAATCATCACCGGCAGTGACAATTTGATCACTACTTTTGAAATAATCTCCAGATTCTCCCGTGTCAGTACTTTTGTGCGAATCAGGATCACGCCTGTGATAATGTAGATCACAAACATTCCGATCTGCTGTAGTAAAACTGTTAATGTGTTCATTTTTCAATTCCCCTCTTTTGCTCTGTTGCGTGACATCCTCCCCCACCTATAGAGGTGAGGGCTTCCCAGCCTCGGCAAGTTTGGTTCTCGTTCGATAGCACTACTGTGCTAAGCATAAGCGAGCTATCCCCGTGTGTCCCACGGTTGTGTTATGTTATTTAAGGTCATCCAATTACCAAACGCATTCCCTCATTTCTGATATTTATCGCTGCATTTACATCTCTATCATGATGGGTTCCACATTGCGGGCAATCCCACTCTCTCAGGGCAAGATTTTTCGTTTTTGCATTTTTGTAACCACAAACAGAACAGGTCTGGCTGCTTGCAAAAAATCTATCCACCTTCACAAGCTTCTTACCCTGTTTCTCCAGTTTGTATTTCAAAAATGTTGTGAACATTCCCCAGCCGTTATCTGAAACAGATTTTCCAAAATTCAGCGACTGTGACATTGCTTTCATATCCAAATCTTCTATACATACACAATCATAAGCATTGGCTATCTGCCTTGACTGCTTATGC
>NZ_JAAITI010000063.1 GCF_013304735.1 Blautia luti
CTAAAGATCTTCCCTCCCCCTGCATAGCAGGGGGTTTATTTTTACTGTCACACAAACATAGCGGCGGTCACAGCTTCTCCCGGCTGTTCGCCGCTGTCCATATCTTTCTTAATATCCCGCAGAATAGCAAGAAATACATTCTTGATTTTTTCAATCTCTGCTTCGTGTTCGCCCATCTTCTGTGCGTTCAGAAATTGCAAATCCTGTCTTGTTTCTCCCCGATGTTCCGGGTGTTCTTTCATCAGATCGGACAGGGAAGCCGTTGCCAGTTCAATCAGCTGGTTTCTTGCCATGATACCCTTTGCCGCTGTGTCTTGAAAATAAATACGTATCAAATCCATCAGTTTCGGGAAGTTCCTGTGTTCCAACAGACGGTTGAGGATTTGCACATCGACTGTACCTGTCACAAGCCCTCTCACAGCTCCCTCGGACAAGCCCAATTCTGAAATATCATAGCTTTTACGGACACTCAAAGTAGACAAACCCAGTATGTAGTCCGTTGATACCTTAAATTCCTTTGCCACGCCTATGAGAATATCGCTGCTGACCGTCTTTGTTTCCCCACTGACAATGCGGCTCAACTGGGAAGCAGATACGCCTATCTTCTTTGCAAGCTGTTTTTGTGTAATATGGTTACCATTGCACAAATCAGAAATCCTCTGTCCGGGTGTTCCGGGTAAAGCCATACACAGCACCTCCTTTTCCTATTTCCCATTATACGGGAAAATTGCAGAAATGCAATTTTGAAATAGAATGTTGCCCTAAAATGCAATTCTCGCAAAATTCCGAGAATTGCATTTTTTTCGTGTAGACTTAGGGTAGTTCATCGATGAGCTGCACCTTGAAAAATGAATGACCGTCCGAAAAGGAATACCCCGGCAGGGGAAGCACCGCAACGAACCACTTCGGGACAAAATGTCCCGAAGTCCGGAGAGCGTGCCAACGCCGGAACACGCCGCAGGAATGGGACAGGAAGCCTTTTCAGAGAGAACGGCAAAGGAAAAATGGAGGGAACACATGAGAGAGAACCCATATAAACGGCTGCTGCCCATAGAGCGCAAGCCGGACGGTTCCCTTTACCGCATGACACCGGCACAGAAGAAACAGGCAAACGCCCTAATCCGCCGGGAGTGCTGCTGTTATGAGGACGGGAACTGTATGCTCCTTGACGATGGGGACACTCACACCTGCCCCCAGACCATTTCTTTCTCGGTCTGCTGTAAGTGCTTCCGCTGGTCGGTCTTGCCACAAATCGGAACGCTGGAAGCAGAGATTTTCCGGGATAAGGAGCTAAAACGCTGTGCGGTCTACGGCAGAGTGTTCGTCCCAAAGTCCAACCGGGCGAAATACTGTCCCGACTGTGCCGCCAGAGTTCACAGGCGGCAGAAAACAGAAAGTGAACGGAAAAGGAGGTCTTGTGTGGACAGTTAGGGGCTGAAAAGTCCTTGATTTACAAGGCTTTGCAAGCACAGAACAGGGGCAGCAATAGAAACTACCGTCTGCCCCCGGAAACAGGCTTCTAACCGTCCACAAAACACGATATGACAAACACCCTTTATATCCATCAGCCGGAAAAGGCGGTCAGCTTTACCCTGCTTCCTAATTTCCTTTTTGAAGCCCCCACATTCACACCCCTGTCCAACGAAGCAAAGGTACTGTATGCCTTTATCCTGCGCCGGACAGACCTGTCCCGGAAAAACGGCTGGGCAGATGAATATGGGCGCATTTACCTCTACTATCCCATCAACGAGATAGTGGAGCTGCTCCACTGCGGACGGCAGAAAGCGGTCAACACCCTGCGGGAACTGCAATATGCCGGACTGGTGGAAATCCAGAAGCAGGGCTGTGGAAAACCCAACCGTATTTACCCAAAATCCTACGAAGCGGTTCCAAACACCAACTTCAAGAAATCCGGTTATGGAACGCCAGAGGACTGAAAACCGCACTCCACAAGTACGATAATCAATCCTCTTGAAGTACGAAAACCGGACGGTATATAGAAATACAGAGATTAAAACGATTTTATTTATATCTTATCCATTCCTATCCTATCCGAGATATTTTCTGCGGGATTTTCCTGTGGAAAAGTCCCGGAAAGGAACGGAACGGGGAAAGGAGTTTCATGGCACAACACGCAATTTTACGATTTGAAAAACACAAGGGCAATCCGGCAAGACCGCTGGAAGCCCATCACGAACGACAAAAGGAACAGTACGCCAGCAATCCCGACATTGACACCAGCCGGAGCAAGTACAATTTCCACATCGTCAAGCCGGAGGGACGCTATTACCACTTCATTCAAAGCCGCATTGAACAGGCTGGCTGCCGCACCCGCAGGGACAGCACCCGGTTTGTGGATACGCTGATTACCGCCAGCCCGGAATTTTTTAAGAAGAAGTCCCCAAAGGAGATACAGGAATTTTTCCAGAGGGCGGCTGATTTCTTAATCGGGCGTGTAGGGAAAGAAAATATCGTGTCGGCGGTGGTACACGTGGACGAGAAAACGCCCCACCTGCATTTGGTCTTTGTCCCTCTGACAGAGGACAACCGCCTGTGTACAAAGGAGATTATCGGGAATAGAGCCAACCTCACAAAATGGCAGAACGATTTTCACGCCTATATGGTGGAGAAATATCCCGACTTGGAGCGTGGGGAAAGTGCCAGCAAGACAGGCAGGAAGCATATCTCCACCCGTCTGTTCAAGCAGGCGGTCAATCTCTCCAAACAGGCAAGAGCCATTGAAGCCACGCTGGACGGTATTACCCCGTTCAATGCCGGAAAAAAGAAAGAGGAAGCCCTCTCCCTGCTGAAAAAGTGGTTTCCGCAGATGGAAAACTTCTCCGGGCAGCTCAAAAAATACAAGGTCACGATAAGCGACCTTTTGACAGAAAATGAACAGTTGGAAGCCAGAGCCAAAGCCAGCGAAAAAGGCAAGATGAAAGATACGATGGAACGGGCAAAGCTGGAAAGCGAGCTGAAAGACATTCAGCGGCTGGTAGACCGTATCCCGCCGGAGGTGCTGGCAGAATTGAAACGGCAACAGCGGCATACAAAGGAACGGTGATTGATGACAGAAAACATTTCACGCCGCACAGTGGCATTGTACCTTGAAAACTGAATACAGAAAAAGGCGATATATGGCAAAAAAGCAACCGGACACAAATATCCCCCAGCATGAAATAGAAGCCCTTGCCCGGTGCTTACTTCCCGAAATCCAAAAATTCTTTGAAAGCCCGGAGGGTAAAAAAGAATTTGAAGAATGGAAAGTACAGAGGGCAAAAGAAAAGGAAAGGAGCGTATGACAAAAGCAGCGGTATCATTCACGATACCGCCGCTTTAATTGCTTATAGATCATAAAATTGTTCCAACAAATTGAACTAATGTAGCAATAGCCGCTCCGAATTGTGCAGTCCCATTGATAGCTTGTAATCCTTTTAGTGCTGTTTTAATGAACCCCTTTCGAGGACTTGCACTTTGTACCTCAGCTCGAATTACTTCAACACTGTCACTTATTTGTTCCTGCTCTTCTTGTGTAATATCAGTAGGCATGTGCTTCATAATATCAGAGATAATGCTTTCTAATTGAGAAACATTAATGCCATTGCTTTGAGTTGCATGAACTGTTGCGTTATCATTTGCTACATTCACTTGTGCCACGCCACCACTTACATTAATCATAAATTTTTTATCCTCATCATATCCCATCTGAATGCCTATTTCCGTAAGATACCCTTCAATATAATTGACAAAAGGAAGTACTATTCGATTACAAAATTCTTTTACAGCATCGTTCGCTTCCCTTGCATAACGAAAAGCCATATCATGGTAAAAGCTATGATAATTCTCTACAGCATATTTCAAATATTGATATGTATAGGAGATTTCCTCTTGCTTTGTATCGCCCATTGATGAGAAGCAAGTCCCGCTTTCAACCGGCTCAAAATCGTCTGGATTAACATATTGCTTTATGTATTCTGATATAATTTCATTTTCGTCAATATAAGCCATAAATTTCTTCAATAAAGCCATTCCCGTCTGATGATTGCATGTAATCAAACGGTTAGCAATTGTTCTAAATTCCATGGAAATTATTTTCAACTGTTTTTTATCAATGTTCTTCATACCTTACCCCACAAAACGGGCAATAACTCCCGCACATTTTATAAATTGGTTTGATTTTTGCTTCTCGCTTGCAGCAAGGATATTTCTCAACTTCCAAAGCTTCTATTCCATACTTAATAGGATATTCTTCTTCATGCTGTGGCTTTTTACCTGCCTTGAACGAGATAAATGAGCCTTGGAATTTCTTCTCCCACTTTTTCATCTCGTTATATATTAGATCATTTGCGTAATTCTTTGTCTTTTTCAACGCAAGCTCTATCACATCATCGGTAAAATAATTTTCCGCTTTTAGACCACAACTTGGACACCATATTTCAATAACATCTTCTGCGTGATAATCCCCTGGTTTTATTTTAAAAAATTCCCCGCATAGAGGACATTGCATTAAAACAAATCCTTGATCGTCAGCAGGTATTGATACTTCACCAATTATAGTACTCATACATTACCTCCTGCCTATATCTTGTATTATAGCGGAGCTTTTCATAAAAATCCACTCTTATTTTTGAGTAACAAAATCGGCGGCATCACTCATGATACCGCCGATTTTGCTTTAGCACTTAAGATATACTAAAAATCCGAAGCCGTCCCCGATTGGAACCGGGTTCGGATTATCATTATCTGATGCGGATAACAGGACTTGAACCTGCACGGTTGCCCACTGGTACCTAAAACCAGCGCGTCTGCCAATTCCGCCATATCCGCATATTCAATTATATTATCATCCTGTCTGATGATAAAAAAATAACGGAAAGCAAATGCTTTCCGCTAATGAGGCATCGGGGATTCGAACCCCGGACAACTTGATTAAAAGTCAAGTGCTCTACCGACTGAGCTAATACCCCATAAAAAAGGACTGGGCTAGCTGGATTCGAACCAGCGAATGCAGCAGTCAAAGTGCTGTGCCTTACCGCTTGGCGATAGCCCAATGGGCGAAGGGTGGATACAGGGATTCGAACCCTGGGCCTCCAGAGCCACAATCTGGCGCGCTAACCAACTGCGCTATACCCACCACAACGTGCCTGAAGGGATTCGAACCCCCGACCCACGGCTTAGAAGGCCGTTGCTCTATCCAGCTGAGCTACAGACACATGCTCTCTTTTCAGAGAAGCGGGTGATGGGAATCGAACCCACGTATCCAGCTTGGAAGGCTGGTGTTCTACCATTGAACTACACCCGCATGCTTGCGGTAATAAGTTTACAGCAGTCGGGGTGACAGGATTCGAACCTGCGGCCTCCTGGTCCCAAACCAGGCGCTCTAGCCAAACTGAGCCACACCCCGATATACCATTTACTTATGGTCTTTATTAAGTTTTTGTCGCTGTTGCTTTTCTCTCTTGCCTGACGACAAGTGATATTATATTATAGCTTTTTACAAATGTCAACACCTTTTTTGAATTTTTTTAAAAAAACTTTTTTTCACGTTTTTTCCGTCTATT
Source organism: Blautia luti (assembly GCF_013304735.1). Classification (GTDB taxonomy): domain Bacteria; phylum Bacillota; class Clostridia; order Lachnospirales; family Lachnospiraceae; genus Blautia_A. The sequence goes on from NZ_JAAITI010000063.1 coordinate 5,562, forward strand.
CAAAGGTTTTCCTGTCATTTGCGACTTGCTTATGGTATCATAATCCTGATAATAAAGTCAAGAAGAAAATCTGGAAAATTAAGGAGATGTTTTTATGGATATAAAGTTATTTCAGCAGAAGCTCAATGAAATCTGCACCATCGCAGAGGAGAACGGCAAACAGCTCTCCCAGCAGCAGATTCGTGAGCATTTCGATGAATCTGATCTGAGCACTTCACAGCTTGTAAAGATCCTGCAGTATCTCAAATTAAAAGGTATCACTATCGAAGGTGCCGAGGAAGCAGCCAGCGCTACGGCGGCAGCAAATACCTCCTCTGAATCCGGAAGCGAGGAAGAACTTCCAGGCAGCCGTGCAGCCCTTACAGCTGAGGAACAGGCTTACCTCAGTGACTATATGGAAAGTTTTTCCCCGGAAGGACTTGATTCCGATGATCTCACTTCCCTCTTCCAGGCCTTTGCAAAAGGTGACACCGCTGCCGAAGGTGTTCTGACCCAGTTCTACATGGCCCAGGCAGCCCAGATGGCCGCTGAACTGAACTGTGAGGAGATTTACCTGGCTGACCTCATTCAGGAGGCGAATCTGGCCCTTCTGGCGGCTCTTAAGGAAACAGAACCCCAGCAGAAGAACGACGCCTGGATGCGCGGCCGTATCCGCAGCGGAATCCTCCATGCCATCGAGGAACAGACCCAGCAGAAATTCCGTGATGACTATCTGGTATCCAAGGTAGAAAATCTTGAATCCGCGGTAAAAGAGCTCACAGACGATGACGACACCACCAAATTCACCATCGATGAACTCGCCGTAATCCTGGATATGAATGTGGACGAGATCCGGGATGTGCTTCGGCTTACCGGGGATGATAAATAAGATCTTATATTATAACGAAAAAGCCTCAGTACATGCATAGCACCAACAACTTACCTGCTGCCTGTGTTATACCTGTCCTGAGGCATTATCATTCTATAGCAATTCTGAAAATTATTTTTTCTCATACTGCTCGATCATACATTGATGTTCTTTTTTATCCTTATCATAATTAATCGCTACAAGTAAAATATCTCCTGTGTACTCCAAAACAGAATCTGGATACTTCCTGTCTTTAATCTGCTGCATTGCAGTCTGAGCGTTCTGATTCCACTTCAATTCAACTACAAGCGCCGGATAATCACTTTTATATTCCGGCTTCGGAATAAATACAAAATCTGCAAATCCACGTCCTGATGGCAGTTCCCGAACCGGCTTGAAATAATACTGCATAGCGCTTAAATATGCAATCGCCAGCACACTGCTTAATGAATTTTCGTTATGATACTGAATAACGGAAACATATTCATTATGGATTTTTTCTATCTGTGCAGCTACCACCGGACAATCCATTTCCAATGTTGCATCCAACAGCTTCTCCGATTCCTGCTGAAAAAGGATCATTTCATTCCAGGCTTTACTTTCTACCGCAGTTGTCAGCTCCTGCCTGATCTCTTCATTGGGCACAAATGCCGTTTTTCTGGTCTGGTCATAACCAAGATATCCCAAATGGATCATATAGGTCAGTACATCATCTCTGCTCTTTATATTCTCTGTATCATTTTTGAATGTCGCTGTATTGACTTTCACAGATGCACCGGACAACATTTCTATGATCGATGTTTTCAATCCATCATAATTCATATTAATAAGAGGCACGATCGCTTCATAGGACGCTGTTTCCGACCAGTAACTCTTAAATTCACCTTTAAGCATCACGCTGACTACTGCTCTCGGATTATAAACCTGACAGTCCTTCAAAAGATATCCATCATACCATCGCTTCACTTCATGAAAATCCTGTTGATATTCTTCCGAAAGATTCCGCACCTCATCTTCTGTAAATCCGATATACGGTGCAAGATTGCCCGCACTTAACATTGTAAATTCATCAAAATTATTAAGCGCTGACTGTGTTGTTTCTTTTTTTACCGGGAGAATACCTGTAAGATATGCAAGTTGGATATATCTGGTTGGTTCCGTCCCTTTGAACATTCCTCTGAGAAAATTAATATACTCTTTCTGCACTTTGGAATTCGCCGCTGCATCTCGGATCAGAACATCCCACTCATCAATGATCACAACGAATTTCTGCCCTGTTTTCTCCCGGATTCTTGAAAGCGCATCTGGCAAAGATATCTCTTCTGATGGTAACACACATGGATAAATCGTTCTCAGCTCATCCAGTATACTCTCTGTGATAAATGCAACAATGTCATCTGCCTTTGCACAATTTGCCAGAAACCACTGAACATCTATATGGATTAAATCATATTTATTAAGATGTTTTCGGAAATCTGCTGCCTTACTGATCTCCAGTCCTGAAAACATTTTTTCGGAATCCGCTCCCTTGCTGTAATACGCAGTAAGCATATTCGCCGTATAGGATTTCCCGAATCTGCGCGGACGACTGTTACAGATATAGGCATCCATAGTATCCAGAACAGTATTTGTGTACTCCAACAATCCTGTTTTATCCACATATATCCTGGAATTCAGTGCTACCTGAAATGCGCTGTTATCCGGATTTACAAATCTTCCCATTTATGTCCGCCCCTTTCTGAAACTATATACTATATCCCCGTACTTCTTGCTTTACAGTATATCGTAATCTATTCTGCATCGTCAATGGCTGTTGTCACAGAGTGTGACATCCTCTCCTTCTGCCTTATAAAAAAGAGGCTTCGATCCAATGTAAACATTCAAAGTATACATTGAACCTGGCCTCTTTTGTATGATATAAATTATCTGATTGTACTGACTGGACAATGAAATAATACGGAACTTCCATAACTGTTCGCTGATCTTTTGTTACGGTGATAACAAGCCGGTAGCTGCCGGAGCCTGTCCGTCCTTTGCTCCGGCGTATAATTTTGCCTGGAATTGATAAGCCTTTCCTTTTGCTTCCGCAACATCCGAATTTAATGTCAGGTTTACATCCTGAGACGTTGCCCATGTAAGCGGAATTACATGGCAAGACAAAAGAAACCTGTACATCGAGTACAAATGACAGAAGGAAAACGAAATATTATCCATCAGCTCCTTGAAGAGTATGACATCCAGTCTGCTGAAGATATTCAGGACGCACTTAAAGATCTCTTGGGCGGCACCATTAAGGAAATGATGGAAGCAGAAATGGATGATCATCTCGGCTATGAAAAATCAGAACGCTCAGATAATGATGACTATCGCAATGGTTATAAGCACAAACAAGTCAACAGCCGATACGGTTCCATGGAAATCGAAGTGCCGCAGGATCGTAAATCAACATTTGAACCACAGGTCGTAAAAAAACGTCAGAAAGATATTTCTGATATTGATCAGAAGATCATTTCCATGTATGCCAAAGGAATGACTACCCGGCAGATTTCTGAAACCATTGAAGATATTTATGGGTTTGAGACATCAGAAAGCTTTATTTCTGATGTGACCAATAAGATCCTGCCACAGATCGAAGACTGGCAGAATCGACCGCTGGACGAAGTATATCCCATTCTCTACATCGATGCGATCCACTACTCCGTAAGAGACAATGGCGTGATCCGAAAGCTCGCAGCTTACGTAATTCTGGGAATCAACACAGAAGGAAAGAAAGAAGTTCTGACTATCAGTGTTGGTGATAATGAAAGTGCAAAATATTGGCTTTCTGTTATGAATGAGCTAAAAAACCGGGGCGTAAAAGATGTACTGGTTATCTGTGCGGATGGCTTAACCGGTATCAAAGAAGCTATTGCTGCAGCTTTCCCCAAAACCGAATATCAGCGCTGTATCGTGCATCAGGTAAGAAATACTCTAAAATATGTCCCTGATAAGGACAGAAAAGCATTTGCCACGGACCTGAAGACCATTTATCAGGCGTCTGACGAAAAGAAGGCCCTGGCAGCCTTAGACCGTGTGACAGAAAAATGGGCACCGAAATATCCGAATTCCATGAAACGCTGGAAAGATAACTGGGATGCGATCTCTCCAATTTTCAAATTTTCAGCAACGGTCAGA
>NZ_JAAITI010000064.1 GCF_013304735.1 Blautia luti
TCATCCACAGATATGATTAGATTTATTATCATTCATTTCAGTATCACTAAGATTAATATTATTACATGAACCTATTAATGAAAAGTGGGGAATACATTCGAGAAAAACCAATCATTTATCAATTTCCACGAAGAACTCTCAGTCTCTATGATCTCCCGGTTTCAGCTGGAACAGGACAATTCCTTGATTCCGACCGTTTTTCCGAAATTGAAGTTGGTGATGAAGTATCTTCCAGTGCTGACTTCGGTGTCCGGGTATGTGGTGACAGCATGGAGCCTCTCTATCTGGATGGACAGATCATCTGGATTCATAAACAAGAAACACTTGAAAAAGGAGAAATCGGTGTCTTCTTCCTTGATGGTGATGCTTATGTAAAGAAATATCATCAATCCGATTCCGGTATTCAGCTTATTTCTCTAAATAAAAAATATGCCCCTATCCAAGTCACTTCCGGATCCACCTTAAAAACTTTTGGAAAAGTAGTTGGCTAATTTTAAAAGGCTGATGGTTCAGAACGAGGACCTGGATTATTTCGGACTCTGCAGTTCATTGAATGCGACTCCGGAACTAATGAGCTTTAAATTATACAGCCTGACAAAACGAGGCCAGGCTTATCATATGCCGATGGAGATTCAGAGCAATTTCCTGGCGAAATAAAGTAAATAAAGATCCTGTTCTATATATCATAGTATGAACAGGATCTTTTTATAATGATTTATTTTCTATCTAAAATTTTATTAAACCGACTAAAGACTCCATAGTTTGTGTGTTTGACTTACTGTTTATATCTATCTTCTCCTAAATATTTTTCTAGTCATTGCAATATAAAATTGCTTATACAGTCTCTCCCTTAAGAGTCCTGGTATTCTGGATAATATACAGAGCGACCGATATGACCATCATTATAGCGCACAAACCAATCAACAGATCTGATACCATCGGTGTAATGTGGAACCATATAATATGCACCGCTGCAGTTCCATATAATAAAAAGGTTACTATCTTTCCATGCCAGTCTGCACCATGTACTTTTCCTGTCTTTCGTATCACAAGACATCCACTGACTACCATATACAGCTCCTTACCTGCCATTATTACGATTAAAAGAAGCACATGCGGAAAACGAGTAAACAGACAGATTAACATCGCTGCCTGTGTCAGCTTATCAGCCACCGGATCAAGTATTTTTCCTAAATTACTAATCCTATGGAATCTTCTTGCGATATATCCATCAGCAAGATCCGTAAGACCAGACAGCAATAAAATTTCACCAGCTAACAGAGGATTTTTCTTTACACAATAACTCCATATAATTACCGGAATCAGACAAAGCCGAAAAAAAGAAAGAAGATTAGGAACCGTAATAATTCTATTCAAATTTTCTTCCTGATTCACTTCACTCTGCATGTACGGTCATCTCACTTTTCTTTTTTTTAGACATAAACCAATAAAATATAACACAAAATGCTAAAGCAAACACAACACCAAAAACATTTTGAATCACTCTAAGACTAACCGCTCCTTGTAGTCCATAAGTCTCTGCAGCAATGGCTAAAGCACCAAATGTGTTAAATACTGCCTGCCAGCCATATTGTGCTGAAAATCCTACACCGATTCCACCAAGAATTCCTATATATGCATAGATTGACGAAGGAAGCAGAAAATATAATACTGTAAAACATATAACACCTGCAATATTTCCGACAATCCTTTTACGGACTCTGTAGTGCATATCTTCCATAAACGGCAAAATCGCGGACATGGCCGCAATACCAGCCCACATTGCACGTGGCATATTACAAATTTCTGCAATGCAAAGGACAATCGGTACGCATAAAATCTGACATATCTGCCATTTTGTTCTGGAAGAAGTGATATCAAATTCTTGTATCAGATCTTTCAGATTTCTTTTATAAGTTCTGTTTTTATGATTTCGATAAAATACGAAGCAGGTAAGTGCTGCACCTAAAGCCATCCCGACTAATCGCATCTGATAGCTTTTTCCCGTAACATCATAACCATATAACAGCAGATACCCAAGAACCAATGTAGATTGATTAAACATGAATGGATTATGGCATCCGAACAGAATCAACACAGCCAGTGCCGCAATATTTAACAGCATTCCCAATACCGGTGAAAACTGATTTGCTAAATGCGGACATACAGTCATAATTACAAAGAACAAAGCCAAAAGCATCGTAGATTGTCCGGTGTGGATCCCCAGATCCGCATTTCTAAACACCATGAGACATAATAAGACTACTACACCTACAATGCTGTTCTCATTTCCAAATAGGATGCTGAAAATACTAACAAAGAAAAAACAAAATGCCATTGTAACAGCTATCTTCACCAGATATACCCACATATGATATAATTTTTCTTTTAGTGTTTCACTCTTTTTCAACAGGTTTTTAGAACCTGCCTGATTTAACTGCAACTCCTGATAAAATGTCATATAAATCCTCCCATCTTCTAATTTATCTTAAAACTATATAATCTCATCTTTCTGCTTTGGCAGCTCTATAACAAATCTGCATCCACCATATTCACGGTTTTCTGCTTTGATTGTTCCTCCGGCACTATCTACAATCCGTTTTACAAGTGCAAGACCTAGGCCATTTCCTTCTGCTTTATGAGATCCATCTACCTGATAGAACTTGTCAAATATTCTGGATTTTACATCATCCTCTATTCCTGGTCCTTCATCTTCCAGAATGAACTTAACAGAATCCTGTTCTTGTTTCAGAAACATCGTAATTGTCCCCTTTGAAGGGCTGAACTTAATCGCATTATCCAAAAGATTTATCCAGATATGCATAAAAAGTCCTTCATTCCCCGTATATTTAACTTCCTCCAATTCTACCTGAAAACCAATTTCTTTTTCTGTCCATTTTGTTTCCAATGAAAGAAATGCCTGGCGAATCTGTTCATCCAGACGATATTCTGTTTTTTTCATTGGTATATTCTGATTCTCTAACTTGGATAACAGCAAAATATTACCAACCAATCCGGAAAGTCTTTGGGTGTTAAATAAGATTTTTTCTACATATTCCTCTTGATCCGGAGACAGTTCTTCTCCCTGAAGCAGCATTGTATATCCTTCAATGGCATTAATCGGGGTCTTAAACTCATGAGAAACATTAGATACAAAATCCATCTGCAGCACCTCTGTTGCACGAAGTTCTTTTGTCATAACGTTAAAACTTTGATAAGATTCTCCAACTTCTGCTATACGGCTGTTCGTTTCCAAATGCTGTTCAAAATCTCCCTGAGAAACTTCCTTCATTGCTTTACTAAGTCTGGTAATTGGTTCCAGTAACTTTGCATTAATAAAGGAAGTGATCAGCCCTGCAATCAATGTATTGAAAATCAAAAGCCAGCCAAGCACAGGTATGCTGCCCGGCAGATTAAAAAAATGATTCAAAAAAGCAAATAATAAAGCAGATATGACTGTTGAAAATACAAGTGCCAGCCAGATTGCACCAGTCAGACAGGATCGGATCCGCAATCCTTTTTCTTTCTTTTGTTCCATTATTTTTTCACCACCTTGTATCCAATTCCACGCATTGTTACGATTTCAAAATCAGGGTTATCTTTAAAACGCTCTCTGATTCTTCCTATATGTACCTCTATCGTATGTGGGTCTGCCTCCGTCTCGTATCCCCATACTTCATCCATCAACTGTTGTTTTGTAAATGTTCTGCCTGGCGAAGCTGCAAGCTTATATAAAAGCAGGAATTCTTTTTTAGGCAAAACAAGACTTTCCTTATCAGTTGTAACCGTCATTGCATCATAATCAAACTCTGTTGAACCGATCACAATTTTGTGTTCATTCAGTATCTGTGCACGGCGAAGCAATGCTCCGACTCTTAAAACCATTTCATTCACATTTACCGGTTTTACCATATAATCGTCACTTCCCGAAAGAAATCCCTGGCGCATATCATCAAAGGAACCTTTCGCAGTGATCATAAGCACTGGTATCTGATATCCTGCTGAACGAAGTTCTGACACCAGTTCATAGCCATCCATAACCGGCATCATAATATCAGAAATGATCAGATCAATATATTCCTTATCCAATACTTCTAATGCCTGTGCTCCATCCGATGCACTTTTGACTTGATATCCATTCTTCTCAAGCACTTTTTGGAATAGCTGGCTTAATTCTTTATCATCTTCTACAATCAATATTTGAAACACGTTTTCCTTCCTCCTCATTAAAACAGATACCTTGCCCATCCAAGCAGATGCTGTACCAAAAATATTTTTCTCTGACGTTTCTTTGTTAATTCGATTGGCTCTACATGATATGGATCATTATAAGTTCCGCCTTCTAATATCTGGCGGGACACTTTTTCATATTCCATCATGCCCTCTTCCAACTGTTTATTAATATCTTTACTGCGAATTACAAGCATCAGTTCCGTATCCAGATATGCACTTCTCATGTCCATATTAAAGGAACCGATTACAGACAGATCATCGTCAATCAGAATACTTTTTCCGTGGTATGAATAACCGCCTTCATATTCCCAGATATTAATTCCTGTACTTAAAATTCTATTTCTGTTTTTCGCATAATCGGCAGCCCCAAATGGATTCCCATTATTCGCAACTGAATTTGTCATGATAGAAAAATCTGAAACGTTCTCTGCAATCTCCTCCCATGTATTATACATCATATCATTACAGATAATATATGGCGTGTGGATCTTCACACGATTTTTTGCATTTTTCATCAATTCTCCCAACTGATACCACACTACTGGTTCTTTGGAACCTGTGTGAATAGGATTTGACACTAATGTAATTTTTTCTGTCTCAAAAGTTTCGTCCGTATAATTGGTCTCGCAGATTCTTTCCTTATTCTCTTCAAAATATTTCTGATAGCTGTTCTGCAGCTCTAAAACTGCGTTCTTTACAGATTTTCTATTTGCCAGTTTTTTATTGTTATGAAAATAACCACTGTCTTCCTGATTCCATATGGTTTCAAAATACTCTGACAACTGGTTAACTGAATTTTCTTTCTCAGGTTCATCGCAAACCACTAACACGTCTCTGTCATAGTTCTTATGTCCCGGAAAATCACCCAGGAAATAATTGTATGTATTTCTTCCCCCAAGAATATATCTCTTTCCATCTGCAATCAAATATTTATCATGCATTCTACCCATCATTTTCCACGGTTTCAACGGATTGGCCTTATTATACAGTTTAATTTCAACATTCTCATGGGAAGATAATCCATAGAAATACGGATTTCCTTCCATATCAATCCAGCTCTCCATTCCATCTACTAACAGACGAATATGTACACCTCTATCTGCCGCATCATGCAGTGCTCCTAAAATCAATTTTCCACTTTCATCGGATTGAAATGCAAAAGTAGAAAGAATAATTTCCTTTTTTGCATTCTTGATCAAACGCACTCTTTGTAAAAGCGCTTCTGGATTCTTTTCTATGATTACTGCCCGTTCTGTATTTTCACTGCATTCGTTCCATGACTCATTTTTTGTTTCTTTTTTGGTTGTATTGGACACTTCCGGCTGCTTTTTATATGCAACGCAGATTCCGAGCAATTCATAAAAAGCCACACATAAAAAAATTGCCAGTATAACAAGAAGGATTTTACATATTTTATGCTTTTTCATTGTACATCACCTGATTTCTTTTTATTTCATACTTATACAATACAAAGTCAATCTCAATTTAACCTCAACAAGGTTTGTGTTTTTCATCCATGCAAAATCTTCTTTGTACAACAGACTGTTAGATATAGCAAAAACGGCCTTTCAAAAACAGTTAACTTCTAAATCAACTGTTTTTTGAAAGGTCGTTTCATCAGATTCTTATAGCAATCCAGCAAATAATCTCATAAATAATTGTCCCAGTCGCAAATATGCACTTCGTCCGGTTTGATATTGGTCTGTCACATCACGACATTCTCCCATCGTTCTTATCAGATCATTTTTTATTTCCACAACTGCCTGACAATCTGCCATAAAACAGCCGTTTTCAAAATGGTGATATAAACTTCGATAATCCAAATTAATTGTTCCACAAGTTGCCATACAGTCATCTGCCACACTCATTTTTGCATGACAGAAACCAGGAGTCCACTCATAAACACGAACACCATGTTTAACTAATCCATGATAAAAAGAACGAGTTATATTATAAATGAATTTTTTATCAGGGATACCAGGTGTGATAATTCTTACGTCTACCCCTCGCTTAGCAGCCAGACATAACGCATGCGTCATTTCATCTGTTATGATTAGATATGGAGTCATAAACCAACAATATTTTTCAGCTTTATTTATCATACTGATATAAACTTCTTCTCCTACTTGCTCATTATCCATAGGGCTGTCTGCATAAGGTTGAACAAACCCAGTTTGCTGTGCCGCATAATCATAGTGGAAAAGGTATTTACTAAAATCAGAATCATTAGCATCCTTATCACTTACTGCATTCCACATTTCCAAAAATGTCACCGTAAGCGACTGAACAGCATCTCCTTCTAAACGAATACCTGTATCTTTCCACTGTCCATACGGGTGTGTGTAATTAAAATATTCGTTTGCTAGATTATATCCACCTGTAAATCCGACTTTTCCATCAATAACTGTTATTTTTCTATGATCACGATTGTTCAAAAACAGATTTAAACCTGGCATAAACGGATTGAATACACGGCAATGAATTCCTATTGCCTCCATCTTTTTCACAAAATCTGTGTTAATAAAGCCTATAGAACCCATATCATCGTAGAATACTCTAACTTCCACACCTGCTTTTACTCGCTCTTCCAGAACATCTTGAATCTTATGCCATGCTTCAGCGTCTTCTATCGCATGATATTCCATAAAGATAAACTTCTGTGCTTTCTCCAAATCCTTAAGCTGTGCCTCTAATCCTTTCACTGCTTCATCAAAATACACAATATCCGTATTCTGATAGATTGGATACTGCGAATTTCTTTGTATGTAACTTGCTATATTTCCTGCTTTCGGAATTGTTTCTTTTATTTTGCTCAAACACTCCTGACTGTCCGGAAGCATTGGTAACAATTTGCTATCAATTTCTGCATATCGCTCACGCATTTTATGTGTGCCACCATTCAAACCAATCAACAAATACAGGCCTACACCCATAATTGGGAAAATTAGAATTAAGATGACCCAAGGCATTTTCATAGAGGATGTCTTATTTGATGCGTACAATCCCAAAACCAAGATCCCACTCAAAATCCTTGTAAATAAATTTATGATTTCTGCATATTCATTCAAGCGTGTTACAATAGTAATAATAAAAATCACTTCCAGAAGAATGCAGATTATGGAAAAACACAGCCGTTTTACCCCATTTTTTGTTTTTGCTTTGCCCTCTAAAGTATCTTGTTTCATATATATTCCACCTTCCTACTTGCTCAGTTTTCTCCCTAAATTTCATGGAACATACCAATTTTGTCTTTTATTCTCTGCATTTCATTATCTGCTTCAATGATAGCTCTTGCAGAATGAAGTAATTCTTCACTTATCTCATCATAGCCAGGCATTTCTTCAATTCCTTTTTTATAGCGAAGTTGATGTTCCAATGTTGCCCAGAAATCCATACCATTGGTTCGAATCTGTAATTCTACACGCATAGGTGTTTTACCCTTAGCAAAAAATACTGGTATTTCGACAATCATATGATAGCTTCGATAACCATTCGATTTTGGATTTTTTATATAATCTTTTATTTCAATAACTTTAATATCATCCTGTTGGGTAATCAAATCTGATATCATATAAATATCGTCAATAAACGCACAAACTATTCGAACGCCTGCTACATCATTGAGATATGTCTGTATATTTTCTGTTGTAAATTCATATCCCATCTTCTGCAGTTTATCGTAAATACTATTGGGCTTCTTAATTCTTGTTTTTATAAAAGAAATAGGATTTCGATTGTTCTCAACTGAAAATTCATCATCCAAAACCTCAAGTTTAGTTTGTATCTCCCGAATAGCACAACGATACATCATCATTAAATTATAAAATTTTGTAGCATTATTTAAAAACTGTAGTGATTCCGGACTGTTCATCCTGAGTTTTTTTACTTCATCTTTTGTCATGGAACTTTCCTTTCTACCTCATCCCTGATTTCAAAACATTATTTATTTTGATAGTTGATTCGTTCTCCTTGAATTACTGGATAACAAATCATTTTATCACTATCCAGATTTTCTACATGCATATCTACTGCACTGATCTGATGGTTTTCATAAGTATTGTAATAATAAATACCTTTTGTAACATTACAACACGACGTATACAATGTGATTTCATATTTTCCATCCGCTACTTCGCAACATCCTCGTTGCTGATCCACAGATCCGAGAATGTGGAAGAATTGGCTAACGCTTTCTTCCTCTGATTCACCTGAAATTGCATTTACCTTTGTAAAAGCTACACGTACAAAGCGTGAGGAAGATGAGAGATCTCCCGGAAGACCTAATCCTCCCATACCTCTACTATATGCATCAAGAGCCAAATTTTCGCAGAAAGTATTTCTGGGCTGTTTAGGAGATAAATACATATAATTATTTAGTTGAAACATCTGCTGTGGAAATGGCGGATTATTCGTAAGCACTCCTACTGGATTGTCATAAATATGCAAACCATCTGACATAGATTCTACCGTAATTGACTCATTCTCATCAGAAATGATCCAGTGCAATTGTGCTAATGGTAATTGTTCGCTGAAAGGAGTATTAACAATATTAATTCGTTCAAGAAGCTCGCGAACTTCAACTAAAGAAGAACACTGACTTAAAATCCACGGAATAAATTCAAACTGTGCAATATTTTCCACATCTGGCTTAATCGCAGCATAAACAGCATTTCCGACAAAATTCAGTCCTGCCATTGCCACTCCTTTTTCATTCATAGCATCATAATACAAAGGATAATCCTCTGCAACATGAGCCATTCCAATAATTGCATAATGATTTTTCATATCGCCAACATGGCGAAAATTAAACGCATAATTACGTGGTGTAATTACTATCTGATCACCATAAGAGAATTCATAATCGAGGGTTCGTCCAAAGTAAAAATCTTTTGTTTTATAAGTTGCTGCTGTACACATGATCGTTTATCCTCCTAAATAGATTGAAATATGTCAATGAGTTTTTTTCTTGAACAATATTATAGCACAATTCTTTTATTTTGTTCCAACTTCATACATGATCATAACATGTAAACTTTAAACTATTTTCCTAGATTATTTCTCCATCAGTTTTTCAAACCAGGTATTCATAGCTAGGATGAATTGACCTACGTCTGGCAATTCTTGCAGCATTTCGTTTAGGGTTTTGTGCTTCACATATTTCTGCACATACACCCAACAGGCAACGCTACTGGCTTCTGATACAA
>NZ_JAAITI010000065.1 GCF_013304735.1 Blautia luti
TACCCAACCTAAAACTTTCTGAACAGCCGGAAACTTCTATCGGCAAGTACGGCAGAATGCGAAAATCCTACCTAAAGGAACATCGCCCCATTCTCTACAACCAACTGCTGATGAGCGAGAAGCTGTATCCGCACCTGATAGAGATTGACCGGACAGCGCAGGAGCGTGTGGACACCATGTTGCCTCACATGATGGAGACTGCGGGTGTCACGGAAGAACTGAAAGCCTGTGATCCTATGCGTTGGGTGGGGCTGATGAACACATTAACGGCACAGATTGAGGAAATTTTAATCAGGGAACTGATTTGCAGCTGAATGGGAGGTGCGGGAAATGCTGACCTTTGAAAAGGTTTTGAAAGTGTTTCAGGCATATCTGGAGGATGACCCTCTGTATGAGGTGGTTCAGACCAGTCATGGTTATACATTGATGGCATGGGAACCCCACCGGAATGACTGGTACAGCGCTGAAATACAGAAAACCCCGGAGGATTTACGGAACGCTTTGTTGGGTACATACGCCAACTTTCTGGAAGATAAGATTACTGGAAATGACCGTGACCTGACTGTGACAGAAACCGGAGAAATCCAGCAGAGGTGTCGGGAACTTTTGGAAAAGTGCCGGGAACCTTGATATAGAAATGCCAGAAGGAGGCCGCGATTATGCGTCCTCCTTCTGCTTCGCAGTCTGTTCCATTTTGAGCGCCCCGTCTATGGCACCTTCGATAATCGGCAGGTATTCTTCAGGGCAGAGTTTCAGCTTGTGGCTGACCCGCTGCCGCTGTTCGCTTTCTTCTCGCATAATCTCCGGGTTAAAATACCGTTCCACGGGAAGTCCGCAGACCTTAATCAACTGGATCATCACAGGCAGGCTCGGAATCGCACCTTGATTCTCAATGTTGGCAAGATACCGCCATTCAATCCCAACCATTTCTGCCAATGTTTTTCGTGCCAGACGCTTTGCCTCTCGTGCAGCTTTGACATCTGCGCCGAAGGTTTCAAAACCGGGACAATCTTCAACTTTCGCCATATAACATCACCCAGTTACATTGTATAATTCATACTTTGCCCGTGGAATGTTGCTATATGCAGGTTGGTTGAAGTTTATAATTCATATATTACATCTTATATTTTTCAAGAACAGGAATTACAATAGAAGGGAAATGAAAAAAGTAAAAGAAAAATTTCTAAAGTTAAATCCTTTTGGGTTACTCAGTTGTATATTAAGTGTAAGGCGTTTTACACATGGAAGGCGGTGACACGGTATCGAAGATTTCATACTAATTAAAAAAATCCAGTCGGGTGACACAGATGCATTTGAGATAATTGTCCGAAAATATTATCAGTCAATTTATCTATTTTGTTGTCGGCGATTGAACGGCAATCCAGATACCGCCGCAGATATTACACAAGATGTTTTCTTGAAATTGTTGGAGAATATTCAATCAGTACGAAAGATCGGGAAATTTCAAAACTACCTGCTAACGATTGCTGTTAATACCTGTAACAATTATACTAAGAAAGCAAAACCCCTGTATATGGATTTAGAAAC
Source organism: Blautia luti (assembly GCF_013304735.1). Classification (GTDB taxonomy): domain Bacteria; phylum Bacillota; class Clostridia; order Lachnospirales; family Lachnospiraceae; genus Blautia_A. The sequence continues at coordinate 1,549 of NZ_JAAITI010000065.1, forward strand.
TCTTGAAGATATAGAAGATACTGATAATGCCTTTGAAAAAATTGAGCTTAACGAACTTAAAGCGCAAATTCAATATGCAATCAACACATTACCGGACTATCAAAAAGAGGTCATCATTTTACGATTTTATTATGATTTGAAAATCCGAGAGATTGCAACCATTACAAAAGCTAGTGTTTCTACTGTAAAATCTAGGCTCCAACAGGGGATTAAAAAACTGGAACGATATTTGGCTGATTTTAGAGGAGGCGATAATGTATGACCCAAAAACAAAATGGTGTATTAGAATGGTTGCAGAGTTGTGAAACGCCTGCTCCATCTGAACCTAAAATTAAAGCAGTAATCGTAGCTGGAAAAAGTTACATGAATAGTTCTGAATTCAATAAAAATTCAATGCGAGATATTATATTGAACCAACTTCAATTTCTGCCGCTTTCTTTCTGGATTGTTCAAATAATACTCACTATATGTGCAGTATTATTAGCATGTATCCTGGGCCAATGGAGGGTTCCATTTTATTATCCATTGACAATCCTTGCAGTTATGGTTCCATTCCTTGCGTTATTAGGTGCAATAGAAATATCTAAAAGCAACATCTATGGTATGTGGGAAATTGAACAGTCTAGTAGAACAACGCTGGTAAAAATTGTAGCAGGTCGTATGCTGATTATTGGAGTAATCAACCTTTTCCTAATAACAGTCATTTTAATTTCAATGGCATATATTTACCAGAAATCAATGATTGAAATGGTGTTGTATGGTTTGATTCCATTTAATATTTCTTGCACTTGTTATCTTTTTATATGTGCGAAAAGCAGGACAAACGATAGCTTGTATCATTTAATCGCTTGTATGATTTTTCTTTCTGGAACATTTTCTCTTGTACTCCATCAGCGATTTATATTTGAAGCGTCTATGTTCTGGGGATGGATTGGATTTTATGTGTTATCTATTATCCTATTAGGGAAAACACTTCAACTGTACTTGAAAAAAGAAAAAATGATTGGAGAATTGATATGGAACTTACAATAAATGATCTTTCAAAAGAATATGGAAGAAAAAAAGCTGTAAATCATTTCAGCGTAAAATTAACAAATGGTGTTTATGGTCTACTCGGGGCAAATGGTGCGGGCAAGACAACTTTGATGCGAATGATTTGCGATGTCCAAACTGAAACGAAAGGAGCCATTTTTTTTAACGGGAAAAACATTCATGATTTGGGCGAGAAATATCGTAATATCTTAGGCTACCTGCCACAAAATTTTGGCTATTATCCTAACTTTACAGCGTATAAATTTTTGATGTATATCTCTGCAATAAAGGGGCTGCCACCTAAAAAAGCCCATAATCGCACAATGGAGCTGTTGCAGGTTGTTGATCTGCTCACACAGAAAAACGAAAAAATCAAAACTTTTTCCGGCGGTATGAAACAACGCTTGGGAATTGCTCAAGCATTACTAAACGATCCCCGTATTTTGATTTTGGATGAACCTACAGCTGGACTTGACCCGAAAGAGCGGGTGCGGTTTAGGAATCTGATTAGTTCTTTGGCAGAAAATAGAATTGTAATTTTGTCCACTCACATTGTTTCTGATGTTGAATATATCGCAAATGAGATTCTGATTATGAAAAATGGCGAGTTAATTCAACATGGTTCTCCAGAAAAACTTTTGAAGCCGATTGAAAAATGTGTTTGGGAATGTGATGTATCTCGAAAAGAGGCCGAAGAATTAGAATTGAACTATGTAACAGCAAATCTGAAACATAATAATGGTGCAGAACGGCTGAGGATTATTTCTCAAGAAGCACCATGCAGAACCGCTTGGAATGTTGATCCAACATTGGAAGATTTGTATTTATACTATTTTGCGGAGGTATCCGAGCATGAATGAAATGATAAAAGCAGAACGAAATAAAATATGTTCGAGAAAGCAAACACGAATGTTGTTTTTAGCTGGTGTGGTTCTTATCGTTGCCTATTTTTTCTTTTTTCAATTTAATTATCAAAATGTTTTCTATGATTATGACCTTGAAAAAATGGCATTAGCAAGCGGTTTTACAGCCATTGAACAACGGAAGGAAGTAGCAGAAATATTTGAAGGAAAACTCTCTCAAAATACATTACTTACTATGCAAGAAAAAATCGACCAAGCAAAACAAGCAACTGTTGGACAAGATGAAAATTCTGCTTTTTCTGCTGTTCATGTTTATCGTGACCAAGCGGCGATTCTGGAATATTTGACAAATTCTGATGGTAGTTTTAAGTCACTCGAAACAGCATATCCAAATAGTCCAACTGTGACTTTAGGATATTGCGATGGCTGGGATAAGCTATTATCTGGAATGGGGAGCATCTTGTCCATAATGATATGTTTAATTGTTGTAATCACTCTATCTCCTGTTTTCTCAGAAGAGTATGCACTTCATACAGATAGCATTATTTATTCGGCTCGGTATGGCCGAACCAAACTCACAACTTCAAAAATTATAGCGGCCTTGGAAGTTGTAATTGGCACATACCTCTTGTATTTACTGCTAAATTTAGTTCTGTATGGCTGTACCTATGGGTTACAGGGGTGGAATGTAAGCATTCAATCTTCATTACATTATGCTTCTTCAATATATAATTTGACCTTTTTGCAAATGTTCTTTATCTCTGTAATATTGAATATTTTTGGGATTGTAGCCTTGACAACTATTACATTGTTTTTAAGTGCTCAAATGAGTTCTCCTGTTACAGCGCTTATTACTTCTTGCGTCATCTGCTTCTTGCCAGTTGTGTTTGATTTTAATGATAGCCTTCCTGTTTTACAAAAAATGCAGGAAATTTGCCCGATTTTTATGCTTCATACAAACGGTATATTTTCTGATATGAAAACATATTTCGGTATGAGCCAGCCGGTCTTTATGATCATCCTTAATGTTGGATTGATATTCGTATTTTATAGACTAACAAAAAATATATCAAAGAAACATCAAGTTACGGGGTAATTTTGATGAAAGAGACAAGTTGGGTTAGTTGTCCTATATGCCATAATAAAACCCGAATAAAAATACGAATTGACACGGAATTAAGGAATTTCCCCTTGTTCTGTCCAAAATGTAAACAGGAAACGCTCATTCATGTAAAGCAACTGAATATATCCGTTATTAGAGAGCCAGACGCATAGACGCAGAGCCGATAACACGCAGGCTAACATGACTGCTGTTATCGGCTTTTCATATTCTTTTAAACCTGCCCCGCCTAATGGGGAAAGAAAAAAACCGTAGCTGGGCAGGTTGATTTTGTGCGCTTACTCTAGATACCCTGGCGGCGGTTTTGAGAAATCAGAGCCGCCGTTTCTTTTCGTCTACGCTAAACCAACGACGACCTAACACCGTGTAAATCCACGGCGGCACATAGGAGGATTGCCGCCGTGTCTATTTTTGCCTTTTTTCACAGTCCCCATGACCTGCACCAGCTAAAAAAAGCCTGTTCCCAGCAGCGGAGCAATGCGGTCAGAAGTATGCACTATACCATGTAACTAAACAGCAAAATATACTCTATTACGCTCGTATGGCTTTATGCCGTCCGGGCGCTTTTTTGTCTCTATGGAGCCGGAACATCGGGTCAGCATGGCCCGAACTTTATCCCCGGTGCCGTTCTCCGCCGCCCCATTCAGATTTTCCCGAAAAAATCTGAATGGAGGAAAGGCAGATGGAAGTTACCATCAATTATAACGGACAAGCTGTGGCCGTGGAGGTCACGCTGGAAGTCTATGAATTTCTTGACCGGGCCGATCACAAAACGGAGAACCTGTTCCATGAACAGCGGCGGCATTGGGATGGCCGGGAGTTTGACGAGTACATCATTACCACCGAGGGTGTAGGGGTCTACGGCGAAACGCCGGAGGAATACCTTTGCCGCATGGAAACGCTGCATGAGCTGATGGCTGTTCTGGACACCTGTACCGAGGCCCAGCGCCGCCGGTTCCTGCTCTATGCGCTTGACGGGCTGAGCCTTGCAGAGATCGGTGTGCTGTGCGGCTGCTCCAAAGTGGCTGTGTATCAAAGTGTGGAGGCGGTCAGAAAAAAATTTATAAATTTCTTTGAGAACAGGCTTAACGAATGACCTGTTTTCTGGCTACCAAGTGAAAGGGATCATTTCCCTTATCCCAGCGAGGGGCGGACAGCGGACGAGCTGTCCGCCTCTCCCATTTTCAGGAGGTAAGCCTATGAAAACAATCAATCTGCGGTGGATTTATCCCCACTACCGGCACGACGAGTTTGTAGAGGTCAGCGACGAGGTCTGGGAGGCCATGCGGCAGGCCCAGCGCGAGATGAACAACTATGAGCGCCGGAAGGTCTACCACCGCGCCTGGTACTCCCTGGACGCATATAGCTGGACGGAGAACTACGCGCTGGAACACGGCAGATCGCCGGAGGATATTCTGGTGGAGCGTGAGGAACGGGCCGCCCGCCTGCGGCTGGTTGCCGCCCTGCTGGTGGCTTTGGCTCATACCACTCCGACACAGGCCCGCCGTGTTCACGCCTACTACATTGCCGGTATCAAGCAGCCGGAAATCGCCCGGAGAGAGGGTATCCATAGCAGTAAGGTCAGCGTTGCCATCCACCGGGGGCTGCGGAATATGCGCCGCTGCTATGATGACCTTTTTCAAACAGAGTGAGGGCGTGCCTATGCAGACCATCAATCTCAAACAATATTATCCATTTTGCAAAGAGGACATTTTTGTGGAGGTGTCCGATGAGATCGTCGAAGCGTTTCTTCTGGATAAGAGAGCCGAGGCCGCCAGAGATCGCAAGATGTTCCGGTATAAGGCGTTTTATTCCCTCGATTGTAACGATGGAATCGAAAATGCCGCCATCGGCTGGGCGCAGCCATCGCCGGAGGATCATCTGATAGAAAAAGAAGAATTAGCCGAATACGAAGAACTGATCCGGCGATTGTATGAAGCCATTTCTTCCCTGCCGCCTATGCAGGCTCGCCGTGTCCACGCCCGCTATATGCTGGGTATGAAAGTGAAAGATATTGCCGCAATGGAGGGTATCACGCCAGCACAGGCGGGAAAATCCATCCATGCCGCACTGCGGAGGCTGCGCCGGTACTTTGCGCGTCAGAAATGGACGGTCAATCTATGAGCGTTTCCAAAGAAAAGAGGTGCATGACATGAACGAAAAAATTACAGCACACCCCCAAAAAGAAGAACGGGAGAAAGTCCTGAAGGAGATCCGGCAGCTTGAAAACCGAAAGAAGATTTTGGAGAACAAGCAGCGGAACGAAGAACGCAGGGTTCGCACCCGCCGTCTGATTGAGCGTGGAGCCATTTTGGAGGGGATTTTCCCGATGGCTCCCAACCTTTCCGGCGCAGAGGTCAAAGCATTTTTGATTGCCCTGTCCCATCTTCCGGGGGCTGCGGAATTAACCGCAAATCTGCCAAAATCCGGGGACACACCATAAGTCCCTTGTTTACAAGGGCGCACTTATACACCGTTGCCGGTGCTGTGCGCCCTGCCGGGGGCGTTGCGTACTTCGTCCACGATGGGAAGCTACGCTCCCCAAACCCCTTGTGCGCTCTGCGCAGCCAGACACCCACTTTGCGTTTGTCCGGCTCCACAGAGCCTGTTATCCCCTCACTGAAAGGAGGTGTTCCCCATAGATTTCTGTCATATCCCCATCAGTATCATCAAGCGCAGCGCAGGCCGTTCTGCTGTTGCCGCAGCTGCTTACCGCAGCGGAACCAAGCTGACAAATGAATGGGACGGCATGACCCACGACTACACCCGGAAAGGCGGCATTGTTCATGCGGAGATCATGCTGCCTGCCTACGCCCCGCCGGAATTTGCAGACCGTTCTATCCTCTGGAACAGCGTGGAGCAAATCGAGAAAGCAAGGGACAGCCAGCTTGCCCGCGAGATTGAGGCAGCTTTGCCCCGCGAACTGTCCATAGAACAGCAGCTTGCCCTTGTCCGGTCCTATGTGAAGGACAACTTTGTGGACAAGGGGATGTGCGCCGACTTTGCCATCCATGACAGGGGAACCGGCAACCCCCATGTTCATATCATGCTGACCGTCCGGCCCTTAAAAGAAAACGGCGCATGGGGCGCGAAGTGCCGCAAGGCATACGACCTGGACGAGAATGGACAGCGTATCCCGGATGGGAAAGGCGGCTGGAAGAACCACCGAGAGGACACCACCGACTGGAACGACAAAGGGAATGTGGAGATTTGGAGGGCAGCGTGGGCAGCCTACACCAACCGGGCGCTGGAATCTGCCGGTAGACCGGAGCGCATTGACCACCGCAGCTACAAGCGGCAGGGCATTGATAAAATCCCCTCTGTCCATCTGGGGCCAGCCGCCAGCCAAATGGAAAAGCGCGGTATCCGCACCGACAAGGGAGAAGTAAACCGGCAGATCGCCGCCGACAACAAGCTGCTGAAAGAAATCAAAGCCCGCATTACCCGTCTTTATCGCTGGTCGAAAGCCGAAACGGAAAAACCACAAACACAGCAAAGCAGCTTGACCGCCTTGTGGGAGGCCCAGCAGCAGTTGGACGCTCCCCGCACCCGCACCGGCAAAATCCGGGCTTTGCAAGAAAGCGCTGCACTATTCAGCTTTTTGCAGGCAAACGGCATCCAGTCTATGCAGCAGCTTCATGAAAAAATCGCTGATATGAACAGCCGTTACTATGACCTGCGCGGAAAGATCGTCAAGGCCGAGCGCCGGATCACTACCCTTACCGAGCGCGGGGAGATGTGGGAACAGTACAACCAGTACAAGTCCATCCACAAGCAGCTTGCCAAAGTAAAGCCGGAAAAACGGGAACAGTTTGAACAGCGCCACAGCCGGGAACTGATCCTCTATGACGCAGCAGACCGGTATCTGAAAGAACTGAAAGACAACGGCGAGGCAATCACCCCGAAGGCATGGCAGCGGGAAATCGACCAGCTGACCGCCGGAAAGCAGACGGATACGCTTGCCATGAAATCAATGCGGGAGGATTTGAAAGCAGTGGAACGGCTCCGCAAAACCGCCGAGCAGTTGTCCCGACAGGAACGGGACAAACCTCACGACCGGGAACCGGAGCGGTAAGGGCTACCGCGTTTTGGCGTACTCCTTTTAGGTGCGTCGCGTTTCACGACACCCTTTTGCACACAGAAAAACCGCCGTACAGGTTTCCCCATACGGCGGCAGTCGGTTTATTTGCCGAACAAGTCGCTGTGTGTGCCGGTGCGGGCCAGCGTCAGCACCAGAACATCATCTTCTATGCGGTAGACAAGCAGCCAGTCCGGGAGAATATGACATTCCCGATGGCCTGCCCAATCGCCGGACAGGTCATGGTCACGGTTCTTATCCGGCAGCGGTTCGCCCATCGCCAGCAACGCTACGACCTGCTCCAGCAGCTCGATCTTCAAACCACGCTTGATGGCTCGTTTGTAGTCTTTTTTGAAACTGGTCGTGTACTTGACGGTATATTTGGTTTCTTTCATCTTTTCAGGTCAGCAAACAACTCGTCAAGGTCATTGTAGCCCTTTACAGACGGGTCTTTTGCAATCCTTTCCGCTTCCAGCATGGCAGCAAC
>NZ_JAAITI010000066.1 GCF_013304735.1 Blautia luti
TGGATAATTCCTTACTGGCTGTAAGGGATATTAACCATAAATATATTGTAGTAGAATATATAATATAGTTATAAATAATAGTTCGAAATAATGAGCCAGCTCTGACACATAGAAAAATGTGTGAGCTGGCTTTTTTACTTTATCAGGTCATCTGGTCTGCAGGAACACTTTTAATTTTGGAAGCTGGTTGTTCAGGATCAGCTGTTCCGGGAACATGGCCTGGTGAACAAACTCCGCGGCATAGGTAAAATCGCCAATGTGCTCCGGACCGTGACTGTCGCTGGAGAGAAGCAGTGGCAGATCATATTTTCGACAGCAACGAAGGATCTCGAAACAGTTTTCTCTTGTGTCACCACGATAGCCATAAGGCGCAAGAGAAGCTTCATTGATCTCGAAGATGGTTCCGGTTTCTTTTGCAGTTTGGGCAAGAACTTCATAATTTACCGGATAGTGTGTGTTATCGCTGTGGCCGAGGATCTTGACGCAGGGATTTTTCATAACATTGACAAAAGCTTCGGTGTTTTCGTCCCTGGTACCGGGGCGGTAATTCCAGGAATGCATGCTTGCAATGGCGTAGTCAAGTTTACATAATAATTCCTGATCCAGATCGATACTTCCGTTCCGATCCAGGATATTCAGTTCAATCCCGTAGAGCAGGTCTACGCCGAAATGTTTTTTCGGAGAATAGGTAAGGCTGCGGAAATAGGAGGAAGTTCCGGCTGCCAGAGTGCCGGGACCGTGATCAGTGATCCCGAGAAGCCGGAGACCTTTTCCTGCGGCCGCCCGGGCCATGTTGGTGATAGTACATTCCGTGCCGTGACCGCTGGCGATGGAATGGGTATGCATATCAGAAAGATACATAAAAATACACCTCTTTTGCTGTTTGAGAACATGTGACAGAGCGGAATACGAATGTCCGCTTTGTATAAATTTTTTCTGAAAAACAAAGGAATTCCTATATAAATCCAAGTATGGCAGAGCAGAAAAACAAAGTCAATAGAGAAAAACATAAAAATACAAAAAACAAATAAAATCAACAGGGCGCAACCGATAAAAACCACAAAAACAGCTATAAACACATGTTGGATTTCGTTGACATCGAAGTAGGGGTAAGGTATAATAAAACTACATGAGCACATAGCCGGACAGGAGCAGTTCTGGAAGCGGGAAGGCGGACAGATCACCAGAAACAACCGGTTATGAGAAAGGAGAATCATGGAGAAATTTCATATAGCAGATATCCCGAAAACAGACAGGATCACCCATCTTGTGGATAATCTTTATGCAAAGATGCCGGTGATCGAATCTGCCAGAGCCAAGCTGGTCACAGAGTCCTATAAGCAGACCGAAGACGAGCCGATCATCACCCGCAGAGCCAAGGCATTTGCCCACATCCTGCGTAATATTCCCATCATTATCCGTGATGAGGAGCTGATCGTCGGAAGCAGCACCCTGGCTCCGAGAGGATGTCAGACATTCCCGGAGTATTCTTTCCAGTGGCTGGAGGATGAGCTGGACACAGTGGCTACCAGAACAGCCGATCCATTTTATATTGCGGAGGAAACCAAGGCGGAACTCCGTGAGGTACATAAATACTGGAAAGGCAAGACAACCAGTGAACTTGCAACTTCCTACATGGCACCGGAAGCAATTCTTGCCATTGATCACAACATTTTTACACCGGGAAATTATTTTTACAATGGTGTAGGACATGTAACCGTTAAATATGAAGAAGTTCTGGCAATCGGTTATGAAGGAATCATTGCCAAAGCACAGAAAGAGCTTGAGGAATGCAATGTGGGAGATGGCGATTACGCAAAGAAATCCCGTTTCCTGGAAGCCGTGATCTTAAGCTGTCAGGCTGTTATCGACTATGCACACCGCTATGCCGAGCTTGCTGAGCAGATGGCATATCAGTGTCAGGACCCGACCAGAAAGCAGGAACTTCTTCAGATTGCATCCAACTGCAGCCGTGTACCGGCTAAAGGCGCCCGTAACTTCTATGAAGCCTGCCAGTCCTTCTGGTTCGTACAGCAGCTGATCCAGATGGAGAGCAGCGGACATTCCATTTCACCGGGACGTTTTGACCAGTATATGTATCCATATTATAAGAGTGATATGGAGGCAGGCAATCTGACCAGAGAGTTCGCTCAGGAACTGATGGACTGCATCTGGGTAAAATTAAACGACCTGAATAAATGCCGTGATGCCGCATCTGCAGAAGGTTTTGCAGGCTACAGCCTTTTCCAGAACCTGATCGCAGGTGGCCAGAACAAAGACGGCGAGGATGTGACCAATGATCTCTCCTTTATGTGTATCCAGGCGTCCATGCATGTACATCTTCCGGCACCGTCTCTTTCTGTAAGAGTATGGAACGGATCTCCCCATGAATTCCTGATCAAGGCTGCAGAGCTTACAAGAACAGGAATCGGACTTCCGGCTTATTATAATGATGAAGTTATCATCCCTGCACTGCAGAACCGGGGACTTTCCCTTGCAGATGCCAGAGAGTATAACATCATCGGCTGTGTAGAACCGCAGAAAGCAGGTAAGACAGAAGGTTGGCATGATGCCGCATTCTTTAACATGTGCCGTCCACTGGAGATGGTTTTCTCTAATGGTATGGATAAAGGTGTGCAGGTTGGTGTTCAGACTGGCGATGTCACAGAGATGAAGAGCTTTGACGAGTTCTATGACGCATACAAGAAACAGATGGAATATTTCATCTCCCTGCTTGTAAATGCAGATAATGCCATTGATGTTGCACATGCTGAGAGATGTCCGCTTCCATTCCTTTCCTGTATGGTGGATGACTGCCTGAAACGAGGTAAATCCGTTCAGGAAGGCGGAGCTGTTTATAACTTTACAGGTCCTCAGGGATTTGGTATTGCCAACATGGCAGATTCCCTGTATGCAATCCGCAAGCTTGTATATGAAGAAAAGAAAGTTACCATGGAAGAGATGAAAGAAGCTCTGGCATGGAACTATGGCAAAGGTATTGATGCACAGTCTGCGGCAGATATCACTACCATTGTTATGCAGAAACTTCAGGAGAATGGCATCAGCGTAAATGAGCAGACAGCTACAGCCGTTATGACAGCAGCTCTTGGAACCGAGCCATCCCCGGAGAAAAAAGCAAGATTTGAAGAAATCCACAAGATGATCGAGGAAGTTCCGAAGTTCGGAAACGATATCCCGGATGTGGATTACTTTGCAAGAGATGTGGCTTATACTTATACCAGACCACTTCAGAAATATATGAACCCGAGAGGCGGACATTATCAGGCAGGACTTTATCCGGTATCTGCAAACGTTCCGCTTGGCGGACAGACTGGTGCTACACCGGATGGCCGTTATGCACATACACCAGTTGCAGATGGCGTTTCTCCGTCAGCAGGCAAGGATGTGAAAGGCCCGACAGCAGCAGCAACTTCCGTATCCCGTCTGGATCATTTTATCGTGTCCAATGGAACACTGTTCAACCAGAAATTCCATCCATCCGCACTTGCAGGAAGAGAAGGACTGGAGAAGTTTGTAGCACTGATCCGTGGATATTTTGATCAGAAGGGTATGCATATGCAGTTTAACGTTGTCGACAGAGAGACACTTCTGGACGCTCAGAAACATCCGGAGAAGTACAAACACCTGGTTGTACGTGTCGCCGGATATAGTGCACTGTTCACGACACTTTCCAGATCTCTGCAGGATGATATTATCCGTCGTACAGAACAGGGCTTCTAAAGGAGTGACTTATGGACTATTTGGATACAAAGGGCAGGATCTTTGATATTCAGAAATATTCAGTACACGATGGTCCGGGCATCCGTACCATCGTGTTCCTGAAAGGCTGCGTTCTCCGCTGCCGCTGGTGCTGCAACCCGGAATCACAGGAATACCGGATCCAGAATATGAAAGTTCTGGGCGAGGACAAAGTGATCGGCCGGGATGTAACTGTCCGTGAGATGATCGAAGAGGTTGAGAAAGACCGTGCATATTATTACCGCTCCGGAGGGGGAATCACCCTCTCCGGCGGAGAATGCATGTGCCAGGCAGATTTTTCCAGAGATCTTCTCCGCGCGGCAAAAGAGCGCGGCATCAACACAGCCGTGGAGAGTATGGCCTGTGCCCCCTGGGAAAAGATCGAACAGGTTCTTCCCTATCTGGATGTGTATCTGATGGATATCAAGCATATGAATCAGGAAAAACATAAGGAATTCACAGGACGGGCCAACGGACTGATGCTGGAGAATGCAAGAAAGGTTGCACTCTATGGCAAGACCAGACTGGTGATCCGCGTTCCGGTTATTCCGACTTTCAATGATTCTGTGGAAGAGATCCAGGCAATCGCCAGATTTGCGGCATCCCTTCCAGGTGTAAACAAGATCCATCTTCTTCCGTACCACAGATTGGGACAGGATAAATATGATGGCCTTGGACGCCCCTATTTAATGGAAGGAATTCTTCCACCGACAGCAGAACATATGCAGATGTTAAAGAATGCGGTACACGCGGTATGCGGCCTGGACTGCCAGATCGGCGGCTGAGAAATAAAAGAATTACAGAGAAAAGATCCTCTGCAAACAGACAACATAAAAAACAATAAAAACAACATAATGAGCAACAAGAAACCAACACAAAACAACGGATTGTCCTTGACTTATTTTGTGGTATGGAGTAAAATATTTCCAGAAACAAAATAGTGCAATCCAATGCTCAAGGAGGAAATTAAGCATGGTAAACGAGTTTGAAATCAAAAAACAGCTTTGCGACATCGGTAAAAGAATCTACAACCGTAACATGGTTGCAGCTAACGACGGAAACTTCTCCGTTAAAGTGGCAGAGAATGAATATCTTTGCACACCAACAGGTGTATCCAAAGGTTTCATGACACCAGAGTTCATCTGTAAAGTAGATGGCAAGGGTAATGTAATCCAGGCTAACCCGGGATTCAAACCATCATCTGAGATCAAGATGCATATGAGAGTATATGAGAAGAGACCGGACGTAGGATCTGTTGTACATGCTCATCCGATCTACGCTACATCTTTCGCAATCGCAGGTATCCCGCTTACACAGCCGATCATGCCAGAGGCAGTTATCGCTCTTGGATGCGTTCCGATCGCTGAGTACGGTACACCTTCCACAATGGAGATTCCGGATAACCTTGAGAAATACCTTCCATATTTCGATGCAGTACTTCTTGAGAACCACGGAGCACTTACATGGAGCACAGACCTTAACGCTGCATACATGAAGATGGAGTCTGTGGAGTTCTACGCACAGCTTCTGTATCAGAGCAAACTTCTTGGCGGCCCGAAGGAATTCGACAAAGAGAACATCGAGAAACTCTATGCAATCCGTCGTAAATTCGGTATGCCTGGAAAACATCCGGCAAACCTTTGCCTGAACAAAGATGGAAAGAACTGCCACAACTGCGGCGGCGCATGCCACAGTGAGGACTACAAACAGTTCCCAGGATATCAGTATGATTTTGTTGGAAAAGACTGTGACAAAGATGCAGCTCCTGCAGCAGATGCAACAGCAAACGCAGATGCAGAGCTTGTAGCTCAGATCACAAAACAGGTTATGGCTCAGCTTGGCCTGAAATAATTTTTTGACGGAATATTAAGGAGGACATCTCATGCCAATAAGTGAGAATATGGTACAGGAAATTGTACAGGAAGTTATGGCAAAAATGCAGATTGCAGATGCTCCGGCCGGAAAACATGGCGTTTTCAAGGATATGAATGATGCTATCGAAGCAGCGAAAAAAGCGCAGCAGGTAGTTAAGACAATGTCTATGGACCAGAGAGAAAAAATCATCACCTGCATCCGTAAAAAGATCAAAGAAAATGCGGAAGTACTGGCTCGTATGGGTGTTGAGGAAACTGGTATGGGTAATGTAGGAGACAAGATCCTCAAACATCACCTGGTAGCAGACAAGACACCTGGTACCGAAGACATTACAACAACTGCATGGTCCGGAGACAGAGGACTGACTCTGATCGAGATGGGACCATTTGGTGTAATCGGTGCGATCACACCATGTACAAACCCAAGTGAAACAGTTCTCTGTAACACAATGGGTATGCTGGCAGGCGGAAATACAGTTGTATTCAACCCGCATCCGGCAGCTGTAAAAACTTCTATTTACGCAATCAATCTTTTAAATGAGGCTTCCCTGGAATCAGGCGGCCCGGATAATATCGCTGTTACTGTTGAGAAACCAACACTTGAGACCAGCAATATTATGATGAAACATAAAGATATCCATCTGATCGCAGCAACAGGCGGCCCTGGTGTTGTAACAGCAGTTCTTTCCTCCGGTAAGAGAGGAATCGGTGCAGGAGCAGGTAACCCACCGGCACTGGTTGATGATACTGCTGATATCCGTAAGGCAGCTCAGGATATCGTAAACGGATGTACATTCGATAACAATCTTCCATGTATCGCTGAGAAGGAAGTTGTTGCAGTATCTTCCGTAGTTGATGAGTTAATGCACTACATGATCACAGAGAATGACTGCTATCTTGCATCCAAGGAAGAGCAGGACAAACTTGTTGAGACTGTACTTGCAGGTGGCAAGCTGAACCGTAAATGTGTAGGACGTGACGCGAAGACACTTCTTTCCATGATCGGAGTTCAGGCACCGGCAAATACCCGCTGCATTATCTTTGAAGGACCGAAGGAACATCCGCTCATCACAACAGAGCTTATGATGCCAATCCTCGGAATCGTAAGAGCTAAGGATTTTGACGATGCTGTAGAGCAGGCTGTATGGCTTGAGCATGGCAACCGTCATTCCGCACATATTCATTCCAAGAATATTGATAACATTACAAAATATGCGAAAGCAATTGATACCGCAATCCTTGTAAAGAACGGCCCGTCCTATTCCGCACTTGGATTTGGCGGAGAAGGTTTCTGTACATTCACAATTGCAAGCCGTACCGGTGAGGGACTTACAAGCGCAAGCACATTCACAAAGAGAAGACGCTGCGTAATGACAGACAGCCTTTGCATTCGTTAATCAGGAGGAACAGAAACAATGGATATGAACAATGTAAATATCGAAGAAATCGTTAAACAGGTTCTCTCCGGCATGACAGGAAACGCTCCTGCAGCAGCTGCTGCAACAAGCGCTCCGGCTGCTCCGGCAGGAAACACAATTCCGAAAAAAGCAAGAGTAGCAATGATGACAGAGAAGAAACATTTTGAGCTTCAGGAGTATGATCTTCCGGAAGTTGGTGACGACGACATCCTCGTTAAAGTTGAGGGCTGCGGCGTCTGCGGAACAGATGCTCATGAGTACAAAAATGACCCGTTTGGTCTTATCCCAGTAGTTCTCGGACATGAGGGAACCGGTGAGATCGTAAAAATGGGTAAAAACGTTAAAGTTGATACAGCTGGTAAACCGGTTAAAGTCGGCGACAAGATCGTTACCTGTATGATCTTCAAAGATGATCCGGAAATCACAATGTTCGACCTTAACAAGAAGAACGTAGGTGGCGCTGACGTATACGGACTTCTTCCGGATGACGACGTTAAATTCAACGGCTGGTTCGCTGATTACATCTTCATCAGAGGCGGAAAATTCGGTTCCACATTCTTTAATGTAAGTGACCTGGATCTTGATTCCCGTATCCTCATCGAGCCATGTGCAGTACTTGTACATGCTGTAGAGAGAGCAAAAACAACAGGAATCCTGAAATTCAACAGCAGAGTTGTTGTTCAGGGTTGCGGACCGATCGGTCTTATCTGCATCGCAGTTCTCCATACAATGGGCGTTCATAATATCTGTGCAGTAGACGGAAATGAGAAACGTCTTGAGTTTGCCAAGAGAATGGGAGCAAACACAACCGTTAACTTCATGAACTTCAAGGGCATTGAGGCACTTACTGAGGCTGTTAAAGAGGCTCAGGGCGGACATCTTGCAGATTTCGCTTTCCAGTGTACTGGAAATCCTCATGCACACTCCAACATCTACAAATTTATTCGCAACGGCGGCGGTCTTTGCGAGCTTGGTTTCTTCATCAACGGTGGAGACGCTACCATCAACCCGCACTTCGACCTCTGCTCCAAAGAGATCAACCTTGTTGGTTCCTGGGTATACAACCTCAGAGACTATGCAACAACATTTGATTTCCTTAAGAGAGCAAAAGCAATCGGACTTCCAATGTCTGAGCTGATCACACACAAGTTCCCGCTTGAGGAGATCAACGAGGCACTTGAGACAAACCTGGCAATGACAGGTCTTAAGATCGCGATTGTTAATAAATAACCTTAACGGGAAAGGAGAAGCAACATGGCAGAAGCTGTAGGAATTCTTGAGGTCTTCGGACTTGCGACAGCCTTTGTGGCAGCTGACGCCGGGTGCAAGGCTGCAAATGTCCACCTGGAGGTATTCGATAAGAATAAACCGGCGAATGCGGACAGCCTGCCAGTACCGCTTCTTGTCTGCATCAAGTACCGCGGAAGCGTGTCAGATGTCACGGCAGCGGTAGAAGCCGGCATGAAAGTCGCAGAGAGCATGACAGGTGTGGTACAGCATTACATAATCCCCAACCCGGAACCAGGTACACAGAAAATGCTGAAGATCAGCGCCCTGGATAAAGATTAAGCGGATTCCGAAGTTTACTTTACAAAAGTGGCGGAATCATATATGATAAAATTGTAACGAAGATAAGATTCAGGAGGATAGAATCATGGCACAGGAAGCATTAGGAATGGTTGAGACAAGAGGCCTCACAGCTGCAATCGAGGCAGCAGATGCAATGACAAAAGCAGCTGAGGTTGCGCTTGTAGGAACAGAGAAGATCGGTTCCGGTCTTGTAACTGTTATGGTTCGTGGAG
>NZ_JAAITI010000067.1 GCF_013304735.1 Blautia luti
GCTGGATGCCTGGAGTTGGAGGGGCTGAGTTTGCGCTTGCGTGGCGGGAAGGTGGCGGGCATCGGCGCTGCGCTGGACGCTTGGAGTTGGAGAGACTGAGTTTGCGCTTGTCTGACGGGAGGGTGGCGGGCATCGGCGCTGCGCTGGATGCCTGGAGTTGGAGAGGCTGAGTTTGCGCTTGCGTGGCGGGAAGGTGGTGTGCGTCGGCGCTGCGCTGGACGCTTGGAGTTGGAGAGGCTGAGTTTGCGCTTGCATGGCGGGAAGGTGGTGTGCGTTGGCGTTGCGCTGGACGCTTGGAGTTGGAGGGGCTGAGTTTACGCTTGCGTGACGGGAGGGTGGTGTGCGTCGGCGCTGTGCTGGACGCTTGGAGGTGTAGAAGCTGAGTTTGTCTGATGGGAGGGTGGCGCTTGGCTGGATAGCAGTGGTAGTGTGGCTTTGATATGGAGTAGTGTGGGAATGTGTTGGAATTGTTGTGGTGAAGTTGACCTAAAAATATTGCATATTGCAGCTAAAAATAGTTCTCGTCATTTTTAATAGAAAAAAGATGGTAATATTGTACAATATTAGGGGTTGCGATTTGTGGGTTACGATGATATTATATTAAGCATAAAGAGCGTGTTCGGACACGCAAGAGGATAACATTGGGAAAATAAATCAAAAGGAGATCAAAACTATGATTAAAGTTGGTATTATCGGAGCAGGTAGAATTGGTAGAGTTCATATCACCAGTATCACAACAAGGGTACCGGATGCAGTAATTAAGACTGTTGCGGATCCGTTTTTAAATGATGAGACTGCTGCTTGGGCTAAGAGCATGGGTGTTGAGCATACGACTAAGGATTATAAGGAGATCATCAACGATCCTGAGATTTCCGCAGTTCTGATCTGTTCTTCTACAGATACTCATTCTCCGATTTCTGTAGAGGCTATCAAGGCTGGCAAGCATGTTTTCTGTGAGAAACCGATCGATCATGATATTGCCAAGATCAAAGAGGTTATCAATGCTCTTGAGGGCACGAATCTGAAATATCAGGTTGGTTTCAACAGAAGATTTGACCACAACTTTGAGTCTCTTCAGCAGGCTGTTGCAGCTGGTAAGGTTGGTAAACCGGAGATCATCAAGATTACTTCCCGCGATCCTGAGCCGCCTAGCATTGATTATGTTAAGGTTTCCGGTGGTATGTTCCTGGATATGACCATTCATGATTTTGATATGGCTCGTTTCCTTGCAGGATGTGATGCTACTGAGGTTTATGTTCAGAGTGCGAACCTGGTTGATCCGGCTATCGGTGAAGCTGGGGATGTTGATACAGCTGTTATCACTCTTCAGATGGAGAATGGTGCGATCGCTGTTATCGATAACTGCAGAAGAGCTTCCTATGGATATGACCAGAGAGCGGAAGTATTCGGTTCTGAGGGTATGGCTGCTATCTCCAATGACAGCCAGTCTTCCACAGTGATCAGCAATGCTGAGGGCGTTACCGGTGAGAAACCGATGTTCTTCTTCCTTGAGAGATACATGGATGCTTACGGTAAAGAGGTTGCAGCATTTATCGATGCCATCGTTAATGACAAAGAGACACCTCTGAATGTTTACGATGGTCTGAAACCGGTATTAATGGGTCTTGCTGCTAAGAAATCCAGCGAGGAGCACAGACCGGTTAAGATTTCTGAGATTATGGAATAATTCAAATAATAAAGGAGAATTGACCAATGTTTGATAAGAATAAAGTAAAACTTGGTATTGCACCAATTGCATGGACTAACGATGATATGCCGGACCTTGGCAAAGAGAATACTTTTGAGCAGTGTGTCAGTGAGATGGCCCTTGCCGGTTTCACAGGTTCCGAGGTTGGTAACAAATATCCGAAAGATCCGGAAGTTCTCAAGAAAGCTCTTGAACTTCGTGGTGTTGAGATCTGTAACCAGTGGTTTTCAAGCTTCCTTATCACCAAACCATTTGAGGAAGTTGAGAAAGAGTTCCGTGCACAGCTTGCTTTCCTGAAAGCTATGGGGGCTAAGGTTATTGGCGCTTCTGAGCAGAGCTACAGTGTTCAGGGTCAGCTGGATACTCCGATCTTCGGCCATAAATATGAGATGAATGACCAGGAGTGGGATACTTTCTGCACAGGTATGAACAAACTTGGTAAGATCGCCAAAGAGGAGTATGGCATTGCCCTTACTTTCCATCATCATATGGGTACTGTTGTACAGAGCCTTGCTGAGGTTGACCGTATGATGGAGAATACAGATCCTGAGTATGTAAGCCTTCTTTTTGATACCGGTCACTTTACATACTGTGGAGAGGATCCGCTTGAAGTTGTTAAGAAGTATGTTCACAGAATCAAACATGTTCATCTGAAAGACATCCGTCCGGAAGTTGTTGAGCAGGTTAAGAAAGAGAACATGAGCTTCCTTGCAGGTGTAAGAGCTGGTGCCTTCACAATTCCTGGAGATGGATGCATCAACTATGATCCGATCTTTAAAGTTCTGGAAGAGGCTGGCTATGAAGGATACATGGTTGTAGAGGCTGAGCAGGATCCGGCTAAGGCTAATCCGCTTGAGTATGCGATCCGTGCAAGAAAATTCATTGCCGAGAAGACAGGACTCTAAATAATAAATAATATAAATCAGACGGAAAAAGCGGTATCGGCCAGAAGTGCGTGGACACCGCTTTTTCTGCAAACAGTGTACGATTAACAGGACAGGAGGATCAGTCATGGCACTTGTGAAAATGAAAGATCTGCTGAAGCGTGCCGAGGAGAAGAATATTGGCTGTGGTGCTTTCAGCGTTGGTAATATGGAGATGGTGAAAGGTGCGATCCGCGCCGCAGAAGAATTAAATACACCCATCATCCTTCAGATCGCGGAGGTTCGTCTCAAGAATTCCCCGCTTCATCTGATGGGACCGATGATGGTGCAGGCTGCAAAAGAAGCCAAGGTGGATGTGGCTGTCCATCTGGATCACGGCCTTACTTTTGAGACGGTTGACAAGGCTCTGGAGCTTGGTTTTACATCCGTTATGCTGGATGCGTCCACTCTTCCTTTTGAGGAAAATATCGCCAAGGTAAAGACGGTTGTGGAGAAAGCCCGTAAATATGGCGCCACCGTTGAGGCTGAGCTTGGTCTTGTAGGCGGAAGTGAGGATGGAAGCTGTGACCATGGTATCCGCTGCACAGACCCGGATGATGCAGTTGTTTATGCAAGAGAGACAGGTATCGATGCTCTTGCAGTTGCCATCGGCAATGCACACGGTAACTATCCGGTAGCACCGACTCTTGCTTTTGATGTACTGGAGAAGATCTATGAGAAAGTGGACATTCCGCTGGTTCTTCATGGCGGCAGTGGTATCACGGACAAAGATTTCCAGAGAGCGATCTCTCTTGGTATCCGCAAGGTGAATATTGCCACAGCAAGCTTTAACAGCCTGACTGCTCATGTGGAGAAATATATGGCATCCACAGACAAACATAATTTCTTTGATCTCAATGAGGCTATGGTTCAGGGGACTTATGAGAATGTGAAGAGACATATTCTTGTATTTAACGAGCCATATCAGGCATAAATCAAGGATTTTCTTGTAAAAAAACATAAGGTCTGCTAAGATGTTCTCAGTGAAAATAACTGGGAACATCTTTTTTGTGCCCGTGAAAGAGGAGAGATATAAATGGAGCAGAAAGAAACTGTCTGTTCAGTTGCGAAGAAATGCGGCGGCTGTCGTTACCAGGGAGTACCCTATCAGGATCAGCTTCGCAAGAAACAGAAAATTACAGAAGGCCTTCTGAAAAAATTCGGTAAAGTTGAACCGATCATCGGAATGGAAGATCCTTATTATTACAGAAATAAAGTTCATGCGGCGTTTGGCCGTGACCGGAAAGGAAATGTGATCTCCGGCATCTATGAGGAGAAGAGCCACAGGATCGTTTCTGTGGATGACTGTATGATCGAGGATAAAAAGAGCCAGGAGATCATCCGTACTATCCGTGGTATGCTGAAATCTTTTAAGATCAAGACTTATGATGAGGACACAGGTTACGGACTTCTCAGACATGTGCTTGTGCGCAGAGGATTTTCTACAGGGGAGATCATGGTAGTTCTGGTTACGGTTTCACCGATCTTTCCGTCCAAGAATAATTTTGTAAAAGCTCTCCGCAAGGAACATCCGGAGATCACAACTGTAGTACTCAATGTCAATGACAGACAGACCAGCATGGTTCTCGGAGACCGGAATATTGTACTTTACGGACCGGGATTTATCAAAGACCGTCTTATGGGACTGACCTTCCGTATTTCACCGTCTTCCTTTTATCAGGTAAATCCGGTGCAGACAGAAGTGCTTTACGGAAAAGCCATGGAGTTTGCGGCAATGACAGGGAAAGAGCGTGTGATCGATGCTTACTGCGGAACAGGTACCATTGGGATCATTGCTTCCAGAAATGCCAGAGACGTCATTGGTGTGGAGCTGAACCGTGATGCCATCCGTGATGCCAGAATGAATGCCAGAGAGAACAAGATTCGTAATGTCCGTTTTGTTCCGGGGGATGCCGGCTGGTTTATGGAAGGAATGGCTGCAGAAGGGGAAAAAGTGGATGTAGTTCTTATGGATCCTCCGCGTGCAGGAAGTGACCGTAAATTCCTGCATTCTCTTTTGAGCCTTTCCCCGGAGAAGATCGTTTATGTATCCTGTAATCCGGAGACTTTGGCCAGAGACCTTGCATATCTTACAAAGAGAGATTATCTGGTGAAGAAGATGCAGCCGGTTGATATGTTCCCGGTCACCGATTCGGTGGAGACTGTGTGCCTTTTGGGCAAACGAAAACCAGATGCCAAGGTAAAAATAGGCATTGATATGGATGATTATTACCGTATCAGGGAAAATGCTGAAAGCAAATAAACCTTTACAAAACCGAATAATACACTGAAACAAAGCAAGACAGAAGCTGTTGATGCGTTAGAAAATAACGTGTCAGCGGCTTTTTCTTTTTATCTGAAAATCTATTAGTCAAATCTGAAAGGAGTCAATTCTATGGCAAAGAAAAATGTAAGAAATATGAAGGTTTGTGGACAGAGCGGTTATAAATATGAGACGGTTCCGGTAATTACATTAAAAGGAAAGTGGCTGGAAGAACTGGGATTTCATCTTGGGGATTATGTGCAGGTGAAATGTGAAAATGGTCAGCTGATTATCACGCCGGATGTGAATAAAGCACAGGAGCAGGAAGCAAAAACAGCATTTATGGATGAGGAGATTAAGAAACTGAAAATCAGATACCAGAATGAAAAAGAAGAAATTACTGCAAAATATGTGGCAGAGCAGAGTGCTGGCTGTTATGGAAAGAAAGCATGAGAGGGGGAGAAAGTGTGGCAAGAATTATCATGTGCGGATCATTTAAAGGGGGAGTTGGCAAGACTGCCAGCTCCTGGAACCTGGCTTATTCACTGGCTGAGATGGGAAAAAGGGTTCTGGCTGTTGATTTTGACAGCCAGGCAAATCTGACAACCTGCTTCGGAATTGAAGATCCTGCGGCTGTGCCGGTGACGATTGGACATCTGATGATGAATCGGCTGGAAGATGAGGAAATGCCGGATCTGTCAGAGTTTATTCAGAGCAGAAATAGCGTGGACTTTATTTCATCATCCATGATGCTTTCAGCAGTGGACAGTAAGCTGCGGATGGAGATGGGTTCAGAGAAGATGCTGACCGGCATTCTGGAGCCGCTGAGAGGATACCTGTCCATCGCTCGGAACATTGACGATTAACGCACTGACGGCGGCTGATGAGGTGATTATTGCTGTCAATCCGCAGCTTCTGGCAATGATGGGATTGCAGGATTTTATCCGGACAGTGAAGAAAGTCAGAAGCAGACTGAATGACCGCCTGCAGATTTCAGGAATCCTGCTGACTATGTGTGATGCAAGAACAAATCTCTGCAAGGTAATCACAGAACAGCTGACGGAAACTTTTGATGGACAGATCCGAATTTTCAAGAGCATCATACCGAATACAGTAAAGGTGGGAGAATCAATTTATTACAGTGAGCCGCTTCTGGAGTATGCACCGGAGAATAAGGCTTGTAAAGCATACCGGAATCTGGCAGAGGAGGTGGCTGGGGATGAAAGCTAATGCACCAAAAAGAAAAGTATTTCGGGACGCACTGGATCTTCTTGCTGAGGATCCGGTGCAGGATACGTCAGTGGCTGTGAACGGGATTGTTTCTATTCCTGTTGAGGAAATCCATCCGTTTTATGATCATCCATTCCGGCTGTATGAGGGAGACCGTCTGGAAGATATGGTACAGAGCATCAGGGCGTATGGTGTGCTGAATCCGGTGATCGTGAGGAAGGCTGCAAGGGGGTATGAGATGCTTGCAGGGCATAACAGAACCAATGCGGCGAAGATAGCAGGATTGACGGAAGTGCCGGCGATAGTGAAGACAGATCTGTCTGATGAGGATGCTTATGTATATGTGATCGAGACAAACCTGTTGCAGAGATCTTTTGCAGAACTGCTTCCATCAGAGAAGGCAGCAGTGCTGGTGGCACGTTATGAAAAGATAAGCAGTCAGGGGAAACGATATTCGGCAGGAGATTGAGGCTCTGGAAGAAACCTGTGGACACGATGTCCACAAGTCCAGACAGAGAACCTGTGGACATGATGTCCACAAGTCACAGAAAAGCCGTGATGGACTTGGTGAGGAATATGGAATGACTGGAAGGAATATTGCCAGATACATGCGGCTGGACCGGCTGATTCCGGAGTTTAAGGATGCCGTTGATAAGGGGACGCTGGCAATGGTAGCCGCTGTGGATCTGTCTTATCTGAATGTGAAGATGCAGAAGATGATCCAGCAGGTGGCAGAAGCAGAAGGAAAGAAACTGAAACCGAAGCAGGCAGTGGAACTGCGGAAGATGGGAAAGGAGATTACGAAAGAGGCGGTTGAAAGTGTCCTGGCAGGAAAAGAACAGAAGAAGCCGCAGAGTGTGTCTGTGAAGCTGCCGGTGGAATTGTATGAGAGGTATTTTGGGCAGATGGATGCCGGAGCGGTGCAGGAAATCATGGAGAAAGCACTGGAAGGGTATTTTGGAAAGGAGGCACCAGGTGTTTAGCAGGGAAGATCTTGAATGTCTGGATCCGGGATATTTTGAAATAATTTATATGGATGACCGGGATGTGACCATCATGTCCCGGAATACCAGACATATGTGGTATATACATAATCCGGAGATTCCTATGAGGTGGAGCTGGAGGATGTGGAAGCGGATTCCGGTGGTGAGACGGAGGCAGGGACGACGCAGAGGGATGTGGTGCGGCATGGCGTTGCGCAGATCCCGGTGTCGTTTTCTGTTACGGCGAAGTGGCTTAAGAAGCTGGCAGGGTATGCGAAACTGGATAAGATCAGCGTGCAGTATTTTGATGTGGAGACATCGGAGCTGAAACTGTCTGAGATGTATGTGACTGGGTATAAAGCGAAGCTGAAAAAGGATACCAGTTATAAGGGATTGTGGACGGTGAGCTTTACGTTGAAGGAGATGTAGTGAGATGTTATAATGGGAGAATCAAATAGGAATTTGAGGTGGAAATATGGCATCAAGCAAGGAATACTTAGAGCTTATTTTAGGGCAGCTATCTGAGTTAGAAGAAATTACTTATCGAGCTATGATGGGAGAATTTATTATTTATTATCGTGGCAAGATTGTAGGTGGTATCTATGATGATAGATTACTTGTTAAACCAGTAAAATCAGCAATTAGTTATATGCCGACAGCTCCGTATGAATTACCCTATGAGGGAGCAAAAGAGATGTTGTTGGTAGATGAGGTTGATAATAAGGAATTTTTGACAGGCTTGTTTCATGCAATGTATGATGAATTGCCAGCCCTAAAACCGAAAAAAAAGAAATAAACAATTCCCAGTTTGTATAACTGGAAAATTTAAATTTAACGCTTGAAAAAAGGAGAAATAAACATGGCAAAGAAAGAAGAAAGATTTGAAGTTACATTTAGAGACGGAAGTCAGCTTAAGGATGAAGGAGTTCGCCAAATCCTTGTAGATAAGGAGACTGGGGTTAACTATCTTTGTTGGAAATCTGGATATGGAGCGGCTATTACACCTCTTCTGGATTCAGAAGGAAAAGTCATAGTTACAAAGTAAAATCGGAATTTCAGGAGGTGTTTTTATGCCACAAATGAATAAGGGAGGAAAA
>NZ_JAAITI010000068.1 GCF_013304735.1 Blautia luti
TATGTGAATAGGTCAGCATCAGAAATTTTTTCTTCACCAGTGATGCCGGATACCAATTGCTGGCAATCAATATCTTGTCGTTTTTACACATCACAGTTTCTACGATCAGGTTCACGATTTCATCTACCTGCCGCATATCATCATGATGGGTTACTTCCAGTGATTCATAATCAATGGTCTCCTTGACAAGGTTTTCATAAGCCTGATAATCCTCAGAGTGATTATCGCTATCAAATCTTTTCTCATCCACAGATATGATTAGATTTATTATCATTCATTTCAGTATCACTAAGATTAGTATTATTAGGGTTTGAAATGTAAACTTCTTGAAGTTTGTTTTCGGGACTTCTAGAAGTTTGATTTTAGGACTTTATGAAGTTTGAATTGTAAACTTCTGTAGATTCCTCATTTTCCACAGAAGTTTGTTTTTTAAACTTCTTTAATTCCTCTCCAAATTTTTTCTCATCTGTTTTCTCAGGCATAAAGGTTTTCACGTAGATAACGTTCACCTTTCCAAATCCCTGTCTGCGTTTCTCAATCAGACCAATTCCTGTTTCGTCATCCAGTTCTCTGACATTTCTTTGTCCTCTTTTCTTTGAATTATGAAAGAAAAATTATCCCTTCATATAACGAAACGCTCAGAGCCTGTTTTACAGTGGTCAAAAGCAAATTTTTTTACTTTTTTTCTTACGAGTTTTCTTGCGAGTTTTTTTAATGCCACTCGTAAGAAACTCGTAACATTAGATTTCTGCATTTTTCTTGAAATTAAGTAAAAGAAAAAGAGCATATGGAATTGAATCCATACACTCTATGATTACTGAAACTTTATTTCATTTTTAATTCAACAAACTGGAAGTGGACTATCGACTGATAATCAAAAATATCATTCCTAAAATTGCAAATCCTTCACAGATCGCAATTATCTAAAATCTGTCGAGCTCTTCGTATAGAAAAACAGTAATTTCATTCTTTCGAAATTTTTAATTCTACGTCTCCGTTACTCAGCAATTCTACAACCTCACGCTCTGGCATATTCATTTTTCCCAGTCTTACCTCTTGTTTATCATCGTTCACGGAATCCTTGTTAGAACTACCACATGCAACCAGACAGGCTGTGAGGATAATTTCCAGAATAACTGATAAATATTTCTTCATATGGCTACACCTAGTTCTTTATTATTTCTTTTCATCAAGCAAAATAACACCTTGCGCCGGATTTTTATCAATTGCACCAACTATCTCATGTGGAACATATGGCTCTTCAAGATATGCAAGGTCTTCGGCAGTTAATTTAATGTCAAATGCTCCGGCTGAATCATCCAGATACTGCGTTTTGGTTGCCCCAATAATAGGCGATAGAATTCCCTTTGCCCACTGCCATGCAATGGCTATCTGGGACATTTTGCAGTTATACTTTTCGGCAAGCTCCGCTACACGTTTAACTATCTGCATGTCTTCCGCTTCAGTCTTATCATATTTTCCCATGGCAACCCTATCCGTGGTTCCACGAAGAGACTCTGATTTCCACTGTGGTCTTGCCAGATGTCCGGCTGCAAGAGGGCTATACGGCATTAACGAAACTTTCATTTGCTTACAAATTGGTAGCAATTCTCTCTCATCCTCTCTGTAAAGCAAATTATAATGATTCTCCATCGCAGAAAATGGTGTCCATCCATTGTCTCTTGCGGCTAACTGCATATTATAAAACTGATATCCATACATGGCAGATGCACCAAGTGCCCTGACCTTTCCTGCTTTTACCAGATCGTGCAGTGCCTCCATAGTTTCTTCAATTGGTGTATCATAGTCAAATCTATGGATGATATATAAATCAAGATAGTCGGTTCCAAGACGTGACAGAGTTCCATCTATTTCCCTCATGATTGCCTGTCTTGATAAACGACCTTCATTAAAATATACCTTGGATGCAATCACAACCTGATTTCTCGCTACATTTTTCTTCAATGCTTTACCTAAATATTCCTCACTTGTTCCTGCTGAATATCCATTTGCTGTATCAAAAAAGTTATATCCCAAATCAAGTGCATGCTTGATAACATTCTCACTTTCAGCTTCATCCAACGTCCAGTCATGCATGGTTCCAGCTTTCCCAAAACTCATGCAGCCCACACATAATTTTGACACTTCTATATCTGTATTTCCGAGTTTACCGTATTCCATAGTGCTCTCCTTATCTTAATCCAGCGTACTCTTTCTCCGATACCGCCTCACACCACTCATTGGAACAATCCACTCCCGGCACCTCAATTGCCAGATGGGAAAACCATTCATCCGGAGCGGCCCCATGCCAGTGCTTTACATCTACCGGAATGTTAATACAGTCACCCGGTTTCATTTCTACCGCATCCCTGCCTTCTTCCTGATAAAACCCTCGGCCGGCTACACATACTAAGATCTGCCCGCCACCGCTTTTTGCATGATGAATATGCCAATTATTCCTGCATCCGGGTTCAAATGTCACGTTGAAAATGCCAACCTGAGAAGTGGAAATCGGTGCAAGAAAACTTCTGCCAGAAAAATACTGTGCAAAACCATCATTTGGTGCACCAATTGGAAATACCATCTTTTTTGCATGCGCCCGCATCGCTTCCTCTTCGTATGGCAAATCTCCTTCGCCTGTTTCCCACACTTCCTTTGCAAGATTGAAAACAGCCCATGCTTTTGGCCAACCTGCATAGAATGCGACATGTGTGATTACTGCGGCAATCTCTTTTTGTGTTACACCATGATTTTTTGCATTTTGAAGATGATATTTTAAAGAAGAATCTGTAATTCCGGAAGCCATCAGAGCAACCACTGTGATGATACTTCTTGTTTTTACGTCAATATCCTGGTTATTCCAGTTTTCACCGAAAAGGACATCATCGTTAAAATGTGCAAACTCCGGTGCAAATTCACCAAGTGCATTTCTTCCTGCTGTCTGTATTATTTTTCCCATTTTCTGTATACCTCCATAGCACTGTTATTTATAAAGATTTTACCCACTCACTGATTTCCTTTTTTGTTCCACGGTTTAACAGGCTGCCTTCTGTGATAACTGCATCCGGTGCAGATGGCTGTAATTCCTTTACAGTATTACCGAATCCACTTCCACCGGATGTTGCAAAGAGCACAATCTTTTTGCCACTGAAATCATAGGCTTCCAAAAATGTATTGACAATTGTCGGAGCTACATACCACCAGATTGGGAATCCCAGAAAGATCTCGTCATAAGAACTTATATCCATCTTTTTCTTCATAATCTCCGGTCTGTATTTCTTATCACTCATTTCCACACTGCTGCGAGATTTTTTATTCATCCAGTCAAGATCAGCCTTTGTATATGGAACTTTTGGCTCAATCTCAAATAAATCCGCTTTTACTTCCTCTGCGATCATCTGTGCTACTTTTTTTGTTGTTCCGCTTGCACTGAAAAATGCCACTAATTTTTTACTCATAATAAAAAGCCCCTTTCTATACGTATTTTTCACAAAAAAATAGATGTATAAGATTTACATTCATCTTACACATCTATTTTAAGCTCTATCGCTTCATTATGTCTAATGCTTATATTGAATTTTATTTTATGCCTGAAAAGCATTAATCTCCTCAATCATTTTACGGACTGCCAAAGAATATGGAATGTTTCGTCTCCAGGCAATCACAGTACTTGTTGTGATTTCAGGAGAAATTCTTCGCTGTACAAGAATATCCTCCCGCCAATACTTTGCAGCACCTTCGATGGATACCGGATAGCCCAGTCCATTTGCTGCCATAACTCCGGCATTCGTTCCAAGATTACTTGTAAAAGCAATCTGCAGTTTCGAAAAGTCTTTTCCAAACCAATTGGCAAGTTCACTTTGAACATTTACTCTTTCCGGCAGGATCAATGGTTTTCCAATAAGATCTTCTTTTCTTATAAACTCTTTTTTTGCCAGCGGATCATCCGGCCGCATTCCAACACACCAGTGATCGCAATCTGTGATCCGGATATAATCCAGCCCTTCGGTGTCCACCGGTTCCATGAATAATGCAATATCTATAAGTCCTTTGTTCATCATCTCATACACTGCATCTGCTGTTGCAGTATGCAATACAATCTGAACCAGCGGGTATTTTTCTTTATATGTTTTACATATCTCCGCCAATGTCTCCACCGCTGCAAATTCACCGCATCCAATGGTTATCGTGCCCTCTACAACCTCTTCTTTTCCTTTCAGTTCCTCAAGCGTTCTTTCCTCAAGATTAAGAATCTCCAGGGCACGCCTTTTTAATAAAATTCCTTCATCAGTAAGCGATATTTTCTTTCCGTTTCGAATAAATAATGTTATTCCCAGGTCCTCTTCAAATGCTGCCATTTGTCTGGAAAGCGTTGGCTGGGTAATATGCAATTGTTCTGCTGCTTTTGTAAAGCTCTGTTCTTTTGCTACTGTCAGAAAATAGCGCAATAGTCTTAATTCCATATTTTTTATTCCCACAACTTCCGATTTCTATTTTTGTTTCCATAGCATAGTGTACTCTTTTTCACCAGTATCTTCATCCAAACCTTCACATTGAATAATGAACCCTTCTCTTTGGTAAAAAGAAATTGCTCTGGCATTCTTCTGATATACATTTAATCGTAAGCTGACTTTTTTATCCTTAATATAATCCAATAAAAGCTTACCTATGCCACATGACTGCATTTCATCAGAGACAAAAATACCTTCGATATATTCATCATTTAGTCCTACAAATCCTTGTATCATTTTATCTGCTTCAAACACATAAACTTCGGATTGTGACAGCATTTCTTTCACTAATTCATAATTACTTTTCCAGTATTGATTGGAAATAAAATAATGTGCTTTCAGATTTGTCTTTAACCATATGTCAGCGACTCTATCGATATCTCTGTTCAGCAACTTTCTAATCATAACAAATATTCTCCACAACAACATCCTTTATGCTTTTCTCTTTTATCTATTCTATCACAAGCTCACCATTAATCATCATTTTTTTGATATTTTTTCTTTTCCCCCACTGTAAAACAGCCTCTGAGCGTTTCGTTATATAGAGGGATACAAATAAAAGCAAGATCCACCCATGTTTAACAGTAATGCCGTTTGGCATCCTGTTCTCCTATGGGATTTATCTTGATGGGGATCTCCCCATACCCTCTCAATAACAGACGTTTCACTTGTCTGTTGGTTCCACCTAAAGGTGTTCACAGCACTATTTCTAATATCGGAAGGGACAGCCGATATTGAAATACGTGGACTCCCGGTGGGAGAAATAGTCTCAGCGGAAGGAGGAGTATGAGAACAAAAAACAAAGATAAAGAACTGAATCACAGACATTTTATAGGATTACGTCTTACAGATGTCGAACTGGATTTATTAGACCAAGGCGCTGCTTGTTTGTCCATTAGTCGATCAGAATATCTGAGAAAACTCCTACTTGAAAAGCAAATCAATCATCAGATTGAAGTTGTTGCAGACATGAACGATCTCAGAAAACTGGTCAGTGAATATGGAAAGATCGGATCGAATCTCAATCAGATCGCCAAGCATTTTAACAGTGGTGGCAGTCAGTCACGTGCTATAGAAAATGAGATCCATCAGTGCATCACGGACTTATTCCTATTGAGAAAAGAGGTACTGAAACTGGCAGGTGGTATGAATGGCAATCGTAAAACACATACATTTTTTCTTTCTTGGTTTGTCAGATCACGAATGTCATTATTCACGATATCTGCTGCAAGGAGAGAAGTAAAACGGAGCCAGTTTGTTTTTGTAGAATTAAGGAAGCGATAGAAAGTGTTTTTAGAAAACTGTTCCTTAAAAGAGCCGGTCCGTTGCTGCATATACATACTTCTTCCGATAAAAATGTTACTGAGCTTGTAACGAAGCAGGGAAACAGGTGAAACACCTTTTTCTTTCATTCCGTTGCATTTAGCAAGAAGTTTGCCGACATGATGTTTGGAAAAAAATCTTTGAACACAGTCGATTAAGTCGTTCTCATCGAAATGGTTTTGTGGTATACTGGACATGGCATAAATCTCCTTTGTAAAGATGGTTTCTAGTCAACTCCATTATACCAAAGTGAACAGATTTATGCCTTTTTTATTGGCTGAAATATTGAATTTTCAAGGTTCAACACACCGCATCGGTGTGGGAAGTTTTAGTTTATAATTAATAGACTTGCTGACGAATCAGCTGTTTTAAAGCCTTTATGATAACATTTGATTTTATATGTGTTTCGATGTTTCTAACGAAATTGGTCAAAAATATCTGGCTGCGAATGCCCTGACTTAATTCAAAACGAAACTCCTGTACACTTTTTGTACGGTATTCGGAAAACTGCTCATCCTGATAGGGTAAGATCTTCATTGCACAATAACAGATATTGATCAGATTTACCAGCATTTCAATACCCTTGCAGCTTCGTACCATATACCTGCAAAGTGACCAGAAGGTTTTCTGCTCATAGTAGCTTGTTTCAATATTCCACCGGAACGAGTACAAAAACAGCGGAATATATTTCATCCTGTCATTCTTCCATACAGGTATGCAAAGCATAATACTTACAAAGCAGTGTCCATTCAGATAATTGGAACCATTATGTGCGGCATGGTCAAAGAGTTTTGAAACATTCTCAAACCGAGTTCCGGCCTTTGCTACCATGGTATCATCCACACAAAGAAATATCGGCTGTGTTGCCAGTGAATCCGGTATCATTCTCAAAGCAACTTTAGCTGTGATATTCATAAAGTGGGAATAATCAACTTTTGCATAGGAACATGCGTGGTAAAAGGTATTGAGGGATTTTGTGGTAATCCCAGACAAAAAGTGCTGATATAAAAATCGAATGGAATGTACAGATTCCAATGTTAGTATTGATAAAACGAGTAAAAACAAAGTATCTGCTGTTGGAGCAGAAAAAGTTTCAAAATAAATCAAAAAATATTTGTGAAGTCTACCAGTCAGAGTCTTTTCGTTGTATAATGTCTTTTTCGTACAGGGTCACTTTCCTTTGTAATGTTTTGGAGCAAACTCATTATACATCAGAAAGCCCTGTACGATATTTTTTTATGAAAAAGTTGTAAAGTGGTGTAAAGATTAATGATCTTTGTATTGGCACCGAAAATATATTTATTTCTCCGCGGCTTTTCTTCCAGGATGGGAGAGTGCCGCGGAGAATTTTTTGCGAAGAAAGAATTGCTATAGCTTTTGTAATTCCGGGAAAACCTTTATCTAAGAGAAAAATACAATATTAACATGAATATCATGAATATAATATTGGAGGCTGTGAATATTCCCAAATACTTCCCTCTCAGATTCCTGTTTTCTTTTGCAATATATTTGAAACTTATCAGGCTTGCCATGGATGCAATCAGAGTGCCGAGACCTCCAATATTGGTTCCGACAATTAAAGCCCGGTAATTATCTGTAAAGCCGGATAAAAGAAGCGCAGCGGGAACATTGCTCATAATCTGACTGGCAAGAACAGCAGTAAGTGTTTCCCTTCCTGCCATGATTCTTTCCAGAAAACTGCTGAATTGCGGAATCCTTCCAAGATTGCCGATAAAAATAAATAATGCGATAAAGGTGGCAAGCAGGGAGTAATCCACCCTGCTTATATTTTCCCTGTTTCTTAGCAGCATATATATAAGAACCAATACAAGAGGAATCTGGTATGGAATGATACGTGCAACAGTGAGCAAGCAGATTGTAAATAAGATCAGGTAAGCGGCCAGGTATTCCATGTTAAGTTCTTTTCTGTCAGAGAATCCCAAAAGAGTTTTATCTTTTTCGGAACCGCATATGTGAGGTGCTTTGGCAGCGGCTACCTGTATCCATATCAGAAGAAGGATAAGTGCTGTGGCGGAATAGGGAAGCATCAGGGTTATTAATTCTGCCGCGGACATCCCTGCTCTGGCATATAGATAAAGGTTCTGCGGATTTCCGATTGGTGTGAGCATGCTTCCGAGATTAGCAGCGATTGTCTGCATGGCTACTATTTTAAGAAGCCAGTAATTGCCCAGTTCCTTTGGCAGTTTATGCACAATGATCAGTGCAAGAGGAACAAAAGTAATCAATGCCACATCATTGGTGATCACCATTGACAGGAAGAAACGAGACTATGAAAAAATCTCTGTAAATAGGATTCTTCTATGATAAGAAAGGGTGAG
>NZ_JAAITI010000069.1 GCF_013304735.1 Blautia luti
CTTTGTTCTCAATATTCATAATGGTACGGGAGTCACGGTCTACTAATTCCGCAACGTAGGCTTGTGTCCAGCCCTTTTCTTCTCTGGCTCTTTTGAGAGCTGCCCCGAGGCCGTGAAAGTCAAACCTTCTTTCATCTTGGTTCATTCTCATATCACCCTATATCATTGTACATTTCGGGTTGGATTATGAGAATGTAATGAAACTTTATGTAAGGTAGTATTTCATTTCACTATTCACTTGTAAAATCTTTATGTAAAAGCCAACAGGCTATATAATTTATGAAGAAATAATTTTTTCAAAAATTCGTCCGCTGTAACATTTCACGGACATTTGCCTGTTATACTATCTGCAAAAAGCAAAGGAAGTGAGGATATGAAGCAGATTTTAATTGTCGAGGACGACAGTTTTTTGAATAAGATGTTGGCCTATAACCTGACCGCAGACGGCTACGGCGTGACTTCTGCCCTAAATGCCAGAACCGCAGCCGAAGCCATCCGCCAGCGGGAATTTAATTTAGTGCTGCTGGACATCAACCTGCCGGACGGGAACGGTTTTGAACTGTGCAAGCTGATAAAGCCCCAGCACCCGGATACCATCGTGATTTTCCTGACCGCCAACGATCAGGAGAGCGACCAGATACGGGGCTATGAGGTGGGCGCGGTGGACTACATCACAAAGCCCTTTGTGATCGGGGCCTTGCAGCGGAAAATCAAAGCCATGTTCGCCATGCTGGAACACCACAAACCGGCCAAGGACATTTACGACGACGGGCGGCTGTTTCTGGACTTCTCGGAACAGACGGCTTCCTTAAATGGCAAGCCCCTGACCCTATCCCCGATGGAGTACAAAATGCTGAACCTGTTCCGCAAAAATCCCCGGCAAGTGCTGACCCGTGGGCAGCTTTTGGAAAAGCTGTGGGATATAGACGAAAGGTTTGTAGACGAACACACCCTGACAACTTCTATCAGCCGGATTCGCAGCAAGATTGAATCCGACGGCGGCGCGCCCTACATCAAGACCGTTTACGGCATGGGCTATCAATGGACGGGAGGCGAGGCAAAATGAAGTTTCAAAACCTCTCGGTAAAGCGGCTGTTTGGCCGGGTGGCAATAGGGTTTGCCCTCTCCATGTCCGGGATCACCATAGCCCTTTTTCTTGTGACAAAACAGACGGCGGTGCTGCTGACGGGCGGGGCGTTGCTGTTGTGCGCCCTTGTAGGGATTTTTGTACTGACGCAGGCGTTTGGAAAACGGTTATCACAGTTTACCGCTGACCTGTGCCAGACCTTAGACCACATGATTGCCGGAAATGAAGCGCCCCAGCGGCCAGAGGACAGCGAAACCCAGCTTGCCAGAATCGGACACCGGCTGGCAAGGCTTTACCAGATCATGCAGGAGAACCGTCGCCGGGTGGACGAGGAACGGCAGGAGTTACAGACCCTTGTATCGGATATTTCCCATCAGGTGAAAACGCCGGTAAGCAATCTGAAAATGGCGACGGACACCCTGCTGGAAAAGCCTATGGCCGAGGCAGAGCGCACCGACTTTATCCGGGGAATCCGCAGCCAGACGGATAAGCTGGACTTTCTCTTTCAGGCCCTTGTGAAAACCTCCCGTCTGGAAACAGGCGTGATCCAGTTGGACAAGAAACCGGGCCGCCTCTTTGATACCGTGGCACAGGCCATGAGTGGGATCGTGTATGCAGCGGAGAAAAAGGAAATCGCCGTGTCCGTGGACTGCCCGGAGGATTTGACCGTTTCCCATGACAGCAAGTGGACATCGGAAGCCCTCTTTAACCTGCTGGACAATGCGGTGAAGTACACCCCGGCAAGCGGGAAAATCGCTGTGTCTGTGGTGCTGTGGGAAATGTATGTGGAAATCAAAGTGACCGACACTGGCAAGGGCATTTCCGAAAGCAATCAGGCTGCTATCTTCCAGCGCTTCTATCGTGAGGAAGAAGTACACGAACAGCAGGGTGTGGGCATTGGCCTGTATCTGGCCCGCGAGATCGTAATGCGTCAGGGCGGCTATATCAAAGTGGTTTCGGAGCCGGGCAAGGGTTCGGAATTTTCCATTATGCTTCCATTGCGTTGAGAGAAACTTTCTGCTTCGGGTCAAGTTGGCCCGAAGTGCAGAGATAAAATGAAATGTCCGAGCGTTGTAACATTTCACCTCAATTTTCAATGAGTTTTTTTAGCCGCTGTAACATTTCGCGGACATTTGGGTTTTACAATACACTTATCAACAGGTAGGAAGCCTTGAAAGGAGTTTTGAATATGAGCGTTTTACAGACGATTGACCTGAAAAAGTATTACGGTACAGAACCGAACATTACCCGCGCCCTTGACGGCGTAAATTTCTCCGTGGAGGACGGCGAGTTTGTGGCTGTTGTGGGAACCTCTGGTAGCGGCAAGTCCACCCTGCTTCACATGATGGGCGGGTTGGACACTCCCACCAGCGGAACCGTGATTGTCCGAGGCGAAGAACTGGCAAAGAAGAACGACGAGCAGCTTACCATCTTTCGCCGCCGCAACATCGGCTTTATCTTCCAGAACTATAACCTTGTTCCCATCTTGAATGTGTATGAGAACATTGTCCTGCCGGTGGAGTTGGACGGGGACACGGTGGATCAGAAGTTTTTGGACGAAATTGTTCACCTACTGGGGCTGGAAGATAAACTGAAAAATATGCCGAACAATCTATCCGGCGGACAGCAGCAGCGTGTGGCGATTGCCCGCGCTCTGATTACCAAACCGGCTATTGTGCTGGCCGATGAGCCAACCGGTAACCTTGACAGCAAGACCAGCGCCGAGGTGCTGGGACTTATCAAGCGCACCAGCGCGGAGTTCCGGCAAACCGTTGTAATGATTACCCACAATGACGACATAGCCCGCCTTGCAGATCGGATTGTCCGCATTGAGGATGGCAGGATTGTGGAATAAGGAGGTGGCAAGCTATGACATGGCCTTTTGAAAATGATACCAGTGACATTGAAAAGAAGCTGGCAAAGCGCAGTTTGCATCGTGAACGGCAGCGTAATTTATTTGCAATCATTGCTCTTGTGCTAACTGCATTTATGATAACTGCGACATTCAGTATTGGTTTTAGTTACTTTGAAACCTACCAAATGCAACAAATTCGGTTAATGGGAACTACCGCTGATGTCGGAATCACAAATGTAACAGAAAATCAGTTGGTTGAAATTTCAAAATCAAACCTTGTCCTTGACGTAGGTATACAGCAGCGTTTAGGCAGTGTTGATACAGAGCAACTGCAAAATGCGAGATTAGGTATAGTTTGGATAGATGATACCGAGTGGGGAACCCACCGTCTGCCTACTATATCAAGTGTTGTAGGAAATTACCCATCAAGTAAAAACGAAATTATGCTACCTACATGGGTGCTTGAACAGATGGGCATTTCTGATCCGCAAATAGGGATGGAGATTGTGTTGTCGTACCAAATTGGCGATAGCTATAATTATGTCTCAGACACCTTTTTGCTGTCGGGCTACTATACGGACTACATTCCAATGCGCACAAATAATCGTGGTTATGTTTATGTTTCATCCGCTTTTAAGGATAGCTTAAATGTATCACTGGATAATAGTGTTACGGCAATGATCCGTTTTCAAGGCAATGATAATGCTGACAAAAACTGTGAAAGATTGCGGCGTGAGATTGACTTTACAGAAGGGCAAACATTTGAAATTGTACCATTAGAACAGGCAAATGGTGGAACTATTATTTTAGCTGTAATAATTTTAGCAGTTTTTATATCCTTTAGCGGCTATCTGCTGATTTATAATATTCTTTATGTCTCTGTCGTAAAAGATGTGCAATTCTATGGCCGTCTTAAAACGATTGGAACGACCCAAAGGCAGATAAAGAGAATTATCTATAAGCAGGCAATCAGAATCTCTTGTATTGGTATTCCGATTGGTCTGTTACTTGGTGCGGTTGTTTCCTTTGGCATTGTTCCTTACTTCCTGAATATGATGTATTCAACAAATTCTGATGTGGGAACAAAAGTATCTTTTTCGCCGTTTATTTTCATAGGAGCGGCCATATTTACGTTCATTACCGTTATGATTGCAAGCATGAAGCCCGCCAAAATTGCCGGAAATGTTTCACCAATAGCAGCACTCCAATATACAGCAGCCAGCACAAAGAGCAGCGCCAGAAATTGTAGCAAAATGAAGTTGTCCAGAATGGCATGGAACAATGTCTTTCGTAATGCTAAGAGTACAACCCTTGTTTTTGCATCGCTTTTTTTCGGCCTTTCCTTGTTCCTTGTCGTCACAGGGCTATTACATGGTTTAAGCCCGGAGAATTATGTGAGCCAATGGGGAGTAAGCGATTTTGCACTCACATATAGTATCCACGAAAGAGAAGATTTAATTTCCAGCGAAATGGTTTCAGAGATTGGTCAGCTTGACGGCATTGAGAATTTGAGGTTGACCTATGCACCTTATCCTCAAGTAGCAGCAGATGTTGTATATGACGATGCTGTATTTCACGAGTTTCTTGCGTCATTAGACGGAGTAAACGGCATTGATTTTTCTGATCCGGCAGAATTAGAAAATTATCAGCAAAACTTTTTTAGCGGGGTTTTTGGAATTGACAGTGCATATTTGGAAGAAATCAATAAAACCTTAAACTTGCCTATTGACACGTCTGCCTTTGAACAAGGAAAGGTTGTGCTGCTGTCCAAAACAGTAGAAGACCTTATTCAGCCGGGGCAGGAAATAACAATCCAGACGCAGAACGGACAGCATTCCTTTATTGTAGCGAACGGTTATTTGAATGAAGGGTTTCGAGCAGGAGGAAGCAATGAGAGAGGGACGGCTCCTGATTTGTATATTAGTCAAACAGCTTTGAAAGAACTCTTTCCGCAATATAGAGTGTTCCGCGTGGCCTTTGATACGGATGGTCAACATGACGAAAGTATACTGCAAGAATTAAAGCAAATCACCGCATCACAAGCTAACATTGATATTATATCCCGATATGAACGGCGAGAAGAAATGCAGGAATATCTCATTACAGTAAAGGTTTTAGGAACAGGGTTGTCCGTGATTCTGCTGCTTGTTGGTGTCATGAACTTTGTCAATACAATGGTTGTCAATGTAAATACTCGGCGCTATGAATTAGCTGTTCTTGAAAGCATTGGAATGACAAAGCGACAAATCAAACGAATGCTATTTATGGAAGGTTTCTATTATTGGGGCGTTTCCCTTTCCCTTGCAGTCACCATTGGAACAGCAATCTTCATCTTGCTATATATGATTTTTAGTAAAGTGGCCTATTATGCTGTTTTCTCCTATCCATTTATCCCACTGGTGCTGGTGTCTGGACTGGTGTTGCTAATCTGCCTTATTGTGCCTATATGGGTCTACAAAACTGACGTTAACCTTCCAGTTGTGGAGCGATTGCGGTTGACAGAGTGAGTTTAATCAAATAGCAAAATGTGTTTATTTTTGATTACTCTTGGAGAACCAGTCTCTTATCCTGTCAATCAGGTTGACGGCTTTGAATTGACCATTGAAAAGCCCACATGGTCTCCGTTTAAGGGATATACCATTCGCTGGGCTGTTACTGCGAATTCTAAAGAAATCTATTCCTTCGGTGAGGATGGTAGTCCTGGCTTTGAGTATCTCGAACGCCACATTGACGGGCAATGGTATCGTTTGACATATTCGCAGGATATATTTTCTTTTAATAATTTAGAATTCTCATTGGGTGGAGACAGTACGGGCTTGCAGGGAAGTATTGTTCAAAAATATGATTATTATGGAACTCGCTTGGAGGCGGGAATCTATCGTGTAGTATTAGAAATGAAGGCAAAGGACGGAACACCGCATTATTTGGCGGCTGAATTTGATGTTGAGTAAATAAGCAGAAAGACAACTTCAAGTTTACAGAACTGAATCAAAAGAGCTCGAAGGAGCTCTTTTTCCTTTTTTATAATAGTATCATTATGGTATAATAGAGACATTAAAATCGGAATTTCAGGAGGTGTTTTTATGCCACAAATGAATAAGGGAGGAAAA